>LCPF01000008.1 GCA_001003475.1 Candidatus Jorgensenbacteria bacterium GW2011_GWA1_48_11 | reverse complement strand
ATCAAGTCCCAGCCTACCGGCTTTAGTAGCCCAATACCAAATGGAAGACGAGTGGCGACTTACTGTCGCAGGCGACTTAATCTTCGCCTCAAACGGCGCTGCCGGCCTCTCACTTTTTCGGTTTACTGGGTTAACGGGCACACTTTTAGATGTTCCTTATTTTAGTCAGATTGACCCTTCTTGGATTGAAGAAGTGTATGATAGTGCTGACACCCTTTCACTGGAATGCGAAATCTTCGGGGGACCTAATCTTGGTGCATGTGGCTGTGCTGTTACATCGGCTGCAATGCTTTTGAAATATTATGGAGTTGATAAATCACCGGACGGTTTTCCCACTACTCCTAGTATTCTAAATAATTGGCTGGATGAGAATAATGGTTACAATTCGTTTGGAGGTGTAATGTGGCCATCGATAGCATCTTATGCCTTGCAAGCTAATGCAAATTTTGGGACACAAAAGATTAAATTTGTTGGTTTCGGCCAGAGTAATGATTATCTAACATTAGAAAATGACTTGATGCGTGGAAAGCCCGTAATTTTGGAAGAACCTCATCATTTTATCGTTGCCAAAGGTATCCAGGAGAACAGTTATACGATTAATGATCCAAGGTGGATCGATCGCTTATCACTTCAATCGTATGGTGGTGGATTTTTGGGGATGAGAAGGTTTGAGGAAACCCAAACCGACTTAAGCACCTTATATATTTCAGCTTCTACACCCACGGAGTTATTTTTAATTGACTCTTTAGGTAGAAGGGTTGGAAAAGATCCAAATACGGGTGTGATTTACTTTGAAATTCCCAATTCTTATTATGGAGTTGAGTCTGTAATAGTTGATACATCTTTTGATCCTCCACCATCTTCTGTAGGAAACGGGATAGTGACATTGTTTGTCATAAATCCCACTGCGGGGGAATTTAGCCTAAATGCTTATGAAGCAGGAGACGACACCCAGTTCTCAATTGCAGGGTATGATAGAAATGGTGAAATATCGGTTCAAGAATTGTTGCCTGGAAGTTCGGGGGATTATGAAGTTTCGTATTCTCCAGAACCCGGGGGGCAGATAGAAGTAGCTAAGGAGGTAGAAATAGATGTGAAACCGAGGAGTGAAGACAATGTTATTCATTCAATTAAACACGGGATATTACCTGTCGCTATATTGACCACGCCAGATTTTGATGCAGGTAATGTCGATGTTTTAACAATAAAGGCTGGGTCGGGACAAACGACTCCGTTTCCAATATGTTTGTCAGGGGAAACGAATGGGGATATTCCGATAAAAGGTTGTGATAAAATCACTATTGAAAAGAAAGGAAGGCCTGATTTAGATATTATTGAAATCCTGAAGTTTCTTACCTCATTCTGAGAGGAAAAGTGTGATAATTTTCGAGTTCATACTTGTACTAGAATTCCATTGGAAGAGGAAAATTTTTTTACCTATTTTCCAGACAGAGAACCCATTGCCAGGGACATCTCCACCATTTTCCGTTTCCCACTTATAATTTTCGGAGTACTCGATGTAATAATCGAAGGCAGCAACTCTTATGTTGTCATCGACTGGTGAAGATACAATCAAGCACCCCTTCATTATAATAGGTTTCGGAAACACGGAAACTTCATATTCAACTTTTGAAGCCCTATTCCAAACAACACCCTCCTTGAATAGTGCTGGAAATATTTCGCTGCCATTCATCAATACTTCGCAGGAGTCAAATGTACCATTATCAGAGGTACTTGTAGGAGTCGTCTTAGGTATAGGAGCAATTATTTTCTGGAAGGAAGATTTGAAGAGAATGAAACCCGAGGCTACTAAAATTACAAAAGCAACTGCAACGATTGGGAGAAAATTACCCTTTCCCATAACTCAATTTAAGTCTAATCTCATTCAAATATAAGGTCAAGAATATCTAAACCTAGTAAATTGTGTTTTGAGAAGAATTGGATTGGGGGCGTTTGTAGAAACATTAAGAGGCCTTATGTTAGACTTGATAAACTATATGGCTAAATTAATTGACGAGCTTTCGGTATTTTTTCCAGCCTACAACGAGGAAAAAAATATTGAGAACACGGTACGAAAGGCAAAAAGCGTTCTCGAAGAAATTGCAGATGAATGGGAGATTATTATAGTCAATGACGGTTCAAGTGATCGGACGGGTGAGATTTCGGAAGATTTAGCCAAAGAAGACCCAAGAATACGTCTTATTACCCACCCTCCTAATCGGGGCTACGGAGCCTCCCTTAAAAGTGGGTTTCATAACTCCCGCTATCCATGGATAGCCTTCACAGATTCTGACGGACAATTTGATTTTTCGGAAATCGCAAAATTTATTGAAACTCAAAGGCAGACAAACGCAGACTTGGTAATCGGATACTACAAAAAACGGCAAGTTTCAAAATTCAAAGTAGTTACCAGTAAGATGTGGGAATTAGCGGTCATGATCCTTTTTGGACTAAAGGTTCGTGACATAGACTGTGGTTTTAAATTTATTTCCAAGAAAGTATTTGATAAAATCCCACAGCTGGAAAGCGAGAGGGGCGCGTTTATCTCAAGTGAGTTTTTAATAAAGGCTAAAAAATCGGGATTTAAGATAGTCGAAATTCCGGTAACCCACTTGCCGAGGCTGGCAGGAAAAGGTACGGGAAGAAATATAAACGTAATAATCAAAAGTTTTGTGGATCTTTTTAAGCTGTGGAAAAAATTAAGAAAATATTAAGAAGTGCAATTTCCTGGGTAAAGAAAAATCCTCAAGAAGCTTTCTTTCTGGGAGTGATTCTTTTGATCGCTTCCGTTTTAAGACTATATAAGATTTCCGAATACATGACTTTCTTGGGAGATGAGGGGCGGGACGCAATTATTGTCAGGCGCTTACTCGTTGAGGCGGATTTGATACTGATTGGTCCGGGGACTTCCATTGGAAATATGTACTTGGGCCCCCTTTATTATTATATGATTGCCATTCCTTTGCTTCTTGCCAATTTTTCCCCTGTTGGCCCAGCAGTTTTCATAGCACTTTTGGGTGTGGCTACAGTATTTGGGGTTTATTACGTTGGGCGCGAATGGTTTGGAAAATATGCGGGCCTTGCAGCTTCCTTTCTTTACTCCCTTTCCTCAGTGGTAATAATTTATTCCCGTTCATCCTGGAATCCAAATATTATGCCTGCATTTGCACTTACGGCAGTTTACAGCCTTTGGAGAATATGGCAGAGGAGGCAGTGGAAATGGCTCCTTCTCCTTGGGACCTCTTTTGCATTTATGCTCCAGTCTCATTATCTGGGCTTACTTCTTGTTCCGACGATTGGCCTTTTTTGGATAATTACCTTCTTTGAGATTAGAAAGTCAAAACTAGAGATTAAAAATTTCGTAAAATATTCTTTTTTGGGACTTGGAATTTTTGTTTTTTTGATGTCCCCCCTCGCTATTTTTGATGCGAGACACGGTTGGAATAATTTGTCCTCCATAAAGAAATTTTTTGCCGAAAGACAGGAAACCGTATCAGCCCGACCTTGGAATGCCTTGCCAAAATTTATTCCTCTTTCTGAAAAAATAACTACAAGGCTCGTTACGGGTAAAGATGAAGGGGCGGGGGGCAAAGTGACCCTGATTGTCTCTTTAGGAGTCTTCTGGTTGACATTTTTTGCATTAAAAAAGAGGGGACAGGAAGTAAACAAAAAAGCCCTATTATTAATATTTTCTTGGTCAGGAAATTTACGACCACTACTTCGGGTTTTTCTTTGCGGCCCCATTTCTTCTTATTGGTGCGGTACTTGGGTATATAAATAGTAAAGGAAATATTGGGAAAGTTATTTCGATAGTTTCCCTTCTTGTTTTAATTGAGTTTGGTATTAAAGATAATCCCTTGATATATCCTCCAAATTACCAGTTGGCAAGGACTCGAGAAGTGGCTAGCAAAATTCGTGACGAGGTTAAACTTGATAAATTTAACCTGGCGGTTATTGCAGAGCGAAATTACGAGGACGCCTATCAATACTTTTTGGAGGCTTGGGATACTTCCGTTTCCGACCTAGATCCCCAGAGATATGACGAGACGGTTGGAAAGTATCTCTTCGTGGTTTGCGAACTCCCTAAGGCGAAATGTGACCCGACCCACAACCCCAAGGCTCAAGTTGCCAATTTCGGCTGGAGCAAGGTTGAGGCTGAATGGGAGGTCGGCGGTGTTATACTTTACAAACTCGCCCACGTACAATGAAAAAATCAGGGAACTTCCGAGACAAAAACCTAGTTTTTGTGGATGTTGAAACAACCGGTCTGTCTCCCGATGTCCACGAGGTTATAGAAGTTGCGGCAATAGTTGCCGACGGAGAAAACTTTAACGAAGTGAGGAGCTACTCTTCTAAAATTAAACCCGAGCACATTGAGCGGGCAGAAAAAGAAGCACTTAAGATTAACGGCTACTCTCCAGAAAAATGGAGGGATGCACTACCGGCAAAAGAGGCATTCCTAACGGTTGCAAATATTTCCCCGAACGGCATTATCGCCGGTTGGAATGTGGCTTTTGACTGGGATTTTTTAGAGCACGCATTTGCCCGCAACAAGATAATCCATAAATTTGACTACCACAAGATTGACGTTCCATCAATTACTTATGCAAAGCTTTTTAAGATTGGGAAATTTGGAGGACTTGGTCTAAGGTCTGTTGCACCACTTTTTGGAATAAAGCTCCCACAAGTTCATTCCGCAGTGGAGGACGTGAGGGCCACATATGAAATTTTTAAAAAGGTGCTTGAGGCTGAATCCAAACAGAGGAGTCTGGGAATATGAATTACAAAGAATCAAAAAAAATTTGGGAGCTAATTGAAGGTTCAAAGAAAATTCTTCTTACACTTCATGCAAGTCCAGACCCTGACAGCGCAGGCTCTGCCCTTTCTCTTTATTATTTTCTAAAAAAACTTAGGAAGGATGTAGAAGTCATTTGTTTTGACAATGTTCACGAAAACCTGATTTTTATTAAACCAAATCCTGTTAAGAGCGTTGAAGACATATCTAAGTTCGATTTTTCAAAGTATGACCTCTATATTGCAACAGACACCCAACAACCAGGGCTTCTTAGCCCCTTAAGGCTAGATTTAAATTTCCCCAAAAACCTGAAGATTGTAGTTATCGACCACCACCCAACTAACCTAAAATTCGGAACTCTAAACTTGGTAGATTCGGATAGAATCGCAACAGCAGAAATAATTTATGATCTTTTCAAAAGTTGGGAAGTTGAGATTTCAAAAAATATAGCTACATACATCTTATCGGGAATTATTGGAGACTCGGGTGGATTTAGATTTCCGGGAACAAGCGCAAAAACTTTTGAAATAGTAACGGAGCTTATTAAGCTAGGAGCAGACAAGGACGCGATAATGTTTCGGCAGTATAACAATAATGATTTTGGAGTACTCAAGTATTGGGGGCTTATCCTAAGAAAGATGAAGATTGATAGAAAACATAAATTTACCTACTACGCAATTTCCTATGAGGAGTATAAAAAATATGCGGACTATGCCGCAAGTTCCACCAGCGGGACAGACGTTTTTATGAATTCTGTGGTTGGAACAAACTTTGGAATTGGGATGACAGAGAAGAAAAAAGGGTGGTTATCGGTGAGTCTAAGATCAAGAACCGGAACTGACGTTTCAAAGATAGCAAGATCCTTGGGTGTAGGAGGTGGGGGACACGTATTTGCCGCAGGTGCAAAATTCAAGACGCCGTTTAACGAGGGAGTCGAAAAAGTTTTATTGCGTGCAAGGGAGATGTCAAATGCCAAAAGTTCTTAAGAAATTTATTTCTCCAATTAATATTCTTGTTTTTGCCATTCTCGCCATTGCACTATTAATAAGAGTTTATAGGATTGGGGAACTTCTCGGATTTTATTTTGACCAAGGACGCGACGCATTAGTCATCTGGGATTTTTGGAAAAACGGAAAGCTGTTTTTAATTGGGCCTACAACTGGAATAGAAGGAGTCTTTCGTGGCCCTTGGTACTACTGGCTAATTGCTCCGTTTTATATTCTGGGAAAGGGCAATCCAGTCTGGCCGTCCGTTTTCCTTTCACTGACCACAGTAGTTGGAGTTTTCTTGGCTTACAAATTGGCCGAGAAACTGGGTGGTAAGTGGGCGGGATTTATCGCATCTTTTTTTGGTACTCGATTCTAAAAAGTGGGCTTGGATTTTGGCTTCTTTGATGGCAGGGATGGCTATGCAATTTGGAAGCGCAGCGGAAGTATTTTACTTTTTGGCCCTGGCGGCTTTCGCAGTTTATTTATTTTTCAAAGACAGAAAAAAACTACCAGATGTAAAAACAGTTCTTTTATCTTTGGCCTTTTTGGGTCTAGCATTTACACCGCAAATACTCTTTGACCTAAGACACGATGGCATATTAAGAGGAACAATTTCAAAATTTCTCTTCCAAGAAGGGAGCTTTAAGTTATCCTTTTGGGAAATAGCCAAAGTTCGCTTTCCTTTTTACGATGACGTATTTTTTTCCAAGCTATTTCACTCGACAAACTTTGCAAAGTCCTTCTTTGCAATAGTATTTGGAGTATTTGTTGTTTTAAAGAGAAAGAAGATTTTAAAAGACCAGAAATTTGTTTTAATTTTTATCCTTCTTCTCTCGCCCCTCATTGGAATGCTTTTTTTCCAGGGAAACTATGGAAATGTATATGACTACTATTTCACCGGGTACTACCTTATTTTCGTGGTTTTATTCGCTGCAACCCTAGGATTTTATTCTAAAAGTTTTTGGGGAAAGGCCTTAATAGTTCTCTTTTTGGCCTTGTTTCTAAGGGACAATTTCCCATCTACCCGTAACTATATAGTTTCGGGAGTCGACGGTCCAACCACCATTGCTTTCGGAAACCAGAAACAAGCACTCGACTGGATTTACCAAGACGCAGGGGGTAGGGAGTTTAACACTGACGTATATGTTCCACCAGTTATCCCCTACGCCTATGAATACCTTTTTAAGTGGTATGGGAGTACCCATTATTCATACGTTCCGAAGGTGGAGCAAATATCACTTTTATATACCTTATATGAAGTTGACCCTCCTCACCCCGAGCGCCTCACGGCGTGGCTCAAAAGACAGGAAACGATAGGAAAGGTTGAGAAAGAGGAAAGATTTGGGGGAATAGTTGTCCAGAAGCGAAAACGCCATGAAATTCAAAATTAATAAATATTTACTTTCCCTTTTTCTAATAATGGCTGTAGGCCTTTTTTTAAGGGCTTATAAAGCCGAAATTTATTTTCCCTACGGGCACGACAATGATTTGGCAGGATGGGTAATTAAAGACATTGTGGTAAACGGGCACCTTCGCCTTATTGGACAGGAGACCTCTACCCAAGGAATATTTATAGGAGCTCTTTATTATTACCTTCTTATTCCCTTTTATTTGCTTACCAATTTTGATCCCGTCGGAAGTATTTTACTTTATGTGATTTTGGGAATGTTTGGAATTTGGAGCTTCTATTTTGTTTTTAAAACCGTCTTTAAAAAACAAGAAGTCGGACTAATCGCGGCATTTGTCTCTGCGGTTTCATATTCGATTGTAATGAATGACCGAGGGACCGTTCCCACGACGCCGGTTATTATTTGGAGTGTATGG
>LCPF01000007.1 GCA_001003475.1 Candidatus Jorgensenbacteria bacterium GW2011_GWA1_48_11 | reverse complement strand
TGGGAATAAGGACCAAAACCATTCAGGGCGGCCAGAGTGAGACCGTGGAGTTTACTCCTTCCGAGGAGGGCACCTTTGCCTTTTACTGTTCGGTTTCAAACCACAGGCTATTGGGAATGGAAGGAAGTTTGGAGGTGAAGTAATCTGCAAATTATTATTTATTCGACAACGACGTGTCCTTACTGCAAGATGCTCAAAGATTATTTTGCAGGCAAATCCATCGCCTATACAGAGAAGATGGTGGACACCGATGATGCGGCGAGAGAAGAAATGATGGCCGTCTCGGGAGGATTTTTGGGTGTTCCCTATACCGTAATTACCAAAGACGACGGGGCAAAAGAGGGAGTCATCGGTTTCGACAAGGGGAAATTGGATGCGATATTAGGACTTACGGGATGATTTTCGTAAATTTTAAAGCCTATAAAGAGGGCAGCGGCCAGGGAGCCCTCGCCCTAACCCGAACACTCGAAGAGGTGGCCCACGCGACCCAGATAAAGATAATTCCCGTTGTTCAGATTATTGATGCCGAGGCCGTTATCGGGGCAACCCAGCTTGAGGTCTGGATTCAGCATATTGACCCCGTCTCCTACGGCCCCTATACGGGCTGGACTCTTCCGGAGGAGGCAGTCAGGGTCGGCGTCCGGGGAGTATTTTTAAACCATTCGGAGCATAAATTCACGAATTTTGAGGATTTGGCCAAAGCCGTTGCCCGCTGCCTGGAGGTTGATTTGAAGACCTTGGTTTTCGCCTCGGATTTGGAGGAGCTCAAGCGGGTCTTGACGCTTAAGCCCACTTACGTGGCCTACGAGCCCCCGGAGCTTATCGGCTCGACAACTACTTCGGTCGCCACCTCCCAGCCGGAAATAATTGCCAAGGCCTCGGTTCTGACCAAAGAGGCGGGAATTCCCTTAATTGTCGGGGCCGGAATTGCCTCCAAAGAAGACGTCAAAAAAAGTCTGGAGCTGGGGGCGGTCGGGGTCGCCGTGGCCACGGATGTGGTTAAGGCCGAAGACCCCAAAAAGGAGATAGTCGACCTGACCCAGGGGTTTACTTTTCAATAAGATGAAGATTTATTTGGGAACGGACCATAGAGGGTTTGCCCTTAAGGAAAAAATTTCCCGGTGGCTTTTTGATTGGGGCTACACCTTTGAGGATTTGGGGGCCGAGAGCCTTGATCCTAAAGATGATTATACGGTCTATGCCCAGAGAGTTGCCTCCATGGTGGCAAAAGAGGACGGCTCAAAAGGAATTCTGCTTTGCGGGAGCGGGGTTGGTGTGGAGGTCGCGGCCAACAAATTCGACGGGGCGAGAGCCTCTTTAGGCAAATCCCCCGAGCAGGTCAGAGCCGGCAGAAGCGATGATAATATGAATATTCTTGTTTTGGCGGCGGATTATACCAAGGACGAAGAGGCCAAGAAAATGCTGAAGGTTTTCTTGGAGACGAAGTTTGCCGGAAAGGAAAGATTTGTGAGAAGACTTGAGGATATTGCCAAAATCGAAGCCAACAATTAAATGACCCTTCCTTCTGTCCAAGATCAGGAAGTTTCCGGAAAGCGCGTATTGGTGCGCGCGGATTTGGATGTTCCCGAAAGGGCAGACTCCCGCCTGGAAGCCCTTGTTCCCACCCTAAAACTGCTTTCCCAAAAGGGGGCGGAGATTATCCTCATCGGCCATCGCGGCCGCCCCGAAGGAAAAGTTGTGGAAGAGCTCAAGCTTGCCTCGGTTGAGGAGAGGTTAAGAAAAATTGTTGGGGGAGTAGACTTTAAAGTTTTGGAAAACCTGCGCTTTGACCCTGGTGAGGAGGCAAACGACCCGGAATATGCCAAAACCCTTGCCCAAAACGGAGATTTTTATGTTAACGAGGCCTTTGCCAATAGCCACCGAGCACATGCTTCAATTGTTACCCTCCCCAAACTTCTGCCCCACTCGGCCGGCTTGAGGTTTGTCCAGGAGGTTGAGAACTTAAGCCGGGTTTTGGAAAGCCCTAAAAAGCCTACTGTCGCCATTGTCAGCGGAATTAAACAGGATAAGGTCGAGATGGCGAAGGCTCTTTCCCAGAAGGTGGATAGGGTTTTGGTAGGAGGTAGGCTCCCCGAATTTTTTGGAGACAACACCGATTCGGTTAGGATGCAAAACGGGGAAAAACTGATGATTGCCAACCTGATTATGGACAAGGAAGATATCACCCTTAACTCCATAGACAGGTTTAAAGACGAAATTGCCAAAGCTGGAACAATTATTCTGGCTGGGGTTTTGGGTAAATACGAAGATGCGGGCCACATTCAGGGTACAAAGGAAATTTTCCAGGCTGTCGCCGACTCCTCCGCTTACAAGATTGCCGGAGGGGGAGACACCGAGGCGGCTTTGACAATGTTTAATCTGATCGACAAATTCGATTGGGTGTCCGTTGGGGGCGGGGCCATGCTTGAGTTTCTAGCGAGCGGGACCTTGCCAGGAATCGAAGCACTTAAGAAACGTGCTAATGTTAATATAGAGAGAAGGTGAGAAGAATGAAATTAAAAACAGTTTCCAAATGGTTGGTTGTACTTGGAGCTCTTGAAGTGGGACTAATGGGTGTCATGAATTTTGACATAATTGGCAGCCTGTTGGGTAGCTGGCCAATGTTAGTTAAGGTTGTTTACATGTTAATCGGGGCTGCAGGCCTTTGGGGAGCTTACGCAATGCTTACAAAGAAGAAGTAAGTAGAGCGAAAGGAACTTTACCCTGAATTGACACGCTGTTAGAATGATAAGAACAAATGCTCAAAGTTGGAATAAACGGATTCGGCCGTATTGGAAGAATTGCTTTTAGAATAGGTCTTAGCAAGCACTCCTCCGAAATTGAATTTGCGGCCATCAATACCTCCGGTTCAATGCCCTGCTCGGGCTGGGCCCACCTGGTGAATTATGACACCACCTACAGGAAGTTTGAGAAGGAAGTTAAAAGTGAGGAGGTCAAAGCCCCAGAGGCGGTAACGGATGATGACCCCTTAATGGGTTATTTGTCGGTTGGGACTTCCAAAATTCCTCTTCTGGCCCAAAAGGACCCCGCAAAGATTCCCTGGGGGAAGTACGGGGTTGATGTTGTCATTGAGTCAACCGGAAAGTTTACCACTCCCGAGGATGCCAAGAAGCACTCTGCGGGAGGGGCGAAGGTGATTATTATCTCGGCTCCGGTTAAGGGTGGAAACGTGGGCACTTACATTATCGGTGTGAATGATTTCAAAGGGGAAACCGACGTTTTGTCCAACTCGTCCTGTACCACAAATTGTGTTGCCCCGGTTATTGCCGTTCTGCATTCGAAATTTGGGATAGAAAAGGCGGCTCTGACCACCGCCCATGGCTATACGGACGATCAGAATCTGCAGGATAATTCCAACAAAGATTTAAGGCGGGCCAGGGCAGCTGCCGAGAACATTGTTCCCACCACAACCGGCGCGGCCGTTTCAACCACCGAAACAATCCCGGAGCTTAAAGGACTTTTTGACGGCAGGGCCCTGAGGGTCCCGGTAATAACTGGCTCGATTATCGATATTGCCGCGGTTTTAAAGAAGGATACATCTGTCGAGGAGGTCAACCAGGCTTTCATAGAAGCTTCGCAAAACCAGCTTTATAAAGGTATTCTGGCCGTATCGGATGAGCCATTGGTTTCCTCGGACATTGTGGGTAGAGACGAGTCGGCAATTGTCGATTTATCCCTGGGTTGCCCCAACCGACCCTTTGACCCTGTCTTTTGCGCCGAAAAAATAATGGAACCAAGAGGAAGAGGAGACGAACACAAATTCCGCTACTCCCAAATTACCGACCAAATTTATATTGGTAGTGATTTCTGCAAAGGGGGAGTCTGCCTTTTGCATTCGGAGGAATTTAAAGCCTTGGGAGTCAAGGTGGAGCTTAATTTAAGCCAAGAGGAGAACGAACTTCCCCCCAAGGAGCTGGAGGTTTATTGCTGGTTGCCTGTTGCCGACGGAGACAGTCCTTCCCCACAACAATTTGATATCGGCTCGGGCATCATCAACGACGCCGTTGAAGCTGGGAAAACCGTCTATGTCCATTGTAAAAACGGCCACGGGAGGAGTCCGTCGGTGGTTGCGGCCTACCTTATCAGATTTAAAGGTTATTCGCTTGCGGATGCGGTTGGGCTGATAGAAGAAAAAAGGCCTGAATCCCACATAGAGGAAATTCAGAAGGAAGCCCTAAGAAAGTTTGCAGAAAAATGGTCGAAATAATTCCGGCAATTCTAACGACAGACATTCGCGAAGTGGGAGAAAAGCTGACCCGGGCGGAAGGGATTGTAGGACGGGTTCAGATAGACATTATCGATGGGGTATTTGTTCAAAATAAAACCATCGAGCCGTCGGCTCTTGAAGCGGTTGATACGGATTTGAGTTTGGATTTTCACCTGATGACCAAGGAACCTATCGACTGGGTAGAGAGGGCAGCCAGGGGAAGGGCAGATAGGATAATCGGCCAGATTGAGATGATGGCGAGCCAGGTTGAATTTGTGGGTAAGGTTTCGGAAATCGGGCTTTCGGTTGGCTTGGCAATTGACCTGGATACGGATATTGAGAAGTTGGACCCGGTGGTACTGACGAACTTGGACGTTGTTCTGGTGATGGCGGTCAAAGCCGGCTGGGGAGGCCAGAAATTTGACCCCAAGGCCCTCGATAAGGTAAAAAGACTGGACGAGATACGGGCCCACGATAATTCGCCTTTTAAGATCTGTGTCGACGGAGGGGAGACCTTGGATGTTGTCGATGAGACCCATTTCGCCGGGGCCGATGAGGTGGCGATAGGGGCGGGGATATTTAAAGGAGACCTGGCCCAGAACATAGAAGCGTTTAATAAAGCAGCACATGGATAAAGATTTTTCTAAAAGGAAGATAAAACAGATTGCCTATTTCGGCTTTGCCGATGCGGCCCCCAACGACCCCCTTTATCAGGAGGCTTACGAGGTATCCAAGTTTTTGACAACCAAAGGCTTCGTGGCCATCAACGGGGGAGGGCCCGGAACAATGCGGGCCGTCTCCGAA
>LCPF01000006.1:41447-54932 GCA_001003475.1 Candidatus Jorgensenbacteria bacterium GW2011_GWA1_48_11 | reverse complement strand
AAGGTGAAGAACATTCGCGAAATCCGCCACCTCAAGAAAGGCATCGCCCAAATCCTCACCATTTTAAAGGAAAAGAAATAAACCCATGACTCAAGAAAACAAAGTAACAAAAAGGCATTTGGAAGGCGTCGTCGTCTCGGATAAGATGCAGAAGACGCGCGTCGTGGCCGTCCACGGTCTGAAGCGTCACAAGCGCTATCAGAAATATTATCGGGTGACGAGCAAGTTCAAGGCTCACGACGAGAAAAACGAATATAAAACCGGCGACAAGGTTATGATTGAAGCCAGCCGGCCTTTGAGTCGCGAAAAAAGGTGGGTTATCACCCGCAAAATTTAAATTCATGATCCAAGAACGTTCCATTTTGAAAGTAGTCCCGATTCACTTCACGCGAAGCGTGGCTAACGAATCGAGGATCCACGATTTTACAATTCCAGCTTCGCTGGAAGTAAAATCGGGACGGATAATAATACTATGATACAAGAAAGATCTATACTTAAAGTTGCAGACAACAGCGGCGCCAAGACCGTGCGCTGTTTCCGGATATTGGGCGGGAGCCGGCGGCGTTACGCCCAGATCGGCGACGTCGTCGTCGCTTCGGTCCGGGTGGCCGAACCCAGGAAGCAGGTCAAGAAAAAGGATATTGTCCGGGCCCTGATCGTCCGTCAGCATAATCCCTGGCGCCGACGCGACGGCTCTTACGTCCGTTTCGACGACAATGCCGTGGTATTGGTGGACAAAAAAGAGCCCCGGGCGACCCGTATTTTCGGGCCGATTCCGCGGGAAATCAAGGAAAAAGGTTATGATACGATCGCCTCACTGGCCGAAGAACTGGTATGAAAATAAAAAAAGGCGACAATGTGAAGATTTTGACCGGCAAGGACCGCGGCAAGAGCGGCAAGGTTGTGAACGTTGATTTTAAGAGCAACAAAGCGACGGTTGAAGGCCTGAATATTTTCAAGAAGCACGTCCGGCCGAAGCGGCAGGGCGAAAAAGGGGAGGTGGTCCAGGTTTTCCGGCCGCTGGCGGTCTCGAACCTGATGATCGTCTGCCCGGCTTGCGGCAAGGCGACCCGCATCGGCTACGCGGTCGATAAAGAGAAGAAAACAAGAATTTGCAAAAAATGCCATGCTCCAATCTAACTTGATCAGAAGAAACATCGAAAAAGTGGTGGTTAATATCGGTTTGGGCCGAAACTCCACCCAGCCGCATTTTGCGGACAAGTTTTTGCCGGAAGTGATGCAGGAAGCGGCCATGATTACGGGGCAGAAACCGGCGCCGCGGCAGGCGAAAAAAGCCATTGCCGGCTTCAAGACGCGGGTCGGCGACATTATCGGCCTCGAGACCACTTTGCGCGGCAAAAGGATGGAAGATTTTCTGACCCGTCTCGTCCAGGTCGTTTTTCCCCGGGTCAAGGATTTCCGCGGTCTTGATCTCCAGAATGTCGACCACAGCGGCAGCCTGAACGTCGGTTTCCGGGAGCAGTACGTTTTCCCGGAGATTCATCCGGAAAAATCCAAAGTCCATTTCGGATTGCAGGTGACGGTCGTTCCCTTGACCCGCAACCGCGCGAAGGCGATTGATATTTACTACTCTCTTGGAGTACCCTTAAAAGGCTTGAAACCGAAACCGAGAAAATAATTATGGCTAAAACATCCGTTATTGCGAGAGCGAGAAAAAAACCGAAATATTCTTCCCGAATCGTGCGGCGGTGTTTCCGCTGCGGCCGCAAACGGGGCTATATGCGGGATTTCAACATGTGCCGGATCTGTTTTCGGGAGTTGGCGGGCAAGGGCGAAATTCCGGGCGTGAAAAAAGCTTCTTGGTAATCATATGTATATCGATTTAATGATAAAAATCAAAAACGCGCAGGCGGCCCGCAAGGAATCCCTCAAGGTTCGTTTTACGAAACTCGATATGGCTTTGGTCGAACTTTTGACCAAGATGGGATTCGTGAAGAAAAGCGAGGTTAAGGGCCGAATGCCCAAGCGGGTGATCGAGATCGATTTGAATCCGGAGCGGCCGATCCAGGGCCTCAAGTTATTGAGCCGTCCCTCGCGCCGACTCTACGCGAGCTACAAAAATTTCAAGGGCGTGAAAGGCGGTCATGGCTCCCTCGTCGTTTCGACCTCGAAGGGGTTACTGACCGGCGGCGACGCCAAGAAAAAACAGGTCGGCGGCCAATTGCTTTTTGAAATTTGGTAGATTCGACAAGCTCACTATAAAATAAAAATATGTCCAAGATAGGAAAACAACCAATCAAGATTCCCGCCGGCGTGACCTGCGAGATCAAGGAAACGGAAATCGCGGTCAAGGGCCCCAAGGGCGAAATCGATCTTCGGATCCTGCCAGGGATAAAGCCCGTGATCGCGGAAAACGAACTGACGCTTGAGCCCGCGAAGAAAACGAAGCAGGTAATGAGCAATTGGGGAACTTTGCGGTCCTTGGCGGCCAATGCCGTGAAGGGCGTGACCGAGGGCTTTGAAAAAACCTTGATGCTCGAAGGCGTCGGTTTCCGGATCGCCAAAGACGGCGAAGGATTGGCTTTGAGCCTCGGCTTTTCCCATCCGGTCAAGTACGCCGGGGTCAAAGGCATCACCTTCGAAGTGGAAAAGAACACGATCTTGAAAATCAGAGGTTTTGACAAGGGTTTGGTCGGCCAGGTGGCGGCGGAAATCCGGATGCTCAAAAAACCCGAGCCTTACAAGGGCAAGGGCTTCCATTACGCGAATGAGGTTATCCGGCGCAAGGCCGGCAAGAAAGCGGCGACAACCGGCACGGCAGCGGCATAAAAGAATATGAAATCCAAAAGATTATTGATGAAAAAAAGAATAAGGAGGCAGAACCGGGTCCGGGCGGCGATCCGGGGGACGGCCGTAAAGCCGCGGCTTTCCGTTTTCCGAAGCCACCGCCATATTTACGCCCAGCTGATCGACGACGGTGCCCACAAAACACTGGCTTCGGTTTCTTCCAAGGATTTGAAGGAAAAAGCGAAGAAGTCGGATCTGGCCAAGAAGATCGGTGAGCTCGTCGCGGCCAAAGCGCAGAAATTGAACGTGAAGACGGCTGTTTTGGACCGGGGGCGCTACCAGTATCACGGTCGGGTAAAGGCTTTGGCTGATGGCGCGAGAGCCGGCGGCTTAAAATTATAACCCCTCACCCTTCAAAGATATGAAGCTTAATCCAATCAATAAAACAATGTTTATGATAAAATCAATTGTCAGTTATAAAGGGTCATTAATACTCAAAGACCGCTTTTTTGGAAGCGTAATCTTTGAAGGGTGAGGGATGGCAAAAAATTTCGGTCCCAGAATGCAAAAATCGAGCGAGTTCAAGGAAAAAGTCCTTGAAGTGCGCCGCGTCACCCGGGTCATGGCCGGCGGCAAGCGTTTCAGTTTCCGGGCGACGGTCGCGATCGGCGACGAAAAAGGAAGAGTCGGCATCGGCCTGGCCAAGGGCTTGGACGTGGCGGCGGCCGTGGCCAAAGGCAAGCGTCAGGCCCAGAAGAATTTGTTCAGCGTACCACTCAAAGACGGCTCGATCCCTTACGACGTGACGGCGAAATACAGCGCCGCCCGGGTGCGTCTGAAGCCGGCGCGCAAGGGCCACGGCCTCATTGCCGGCGGTTCTTCGCGGATGATCCTGGAATTGGCCGGCGTCAAGGATATTTCGGCGAAAATATTGGGCCGCACCACGAACAAGCTCACGAACGCGATGGCGACGATCGCCGCCCTGAGAAAGATAAAAGTCCAGGAAAAGAAATAAGGGCTTTCTCTCCGACTTCGGTCGGAGCAAGAAAACCTTACCCCCACACCTTATGACAAAAATTATGAAAATATATCAAAATGAAGACGTAGTCGAATCGCTTCGCTCTTGCTTTGGTTTGCAATCGAAATCATTGCCGCAAGGTGTGGGGGTGCTCAATGTTGAAGTAAGATTTGCTTCGCCTTGGGCTCGTAAATCTTATTAACATTGGCATGCAACTACACGAATTAAGATCAAAATTAAAGCGGCCGAAAATAAAAAGGATCGGCCGGGGCGGCAAGCGCGGCACGACCTCAGGCAAGGGCCAGAAAGGGCAGAAAGCCCGGGCTGGCCACAAGATCAGGCCAGCCGAGCGGGACCTCCTTAGCCGTTTGCCGAAACTGCGGGGCGTTAAGAACAGGCCTCACCACGACGGCGTTTTCGTCGTGAAGACCGGCCAAATGGAGCGTATTTTCGGCGATAAGCCCGTAAGCCGCGGCACTTTGCTTCAGGCCGGGTTTATCCGGCGTTTTAATGATAAGGTGAAGATATTGGACCAAGGCGAAGTAAAAAAAGCTTTTGCGATAGAAGGGTTGCCGATTTCCGCGAAGGCTAAGGCCAGAATCGAGAAAGCCGGCGGTACCGTCAAGTAAACGGGCAAGTAAAATGGAAAAGTTTTTAAGAATATTCAAAATTCCGGATTTGCGCAAAAAGATCCTAATGGTCTTGCTGTGGCTTTTTATTTTCCGGCTTCTGGCCGCGATTCCGATCCCGGGCATCGATCCCCAAAAGCTCAGCGAGTTTTTTTCCTCAAACCAGCTTTTCGGCTTCCTCAACCTTTTTTCGGGCGGCGGCCTTTCCAATTTATCGGTGATGATGCTAGGCGTCGGACCTTACATCACGGCTACGATCATTATGCAGCTCCTCACGATCGTTTTTCCGAACCTGAAGAAAGCTTATTACGAGGAAGGCGCCGAGGGCCGGGCCAAGTTCAACCGCATTTCGCGGTACCTCACCGTGCCTTTGGCCGCGCTCCAGTCCTACGGCTTTTTGAACCTCTTGATTTCCCAAAAAGTGCTTGACCCCCTGCCTCTGCAGAGCATGCTCTCGAACGTCATCCTGATAACAGCTGGGAGCGTTTTCCTGATGTGGATTGGCGAGCTCATTTCCGAATACAAGATCGGCAACGGCGTTTCCCTCATTATTTTTGCCGGTATCGTGAGCGGTTTGCCCCAAATCGTTTCCCAGAGCCTTTTGACCTATACGGCCCAGTCTTTGCCGACCTACGCGCTTTTCATCGTCCTTGCGATCGTCGTCATTGCCGGCGTCGTCTTCATCAACGAAGGCGAGCGGAAGATCCCGGTTTCCTACGCCAAGCAGGTGCGCGGCAATAAGCTTTACGGCGGCGTCTCGACTTACTTGCCCCTTAAGGTGAACCAGGCCGGCGTGATCCCGATCATTTTCGCCATCTCGCTTTTGCTTTTCCCGCAGTTCATTGCCCAGGCCGTTTCCATTTTCTCGCCGGCCCTGTCCTTGAGCTTGAATGCCTGGGTGAACGGGTTTTTCAGCAACGTCATTTATTACAGCATCATTTATTTCGTGCTGGTCGTGGTTTTCACCTATTTCTACACGGCCATCACTTTTGATCCGGACGAAATCTCGAAAAACCTCCAGCGGAGCGGGGGATTTATTCCGGGCATCAGGCCGGGCGAGGCCACGGCCGCGGTCATCAAGCAGGTGGTGCACCGGACGACTTTCTTCGGCGCCTTGTTCCTGGGCGTGGTCGCCATTCTGCCGAACGTCACCCAGATCTTTACCGGCATTCAAGCCTTGACCCTGGGCGGTACGGCCTTGCTCATTGTCGTGGCCGTGGCCCTCGAGGTCATGAAGCAGGTGGAGAGCCAGTTGACGGTGAGGGAATACGAGGGGATTTTTTAGATAGGTTTCATTGCTTATAAAACACGCGTCAATCCGCCCAGCGGCGGATTGCGCTCGACCTCGGCCTCGCTCTCTCGCTTCGCTTGAACCATGCCCGTTCGGCCTCCGAACGGTTTTCTAAGCAATAAAGCCTATTTTTGGAGTAGGTATAACTTAAATTTACTTGTAAATTTGACAATTCTTTTAGGTTGCAATAAAATATAACAAATATGTTATACTACATATGGAATTCGTTTTTTGGGAAAATACCGCTAAAAAATGTCCTATCTTAAAAGAGATTGGTAAGGATGCCGATTTAAGAGGAAAAGTTCTTAAAAAACTTGAAGCATATAAGCAATATAAATTTGAAGATTTAAAAAAAATGGGGTTGATTGAGAAAATAAAAATAAAAAATAAGAATAAACTACATGAATTAAGATTGGGTATTGGGAAAAAAGAATGTCGTTTCCTATTTACATACAAAAATGAAAAAATCCACCTTGTGATGTTTTTAATAAAGAAAAGTAATGAGATAAAAATTAGAGAAATAGAAGTAGCCGATGGAAGAGCCGGAATCATTTTATAAAAATAAATTTGCTTATGAAATTAGAAGAATTTAAAAAAGAAATATTAAAAGATTCCAAAACACGAAAGTCTTATTATAAATCAGATATTGCTTTTGATTTAGGTTTATTAGTTATTGAAGCAAGAATTAAAAAAAGTGTAACTCAAGAAAAATTGGCTAGATTATTAGGTACGAAACAACCAGCTATCGCTAGAATTGAAAATGGCTCCGTTGAAGTAAAAAATAGTTTTCTAGCTAGAATAGCAAAAGTTTTAGGAATGGAGTTTGTGCTACCTAACTTCGCTTATCACGATGAAATATATTCAATAGCTTTAAATAAAGGACAGATTAATACATCTACAGTTTCAGAATATTATGAACCCAATCACGAAATTAAAAGTCCTAATCCAGATATCAAAGTTTTAATTCATTAATATGCCAGAAATAAAACAAATTTGGTCAATACTTTGCGAAAGCTCAGTAATAGATCAAGAAACAAATAATATAACGTTAAATAATATCATAGAGGAAATACAAATTTCTTCTAAAGATAAGATAGTATCTAATATTGGTAGTAAAAAATTAATACCAATAAAATGCGAATTAGTATCTATGTTTGAAAGATCAAATGCTAAAGACGCAATTTTAGTAGAAGCAAAAGTGTCTTTATTTGATCCAGATAATAAAGAATTAGTGAGTAAAGAGCCCATCATCGTTCCTTTAAAATTTGAAAAAGGTAAAGAAAGAATTCGCTCAAGAATTAAATTTAGTGCATTGCCAATTACATTACCAGGTTTATACAAATTTAAATTATATTTTCAGGAAGGTAAAGAGAAGATTCTTGTTGGTGAAACCCATTTTGGAGTTAAGTTAATAATTAGTAAATAAAATTTTACTAAGTCTATTCAGTAATGGAGGATTTGGGGGACGCAGCGAGTTTGCTTAGTAAATCAGATAGAAGTGAATACAATAAAGAGGTGTTATGATGCGTCATAACACCTCTTTATTCGATTTACAACTAGGATTTTTTGGGGGGGCGCGGCGGGTTTGATTTAAAATAGCAGTATGGAAAAGATCGGCGGGAATGTTTTTGTTTGGGGGACTTTTGACATTATTCACGACGGCCATTTGAGCTTTTTCAAAGCCGCTAAAGCGCTCGGCGACAGGCTTTATGTTATCGTCCTGCCGGATAAATATTTGGCGGACCACAAAAGAGGGATCGCAAAAAAGGAGAATATACGAAGGGAAAATCTTTTGAATAATCCGATTATTGATGGCGTATTCATTGATTCGCTTCACGATGGATTTAGCTGTTTTGAGAAAGTTAAGCTGGATATATTTTGTTTTGGTTATGATCAGAACAACGAGTGGCAGAATAAACTTAGAGAATATTTGGTAAAAAACTTCCCAAAATGTCGAATCATTCAGTTACCGGAATTCGCTGGTGGGATTCATTCCAGTCATTTTAGATAAAGCTAGCCGCTACATTTAAATGTAGTGACTTTTTGCAGTGTTATGCTATAGCATAACACCATAAATTCTTGTTTTGCGGCGGGTGATTTAGGGGGACGCGAGGCTTAATTTAGGCGATCGCCTTGTCGCTTTTTTGTTGTTCAAGGGTTAGCTTTTGGAGGTGGTATACTACAGTATACCACATGGTTTTTTATGATTTAGGGGACGCGGCGGGGGTGGTTTAGATAGTCAATTAAACGCTTGTCGGGATTGTTGATTTGTAGTAGAAATGTATTGGCACGCTTTTGATTCGATAACGACCCTTGTTTGGGAGCGTCAGAATGTCAGAACATCCGCTTGAGCAGAAATTCGGCGGTTCCCTCAGGGTAATCATCCGTACCCTCGGCGGAGAAACGCACGAATTCACGCCCCAGTTCGTCGAAGGGAGCCTCTTCGACTACGTCGGCCACGCCTGCGCCTGCATCTTCACCAACATGACGACGCAGCTGTCGGTCGCGATGCGGCCGGATGACTGGATCGTGATAAGATTCTCCTGCGCCGACCGGATCCTGGAGGTTCAGCAGATAGGCGGGGAACCGCTCGTGGTTCAGAAGGACGATACGGAACGGCTAGCGGCCCTCGGCGTTCCTTACCGCTGCTGAGCCGAATCCGCCAGGCGTCGTTTGTAGAAAGGGGTTGCGCAGTCGCGCAACCCCTGTTTCGTTTCTTGGCGTCTTTCCTTCATTTAATTCCCCGTTAAAAGTTTGGCGGTTTAGATGATTATTTTGTCTTTCTTCTGAATTCAAATTTCCAGGTGGTATAGTGTAGTATACCACCATGATTTTAGGATTTGGATGACGGGGCGGGTTTTTAAAATAAAACCCCGCCAGAGGTCCAAAGACATAGCGGGAAGCAGGTAGGTCTGCTTAGGCCTTGTGCGTGCTCACGATCTTGCCTTCTTTGAGCGCAGCTCGTAGTAGGCCATGATCGCGATGACACCCGAAACGGAGATGATGGAACGGAGCGTGTACAGCACGGCCAGCGAGTTGCCGTCCGCTATCGCCGGGTAGAGAGCGAAGAGGCCGGCCAGGATGATGAGTCCCCACGCCGTGAACGATTCGGTGTTCCTCTTCTCCGTGAGCAGTTTCTGGACGGTCGGGATGTACCCAACTTCGATCAGCAGCTGCGTGAAGAGGTTGGAACCCAAGGCGTCGCCGGAGATGAGGCCGTAAGCGACAATCGCGCCGCTGCCGCCGAGATACCATTTCTCGAACGGCTTGAAGCGTATGTTGCGTTCTCCCCAAACAATAATCGCGAGGAGAACGGTCGCCGTTGCGGCAACGTCCACCGTGTTCAGGATCCCGGAGCGGAAGTCGTGTTTCTCCGCGATTGCGTACGTCACGAGACTCAACGTCGTTCCAAGAAGGAAGATGATCCACGTTGAGAGCGCGGGACTGATTCCGTCACGCTTCCGGATCTGGTACGCGTACCGAGCCGCAAACGACATCATCGAAAGACCGACGAGCCAGCCGCACAGCTCTTTCACCGTGGCATCCTCCTTTCTTTGCTTCGGTTCTTGGCGTGCTGCGGGCTCGCCTTTTTAGGGGCGAGCCCTGCGAATCTGGCGGAAGCGCTGGATGCCCCCGATCGCGGTGAAGGCGAAGAAGTAGGCCTGGACCACGAAAGCTCGCCAGGCGGCCTGTTCGTAGGTTTCGATGCCGGCCCCGAACTGGCCGATGAGCATGACAGCGGTGAAGACGAAGAACTGCTTGTTGGGCAGAGTTCCGCCCTTGAACGAGAACCAGCCCCAGGCAACAAGCTGGGCGGCGATCATGAGCCAGAGGATCATGCCACTCTCCGTGTTCGACCCTGGTTAGGGGTCGGTTGTCTTTGCGAATCGGGTATTTCCCGATTCAGGTTCTAAATATATATTAGCAGATAATTATCAATTTGTCAATATGGAGATTCGAGGATGCCGGCGGACTCGCCCGATAACTTGTCTCGCTGAAGGCAAGCTAAGGCGGAAGTTTCAGCAAAAAAAGGTCGGTTTTAGAACATAAAAAGCAAAACGCCCCGTTGGTATGTACACAACGAGGCGTCCGGCGTATACCGTGCCGGCGACGGTGGGTGATTCAGGATGTTATCTGAAGAAGCGCAAGATCCAGCCCATGGCGATGACCACGATTGGAAGGGTGAACTCGTGATCGATGCGTTTCATCTGGTGTTCCTTGTCGCTCTCGCCGTTCGGCTTGGGGATGTACTGGTTCGTGAGAAGGGAAGCGATGATGGCGAGGCTGATGGCCGAAGTCATCGAAATCGCCGGGACGCCGAAAGCCGGAACCACGAACCAGTTCCACAGCAGCATCAAAGCGAAGCCGTTCAGCAGGGCTGAGGCGATCGATACGAGGATCAATGTCCGGGTCCTCATCTTAACCATCCCCTCTAATTTAAGGTGCGCGATTAACCGCTGGTTGTGATTCTTGGGGCATTTCCCCACCTAAATCTTCAAAGAGTTTGAAAACTTGGGCGGGGAGCCGAAAGAGGTTTAAATCTCAATCGGCTCTTGCTTGGTGCGGAGAATCATATCTTCTGGGTGGGGCGGATCTTCTGCTCGATCTCGTCGAGTCTCTGCAGAATTCTCTCATGGAGAAGAATCTTGAATGACAGGATCCCGATGGTGAGGGCGGTAAGACCCGCTCCGAACAGGATGCCGCCGGTGACGCTGTGCGTCGCGATCCCGACCGCAATGGTCAGGAATACCACGCCCACCAGAAGACTCAAGAACGTCAACACCAGCGCCTCTGTCGTGTCCATCTTGGATAGCATTGCCTTCTCCGCGTTTTGACCCAAATCAAGGGTCTGTTTTATTTGGGGTAGGGGATTTCCCGGCCCGCTAGGCTAATTGTATATTATCAAATACTTCTCAATTTGTCAAGATTTATTGAGGACTTGGTTATTAAAAAGAAAGACCCCGCCGAGGCTAAGGCCTTTCTTTGGCGGGGCAGTTTAGAGCACTTCGAAGTGCTCTCTAGGATACCAGTGGCGGTCGTCGAAGGGGGTGCCCGCGACGTGGAACGTGTCGTCTTCGCCGCTCCACCCGTCCAATTCCCGGATTTCGCCTGGTTTCAGATTCGAATTCCGGGGAGGTCGTTTCACTTTCACTTGCACTGCCATGTTGCGGTCCTTTCCGGGCGATGGCTGGATCTTCTTCAGTCGGAGGTGAGAGTGAGGGGAGGAGCGAATTGTTTGAGGCCGCGGCTTGCCAGGTAGTCAATGAAGCGGAGAGCCCGTTGCACGACTTCAAAGGGATAGTGCTTGATCACGGCTTCCTGGTGGCTTTTAGCCTCGTGGATGGTAATACCGTCCAATCGGCCGTAGCGGATGGGCCACGATGGCGCCCGCCGCACGAAGAGCACGATGATGCCGTTCGCCCGGCAGGCACTCGCGATGGCTGTTTTGAATTCCCGGGCTAATTCTTCTTCCCAGGCTTTCCGTTGTTTCGTTGTCGCGTTGGCCGGGGGCCGCAGACCGTGCCGTTCCGAAGGGCAACAGGCGCAGATCACGGCATAGAGGCCGCTGCGTTCGCTGTTCGGCATTTTCAGGGCCATCTGGCAGTGGGCGCCGGGGCTCTGGACCGCCGCCATCGCGAAAGCGAATTCCGGCAGTTCCGTTGTCCGCAGAAGACAAAGCGGACTGCCTTGGATCGGAACGTCGATCACTTCCACGTTCGTTGCAAACGCCGCCCGCCGGACCGCCTCATGAAGCGTCGGTCTTTTGGCCATGGCTTGGATTCCTCCTTTCGGTTTTAAAGGTGCGTTCTAGAGTGAGCGTCTTTTTATTTTTAACAGACAATTGCTGAATTGTCTAGATTTTTGAAACGGGTATATTCCGGCAATAGCTGCGAAAAATGAGAATTAACATAAATAAAAGTGGTGTTATGACGCGTCATAACAATATGGTAAAATTTTAATAAGAATAAATATAAAAAATATATGAGGAGATCGTTATCTATATTGCCGCCAATCAACCATTATCTCTCGCGTAAGGATTGGCTGGAGGCGAGTTGGAAGAAAATAGCGAAATCGGAAAAACCCTTGGCCTTATTGGTTACTCCTTACGAACGCCGCAATATAGTCATGCGCGCCGCGGTAAGAGATTGTCTAGATTCTGGAAAAGGAATCCGGCAAATCGCCAGAGAACTTCAACTTTCTTTGCAGACCGTTAATGCCGTTAAAAAAGCCTTGAGCGAGAAGAATTACCGGAGTTATCGGGAGAGAGGTAAGTCGGAGCGGCAGAAGAGAGTATTCAGCAGTTATAATAATCAAGTTAAGGAAAGGTTTCACGGCCGGCCTGCTCGGACTAAATATGGAAAAGTTAACTTGCCCTAACTTGCCGTTGTGACGCGTCACAACAGCGCCGGTTTTGTTCCGAAGTTTACAAGGGAATTAAATCGACTTTTTATTTTCCTGGCCAGGTCTTTATAGAAAGGAATTTATACTTTATATTAATGATATGTCCAAACAAGCAGTCATAATTTACGGGCCGCCTGGTTCGGGCAAGGGGACGCAGGCTGAGCTTCTGGCGCGCAAATACAATTTTATCCATTTTGATTCCGGCCGTTACATTGAATCTCTGGTTCACGACAAGGCCCTGCAGAAAAACCCGATAATCCGGCGGGAAAGAAAAAATTTCGATACCGGCATTCTTTGTACGCCGACCTGGGTTCTCAAGATAGTAACCGAAGCGACCGCGCGCATTGCGAAGGCCGGCTATGGCATTGTTTACAGCGGTTCGCTGCGAACCATGTTCGAATCTTTTGGCGATAAAAAGAACAAGGGGTTGCTTTTAAACCTAGTGAAATTCTACGGCCGGAAGAATATTCGCGTTCTGGCGCTGAAAGTCCGGCCCGCCAGTTCTTTGAAGCGGAACAGCAGCCGCCGGGTTTGCAGCGTCTGCGGCATGCCGATGCTCGCTAAATTTACCCACCGGGAATGCGACTTCTGCGAAGGCCTTTTAAGAAAAAGGACGTTGGATACGCCGTCGGTCATTAAAGTGCGCCTCAAACAATACGCGGACCGCACTTATCCGATCATCGCGAGAATGAAAAAGAATGGCTTTCGGGTCATTGAAATTAACGGCGAGCCGGCCCCCTACAAGATCCACGCGCTGATTGTGAAAAAACTCGGTTTGGAATGATTCGTCTCAAAGGCGCGAAAGACATAAACGAATTAAGGCTGTCCGGCGCGATCTTGGCGGCCGTGCTTCAGGCTTTGAGGGAAGAGGCCCGGGCCGGGGTGAAATTGAGCGATTTGGACGATCTGGCAGAAGAACTGATGAAGAAAGCCGGCGCCGCACCCGCTTTTTTAAACTACAAGCCCGAAGGCGCGAAGCGCGCTTATCCGGCTTCGATTTGCGCTTCGGTGAACGATACGGTAGTGCACGGCCTGCCTTCAAAATACAAGTTGCGGTCCGGCGATCTGTTGAAGATCGATTTGGGCGTGATCTATCGCGGCTATTTCACTGACGCGGCTATAACCGTCGGCATCGGCGATATTTCGAAAGAGGCGAGAAAGCTGATCGAGGTTACGGAAAAAGCGCTCACCTTGGCCGTTAAGGAATGCCGACCGGGCAACCGCTTGGGCGATATCGGCTGGGCGGTCGAAAACATCGTTCGCCGGAATAATTTTTCCGTAATCGAAGGACTGACCGGCCACGGCGTCGGCTTCAAGCTGCATGAAGATCCCACGGTTTACAATTACGGCGCGAGAGGCGAGGGGACGGAATTGAAACCGGGCTTGGTCCTGGCAAT
>LCPF01000006.1:10366-41420 GCA_001003475.1 Candidatus Jorgensenbacteria bacterium GW2011_GWA1_48_11 | reverse complement strand
CAATCGGTTCGGGCGAGATCAAGCAGAGCCCGGACGACAGTTTTAAAACCCGCGATAAGAGCTTGTCGGCCCATTTCGAGCATACGGTGGCGGTTACGAAGGACGGTCCGGAAATCTTGACGCAACTCTAGAAATTCACTAAAAACCGATCGGTTCTGGGCCGAGTATTTAAGGAAGTCGCGTCGGGACGTCCCTTTCCGGGACGCTGCTTTTTATTTCAGTTTATGCGGATTGTAATTGATGCAATTTTTATTTGAGCATCTTTCCGGTATTGTTTTCGTGCCTTCCATCATCAGTGATTTGCAAAGCGGGCAAACATTCCCGGTCGGCCGCGATCGCATGATGAATTTGCATTTGGGATAGTTGGCGCAGCTGAAGAAAGGCCCGAAGCGGCCGTGGCGCTCCGCAATCTCGCCGTTATCGAGCGGGCACTTCACGCCGGTCGTTTTCAGGTTGTTTTCGCTCTGCCGGATGTATTTGCACTTCGGGTAATTGGAGCAGGCGATGAATTTGCCGAAACGGCCTTCACGCTCGACGAGCTGGCCGGTTTTGCAGTCGGGGCAGGCTTCGCCGATCTCCTTGGGCGGCTCCATCACGCTGCCGTCGATTTTCCGGGCGCCGAGGCAATCCGGGAATTTTCGGCAGCTCAGGAATTTTCCTGTCCGGCCGAGCTTTATGAGTATGTGTCCGTGCGCCGGATCCAGGGGGCAGTCGAATCGCGGATCTTCGCCCAAAGTGGTCACTTTTTCCAGCTTGTCCTTCGCTTTCACGTCTTTCGAGAAGGGCGTATAGAATTCCTTCATCGTTTTCACGTAGTCGCGACGGCCCTCGGCGATCTGGTCGAGGTCGGTTTCCATTTCGGCGGTGAAGGTGTCGCTCACGTATTCGCCGAAATATTTTTCGAGGAAGCTCGAGACGACGTCGCCGGTATCGGTCGGTTTCAGGGCCTTGCCGAGTTTTTCCACGTAGCCGCGTTTCAAGAGCGTGAGGATTATCGTGGCGTAAGTCGAGGGCCGGCCGATTTCCCGTTTCTCGAGTTCCTTCACCAGTCCCGCCTCGGTATAGCGGGAAGGCGGCTCGGTCTGCTTTTCCTGGCTCTCGATGTTTTTGAGGGACAGGGGTTCTTTTTCGGCCACCCGCGGCAATTCGTTTTCTTCGCCCCGGGAGCGGGGATCGGCCGCGAGCCAGCCCGGGAATTCCACGATGCTGCCCGTGGCCGTGAAATCCGGCAAGGATTCTTTTCCGACGTTGGCAGTCACGGTTGTCCGCAAAAGTCTGGCGTCGGCCATTTGGGAAGCAAGCGTCCTTTCGCGGATCAGGGCGTAGAGTTTTTTCTGCTCTTCGTTCCCGCCAGCCGACTGCCGGCCGATTACGGTCGGCCGGATCGCTTCATGGGCTTCCTGGGCGGTTTTGCTTTTAGTGATGAAGTTCCGCGGTTCCAAATATTCCTTGCCGAAGGTTTTCAAAATTTCCGCGTTGATCGCTTTTCTCGCTTCCTGGGCCAAGTGCGTGCTGTCGGTCCGCATGTAGGTGATAAGGCCTTGTTCGTAGAGCCGTTGGGCAATGGACATTGTCCGGGACGGCGAAAAACCAAGCCGGGAACTCGCCACCTGTTGGAGGGTGGAAGTAATGAAAGGCGCGCGGGGCGACCGTTTGACGTTGGTCTGCTTCACGCCAATCACTTGCCAGGCTTGTTGCCGGGCGATCGTGAGAATTTTCTCCATCTCTTCCTTATCGCGCGGTTCTTTCTCGCAGGTTAAAAGAAGCGTTTCTTTGTTTTTCGTGAGAAAAGTACCGGCAATCGTCCAGTAGGTCTCCGGATGGAAAGCCTGAATTTCCCTTTCCCGCTCCATTAAAATGCGGAGGGCCGGGGATTGGACCCGGCCGGCGGAAAGTCCGTAGCGCACCTTCTTCCATATGAGGCCGGAGAGATCATAACCAAAGAGGCGGTCGAGGACCCGCCGGGCCTCCTGCGCTTTGAGGAGATTTTCGTCGATTTGCCTTGGATGAGCGAGGGCGTCTTTTACGGCCTGCT
The DNA here is from genome assembly GCA_001003475.1 of Candidatus Jorgensenbacteria bacterium GW2011_GWA1_48_11. Lineage (GTDB taxonomy): Bacteria > Patescibacteriota > Minisyncoccia > UBA6257 > GWB1-50-10 > GWA1-48-11. The sequence continues at coordinate 39,385 of LCPF01000006.1, read as the reverse complement.
CCGTGATTTCGTGGAAAACTATCCGTTTCGGGTCTTTAATGCCGCAGGCTTCCTCGATATGCCAGGCAATGGCTTCGCCTTCGCGATCCGGGTCGGTCGCGAGGTAAACCGCGTCGGCTTTTTTGGCGAGGTTTTTTATTTCGCCGACCAGCTTTTCCTTGCCTTTCACGATTTCATAACGGGGCACGAACCCGGCCGGAATGTCGATGGCCGCTTTGTTGCTTTTGGGCAGGTCGCGGATGTGGCCGACGCTCGCTTCGATTTTGAAAGAATCGTCCACAAAGTTGGCTATTGTTTTAGCTTTTGTTGGTGATTCTACTATTATCAGTTTCATTATTTTTTAAGGAAGAATTTATTGTTCTTTTCAGTGATAATGCCGTCAATCAGGAGGTAAGTCAATTCCCGGCTGATGGCTTGGGGTTCGAGTTTGGTAATTTCGGAAATGTTGTCGATGTCGAGCGGCGCGCCGGCGTTTTGAAGAGCGTTCAGAATATTTTCTGCAGTCGGGTCGTTTGAATGGCGCGGCGCCGTCCCTTCGGCCTCCGGCGCCAAATCAAGATCCTCTAGAATGTCTTGGGCCGAAGTGACAAGGCGGGCGCCGTTGCGGATCAGCATGTGCGAACCTTGGTAATTGGCGTGGCGGATGGACCCCGGCACCACGAAAATTTCCCGGTCCTGCTCCAGAGCCTGCTTGGCCGTGACCGAAGCGCCGGAACGGCGAGGCATTTCGACAATGACCGTGGCGAGAGCGAGGCCGCTGATGATCCTGTTTCTCGCTAGGAACTGGCTGGGGTAGGCCGGCGTGCCCGCGGGATACTCGGAGATAATGGCGCCGCCCTTCTCGATTATTTCTTTGGCCAGGTTTTCGTTGCTCGGCGGATAGATTTTGTCGAGGCCGTTGGCCAAAACCGCGACCGTCCGGCCGCTCATCAAGGCGCCTTCATGGGCGGCCGCATCAATGCCCAAGGCCAGGCCGCTTACGATCGTGAGGCCGCTTTCAGCCAGATCCTTCGCGATTTGTTTGGCGATGATTTTGCCTTCGGGCGTGAGCTTGCGCGTACCGACAATGGCGATCATTTTTGTCTCGGGCCGGGGCAATTCGCCCATGTAATGGAGCGCGGCCGGCGGATCGGCGATTTCCTTCAATAAAAGGGGATAATTTTCTTCGTTTAAAGCAACGTTTTTAATGGGCGCATTCATTACGATTATGATAAAATAATAAAGGAATTGTTCAAAACCAGTCCTTTTCACCAACTTTGGTTAATTTCAAGAAAACATTTCTCATTGATCTCACGATTCTCTTGATCGTGGTCGGCGCTTTGGCGGGCGGTCTTTTGTTTTTCGGCCGGAGCATCAGCGGTTCCGTGGATCGGATCGCCGGTTTGCGCCAGGACATCGTGAACCGGTCTGCTTCCCTGGATTTCTATGCCACGCTCCGCAATCAGTACAACAATGAGGGCAAGGCCTATCTGAATGTGCTTCATAATATCGTGCCGACCAAGGATCAGCTCATTGATTTGCCTAAGGAATTTCAGTCCTTGGCCAGCCAGCAGAACATCGGTTTTGGTTTTTCTTTCGCCGGCGAAACAGCCGTGGCGTCCGGCGGTTTGGGTTCGGTCACCTTTCGCCTGAATCTGGAAGGCCAGACCCTGGATCATCTTTTGCAGTTCGTCCGCAAACTTCAGGATTTTCGCTATCTTTCTTCTTTGGACAGTTTGGTCGTGGTCGGCCGGGTATTTTACCATTAACGGATTTCTCATGCCCTCCTTCCTTAAAAAATTAAAAGCCGGTTCGACCAAGCAAAAACAGCAATGGCTTTTTTTGGGATTGGCGGTTTTGATGTTCGTGATCACGCTGGCTTTAACCGCCTATAATTTTTCCTTTTTAGCCGGCAAGTTCAACGCAGCCTTGGGGACCGTGCCGCAGCCGACCGTGCCGCAGGGATTTGACATTCAGGGCTTTCAAAAGCTACAACTAGTTAAATAATGGTGGGTGTGGAAGGAATCGGACCCTCGACCCCCGTCTTCTAACTGGCAGCGAGTGAAAAAATGAAAAAGATTTTGTGGGCACACCAGGGATCGAACCTGGGACCTCTGTCTTATCAGGACAGCGTTCTACCACTGAACTATGTGCCCAATCGTATTTTTCATTTTAAACGAGCGAACCAGTTATATCGAAGATATCAGGACAGCGTTCTACCACTGAACTACACACCCGAGTTTTTAATTTTGCCATATTTTGATATCATTTTTCAAGAGATTTAGATTGGGCCTATAGTTCAGTGGCAAAACACCTCATTTGCAATGAGGAGCCGCGAGTTCGATTCTCGCTAGGTCCACCATAATCAAAAACCGCCTTGTCGGCGGGTTTTTGATTAGGCGGCGATTTTTTTCGGGCTACTCGTATCAGGATCTTTGTAGTTCCCTGATTTTCGGCCATGTCTGGCCCGTTCCAGGCCGGCTTCGATTTCCTCTTCGGTTAATCCTCCGGCGAGTTCTTTGGCGGCTTGCGCCTGAGCTTTTTCCGCCTCGGCGACGACTTTTTCGCCAGCCAGCCATTTTTGCTTTTCTTCCGGCGAAAGGGGACCCATTGGTTTTTCAAACATATTATTTCAGAGCTAAAATATTGTTTGGGATCGACTTTTGGTTCTTTAAATCTAATATTACCACTTCTGCTTCGTTAATGCCAAAGAATTTGGCTTTGTTTTTGGTTGGCATCCAGATATCGACGAAGTTGCTTTTCCGCTTGCTCATCCTGTCCTCGATGACGAAGGTTTTGTCGCCGAAAAGCTCGGGGATTTGGATCCTGGTGCCGAAGGGCAGGAAATTGGCGGCGGCAATGCCGTCCCGAACGCGCTTGCCCGAGGCCGTAATGAAAGGCGTATCGTCGGTCTCTTCCGGAGTGCTGGAATAGGCCGTCACCCAGACCTTCACGGTCACGGACTGGACGACCGGCGCTTCCGCCGTCTTGAGGGGCGGCTGAGCGTCGACTTTGATGGCGCCAGGGGTAACGAGGAACAAGCCCAGGCTTAAGATCGTCAAATATTTGTTCTTTTTCATATTTCCAATAAAAAAGCCCCTTCATCAGGGTACAGCATTATTATAGCCCATTGTTTTCAAAAGTCAAGGGTTTTGGCGATAATTGTAGATTTTATGCGGATTTTTGCTTATTACGCCGAGCGAGGAGCAAAATGAGAATTTATTTTCGTTTTGTCCGAGCGATGGCGGAACAAAGAGTTTAATACCTTGCGGTTTTGCCGGGGAAGAGGAGTCCGGGGCTTTACTCTGGGGATTGATACTCTTTATAATCAGCCATAATGCTGAATCTGATTTACGAGACTGAGGATTTCCTCGCCCTAAACAAGCCCGCCGGCGTTCTGGTCCATAAGACTGCGGCCATGGAGGAAAATACGTTAATTGACGAGGTTTTGAAACAATATCCCTTGATCGCAAAGGTGGGTGATAGCCTGGTCCGGCCGGGCCTTGTTCATCGTCTGGACAAGGATACTTCCGGGGTTTTGGTAGTGGCAAAAAACCAGCCTTTTTTCGAATACCTCAAGGATCTTTTCCAGAAGCACGAAGTGAGAAAGGTCTACCTGGCCTTGGTCTGGGGCGAACTTAAGGGCCGCGGCGTCGTGAATGCGCCGATCGGCCTCAAGCCCGGGACGGTCAAAAGGAGTATCCGGGGCAGGAATTTGAAAATGGTGAAAGCGGCCGTGACTGAATACAAAGCCGTAAAGACAATTGAAAAAGACGGCGAAACATTTACGCTCGTGGAATTATTCCCGAAAACCGGCCGCACCCACCAATTGCGGGTCCATTTGGCGAGCATCAACCATCCAGTCGTGGGCGACACGCTTTACGGCCGAAAAAAGAATCCTTGGAGTTTGCAAAGGCAGTTTTTGCATGCCGAATCAATAGAATTCAGGAGTAGGGACGGCAAGCGGGTTAAATTGGAAGCTGATTTGCCCCAGGAATTGAAGAAAATCATCGATTAACTGGAAATCTTGATTAGTTTTGGATATTAGTTAGAATAATTAACAGCCTTTTTCAGTATCGCGTGCCGCGATTCGGCACAACATTTTAGAGATGGAGGTTGCCGTATGCACCAAGCATCGAATTCGCACGGTCAGCAGAAACAGGTCGGGATGGTGGCTAAGGCCGCTTCCCGGGACCTGCCGCGGTCACCGGAGGTGGTTGCGGCCGCTTTCCGGGATCCCGAGCGTCGCGAGCGGATCCAGCAGGGTATTCGAGGAGTCCTTCTCGCGAACATTCCGGATTCGCCGGAGGCCTTGAGGACCCGCGGTTCTCTCTGACCGGCGCAGTTTCGATGCCAGTATTCCCAGTTCGGGGCTCGTCTCTAATTCAACCGGGGTCGTCCAGTCTATTTGGACGGCCCCGCAGTCTTTTTAATTTGATATTTTTGCGTGTTTGGTTTAAGATATAAAAACTCATGTTGGACCAGAAAATCTTGGAAAAAATAAAGCCCGGCGCCAAAATCCGCGTCTGGGAACGCCTTAAGGAAGGGGATAAGGAGCGCCAGAGCGCTTTTGAGGGTATTGTGATCGCCCGGAAGCATGGCAGTGAAACCGGCGCTACTTTCACGGTTCGGGCAATCCTCCAGGAAGTGGGCGTGGAAAAAGTCTATCCCATCAATTCCTCGCTGATCGCCAAGGTTGACGTTTTGACGAGCCCGAAAAAAGTCCGGCGCGCCAAGCTTTATTTCATCCGTCATCTTTCGCCCAAACGGGTGGCCGAAAAATTGAAGGGTTAAATTCATTTAGGCAAGTACAATATTTAACTCCTCTTTTCATTGTTATTCGATATTTTACTTTCAATAGATTTGGTATACGCAATGAACTTGAGGAGAAAAGTTGATAGAATAATTTTAGGGGAGAGAGAGTCGAAAAAAAGATAATTCCGGTTTTTTTATGAAACCCTTAAATAAAGTAAAAATTCAATGGTCGCCGGAATTCGCTTATGCTTTGGGGCTTCTGGTTACGGACGGCAATTTATCGCCCGACGGCCGCCATATTAATTTCACGTCAAAAGACGAGGATCTGGTTCGTTCGTTTAAAAAATGCTTGAATCTTTCCAATAAAATAGGCAAAAAATCTCGGGAGAAAGAGAAAATCAAACGTTACCATGTTGTTCAGTTTGGCGATATTAAATTTTACGAATTTTTATTGAAAATTGGCTTGATGCCCAACAAATCAAAGAAATTATCAGATTTAGAAATTCCTAAGGAATACTTCTTCGATTTTCTGCGCGGTCATTTTGACGGCGATGGCACTTTCTATTCGTATTGGGACCCGCGCTGGAAGCATAGTTTTATGTTCTATACGGTTTTTGTTTCGGCCAGCAAACCGCATATAGAATGGTTAAGAAGAAAAATCAGAGGCTTTTCAGATTTAAACGGGTATGTCACTAAGAGTAGGAATCAATCAATTTATGAACTTAGATACGCTAAAAAGGAATCCCTGAGATTATTAAAGAAAATCTATTATTCCGATGAGGTTATTTGTCTTTCTCGGAAACGTTTGAAAGTCCAGAAGGCTTTAGCTATAATCGGAGAGAAGTTATAGAATGCCCAGGTGGAGGAACTGGCAGACTCGCATCTTTGAGGGGGATGTGGCGCAAGCCGTGCGGGTTCGAATCCCGCCCTGGGCACCAAAACAAAAAGAGGTGGTTAACGCCATTTCTTTTCGTTTTGTCTTGACTTTATAAATATATTATGTCATTCTTTAAGAAGCTTGAGTTTACGAATCGGCGATAACCGCTTCATTGCTTATAGACCAGTAACGGGAAGGAGACTTGCCGATGTTCAAGGAAGTGAAGACTTTTGTCCTGGTCTACGATCCGGCCGAGAGACCGGATAGGCCGGGAACGGCGGAGCTGCCGGTGGCGATGGCGGCGCAAGAAGCGGCGGTGAACGGGTTCCTGGACGGCGTCAAGAACCCCAAGATTCACCAGAGCTCAGCCCCTTTCACCGATTCCAAGACGACCGAGCTCAAGGTGGCCGTCGTGATCACGATCGAGCACGATGGCGAGGCGGATAAGTTGCCCGGCGGCCCGAAGCCGTTAGGGTAGCGCCCGGCCGCCGAGTAGGAGAAACACAGACCCGAGCATGTCTTAAAAAGGCTCATTTTTCTTTGGTGTTTTTGGGGCCTTAAAAGCCGTTTTTTCTTGTTTTTATCTATATTTTCTGATACAATGAAAGTACCCAAATTGGAGGGCGTTTTTATTTAGATATGGCAGAGAAAAACAACAATAACGTTTCTTACAGCGCCAAGGATATTTACGTTTTGGAGGGTTTGGAGCCGGTTCGGAAGCGGCCCGGCATGTATATCGGCTCGACTGGCCTCGATGGTTTGCACCATTTGATCTGGGAGGTGGTTGATAATTCGATTGACGAAGCTATGGCCGGCTATGCCCGGAACATTAAGGTGGAGGTCATGGAAAATAACCGCGTGGCCATCACCGATGACGGCCGCGGCATTCCCGTTGACATCCACAAGCAGACGAAAAGATCCGCCTTGGAAACCGTGCTCACGACTTTGCATGCCGGCGGAAAGTTCGGCGGCGAGTCTTACAAGGTTTCGGGCGGCCTGCACGGCGTTGGCGTGTCCGTGGTTTGCGCCCTTTCGAAATGGATGAAGGCGGAAGTTTGCCGCGACGGCGGCTTGTACGTTCAGGAATACGAACGGGGCAAGCCGAAGTCTAAGGTGAAAAAAATCGGCGCCTGCAAAATTCAGGGTACGAAAATAATCTTCGATCCGGACCCGGAAATTTTCCAAAAAATAGATTTTGACCGCAAGAGAGTTTTGGACCACTTACGCCAGCAGGCCTATCTCACCAAGGGCGTGCGAATCGAATTCATTGATGAGCGCGGCCTGTCTGCGAAGGCAGGTAAAGAACCTTTTTATTACGGTTTTTATTTCGAAGGTGGGTTGAATTCGTTCATCAAGTATCTCATCGGCGAGACGCCGACGGTTCAGGACGAAGCTTTCTACGTCCACAAGAATGCCGACGGCATCGATATCGAAGCCACCTTTATCTACACGAGCGAATACGAAAATAAGGAATTGAGTTTTGCCAATAACATTTACACGCCTGACGGCGGCATGCATTTGACCGGCTTTCGTTCGGCTTTGACGAGGAGTTTGAACGATTACGCCCGGAAAGAAGGCTATTTGAAAGAAGCGGATGAGAATTTGACCGGCGATGACGTGCGGGAAGGACTCACGGCGGCGATCTCGATCAAGATCCGCGAGCCGCAGTTCGAAGGTCAGACAAAGGCCCGCTTGGGCAATCCCGAAGCGCGGACTGCGGTTGAAGCGGTCGTGAATGAAGCTCTCAAGGAATTTTTGGAAAAACACGGCGGCGAAGCGCGGAAAATCATCGAGAAAAACCTCCTGGCAGCCAAAGCCCGGGCCGCGGCCAAGGCCGCCAAAGAAACAGTTCTTCGGAAAGGCGCTTTCGAAGGCCTGACCCTCCCCGGTAAACTCGCCGATTGTTCTTCCCGGCATCCGGAAGAATCGGAACTTTTCATAGTTGAGGGCGATTCGGCCGGCGGTTCGGCCAAGCAGGGTCGCGATCGCCATATCCAGGCGATTCTGCCATTAAAGGGCAAGATCCTGAATGTGGAAAAAGCCCGGATCGACAAAATGCTTTTAAACAAAGAAATAAGATCTCTGGTCATTGCCTTGGGCACGGCCATTGCCGAGAATTTCGACATCGAAAAACTGCGCTATCACAAGATAATCCTCATGACCGACGCCGACGTCGACGGCGCCCATATCCGGACGCTGCTCCTCACCCTTTTTTACCGCTATTTCCCGAAGATCATCGAGAACGGCCATTTATACATTGCCCAGCCGCCGCTTTACCGGATCCAAAAAGGCAAGGAGTTCAAATACGTTTACGGCGACAAGGAAAAAGACCAAACGGTCAAAGCGTTCGGCGGCGAAGTTTCGATCCAGCGTTACAAAGGCTTGGGCGAAATGAATCCTTCCCAGCTTTGGGAAACGACGATGGATCCCGCGACGCGCCTCCTTCATCAGGTCAACGTCGAAGACGCCGTGGCCACGGATAAATTATTCGATATCTTGATGGGCGAAGTGGTTGAGCCGCGGAAAAATTTCATCCAGGCGCACGCGACGGCCGTCAAAAATCTTGACATTTAGCCTTTAAATTTGATATAAAGTTAAATTATGTTCGCTAAATTGAAAACTTTTTTGCTGGAATCCCGCCAGGAATTGAAACGGGTAAATTGGCCGTCGCGCCAGGAAACCGTCCGGTACACCCTGTTCGTCATCGGCTTGTCGATCGGCTTGGCTTTGTTCCTCGGCCTTTTGGACTTCATTTTCATAAAAATTCTTCAAAAATTAATCCTTAAAATCTAATGGAGCTTCACAATAAAACCGTTCAAAAACAGGAGCGGCATTGGTACGCCATTCATACTTATTCCGGTTACGAAGACGCCGTCGCCCGTTATTTGAAGCAGCGGATTGAGTCCATGGCCATGACCGATAAGATTTTCAACGTCATCGTGCCCAAAGAGACGAAGATCAAGATCAAGAACGGCAAGCGGCAGGTAATCGAGGAAAAGATCTATCCGGGTTATGTCCTCGTGGACATGATTTGGGCGAACGATTCCTGGTATGTCGTGAGGAATACGCCCCGGGTGACCGGTTTCGTCGGTCCCAATCCGGCCGTGCCCACGCCTTTGTCAAAAGAAGAAGTGGAAGACCTGATGGTTCGGATGGGTGAAAAAGAGCCGAAATTCAAATTCGATCTCAAGATCGGCGATGCGGTTCGGATCGTGGACGGCCCTTTCAAGGATCACGAGGGCAAGGTTTCGGAAGTGGACGAGGAGAGGGGCAGGGTTAAGGTTCTGGTCCTTGTTTTTAACCGCGACACTCTGGTAGAATTGGATTCACTGCAGGTGCAGAAAATTTAAGATGGCAAAACCAATAAAAACAGTCATAAAACTTCAAATACCGGCGGGCGCGGCCAATCCGGCGCCGCCCATCGGCACGGCCTTAGGACCGCAGGGCGTGAACATCCAGCAGTTTTGCCAGCAATTCAACGAAGCGACCAAGAGCATGGCGGGCGACATCGTTCCGGCCGAAATAACCATTTACCTCGACCGGAGCTTCGATTTCAAATTGAAAACGCCGCCCGCCTCGTCTTTGATCAAAAAAGCGGCCGGCATCGAAAAGGGGTCGCCGACGCCGCACAGCCAGAAAATCGGGAAGATCACGAGGGCGGACTTGCGGCAGATAGCGGAAAAAAAGATGGTTGACCTCAATACGCAAAGTTTGGAAGCCGCCGAGAAGATAATCGAAGGAACGGCACGAAATATGGGCATTACAATCGAGTAATGCCTATGTTTTTTATTTTTTGCTAAGATAGAATCAATGGCGAAAGTTGAAAAGCCGAGACTTATTTTTGACCCAATTTTGGGCTTGATCGACGTGACCGACATTTTGCCGCTTTTGGACGTGCCGGAATTTCAATCATTGGGATTCAAGTACCAGCTCGGACTTACTGCCGCGATTTTCCCGAGTGCGACCCATACCCGGAAACAGCATTCGCTGGGCGCTTACGAAAGGACGAAGCGTCTCGCGAGTAACTGGCTGAATCATAAATTCATCAACGAGGACGAGGCTTTGGCTTTGCAAATTTACGCCCTTTATCACGATATTGGTCACGGGCCCTTTTCCCATTTGACCGAAGGCGTCGGGAAAATCAATCACAAGGAAAGAGGGATCAATATTTTCGAAAGCCTGGAAAATCACTTGCGAAGTCACGGTTTCAATTACGGGCTGATTCACGATTTGATGAGCCATAAGAATCCGCTGTATCTCGCGGTTTCCGACAAAAACTTAGGCATGGAAAAACTCGATTATTTGGAGCGGGACGCCTTTTATACCATCGGTGAGCGGCCGGGCGTGGCTTTCGTCGCCCAGCATACGTATTTCATTGACAGTAAGGTTGTGATTGACAGGGTCGCGGTTGACCAGGCCAAAGCCATTCAGGATTTTTACATCAAGATGTCCAAGAACGTTTACTTGGGCAAAAAGTCGGCCATTCTCCAGCGGCTGATCGAAAAAATGTCCTTGATTTTATTGCGGGAGGGTTTGAGCGAGAAGGAGTTTTTTGAACTGACCGACTTCGGTCTCTTGGGCCGTTTCGAAGTTTCCCGGAACGAGTTGGTGCATTTTTATTACCGTAATCTGATGAGCAATAAATTGCCGAGGTTTGCCCTGGAATTCAAATTTGAATCGGTCGCTTCGGCCGATCTGGCCCAAAAAATGTTGAAGATCGCCGCCCTGGATAATTTGGATAAATTGATCGCGTCGCCGGTGCTGAACGATTTTGACGAACTGGAAAGATTGGAAAAAAACATCGCCCAACTGGCCGGAATTCCGGCAGAAGCGCTTTTCGTCGTGCCGCCTTTTTCCAAGACCAGGTTCGAACCGGAGGATATCTACGTTTACAGCGAAGGCCAGGTGAGGCGGATCAGCGAAATCTACCCAAGCCACTTCGAGGCAATGAAGGAGTACGGCCGTTCGCATTTAAGCATCCGATTGGGCGTTTTTGAGGAATACCGGAAGAAACTTTACGATCAAAGCGATGCGGTCAAAAATTATTTCTTGTCGCTGATTTAATTTATGCGAATACCCACCATCGGTTTGGAGATACATGCTGAGCTTTCGACCAAAACGAAGATGTTTTGCCGGTGCCTGAACGACTTCCGCGAAAAACACCCGAATCAGAATGTTTGCCCGGTTTGTCTGGCCCACCCCGGCAACCTGCCGGTCGTGAATATTGCCGCCGTGGAGGCGGTCGTTAAGGCCGGTTTGGCTTTGGGCGGCGAGATCGCCAAGCATTCCCACTTTGACCGCAAGAGTTATTTTTATCCGGACTTGCCCAAAGCCTACCAAATCTCCCAATACGAGGAGCCGCTCGTTACGGGCGGCCGATTGGACGGTATCCGTATCCGCCGGATTCATTTAGAAGAGGATACGGGCCGGCTTTTGCACGAACTGCCGGATTACAAGAAAGCCGACGCCAGTTTTGTCGATTACAACCGGGCCGGCGTGCCCTTAATGGAACTTGTGACCGAGCCGGATATTAAAAACGCCGAAGAAGCCGTGAAATTCGCGAGCGATCTTCAGCTGATTTTCCGCTACTTGGGTATTTCGGATGCGGATATGGAGAAGGGCCAGATGCGGGTGGAAGCGAACATCAGCCTGGATATGGGTACGAAAGTGGAAGTGAAGAACATCAATTCTTTCAAGGCGGTCCACGACGCGATCGAATACGAACTTAAGCGCCAGGAAAAAGCTTTGGAAGAAGGTCATAAGATAATCCAGGAAACGCGGGGCTGGGACGACAAAAAAGGCGTCACCCTAAGTCAGCGTTCCAAGGAATCGGCTCATGATTACCGTTATTTTCCCGAGCCGGACCTGCCGCCCCTGGATTTAAAGGAATGGGATTTGGAAAAAATAAAAGCCGAAATTCCGGAATTGCCCGAAGCGAAAACCAGGCGTTTTGTCCAAGAGTTCGGCCTGCCCCAGGAGCAGGTTTGGACTTTGGTTTCGGACAAAGCGCGGGCGGATTATTTCGAAGAGGCCGTGAGCGAATTAAAAGCCCTTTCTTCCAAAGCCGACCCCCAGATCCTTTTCAATTATTTTTTAAGCGATTTAATGGGCATTATGAAGGAGAAAAAAGCCGATCTCGGCGATTTGAAAATCGCTCCGGAACATTTTGCGCATCTGGTCGCGATGATCCAAGAAGGCAAGCTTTCGAGCCGTCTGGCTAAAGATTTGCTTCTCAAAATGTTCGAAACGGGCGAAGATCCGGAAACGCTGATGAACCAGAGCGGCCTCAAATTAATGAGCGACGAATTTGAACTAAGAGGCGTGATTAAGGGGATCATCGAGAAAAACCCGAAGCCGGTGGCCGATTACAAAAAAGGCAAAGCCACTGCCTTGCAATTTTTGATCGGTCAGGCCATGGCGGGAACAAAAGGACAGGCCGATCCGGGCAAATTGCGGGAGATGTTTGAAAAAGAGCTAGAGGTTTAGTTTTGTTTGGATAGTGTTTTTAAGTTGCCCTAGGTTATAACCTAGGGCAACTTTCCCGTTTAACATTTATTTTTGCTTTTTCTGTTGTTATTCTTTTTGAAAATGAATCGAGCGCGATCGCGCCCGGATCTCTAAGGAGGTTCGGGAACGTCTCTTTAGTTGAGAAATTCCTTTACTAATTTTTCCGCCTGCCTCTTGTTTTTAAGCCAGTGAATTCTTTTGTCTTTTTTGAACCAGGTTATCTGGCGCTTGGCGTATTTTGAAATAGCCCGGACTAATTCGTTTTTGAATTGCTCTTTCGAGATTCTTTTCTGGAGCAAAAGCGCGCAATAGCGGTATTCCAAGCCGAAACTTTCCAGTCTTCGCCAGGAAAGACCATGTGCGTGGAGACTTTTTATTTCCCGAAGCATTCCGAGGCGCAGTCTTTTTATGAGTCTCTGCTCGATTAATTTCCTAAGAACGCTTTTGTCCTTTTTAATGCCGAGCATCAAAACCTGCGCCGCGAGGGGATTAGTTTTCGGCTTTGGCACTTTGCCCACGGCGGCGATAATTTCTAAGGCTCTTATTAAGCGCCTGGGATTTTTAGAATCGATTGTTTTCGCTCTCACCGGATCTTTTGTTTTAAGTATTTGGAACAATGCCGACGCTGATTTTTTTTGTAGTATCGTCCTTAATTTAAAGTTTGGTTTTACCTCCGGCAAGACAATGCCGTCGAGCACCGCCTGGATATAAAAGCCGTTGCCGCCGCAAATAATCGGCAATTTATGTCCGCGCCATATTTTGAGAACGGCCTGCCGGGCCAATTTTTGATATTGAGCCACCGTAAAAGTTCTTTTAGGACTTGCTACATCTAATAGATGGTGACGTATGCTTCGCATTTCCATTTTATTGATTTTACCGGCACTCAAATTGAATCCTTTGTAAACCTGGCGCGAATCGGCCGAAATCACTTCGCCGCCGAATTTTCTGGCCAGAAAAACAGCGAGAGTGCTTTTCCCCGAAGTGTTCGTCCCCACAATCACGATGATTTTCGGATTTTTTTGCTGGTTTGACACGGTTTGGTTCGTTGATACTATTCTAACTGAGGCACGTTAAAATTCACCCCAAAAGGAGGTTGGCCTCATGGCCACCAAGCTGAGGATCTCGGAGGGGGTCCTCGCTCGCATCGCTCTCCGCGTGGCAGAAGCGCTTGAGAAAGCCTTGTCGCTCGAAGTGGAGAACAAGGAGAGCATCAAGCGTTTCGCTGCCCGCGCCATCATGAACCGCGATTACACCAGGTTTCCGCTCAAGGTGCCTGGGCGAGGTGAGGACTTTCATCTGGTCTTTGATCTGGATTCCCACCGGCCCGTTCTCATCCTGCAGGTGAGACGAGGCATCATCGATCCGATGAAAGTCGAGCTTGAGTTTTCCAAGTCGGGAAACTCACATCCCCATCTTGCGGTTCGGTTCAAGGAGGCAGGGAACGATGCGGGGCGAGCAGAACTCTGAGATCGCCACGAAGAGTGGCGTCGATTAGGCCGGGTATTTCCATAGGATGGATTGCCCGGCCTTCTGCTTTTTATTGACGTAAACTGATTTAAATGGTAAATTGCTTACGGCTGTTTGGGTTTTTGATTTTCGACAAGAGAGGAGCGGACGTGAATCGGAAAATGAATGGTTTGCTCGAGGCCGCGATCGTTCTTGCGGGCGCCGTTCTCGGATTCGGTCTGTGGCTTCTCAGCCGTTTCGTGCCGTTCGAAGACGTGGCGGCCCCCGAAAGGAAGAAAAAGGAAACCGTCCGACCGGCCGAAAGCCGAAAGAAGGAAGAAGAAGTTCCTTTGGGCATCGGCGCCTGAAACGGAGAAAAACGTGGGGGTCGCCCGGTATACCGGGCGACCCTTTCCCATTTTTTAAAGCTTTCCCCTGACGACTGCCGTGATTTTTTCTATAAAAGTTTCGAGGGGCAAAACCTTGCTTTCTTTCTGGTGTCTTTCTCTCACGCTGACGGATTTGTCATTCATCTCCTTGTCGCCCAAAACCAGGAGATAGGGTATTTTCTGGAGTTCGGCTTCGCGGATGCGTTTGCCCAAAGTGTCGTTTGCCTCGCAACGGCTAGGGCGTAGCTTTTTTGGTTTTCGCTGATCGGCAGTATCGCCACCTGCTGCGGCGCGAGCCAAGCCGGGAAATCGCCGGCGTAATGCTCGATGATGATCGAAAGGAATCGCTCGAGAGAACCCATGATCGCCGCATGGATCATCACGATCCGTTCCGGCTTGCCCTTTTCGTTCATGCAGGTAAGGTCGAATCTTTCCGGCATGTTCACGTCAAGCTGGATCGTCGCGACCTGCCATTCGCGGCCCAGAGAATCCTTGGCCATGAAGTCCAACTTCGGTCCGTAGAAGGCCGCTTCGCCGACGCCCGGAAAAGTATCGGTCTTCTTGTCTTTTACGATTGCTTGGAGCATCTTTTCGGCGAAAGCCCATTTTTTCCTGTCACCCAGGTATTTTTCCGGATGCTTTGGATCGTGGGTGGAAACCCGGATGCGAAGGTTGAATCCGAATTTGCTGTAGAATTCGTGAACGATGTCCCAGATCTTCAAAAATTCTTCTTTTGCTTGCGGCAGCCGGCAGAAAACGTGGGCGTCGTCTTGGGTGAAACTTCTGGCGCGCGAAAGCCCCGAAAGTTCTCCGGTTTGCTCGTCGCGGTAGCACATCGTCGTGTTGGCGTAGCGCTGGGGAAGTTCGCGGTAGCTCCAGGGGCGGCGGGCGTAAATTTGCGTATGATGCGGGCAATTCATCGGTTTCATCGCGAAAAGATGCCCTTCGCGGGTTTTGATTTTGAAAAGGTCTTCCTGAAATTTTTCCCAGTGGCCGCTCTTTTCGTAGAGGTCTTTTTTGGTTATGTGGGGGATTTCAACTTTCTGGTATCCGTATTTTTCCCGGAGCTCCCAAACGAAATCGTCCAAAATATTGCGAAGTAGGGTTCCTTTCGGCGTCCAAAGGGGCAAGCCGGCGCCCACGAGATCGGAAAAAGCGAAAAGATCGAGGGCGGGGCCGAGTATTTTGTGGTCGCGTTTTTTCGCTTCTTCCTGCATTTTCAAATAACCGTTCAATTCCTTTTCCGCGGCAAAAGCCAGGCCGTAAATGCGCTGGAGTTGGGGATTTTTAGCGTCGCCTTTCCAATAGGCGCCGGCAATATGCGTCAGTTTGAACGCGCGCGGATTTATTTCTTTCGTGTTCTTGACGTGGCCGCCCCGGCAAAGATCCAAAAACACATCGCCGGTTCTGTAGATCGTAAGGGACTTTTTCTCTTTCGTGAAATCTTTGATCAGGTCGAGCTTGAAAGGCTGGTGCTTGAATATTTTTTTGGCTTCGGCCGGTTTTACTTTTTTGCCGCGGAAGGCCAATTCGGCTCCGATCAGGTCTCTCATTTCGTTTTCAAAATCAGCCAGATCGGCGGGCGTGAGCGTCCGGGGCAGTTTAAAATCGTAATAAAAGCCGTCTTGGATGACCGGGCCGATGCCCAATTGGGCTTTGGGAAATTTTTTGAGGACGGCGGCGGCCAGTAAATGCGCTAAAGAATGGCGGACATTATCGAGATTTACCATATTCGTCATTATAAATCTTGACCGGCAAATAGAAAAGCCCTAAATTAATTCCAGCCCCCACTAAGGAGCTTCGATGATCTGCCGAATTTGCCGGGATTTCTTAGAGGAATCGCCGCCCGTCCAGCCGCCGCCGCCCGACCGTGATCTGTGTAGCGGCTGTTCGAAGCTGAAGGCGGAAGGATTGGACGGCCGGCGTCCGATGAGCGACGAAGAAGTAAAAGAATTGGTGAATCGAAGGGAACAGGACAGGAGAAGCAAGCGGTTCCGCTTCTAGCAGACGGCCCATTTCCAAATCATCGGGGATGGGCTGGTTTTATTGTCAAAGCTCCTTTATTTCGTCGCAAATCAGTTTCGGTTCGTCGTTGCGCCAGGAAACGCGGCCGTTCACCATTACCGCCTTGTTTTCCTGCCAGATGAGCGGATATTTTGCGAGCGTGTCCGCGAAAACCAAAATTTCCAGGTTGTCGTTCAGGTCTTCCAAAGTGACGAAAAGCATGGGCTGGCCGTTCTTGGTCATGATCCTTTGGACCCCGGAAATGATGCCGGCCAGGCGCAGGCGCGGGCCGCGGTCGGAGTTTTTCGGCATCTTTGCGATCTCGCTGATTGTTTTCACCTGATTTTGGATTTTCGGCAAATAGGCGTTCAAGGGATGGTCGGTCAAGTAGAGCCCCAAAAACTCCTTTTCCCAAGCCAGGGTCAGGCTTTTATCAGCCGGTTTGCCCGGCTTCATTTTTAGATCGGCCAGTTGGGCGCTTGCGCCGAAAAGATTGTATTGGTTGGTCTCGCCCATTTTCCGGATGCGCTGGTTGTGTTTTAGAAGTTCTTCGATATTGTCCAAGGCCTGGCCGCGCTCGACGCCCAGCGAATCGAAGGCGCCGCTTTTGATGAGGCTTTCCAGGGATTTTTTGTTGAGGTCGCGATGGTGGACGCGTTTCAGGAAATCGGCCAGATCGGCGAAAGACCCGCCGCGGCTTCGTTCCTCGATGATGAAATGGACGATGTTCGCGCCGATATTCTTGATAGCGAGTAAGCCGAAGCGGATATTCGCTTCATCAACCGTGAAATTTTCAAAACTCAGGTTGATGTCCGGCGGCAGAACCTTGATCTGAAGGCGCCTTGCTTCGCTAACGAGGAAATTAATCCGTTCGATTTCCGTGCCGGAAATATTGAGCAAGCTTGTCATGAATTCCACCGGATAGTGGGCTTTGAGGTAAGCCGTTTGATAGGCGATCAAGGCGTAGCAGGCCGCATGGCTGCGGTTGAAGCCATAACGGGCGAAAGGCGGAAAGAGTTCCCAAATATTTTGGGCCGTTCTCTTGTCGATGCCGTTTTTGACCATGCCGTCGATGAGTTTGTCTTTTTGCTCGTCAAGGAGTTTTTTGATTTTCTTGCCGATGGCTTTTCTCAAGGTGTCGGCTTCAGCGAGGGTGAAGCCGGCCAAATCGCGAGCGATCCTCATCATTTGTTCCTGGTAAACGCCGACGCCGTAAGTGTTCTTAAGGATCGGTTCCAAGCGGGGATGCAAATAAGTGATCGCCTCCTTGCCGAATTTTCTTCGGATATAGGAAGGAATGAGTTCCATCGGTCCCGGCCGGTAAAGCGAAACCATGGCAATGATGTCTTCGAGCGAGGTCGGTTTCAAATCTTTCAAATAATGGCGCATGCCCGATGATTCCAATTGGAAAACGCCCATCATTTCCCCGGATTGGAAGAGCTCGAATGTCTCTTTGTCGTCCAGCGGCAATTCATCGATATTCATCTGAACGTCGTGGTCCTCTTTTATCAGGCGGAGGGTTTTTTCGATGATCGTCAGGTTTTTCAAGCCGAGGAAGTCCATTTTTAAAAGCCCCAGGTCCTCGATGGAATGCATTTCGAACTGGGTGATGACGGTGTCTTCGCCTTGGGGGGCGCGCTGGAGGGGAACGGATTCCACGAGCGGCTTCGCGGCGATCACGATGCCGCAGGCATGCACCGAAGCGTGGCGGGCCACGCCCTCAAGCTTTCTCGCGGCGTCAATCAGTTTTTTTGCCTGCGCGTCCTCGGCGTAAAGGGTTTTGATTTCCGGCACCGTTTCCAGGGATTGCTTGATGTCGGCGGCAAAGGGGATGAGTTTGGCGATCTTGTCGCAGAAATCGTAGGCCATGCCCATGGCCCGGCCGGCATCGCGCAGAGCGGCCCGGGCCGCCATGGTGCCGAAGGTGATTATCTGCGCCACTTTGTCGGCGCCGTATTTTTCCCGGACGTAGGCGACCACTTCGTCGCGCCGCGTGTCCGTAAAATCAATGTCGATGTCGGGTACTTGGATCCGGTCAGGATTCAAGAACCTTTCGAAGAGGAGGTCGTATTTTAAAGGATCGAGATTGGTGATGCCCAGAATGTAAGAAACAATGCTGCCGGCGGCCGAACCGCGGCCCGGCCCCACCACGATGCCGTGGTTTTTCGCCCAATTCACGAAATCCTGGACTATCAAGAAATAGTCGCTGAAGCCGGTTTTTTCGATGACCGATAATTCCATTTTTATCCTTTCTTCGATGGCCGGCGTGATTTTCGGGAAGCGATCCGATGTTTTTTCCGCCACCAATTTTCGAATGTAGTCGAAGGCGGAAATTTCGCCTTCAGGCAGGATGAAATGGGGCAGGCGGGTTGTGCCAAGCTCGATTTCCAGGTTGCATTTTTCGGCGATCTCCAAAGTGCTTTGGATCGCTTCCGGGATGTTTTGGAAAATTTCGATCATTTCTTCCGGCGATCGCAGGGAAATGTTCACGCTTTTCAGAGAGAGTCGGTCTTCGTCGTCGAGCTTGCTGTTCGTCTGCACGGCTAAAAGGATTTCGTGGGCGGTTTTGTCGTCTTCGCGGATGTAGTGAACGTCTTGGGTGGCGACGAGCTTGATGCCGAGTTTTTTGCCGATGGCGACGGTTTTCTGATGGAGCTCTTTCGTGTGCGGCTGAACCTCCAGATAAAAATCGTCGCCGAATAAATCCTTATACCAAAGCGCCGACTCCTCCGCTTCTTTTTCTTTTCCCTGGCTCAAAAGTTTCGAAAATTCGCCGGAGAGGCAGCCGGATAAACAAATTAAGCCGTCATGATGCCGGCTTAAAAGTTCTTTGTCGATCCGCGGCTTGTAATAAAACCCTTCGAGGTTCGCTTTGGTCACGAGCTGCAGAAGATTTTTCCAGCCGGTCAGATTTTTGGCGAGAAGGATCAGGTGGTAGCGCTTTTCGTCGACTTTCGGCCGTTTGTTCAGCCGGCCCAAGGGCGCCAAATAAACTTCCGCTCCCAGGATCGGCTTCAAATCCGCCTTCTTCGCTTTTTTATAGAACTCTATCGCGCCGTAAAGGTTGCCGTGATCAGTGAGGGCAATGGCCTTCATTTTTAATTCCTTGACGCGGTTCAGAATGTCGTCAATTTTCGCAAGGCCGTCGAGAAGGGAGTAGTGGCTGTGAACGTGAAGGTGAGTGAATTTTGACATACGGCGAAAAATTTTTGTATCACGATTATTATACTCTAATTTTCGAAACCAGGAACAAGCAAAATTTTACTGACTATTGACTTTTATATTGATATATGATGCTATTATAGCTAGCAGCAAATCAGGATTTCCTTGGTTTGTATCACAATCAACGTTTGGAGGTATGATGCGGTTGTCCAGGTGGTTCCAGTGGGGGATTCTCGCGACGGTCGCGATGACTCTCCCGATCGTACAGGTGTCGGTTGCGGGTTCCCTCGCAATGGACCGCTTTCTTGTTCCCAGGGTTATCGGGAACATCAGGCTCGACTTTGGGCCGCAGTTCCTCGCCTTCGTCACGATCCTCGGCGCTGTGGGGGTCTGGCTCATGGTCGCGGTCGGGAAGGACATCGTCCGCAAGCACAAGGCGCCTTACCGGTCTCTCTTGCCCAAGCTGACCCTCGTTCCCATGGTGAGTTTCATCTGGTTCATGGCCGAGGTCCCGATCTACCACGCGATCGGCGAGGGTGGCGGGCCGTGGATCTGGATTCAGTATGGCTGGGCCTTCGGTGGTCTCGATGCCTACGACGCGATCGGATTTCTCGTCGTCGGCGGCGTGATCGCGGCGATGGGCGCCACGGTCGGTCGGCGGCTTATGGAGCCGCCGCTCATCGGAGAGCCTAAGCTAGAGTCGGTTCGTGACCGTCTGAGCGCTTGACGGCTTTCCGCTCGACTTTCCTGCAGCAACCTCCCCGCAGTCGCATTCCCGGCCCGTCACTTCATTGTGTCGGGCCGCTCGCTTTCAAATGTGGAATTTAATGTTCTTCCGCATTAAGATTTTATCAGAATGGAAAGGCAGGGGATTATCGGTATCGATGAAGTCGGGCGGGGGCCACTGGCAGGACCAGTGGTCGTGGCCGCGCTTTTTTTGCCAAACCGCCTTAATTTGAAAATAAAATGCTTGCCCCGACTTCGAGACTCAAAAAAGCTTAGTTTTTCCCAAAGAGAAAACTGGTTTCGGCATCTAAAGAATCATCCGAAGATCGTTTTTGCCACCGCCAGAATTTATCCCCGGGGGATTGACCGGTTGAATATTTCCTGCGCCGCCAATCTCGCGGCCAAACGCGCTTACCAAAAACTTTTGCGTTTGCCGGAAGTCTCCGGAAATCAGGTGCAGATCTATCTGGACGGCGGTTTGTTCCTGGGCAATAAGCTTGACTCCCTGAATCTCGGCGCGAAAACCGTGATTAGGGGCGACGAAAAAATAAAAGCCATCAAGCTGGCTTCGATCGTGGCCAAGGTCAGCCGCGATCGGTACATGGTCCGCCTTCACAAAAAGGACGGCGCTTACGGTTTTGACGAACACAAGGGCTACGGCACCAAGCGTCACATCCAGGCGATCAAAAAACACCGGCCGAGCGCGAATCATCGTTTGACTTTCGTGAAAAATTATCATAAGATTTAAAAGTTATGGGAGGCGTACCAGTTAAACATCATTCTAAATCGAAAGTCGGCCGCCGGCGCTCGCAACTGGCCTTGAAACGAATGCACGTTGCCCGCTGTTCGAAATGCGGCGCACCGACCCTGCCGCATAAAACCTGCCCGAGTTGCGGTTTTTACGGCCGATCACCCAAGAACGAAAAATCCGCCTCTAAATAATCCCTCACCCTTCGACGATCTTTTACATAGAAATAAATATCGATGCAGAGAACAGATAAATATGAAATTGCGCAAAGATGGAATAGTATTTACGCTTCAAAGTCGCGAAGCGTTTTAATCGTTGAAGGGTGAGGGATGGCTACCCGTCATTTGGTCAGGACGATCATCATTCAGTCATTGTATGAATGGGATTTTTATGGCCGCAAGACGGACCTTTTTAAGATCGTGGAGAGAAATCTGGCGAGTCTGGGTCAGGATATCGATGAGCCGGATTTCGTCTGGCGGCTGGCCAAGGGCGTCGAGGGACATTTGCCGGAAATCGACACGATCATCGAGCGGGCAGCGCCGGACTGGCCCGTGCCGCAAATCGCGCTTGTGGATCGGAACGTTCTCCGTTTGGGGATCTACGAGCTCCTTTTTTCCGACAAGAACGAGGTGCCGCCCAAGGTAGCCATCAACGAAGCAATTGAAATCGCCAAGAATTACGGCGGCGAAAATTCGCCGAAGTTCGTGAACGGCGTCTTGGGCACGATTTACCGCGAGCTCGAGGGTGTAAGCGGCAGTAACCAGGAAAAACCGAAAGAAATTACCAATGGCTGATCTTGAAGAAAAACTGGGCATTCGATTCAAGAACAAGAATTTGCTCAAGGAGGCGCTGACCCACCGTTCTTATTTGAACGAAAATCCAAGCTGGCCCTTTTCCCAAAACGAGCGGCTTGAATATTTGGGCGACGCAGTTTTGGAGCTGGCCGTTTCCGAACACCTTTACAAAAATTATCCGGATTATCAGGAGGGGTGGCTGACGAGCATCCGGGCGGCCTTGGTCAATTATCAGATGCTTGCTCGCATCGCCCGCGAGATCTTTCTCGAGGAGCATATTCTTTTGTCGCGCGGCGAAACCAAGGATACGGGCAAGGCCCGGGAAGTGATCATGGCTAATGCTTTCGAGGCCCTGGTCGGCGCAATTTATTTGGATCAGGATTTTTCGGTCACGAAGACTTTCATTGAGGAGTCGGTCTTATCCCATTTGCCGGAAGTGATCGAGAAGGGTCTTTACCGCGATCCGAAAAGCCTTTTG
Organism: Candidatus Jorgensenbacteria bacterium GW2011_GWA1_48_11; assembly: GCA_001003475.1. Classification (GTDB taxonomy): domain Bacteria; phylum Patescibacteriota; class Minisyncoccia; order UBA6257; family GWB1-50-10; genus GWA1-48-11. The sequence goes on along the minus strand of LCPF01000006.1, from coordinate 17,520 downwards.
CAAGAGATCGTCCAGGAGCGGCTGAAACTTACGCCGACTTACAAAATTTTGAAGGAGGAAGGACCGGATCATAATAAAAAATTCGAAGTCGGGGTTTTTTTCGGCGATGAGCTCATCAAGAAAGGCGTAGGCAGTTCGAAGCAGGAGGCGGAAGTGAATGCCGCCGAAGTGGCCTTGCGGGCAATGGTGCCGAAAAAATAACCGAAAATGACCAATTTTCTCAAAAGACTGGAACTTCAGGGTTTCAAATCGTTTGCCCCCAAAACCGTTCTTGATTTTCCGGCCAGGATTGTGGCAATCGTGGGGCCGAACGGTTCGGGAAAATCCAACATCATCGACGCCTTGCGCTGGGTTTTAGGCGAACGGGAGGCCAAGCAATTGCGGGGAGAAAAATTGGAGAATCTTATTTTTTCGGGTACGCCCAAGCATCCGGCGGCGGGTCTCGCCAGGGTGGCGCTTTATTTCGACAATAAAGGGAAGCAGTTGCCGTTGGATTTCGAAGAAATGGCGGTGATGCGCAAAATTGACAGGTCTGGCACTTCCCAGTTTTTTTGCAATGACGCCGAAGTCAGGCTGAAGGATTTGCTGCCGATCTTGGCGAGAGCGCGACTTTCGAGCCGCGGTTTGAACATGATTGGCCAGGGCGAGAGCGACGTCTTCGTCAAGAGCACACCCGAGGAAAGACGGATGATGATGGAAGAGGTGCTGGGCTTGCGGGAATTCCGCATCAAAAAGAATCAGTCGGAACGCCGACTCGAGAACGCCCGGATCAATATGGATAAGGTTAAGGCGATGCTTGATGAGCTTGCGCCGCACTTGCGGGTCTTGCGCCGCCAAAAGAACCGTTTTGAAAAAAGGAACGAGGTTGAAATTGAACTTCGGGAATTGGAAAACAGATATTTTTCTTTCCATTACCAAGCCCTGGAAAAAGAATTGAAGGATTTGGTTTTGCCGATGGAGCAATTGCAGAAGGCCGCCAAGGAGAAACAAAGGGAAATAGAAATTTTGGAAAAAAAACTGAGGGAGATCGATAAGCAAAGCGATGAGCCCGGCGAAAGCCAGAAGATCAAGGCCGAACTTGCGGAACTGGCCGAAAGGCGGCTAAGTCTCCAGAAAAATCTGGCCCGCTTGGAAGTGAAAAGAGAATTCCAGGCCGCCGGCAGGCACGACCACTCTTCTCAGGAATTGTCCGACGTCATCCATGCGCTAAGCGACGACTTGGAAGCCAGTCTGGTCTTGGACGATCTCGCGAAAATAAAGAAGGTCTTATCCGACTGGGTCCAGAAGCTGAAGAATCTTTTCAAGGGCGGTGATTTTTCGGATCTCGTGGCCGACGAAAAAAAGTTGCAGGCGGAAATAAGCGAGATCGAGAATCGGACCCGGGCCTTGAGGCTATCCGAAGAAAAAATCCTGGAGATCCAAAAGAGCCTTAATCAGGAATTTCGGCGCCAGATCGAGAATTTGGAAGAAAAAAAGAACGCCCTGCGGAGCCTGGAAGAAAAAATCCAGAGCAAAACTTTTGAAAAAGAGAAAATTCATCTGCGGCTCGGCGAACTGGAGCGGGAATGGCAGTCCTTCGGCCGATTTCTGGCGGATTTGAAGAACTTGCAATGGGACGGCCAGGCGATCGATTCAGCCGAAGCGGAAAAGAAGATGATGCGCTTGCGGGCCGAGCTCGCGGCGATAGGCGAAATCGACCAAAGCCTGGTCAAAGAGGCCGAGGAGAGCGAAAAGCGCCACGAATTTTTGAGCCGGGAATTGGCCGATCTCGAGAAAGCTTCCACCGATTTGAAAAATCTCATCAAAGAGCTTGAAGAGAGGATTCACAACGATTTCAAGAACGCTTTTCATTTGATCAACGAGGAATTCAATAAATATTTCCGGCTGATGTTCAGCGGCGGCCGGGCGAAATTGAAACTCGTCGTTCCCAAACCGAAAATGGAAGCGAAGCCGGAAGTGGGCGACGAAGGCGTAAGCGAACCCGAAGTCAAGCTTGAACCCGAGCCGGCCGAAGAAAAAAAGGAACCGATTGCCGGCGTGGAAATCGATCTGAACCTGCCCAAGAAAAAGATTACCAATTTGGAAATGCTCTCCGGCGGCGAGCGGAGCCTGGTTTCCATGGCCGCTCTTTTCGCTTTGATTGCCGTCAGCCCGCCGCCGTTTCTGGTTTTGGACGAGATTGATGCCGCCTTGGACGAAGAGAACGCCCGGCGTTTTTCGGAACTCATCAAGGAATTTTCGAGGCATACCCAGTTCGTGATCGTTACCCACAACCGTTCGACCATGGAAGCGGCCGACGCTCTTTACGGCATTACCATGGGCGATGACGGCGTTTCCAAGGTCTTGTCCTTGAAATTGGAGTCGGCCGAGCAAAAGGTTTGATTTTTTCCGGGTTATCCATTATTCTTCATTAGTAAAATATGTTGGCGATCAAATTGAAAAGAACCGGTAAAAAGCACCAAGCATCGTTCCGGGTAATCGTGACCGAAAAACGGAGCAAGGTTTTCGGCCGTTTTTTGGACGATCTGGGCTGGTCAAATCCCCGGACCGATGCCTTTGATTTGAAAAAGGATAGGGTCAACCACTGGCTTAAGGTCGGCGCCCAGCCCACGCCTACGGTCCATAACCTTTTCGTCAGGGCCGGCATTCTCTCCGGCGCGAAGATACCGGTTCACAAAAAATCGAAAAAAACCAAAGAAGAGGCGTCGGTCGCCCCGGCCGCGGCGGGAGCGGCGCCTGCGCCCGAAGCAAAACCGGCCGAAGCCGAATCATAATATAACCATCCCGTTTTGATTTTAAATCAGCAAAGGTCGATTTGATAAATATTTGCAAGCAATGAACAAAGATGCGATTGATCAGGAATTTCTTGAATTTCTGGTTAAGGGAATAGTTGATCATCCGGATGACGTGAAGGTTGATCGCAAAGTGGATGAAATGGGCGTGCTTTTGTCGCTCAGAGTCAATCCGCAGGATATGGGCCAAGTGGTCGGCCGGCAGGGCGCGACCGCGAAGGCCATTCGCTCCTTGCTTCGGATTGTGGGCATCAAGAATAATGCCCGGGTCAATCTGAAGATCGAGGAGCCGGAAGGCAGTACCCGTGGTCCAAGAAAGCCCAGGGAAGATTTCCAGCAGATGTAATTTCCGGGCATTATCAAAAAACCAAGCCACACCCAAGCGTGTGGTTTGGTTTTTTGGAAAGCGATTATAATAAAATCAATGTCCAAATCAATCCAAAATAGAGTGAGAGCTGTGATTATTGATAATAATAAGATTATTTTGATTAAAAGAGTTAGAAGTAATGGAACGTATTGGGTTTTTCCAGGTGGTGGTGTTGAAAAAGGAGAAGACAAAATTCAAGCTCTTAAAAGAGAGTGTAAAGAAGAACTTGGTATAGATGTTAAAGTAGACGATTTATTCTTTAATAAGAAGGTCGAGGAATCAGATATTATACAAGATCAATATTGGTATCTTTGTAGGCAAATTGGTGGTAGATTAGGCACCGGCGAAGGACCTGAATTTCAAAAGGACAAAGGATACGATGGCACTCATAATATAGAATCAATCCTCGTTAAAGATATTAAAAACTTAGACTTATTGCCAAAAGAAGTAAGAGATTTAGTCTATTCTAAATTCGTTAATTAATGATCACTTTCAACATCATCACAATCTTTCCCAAAATATTCGATTCGTATTTCAATGAGTCTATTTTGAAGCGGGCGCAGGCGAAAAAACTGGTGAAGATCAAAATTTGGAACCTCCGGGATTTTACCCCTAAGCCGAAGGCCGGGGCCCCGGCCGCTAAAAGCGGCCTAGGGGCGAAAAGGTTTAGAAAAGTTGACGATAAACCTTACGGCGGGGGAGCCGGCATGATCATCATGGCCGAACCGATATTGAGGGCGGTCGAGCACATTACCAAAAAGGACAAATCTAAAAGAACCAAAATAGTCGTTTTTTCGGCTAAGGGCAAGCCATTCAATCAGAAATTAGCCTATGACTGGTCCAAGAAATTCGACCAGATCGTTCTTGTTTCCGGCCGCTACGAAGGCATTGACGAGCGCGTCTTCCGCATCCTCAAAGCTGAGGAAATTTCGATTGGCCCCTACGTTCTCACTGACGGCGAAGTGCCGGCCATGGCCGTTGTTTCGGCTGTGACGCGGCTCATTCCCGGCGTCATAAAATTGGAATCCTTGAAAGAGGAATCGCATTGGAACCTTCTTCTGAAGAAAAAAGAAGCCGCCGGCACAAAGGGCGTGGAATACCCCCACTATACCCGGCCGGAAATATTGACCTATAAGAGGAGGAAATATCCCGTTCCAAAAGTGCTTTTGTCAGGCAACCATAAAAGTATCGAAGATTGGCGAAAATCTTTTGATGCTTCGACTCGTGCTCAGCATCAATCCTGAGTAGCATCGAATGGATTGACTAATAAGTCCGCCTTGGTTAGAATTTAAACCTATGCCTGATGTTTTTAATGAAACGACGGTGGCCGAGATGGTCAAGGCCGGCGTTATCTATGGCCATAAGAAATCGAAAACTCATCCCCGGATGAGGCCTTTTATCGCCGGTAACCGGAACGAGATCGAGCTTCTAGACCCGGAAGCTATTTTCGGCGGCCTTGCGAAAGCAATTCTTTTTCTCAAAGAGAAAGTGAAAGCCGGCGGCTCCGTCCTTTTGGTCGGCACGAACCCGGCGGCCAAATCTTCTGTTTTAAGCTTCGCCCAAGGGTTCAAGCTCCCTTATGTGGTGACGCGGTGGCTGGGCGGCACCCTGACTAATTTCGCGGTTCTGAACAAAAGAAAGCAATATTATAACGATCTCAAGGTGAAAAAAGAAAGCGGCGCTCTCGCGAAATACACCAAAAAAGAGCAGTTGGAATTTTCGAACGAAATCACGAAGCTGGCTAAGTTCTTTGACGGCCTCGAAAATCTGGCCCGTTTGCCCGACGCGATTTTCATCGTTGACATCAAAGAACACGAAACGGCTTTTCGGGAAGCGAAAAAAACGAACGTGCCGGTTGTGGCCATTTTGGATACCGATGACGATACCGATGACGTGGCCTATCCGATTTTTGCCAACGATCATTCGAAGAGCAGCATCGAGTGGGTGATGGAGAAAATCAAAGAAGGAATTAAAAATGGTGAATAGCATCCAAAAACTCCGCGAGGCGACGGGAGCGGGCGTAATGGAATGTAAAAAGGCTCTGGAGCAAGCTAAAGGCGATTTCGACCGGGCAATCACGATCATTCATGAGCGGGGCATCATGAAAGCCGAATCGAAAAGAGAAAGGAAAACCGGCGCCGGCCTTCTCGAAACTTATATTCATAATGAGCGGGTGGGCGTGCTTCTGGAGCTGCGGGCGGAAACGGATTTCGTGGTGCGCTCGGAGCCTTTCCGGGAATTGGCCCATGAGCTCGCCATGCAGATCGCGGCCATGAATCCCGAGAACGTCGAAGAGCTGCTTAAAGGGGCGTATATCAAGGACGAATCCCTCAAAATGGGTGATTTTGTGAAGCGGACCATCGCCAAGGTGGGAGAAAATATCGTCGTGGAAAGGTTCTGCCGCTACGAAGTATGATAGTAGTAATCGCGAATAATTCGAATTTAGTTTCAATAACGCGAATTCGCATTATTTGCTAAAATTAGCATTGTTAGCGAACACTCCATGCTTAATTTCATATTGAACACTTTAATAATGCTTTCCTTGGGCGCGATCATTTATTTGGCCGCCCGGACCCTGCCGCGCATCAATGACGCGGATGGCGAAGTAAGGCCCTTGCGGCCGCATTGGCTCACGGCTTACTTGGAAAAAACAGATTTTTGGGTCCAGGCCCATTCCGAGAAAATATTGAGGCGTACGAAAGTATGGATTTTGAAGTCTGATAATTGGGTAAGTCAGAAGCTTAACAATTTCAAAAAAACCGAGCCCAAAGAAACAATCACTTCTTTAGAAGAGGGAGGTGAAAAAAAGCAGGATCAGGTTTAAGATAATATAGATGCGTGGGTGGCAGAGCGGTCAATTGCACTAGACTGTAAATCTAGCGCCTTCGGGCTACGGAGGTTCGAATCCTCCCCCACGCACCAGTAAGGAAATTGCAAGTTTTGAAGGGCCGCCTCGCTTCGCTCGGCGACTAATTCGTATTGGATTTTCGGGGCAAAAAAGAATTGGCGATTTTCTAAAACATGGTTCGAGCCGATTGTTTTCAGAAATGTTGTCATTTCCGCTTTGTTTCCACTCTTAACTAAATTCGCGGCTTGATTCAAGGATAAAACGAACTCACGAGCCGGTTCGAGCCAAGACAGGCCTTTCTGTTCAAAATCTCTGATTCTCTCGCCAAGCTCGACCTTTTGGGTAAGTAATTTATCTTTTCTCGCTTTGTAATCGGTGTCGGAGATAACCTCGCCAAGATAAGCGTCCAACAGTTTTTCGAGCTTGGCTTCGATTTCAGCTAATTCCAATTTGAGATTTTGAACAGTAGTTTTAGCTTCCTCTTTTGCTCGTCCTTCGTCTTTCTGTAATTCAGCGAAAACTTTCTTGGTGTCTTGGCTCGACAAAGAAACTTTTTGAAGAAATGTTTTAATTTGTTCGGTTAGTGCTTCCTCTCGCAAAAAGTGCTTTTCTTGGCACAGCCCTTTCTTTTTCGTGCAGTGGTAATAGTGATGACCTTTTTGAATTTCGGCAGTTATTGAGCAACCGCACGAAGCGCATTTCAACAGGCCAAGAAAAGCCAAGAAAAGCACTTTTTGCGAGAGGAAGCACTAACCGAACAAATTAAAACATTTCTTCAAAAAGTTTCTTTGAGATTAACGGCTCGTGAGTTGCTTCAAAAACTTCTCCCTTAAATTTCATCAAACCAATGTAGAAAATATTTTGTAGGATTTTCTGTAAACTGCTGATGGATATTTTATTGTTCTTGTTCCCCTTGAGATTGTGTTTGATGCACCAATTTGCGAGAGAGTGAAGCGGATATGCTCCAGTGGCGTAAAGTTCAAAAACCTTCCTCACTTTTTGAGATTTTTCAGGGTCAATATCTACTCCACGAGTTTTTGGGTTGTTTAAGTAGCCCACTGGAGCCCAGCCGGGCCAAACGCCATTTCGGATTTTCTGTCGTAGTCCTCGCTTCACATTCTCTCGCAAATTATCTACAAAATATTTT
>LCPF01000006.1:4398-10354 GCA_001003475.1 Candidatus Jorgensenbacteria bacterium GW2011_GWA1_48_11 | reverse complement strand
GGCGGTTTTGGCCTCGCAAAGCGAGGCAACAATTTCCAATTTTTCTTTGGCGGCATACTCTTGCAACTCTACGAGTTGCGCTTCAATACTTAAAACCTGCCTAGCATCTTCCTCTGTGCTCTTGCGAGCGTAAAGTACGTATTTCATGTTCTTGTTGAGTTAAAGATTAAAAATTTTTCTTTTCTTCTTTCAAAATCGCCAATTCTTTTTTGCCCCGAAAATTCAATACAAATTAGTCGCCGAGCGAAGCGAGGCGGCCCTTCAAAACTTGCAATTTCCTTACTGGTGCAGTATTCTTGAATTAGTCCGAACGCATTTCGCCCCAGAAAATCCGGAGCGGCTTCGCCACAAGATTTCAAAACCGTCAAAGAGCCCGGAAAAACAATCGGCTCGAACCATGTTTTAACTGAAAGAAGAAAAGAAAAAATCTTAATCATAAATAATTACTAAGGTCGATAGTATAAGTTAAACATTATTAGCATTAACTAAAAACATGAAAAATCCATTCGAAAAACCGTATTCTCGAGAGGCTTACGATAAGCAAGAGGAAGAAGCAAGAAAAGCTTCTGAAGAAGCGCAAAAGCATCCCGGCGGTATAGTGCGTGAGACACACCAAGACCGAGATCTCGCATCGCCAGTAGGAAGGAGACTTGAATCTTCCGAATATCAATCATCAGTCGAAGAGGAAAGAGCAAATAGGGCGTATAAAAAACTCCAGCAACTAAAAGAAAGGGGTGAGAAAGAAGCTGATGCATTAGAAGCGGAGTACAAAAGATTAATGCAAAAAGTAGAGGAATCAAAACAAGCTTTATCCGCGTTCGAGAAAGATAAATTGGGAATGCACGAAAAAGTGGAAGGTGTGGAAGAATAGTGTAAATCATTTTTTGTTTCATAAAGAATTTGGCCGTCAAAGAAAAATTGGAAATTGTTAAATCTCGCGGCGAAGCCGCTCCGGATTTTCTGGGGCGAAATGCGTTCGGACTAATTCAAGAATACTGCACAGCTGCCACCTTAGCTCAGCGGCAGAGCAACTCTTTTGTAAAGAGAAGGTCCTCGGTTCAAATCCGAGAGGTGGCTCAAGGATAAAAAAAAGAATCCCCCGGCCCGTGAAGGCTGGGGGATGAAATAGCCGGGGCAGGATTTGAACCTGCGACCTTCGGGCTACGAGCCCGACGAGCTACCAGGCTGCTCCACCCGGCGATGTGCTGAAAGCAGAAGAGAGGATTTGAACCTCCGACCCCTGCCTAGCAAGGCAGTGCCCTACCACTGAGCTACTTCCGCGGATGAATCGGGGAGGCAGGATTTGAACCTGCGGCCTCTGGGGTTCTCTCCCAGCGCGCTATCCAGGCTGCGCTACACCCCGAAAATGTTCCATGACCGATAGAGGAATCGAACCTCTCGCCTCCGGATCCAGAGTCCGGCGCTCTTATTCCGCTGAGCTAATCGATCGGGTATGCTGAAAAGTAGCTTAATCCAATTTAAGAAGAGGGTCAAGGGTTTGACGAGAACGGTAAAATGAGAGTTTTTAATGTTTCAAAAAATTTGGTGCTCGCCGAAAATATTTTGGTAGCCTCTACGCTTTCCGAGAAATCAAAAGGGCTTATCGGCCGATCTGGTCCGGCTGCGCTTTTCTTTAAAACCCGCTGGGGCATTCATACTTTCGGCATGAGATTCCCGATCGATTGCCTTGTTTGCGACCCCAATTGGGAAGTAAAAGCATTGCGTCAAAATATGCCGCCGAACCGCTTTTTTTTCTGGCCGCCGCGATATATAAATATTTTGGAATTGCCGGCCGGCACAATTCAAAAGACCGAGACTAAAATAGGGGATAAATTAGATATCACATAGACAGTCAATATCAATGAAATGATTAGTCGGGCGGCAATCGGGAACAATTGGAAGAGCAACGCCATATTAGGGAATAGCTCTTCCCATTATGATATGATAGATATAATTCCGTTTTGGCCGACTCTATTTCAAAATAAATATAAAACAAATGGGAGGGAATTTGGTTTTTCCGAGAAAAGGAACGAAAAAACAGATACATTCCGGAAAATGGCCTGGTTTTGGGCAAGATGGTTCTAAAACCAAGAAGTGGGAAAGGAATGTCGGCTTGATCCCGAAGAAAACTCTTGCCGATTTTTATTTGACCGAGCATAAATCAATGAAAGAGATCGGTCGGCTCTTGAACTGTTCCCCGCATAAGGTATTTTATTGGATGAGCAAATACAAATTAAGCCGCCGCTTGAGAAGCGAGGCGACTTACGTAAAGCGCCATCCTTTCGGCGACCCTTTTGATTTTCATTGGCCGAAAACCATCCAAGAAGCGAAATTATTCGGCTTGGGGCTTGGTTTATACTGGGGTGAGGGTAATCGGGCCAATAAAAATTCATTAAGATTAGGTAATACGGACCTAGGATTAATCAAGTCATTCATTAAGTTCCTGGAACAGGTCTATGGCGTAAGTAGGAATAATTTGCGTTTCGGCCTTCAAGTATTCAACGACGTGAATCCTAAAAAGGCCTTAAAATTCTGGACGACAAAGTTGAAAATAAAGCCGGCACAATTACAAAAAGTGATCGTTACGCCAAGCCGCGGCCCCGGCACTTACAAAAATAAATCAAAGTACGGCGTATTGACAGTTCAATTCCATAATAAGAAACTAAGAGATATCTTATTGAAGGAAATTGACAATTTAAGATGAGATAAGCAATCGCGGCGGCGATTGCCGAAAAAGGGGTCGGGGAAAGAGTATAAGGATTTCCCCGTCTCGGAAAACAGCAGCGCGCCAGAAACCGAGGGTTTCTGGAGAGCAGACGAAAGTCTGCGATGCCAATGTAGCTCAGTTGGTAGAGCAACTCCATGGTGGGCCGTAAGCCCTGCCCATTCAAGCGGCAACGCTTGGATGAATCCCGAATAACGGTTAATAGCCGAAAGGCCAAGACCGTGGCCCTGAATAAAATTGAAGGGCCCGAACGACTGACAAGGGTTCGCCTTTGGCGAAAAGATACAGTCTAGCCCTCTTGAATGGAAAAAGAAGAGGTGAAAGCGAAGGAGTAGGTCGCCGGTTCAAATCCGGCCATTGGCTCAAGAATAATTTATAACTCATAACTAATAACCTGAGACTTTACTTTCGGTGTCGTTTGTTATAAGTTATTAGTTATTGGTTTATTCATATGGCACAAGGCAAATTTACCGAAAGATTAATAAGGCTTCGCTGTTCCGTTTGCAAGCACGTGAATTATTTCACGACCAAAAACAAGAAACTGGTGGAGCGGAAGATCGAATACAAGAAGTTTTGCAATTGGTGCCGCAAGCACACTTTGCATAAAGAAGCAAAGAAGTAGGACTCTCCGGATATAACCGAAACGATCTTAAATAATTCAGAAAAGATCAAAAATAGCCATTGGTAGAGCTATAGTTTGTACAGGCGTTGCTCTTCCAATCGTCTAGGGAAATAAGTTATTAAGATTTAATCCTAGATAAATGCAAATTTAGATCTGGGCTGGCTTTGGCGGATATTTAAAAATCCAGTAAAATTATCTTAAGGGGGCATAGTTCAATGGCAGAATGATGGTCTCCAAAACCATTGATCTAGGTTCGAATCCTAGTGCCCCCGCAAATACAAATTTGGATACCCTTGTGGTATCCTAAATTTGTATCCGAGCATTAAAGGATTCGAACGGGAAATGGGTCGGGAAAACGGGAGTTTTCCCGTGGCGGAAATACTAAAACCGCTGGGTGTTAGAAAATTCTGCAACGCAGAATTTTGTTCGACTCCCTAGTGCCCCCGCCACAAGAAAGTTTTATTGAGAAACTACTTATGAGACAAGAAAAAACACCAGAGCAAAAAAAACCAAACTATACGGTCATTGAACTCCTCTTGAAAGATGAAACGAATGAGGATATACCAGAAGAAATACTTAACCCGCTTATAGACGATATTGATAATCCGAGAAGTTTTGCTTTGCTTGTGAAATACATCAAAAGGAACATACAAACGAGACTTCCAATCATTATAAGAGCATTAAATTTTGATTTTGGATCCAGTCCAAAAAGTTTTGACGCTTACAATGATTATAAGCATCAAATAGAACAGCTTTTAGAAGAAAGAGATGGCGTTGTTGATGAATCAAAGAGAGAACAGGCAAGACTTTTACTAAAAGTGATTAAAGATACAACGGTTTCAGAATAATTTTCCAAATGATCCCACTAAAAATACAAATAATCATCGGTAGTACCCGCGAAGGCCGCTTTGGCGACAAGCCGGCGAATTGGATATTCGAAGAAGCGAAAAAGACGGAAGGCGTGGAAGCCGAGCTTTTGGATATGCGGGATTATCCATTGCCGTTTTTCGACCAGCCGATTTCGCCGAAATACTTCAAAAACGGCTATCCCAATGAAATTGTTGGGAAATTAGCTATTAAGATTGCCGAAGCCGACGGATTCATAATCGTGACCCCGGAATACAATCACGGCTATCCGGCCGTGCTCAAAAATACTTTGGACTGGATTTATTACGAATGGAATAATAAGCCTATCGGTTTCGTGAGTTATGGCACTGTGGGCGGTGCAAGGGCAGTGGAGCAGCTGCGGCAAGTGGCGATTGAACTGCAAATGGCGCCAATCCGGGAAGCGGTTCATATTCCGCTGCCGTGGACTTTGATCGACGAAAAAGGAAATTTGAAGCCCGGCGTTCTCGAACCGTTCAAGCCAGCGGCGGAGAATTTCTTAAACCAGCTCATTTGGTGGGCTAAAGCCTTAAAAGCTGCCCGAGGGTAAAATCAAGGTTTCAAAATAGTGTTTTCTGATATAATTAAGTTATGAAAAACACTATTTTAGCAGCCGTTATCGGCTTCAGCTTGGTCGTCAGTTTAAGCGGGGTGGTTTTGGCTCAGACGGCCACGAGTACGGGTATTACGCCGCAAGATTTGATCGGCGGCGACCCCGGCCTGCTGCCCACAAGCCCTTTGTATTTTTTGAAGAATTGGGGCTGGGCCATCCAGAAATTCTTTACTTTCAATCCAGTGGCCAAAGCCGAATTGGACTTGCATATCACGAACGTGAAAGCCGCGGAAATAGCCAAATTGCAGGAAAGCGTCTCGAATAACGCCGAGGCCGTTGCCAAAGCCTTGGAAAATTACCAAAGTTCCGTAACCCGGCTGCAAAGCCGTCTGCAGTCGCTGACGCAAACATCGCAGAATCCGAATATGACCACCCTGCTTCAAAATTTGGCCGACCGGGCCGTGAAGCACGAAGCTCTTTTCCACGAACTGGAAATAAAATTCAGCACGAGCACGGAAATAAATGATTTAATCCGGCAGAACAACGATTATCTCGACGAAATTTTGAAGGAAGCCGACGATAAGGATGATAGCGGCAATTTCGGTCAAATTCTGAGCGATGTCCTAACCAATGCCTCAAGTTCGATTTACGGAGAGAGGGCGATTGAGGTCTTAAGCCATCTCCAGGAAGTTCTGCCGGAAAAAGCCGAGGAAATGATGAGGCGTGTCCGGGAAAAAATTCAGGAAAGAATCCAGGGGCGCTTAGAAGAAGCATCATCTTCTGACAACGGGGATGATTTGGAACTTGAAGATCTTCTTGAAGATTTAGATAACTGCGGTTCAATGCCAACTTCGACCGGAGGTTGGGAATGCGATGACGGTATGTGGCGCCCGGAAAGCGATTAGCCGTAAATGCCCAATAATATTAAGGAATCATTGAACGATTCATTGATTGAAGACGGTTATTTGAAAACGCCAGCCTTGATCGAGGCTTTTAGAAAGGTCGATCGGGCTGATTTTGTGCACAAGGATTTCAAAGAATACGCTTATTTGAATCAGCCCCTGCCCATTGGTTCGGACCAGACCATTTCCCAGCCGCTGACCGTGGCTTTCATGCTGGAGCTTTTGGAACCAAGGGCCGGAGAAAAGATCATGGATATCGGTGCCGGCAG
>LCPF01000006.1:0-4335 GCA_001003475.1 Candidatus Jorgensenbacteria bacterium GW2011_GWA1_48_11 | reverse complement strand
AAGCCGCGCTTTTGGCCCAAATCGTGGGAGAGAACGGAAAAATAATCGCCATCGAAAGAATTCCGGAAATAAAAGCTTTTGCCGAAGCCAATCTCAACAAATATCCGTTCAAGAACATTAATCTGGTCTTAGGCGACGGTTCAAAGGGATTTTCGGAAGAAGCGCCTTACGATAAGATCATTGCCGCGGCTACGGCCCGGGAAATATCCCCGGCTTGGCAGGAACAATTGAAAATCGGCGGCCGGATCGTCGCACCGGTAAAAGAGAGCATTGTTGTTTTGGACAAAGTTGATCAGTCGCATTTCGTCAAAAAAGAGTATTTCGGTTTCGATTTTGTGCCGCTCGTTAAGGATTAAAAAAAATTATGGCTAAAGATTTAAAAATAGGCATCATTGGTTTAGGCTTCCTGGGCGGCGCAATGCACCGCTATTTTTCCGAGCGGGGCTTCACGGTTTATTGCTACGATAAAAATGGTATTGGTTCGCCTGAAGAAGTGAACAAAGCGGACGTGATTTTCATAAGCGTGAACACGCCTTATGACCAGAAGAAAAAAGAAGCCGACCTGAGTTATATTGAATCGGCCGTGAAAATTCTCGGAGCACCCAAAATTATCGTTTTCCGCTCCACGATTCCGCCCGGCACGACCGAAAACATGCAAAAGAGATTTCCGGAACATAAGTTCCTTTTCGTCCCGGAATTTTTAAGAGCGAAGTTCGCCGACGAAGATTTCCGTAAACCGCCCCGGCAAATTGTCGGCTTCACCGCCAAAAGCAAAACGCTGGCCCAAACGATTCTCGATTTATTCCCCAAAGCGCCGATCGAATACACCAAGATTTTGCCGGCCACCTCGGCTGAGCTGATTAAATACGCGGCCAACACGATTTTGGCCGTCAAGGTGGCCTTAGCCAACAAGATCTTTGAATTGGCCAACGCGATTGGCGTCGATTACGACGAAGTGAAACGCCTGATTGGCGCCGACCAGAGAATCGGCCACTACGGCCTCGAGGTTTTTTACGAAGGTTTTCGGGGCTATAACAGCGGTTGTTTCCCGAAAGACGTGAGGACCATCATTGTTTTGGGCGAAAAGCTGGGCGTTGACATGCAATGGTTGAAATTAATGGACGATGAAAATATAAGCCTTTTAAAAAAACAAGACCTTGAGCCGGATTACGGCCACCCAAAAAACAGCCCTAACTAGCCGATGCCGCAAAAGAGGAAATGCCCGAAAAAAGAGATAAAACAAGGGTGTTGACAGCCTTAAGCGGTTTGCTATAATGCTTTTACGAATGAACATTAGGAATACATACCTCCACGGCGACATGGCAAGCTTTTAGCATACGCAAAAAGTTTGTTTACCCGCCGCGAATCGGCGGTTTTTTGTTTCTAATCCCGAACGTCATTTGAAAAATTAGGTGCAGAGGCTTTTCATTCGGTGAGAATGAAAAGCAAGTCTTCTCTGCATATCAAAACTCAAAAAAATAAAATCAGTTTTTTGAGGTAGAAATTAGCGATTATTTAAGGGTGGATGGTGGATGCCTTGACACTAAATGGCGATGAAGGACGTGGCGTAGCTGCGATAAGCGTCGGGAAGGTGCCTAGCAACCTGTGATCCGGCGATGTCCGAATGGGGTAACCTATCATGACAAACTCATGATGCTTTGAATGTTAACTATGTTCAAAGAGCGCACCTGGGGAACTGAAACATCTTAGTACCCAGAGGAAAAAAGAATAACAATTTATTCCCTTAGTAGCGGCGAGCGAAACGGGAAGAGCCTAAACCGAGTTTGTGTTTACATAAATTCGGGGTTGCAAGATTAGAGACACCTTGAGTTTGACCAGCCTCGCGTAGACGCAAGTCTAGGCGGGAAAGCTGTTCATGCTCAAGTAAAGAGTTACAAATTCATTGGCTAGCTGAAGTTGCTGGAAAGCAACGCCAAAGAGAGTGATAGCCTCGTCGGCGAAAGTTGATGAACTCTTAGTTTTTTTTCTTAAGTAATTCGAGGCCAACTAACCTCGAGTGAATCCGGGAGTACTATCTCCTAAGGCTAAATACATTTAGTGATCGATAGTGAACCAGTACCGTGAGGGAAAGGTGAAAAGCAGCCCTGTTAGGGCGATGAAATAGTACCTGAAACCATCTACTTACAAGGAAGCGGAGGCTTAATCCGCCGCAAGGCGGACGGCTGACGCTGTGCCTATTGAAGAATGAGCCAACGAGTTTACATATATTGCAAAGTCTAAGACCCCTCGGGGGTTAGAGGCGTAGCGAAAGCGAGTGTTAAAAGCGCGTTACTTTCTTCTTACGACTCGCGACACACGTGGCGAGTCGCAAGGAGATTTGTTAGCAGTATGTGTAAGACCCGAAACCAGACGAGCTTGCCCTGGCCAGGCTGAACCCTTGAGAAATCAAGGGGGAGGGCCGCACCGGTTGGTTGTTCAAAACCTTCGGATGAGTCGGGGTAAGGAGTGAAAAGCTAATCGAGTTTGGTAATAGCTGGTTCTCGCCGAAATAGTTTTAGGACTAGCGCCGCAATAATTCTTATGGGGGTAGAGCACTGGATGATAGCCACAGGGCGAAAGCTCGGGCCATCAATCAAACTCCGAATACCGTAAGAAATTCGCGGTAGTCAGGCTACGGGGGCTAAGCTCCGTGGCCGCGAGGGGAAGAGCCCAGATCGCCGTCTAAGGTCCCCAAATCCAAGCTAAGTGTCAAAGGTAGTTATTATCCATAAACAGATAGGAGGTTGGCTTAGAGGTAGCCATCCTTTAAAGAGTGTGTAACAACTCACTATTCGAGGGTAATAGCGCCGAAAATTTATCGGGGCTAAGCTTGGTACCGAAGACGCGGATTCATCTTTCTTCGGAAAGGTGAGTGGTAGGCGAGCATTCCTTGCGCAGTGAAGCTTGACCCGTGAGGGCAAGTGGAGGGCAAGGAAGAGAGAATGTTGGCATGAGTAATCGCAAATCTAGTGAAAAACTAGATCTCCGCAAATCCAAGGTTTCCTCCGCAACGCAAATCGACGGAGGGTTAGGCGACCCTAAGGCAATGGCGAAAGCCGCAGCTGAAGGATAGCCGGTTAATATTCCGGCCCATCTTATTTTTTCGATGGGGGGACGAGGTGCAGTAGGTTCAACGTCTTAATGGTTTGATGCCCTTTATCGCAGGCGTGGTCCTGGCAAATCCGGATCGCTGCCTTCAATGGCAAGCTCCAGAGAAAAGGCGAGAACCAGGTTTTTACCTGGTTCAAGTGAACCGAGCTCATCTCCGAGAAAATCCCCTAAGGTTAGGAAATAAGGTACCGTACCGTAAACCGCCACTGGTGGATGAGGCGAGTAGCCTCAGGAGAACGGGTGATTTTTCGTTAAGGAACTCGGCAAAAAAGCTAGGCGTAACTTCGGGATAAGCCTTACCTCACGCAAGTGAGGTCGCAGCTAAAGTTTCTCTAGCGACTGTTTACCAAAAACACAGCTCCCTGCGAACTCGTAAGAGGATGTATAGGGGGTGACGCCTGACCGATGCGAGAAGGTTAACGGTGGGGGTGACTTGTGCTTCGCACAAGAACCGATAATTGATAATTTATAACCGATAACAATTTGTTATTAGTTATTTGTTAAATGTTATTTGTTCTCTGCCCGAAGCCCTCGTCAATGTCCGCGGTAACTATAACCGTGTTAAAGTAGCGCAATTCCTTTCCGGGTAAGTTCCGGAGCGCATGAAAGGCGTAACGACTGGAGAACTGTCTCAACGAAAAGCCCGATGAAAATGCGATTCCCGTGAAGACGCGGGATACCGGCAGCAAGACGAAAAGACCCCGGAAGCTTTACTGTAGTTTGATATTGTTATTAAAGCTCGGATGCGTAGCGTAGTGGTGAGGCTTTGAAGCTAGGATTTCGGTTCTGGTGGAGCCGCCAATGAAACAGCCATCTTTCGAATTTTAATATCTAACCTGTGCGGCAAAAACGCGCGGGAACAGTGTCTGACGGGCAGTTTTTCTGGGGCAGAATCCTCCTAAAGAGTAATGGAGGAGCCCATTAAGGTTGGCTTGGCGCGGATGGAAATCGCGCTGGACGTGTAAAAGCAGAAGCCAGCTTGACTGCAAGGCCTACAAGCCGCGCAGATGCGAAAGCAGGGTTTAGCGACCCGACCATTCTTTATAGAAAGGTGGGAGATAACGGATAAAAGTTACTCCGGGGATAACAGGCTAGTGGAGTCCGAGAGTCCCTATCGACGACTCCGCTCGGCACCTCGATGTCGGCTCACCACATCCCGGGGCTGGAGAAGGTCCCAAGGGTTTGGCTGTTCGCCAATTAAAGTGGTACGTGAGCTGGGTTCAG
>LCPF01000005.1:5485-67512 GCA_001003475.1 Candidatus Jorgensenbacteria bacterium GW2011_GWA1_48_11 | reverse complement strand
CTTTGCATGATTACGGGTATACACAAAAAGCCCTGAAACGCACTCATTTATGGGCGAAACGGTGTTTGACGGCAAGAACCAGGTCTGATCAGCGGCTTTACGGCATTATTCAAGGCGGCGCTTTCCGCGATTTGCGGGAGGAAAGCGCGGAATTTATAGGTCGATTGCCCTTTGACGGGTTTGCGATCGGCGGTTCTTTGGGCCAATCCCGGACGGAAATGTTTCGGGTGATCGGCTGGACAACGCCTTATCTCGCCTCGGACAAGCCGAGGCATTTATTGGGTATTGGTCGGGTAAACGATATTTTTGAGGCCGTGGAACTGGGCATCGATACTTTCGATTGTGTGGTGCCGACCCGGGAAGCCCGGCATGCCGCTCTTTGGACCGCCTTGGGCCGTTTTGAAATCACGAAGAGCCGATATCAAAAGGACAACGGCAGAATCGAGGACGATTGCGGCTGCCCGGTTTGCGCGGCAAATATCAGCCGGAGCGAACTGCACTTTCTTTTCAAAGCGAAGCATCCCGAGGCGGCCCGCTTGGCGACGATCCACAATGTTTATTTTTTCAACGATTTAATGGCCCAGATCCGCCGAGCGATCAAGGAAGATTCATTTTTAGCTTTGAAGATAAAATTTCTCAGCCACCCCGTCACTGAATGATCGCCTGTTTTTCTGCTATGATTAGTTTATGAAGAGGATTATTATTTCGGTTTTTGCGATTACCTTTTTGAATTTTCAGCCGGCTTTTGGGCAAAGCCAGCCGGTCATAATTTCCAATTTGAATCCGCGTCAGGGCGAGACTGTTCTCCTGAAATTTCCGGATGATAATTCGAGGCCACAATCGGTGAGCTTCAACAATATCGACGCGCCGATATTCACTTACAAAAATTCGTTGGTTTCGATTTTGGGGATCGGGGCGGGCCAGACGCCGGGCAGTTACGATTTACGGATCAATTTTACGAACGGTCAAAGTTTCGCGAAAATCCTGCGGGTTCTCAAGGTCAAGGTGCCGGTCGTGAATTTGCCGATTCCGAAACAAGTCGGTCTTTCGCCCGACGAGCTTTTGACGAATTTGGCTTCGGGCAACGCCGTCCTGAACAGCGCCTTCGCTTCAAGCACGCCGCATCTTTATTTCACCGAAAGTTTTGGTTTGCCCCTGAGCGATAATCGCCGCTTGGCGAGCGTTTTCGGCGAGGTCCGGAACACGGGCGGGAATATGGTTCGGCATCTGGGCGTCGATTTTGTCGCGCCCATCGGCGCTCCGGTTTGGGCGATCAACGGCGGCAAAGTCATCAGGGCTTATGAGGATCGGGTTTACGGCAATACCGTGGTCCTTGATCACGGTGAAGGCATTTATTCTTTGTATCTGCATTTGAACGCCATTAAGGTTAAAGTCGGCAGCGTTCTCCAGAAAGGAAGTTTGATCGGTTGGGTCGGCGAGACCGGTCTCGCGACCGCGCCCCATCTTCATTTGTCCGTTAAAATCGGCACGGTTTCGGTGAATCCTTTGAAATTCGTCTCTGTTTTCGCGAGTAAATAAGCCGGTTTGTTTGTTCCTTACCCGTTCCCGATCAAAAATTTCTCGCCGGTAAAATAATTTTTCAAAAATATTTTTCGGTTTTTATCCGCGCCAGAAGTTATCCACAGATTTTTTAAAAATCCGTAAAAGCTTTATGCTATAATTCAATTAATAGATAGAAAGTTTGGGGCGGTCGGCAACCCAATGATAAAAAATATATTGCCTATGAAGAAGAGAAAAACAGCAAAGAAGGCAAAGAGAACGACGAAGAGAAGGAGAGCGTAGAATTTTGCCTTTGAATTATCCCGTAAGCCTGGCTTGCGGGATAATTTTTTTCATTTGCCATTGTTCCCTGGTTATTGTAGATTATTAATATTATGCCTGATCGGAAGAGATTGGCTTTTCTTTTAACGGTTCTCGTGGTTTTGGCCGTCGTCGCGGGCGTCTTTGATTACGATCCTTTATGGCAGAAGGTCAGCCGGTTTTCGCCCTGGCGTTTGGGTTTGGATTTGGCCGGCGGCAGCTACCTGATTTACAGCGTCGATTTGAGCCAGGTGAACGCGGCTGACCAGGGTTCGGTCGTGAACGGTTTGCGGGACGTGATCGAGAAACGCGTTAATTTGTTCGGCGTTTCCGAACCGAAAATTTACGTTGAAACTGCCGGCAGCGATACAAGATTGATCGTTGAGCTCGCCGGCATCAAGGACGTAAGCGAGGCGATAAAAGAAATCGGCGCGACGCCATTTCTGGATTTTCGGGAAGTGGCGGCGAACGGCAGCAGTACCGTGGCCGTGCCGACGGGCTTGACCGGGCGGTATCTTTCGAGCGCCCAGCTCGGTTTCGGGCAAAACACCAATTTACCGGAAGTGGATTTGAATTTCAACAGCGACGGCGCCGTCCTTTTTGAGGAGATCACGAAACGCAACATCGGCAAACCGCTTTGTGTTTTCATCGATAACGATTTGATCGTGCCCGACGATCAGGCGGACAGTTGTCCGATCGTCCAAAGCGAAATTTCGGGCGGCAAGGCCCAGATTACCGGCCAATTTACCGTTCAAAGCGCCCGGGCTCTAGTGGAGCGTTTCAATGCCGGCGCCTTGCCCGCGCCGATCACCCTCGTCAATCAGCAGACGATCGGCGCCGATTTCGGCCAAGGCGAACTTTCGAAAGCGCTTTGGGCCGGCGCCTTGGGCACGCTCCTCATTGTTATTTTCATGCTCGCTTATTACCGGTTTTTCGGAGTCTTCGCTTCGTTCGCTCTCTTGATGTACATTGCCTTTTTGCTCGGCGTCTTCAAATTATTCGGCGTCACCATGACCTTGGCGGGCATCGCCGGTTTCATTCTGTCGATCGGCATGGCGGTTGACGCGAACATTCTTGTTTTCGAACGGACCAAAGAGGAATTGAAAAAGGGTTTAAGCCGGACGTCGGCGGTCGAGGAGGGTTTTCGGCGGGCCTGGACCTCGATTCGAGATTCGAACATCAGCACCCTCATTACTTCGGCCGTCCTCTATTATTTCACCTCCAGTTTCGTCAAGGGGTTCGCCTTAACCCTCTTTTTGGGGGTAATCGTGAGCATGTTTTCGGCCATTACGGTCAGCCGGACCATGCTCAGGATTTTCGTGAAAAACAAAAAAATATGATGGATGTAATCGGCAAAAGAAAATATTATCTCGGTTTCGCCGTTTTGGTCGTGATTTTAAGCTGGGTTTTGATCCTGACCCTGGGCCTAAGAGAAGGGATCGATCTTAAAGGCGGCACGCAGTGGCAGATTTTTTTCCCGAATCAGAATTTTTCCGAAGACCAGGTGAATGAGGCCTTGGCGAAGGCCGGAAACGTTTCGGACGTCTCGATCAAACAGTCCTCGGACGGCAGTTTCATCGTTCGTCTGCCCAGTTTGAGCGAAGACCAGCACCAGGGTTATTTAACGGCCTTGAAGACGTTGGGCAACGTGGAAGAAAAGAGTTTCGCCTCGATTGGTCCTACGATCGGTGCCGAATTGCGGACTAAAGCCATTTGGGCGATCGGGCTCGTCATTCTTGGTATTTCGCTTTACATTGCCTTCGCTTTCCGGAAAGTTTCGGAGCCGGTCAAATCATGGAAATACGGCGTGATCACCCTCGTTACGCTTTTTCACGACGTGAGCATTCCCTCCGGTCTTTTGGCGGTTTTGGGGTATTTCAAGGGAATTGAGATCGATACGAATTTCATTGTCGCTTTGCTCGTGGTCATGGGTTTTTCGGTTCACGACACGATCGTGGTTTTCGACCGGATTCGGGAAAATCTGATGCTGAACCGCGGCCGGACCATTAATCTTGGTCAAATCATCAATTTCAGCGTCAAAGAAACTTTAGCCCGTTCCATCAACACTTCCCTGACGCTTTTTCTGGTTTTGATCGCACTTCTCATGGTTGGCCCAAGCTCGCTTTTCTATTTCATTTTGACGATTTTGGTGGGTACGATTTTCGGGACCTATTCCTCGATTTTCGTCGCGAGTCCGCTCCTCTATCTCTCGCAGAAGAGGCGGGTTTGAGCGTGGGGTTGACCCCGCACCGAGCCGAGCACTTCGCTTTCCACAACGCCTGTTGATTAGTGATGTTTTTCAATCATAATCTTGACTTGTGAATGATCGATATTCAATTCAGGAAAGCGGGCGGGCGTTGCAGCGCTCGATCTGGTGACGGGGTTGACACGTAAACCATATATATGCTAAAGTTTGATTACTGAAATATGGTTAAGGATATCGATCAATTCATCAATAATTTGACCGCTGAGTTCAATTCGAAACAGCGGAAAGTCGTGTTTGAAAGATTTGGTTTGAAGACCGGCGTCAAAGCCACTCTCCAGGAGATCGGCAATGATCTGGGCGTTACCCGGGAAAGAGTGAGACAAATTGAGGAAGACGGTTTGAGAAAACTGGGTCCCAAGGTAAAGAAAGAAGCGGTTCAAATAGTGGAATTTGCCCACACTTATCTGGCTAATGCCGGCGGCGTGCGGCGGGACGATTACTTTTTGACCGATGTCGCTAATTATTTATTCAAGGAAACCGACGCTAAGCACGTTGACGCAAAGCTCCGCTTTTTGTTCTTGACGGCTGGCGCGCCTTTCTACAGCCGCGAGGACGACGACTTCAACGCTTATTGGTATGTTGATGAACCGGCAAAAAAGAAATTCCTGGATTTCGTCAAGGAAGCGACCGATTTCCTGAAGAGCCGGAAAGAAGCCGAAACGAGCAAGGATTATTTGAGCAGGGTAAAGGCTTACGCCGCTTCGAGCCTGTTCATGATCCCGAAGCATTTTGGCACCAACATTTTCGGCGACGTCGGTCTGCGGAGCTGGCCGGATATCGAGCCCAAGACGATCCGCGACAAGATTTACTTGGTTTTGAAAAAGCACGGCGAGCCCCTGCATTTTTCGGATATCGCGAGAAACATCACGAAACTGGGCATCGATAGGAAACAGGCCCACGTTCAGACCGTCCACAACGAACTGATCAAAGACGACCGTTTTGTCCTGGTCGGCCGGGGCATTTATGCTTTGCGTTCCCGGGGCTTTGAGCCCGGCACGGTCCGCCAGGTGATCGCGAAAATTCTGAAGACCAAGGGCCCCTTGCCGCAGACCGACGTTGTTCGGCTCGTTAACGAGCAGAGGTTTTTGAAAGAAAATACCGTTCTTTTAAGTCTTCAGAACCGCCGCCATTTCAAGCGTCTTGATGACGGCCGTTACCATGTGAAGGAAGCCTAGATTTAATCGAGATTTTGACCATTGGTTAGAAATCACATGCCGTTCAGATCAAATGCCCCGTCTTTCAGGCGGGGTATTTGATTTTTGCTTTTGACGGCGTTAGCCGCTCGCAAACCTATTGTTTTTGAAGAAAAGGGATAGATTTTCGGATGGTAAGGAGGTAAAATTAATTAGACGCCAATGATCCGCAATTTATTTAAGCATCTTATAGACATTCTGGAGGGGCTGCTTAGGCAGGAAGAGATTTGGCTTTTTGTGTTTTTAATCATCGGTTTGATCGTGATTCCGATACCGAATTTGCTCGCGATCATTCTGGCCCTGTGGTGGCTCTGGCTTTTACTGATTCTCTGGTGGGCCTTAAAATCGCTCTGGCTTTTTTGGCGGCAGAGCATTTTCAAAAGCGAAACCAAGTGGGTGATGTTGGAGTTGAGAATGCCGCGGGAAATATCCCAGACGCCGCAGGCAATGGAGCAGGTTTTCCGTTCCATTAATTCTCTTCGGAACGCTCCCGGCGACATCAAGGAAAAATATTGGGAAGGCGAAGTAACTTATTGGTTTGCTTTGGAAATTGTCAGTTTCGGCGGCCAAGTTCATTTTTACGTTCGTTGCCGGAATCGGCTCAAGAATTTGGTGGAAGCCGCCTTTTTTTCTTACTACAAAGACGTGGAAGTGGTGGAAGTCGATGACTACATCGATAAATTCCCGACCGCGGTTTCGGAGATGTACCATAATGAGCTTGATTTGTGGGGTTCGGAAATGGTTTTAGCCAAAGATGAGGCCTTCCCCATAAAAACCTATTCCCATTTCGAGGAAGAAGAGGTGAATGAAAAGAAAAAAGTTCTTTTGGATCCGATGTCGGCCTTTTTGGAAATATTGGGCAAGCTTAACAAGGAAGAAACGGTCGGTATCCAAATCCTGATTGCGCCCGGCGATCCTGGCTGGGCCAAGGCTTGGGAGCCAATGGTGGAAAAATTGCAAAGGCCGTCTCTTATAAAAATAAAAGGCGGTGATCCCGAGATGGGCGCCCGGGAAGTGCCGATCATGCGGACGCCGGCGCAAACCGACATTTTGGAGGAGGTGGAAAACAATCTTTCTAAGCCCGCCCTCGACACCCTGATCCGGTTTATTTATTTGTCGCCTAAAGCCACTTTCTTTGATAGTTTCGCCCGGCGCGGTTTGGCCGGCGCTTTCAACCAATATGCCCTTTTGAACATGAATTCTTTTCGGCAGAACTATCATGTCAGTACCCGGACGAGAATCTGGAATTGGCCCCATGTTTATCCCAGGGTAAGGAATGAGTACCGAAAACAGCGCTTGCTGCGCAATTATCTTATCCGGGAAGTGCCGCCGGAGACCTGGATGGGCCGTTTCATCACTTCTTATTTGTTTAATTTCAATTTTGCTTCGCGTCGTTTCAAGATGAACGTCGAAGGATTGGCAACCCTGTTTCATCCGCCGACGGCTTCCGTTTTGACCGCGCCGCACATCAAGCGGGTGGAAAGTCGGAAAGCCGGCCCGCCGGCCGGCCTGGCCATTTTCGGCGAAGAAACCGAAATCGAAAAATACCGGTAAACATTTTATGGCTGTTTTCGTTCAAATTTACGATTATTTTTTGCAGATTCCCTGGGTAAGCATTTATTATGCCGTCAGGGAGGTTGTCATTTTCATCGACATTCTGCTTTTTGTTTTCTTTATCTTTATTTTTATAAAAGCCTTGCATTATCGTCCTGTTTTCGTGAAAAATCCCGCCGGCATCGCCAAAAAGACGATTCTCAAGAATCCGATCTTTTTGAAGCGCTGGCAAGCCATTCGCGGCAAGGCCAAAACCAATCCGCCGCAGTCCTATCTTATGGCGGTGATCGAGGCCGATAAATTTACGGACGACGCCTTGAAACAATTGGGCATCAGGGGCGAGCATATGGCCGATCGGTTGGAGCGTTTGACCACCGACGACTTCAAAACGCTGGACAAGCTTTGGCGGGTTCATAAGATCAGGAATGAATTGGTTCACACGCCCGATTACGAGATCAAGCCCCACGACGCCAATGAGATTTTGGACACTTACGAAGCCTTCCTCAAGGAACTGGAAATACTTTAATATGTCTAAGGCTGGAAAAATTCAAATAATCAAATATGCGCCGCCGCCGCCGGATCTGCCGATGTACGGCCGGATCGATCCTAAGGACGTTTCTTTCATTGGTCGGACCAATTACGTGGCCTCTCTCGAGGAGAAGAAGTATATTTTTGGGATTAAACGGATCGACCGGCGTCGCCATCTTTACGTCGTCGGCAAGAGCGGTGTCGGCAAATCCAAGCTTCTTGAGCTTTTGATCCGGCAGGACGTGGCCAATGGGCACGGCCTTTGCTTGATCGATCCTCACGGCGACGTGATCGAAGCAATTTTGGATTTCGTGCCGGAGAATCGCATTGAAGACGTAGTGATCATTGATCCTTCCGACAAGGATTATCCTTCTTCTTTCAATCCTTTGGCCAACATTGACGTGAGTTTCAAGCACCAATTGACCCAGGGTTTGATCGAAGTGATGGAAAAGCAGTTCGGCGCGAACTGGACGCCGCGGTTGGAGCACGTTTTCCGTTTCACCTGCCTGGCGCTTTTGGATTATCCCCATGCCACCATGCGGGGCATGATTTCGATGTTGACCGACCGCAATTACCGTCAGAAAGTCGTGGAATACATCGAAGACGACATGGTCAAGCGTTTCTGGGCCATTGAATTCGCCGATTGGTCGGAAAAGTTCGACACGGACGCCATCATCCCTCTCGTGAACAAGCTCGGCCAGTTCTTGTCCGATCCCATGTTGCGGAACATTTTCGGCCAAAAGGGAAACAAGATCGATCTGGAAAAACTGATGCAGGAGAAAAAGATCATCCTCATCAATCTTTCAAAAGGGAGGCTAGGCGAGGAGAACGCCAGCTTTTTCGGGGCCATGTTCATTACGAAGATCAAGCAGGCGGGCATGGCGCGGGCATCGCTTCCGGAAGCCGAACGCCACGATTTCTATCTTTACGTTGACGAGTTCCATAATCTGGTCACGGAAACTTTCGAGAATTTGATGTCCGAGGCGCGCAAATACGGCCTTTGTCTTACGGTCGCCCACCAGTATATGAGTCAGCTTTTGCCGAGGGTGCAGGCTTCGGTTTTGGGCAATGTCGGTTCGATCATCATTTTCCGGGTGGGCGGCGACGATGCGGTGAAGCTGAAGCCGGAAATGGCGCCGATCTTTGATACGAAAGACATGATCAATCTCGGCATGCAGGAGTTTTACGTCAAGATGACGATTGACGGTGAAACTTACGATCCCTTTTCCGCCGAGACCCTGAAAGTCTTGGCGCCCAATCACAGATCTTTCAAAAAAGAGATCGTTGCGGCTTCGCGCCGGAAATACACGATTCCCGTCGATGACGCCAAGAAATTGATCGCCGAAGAAGAAGCGACTATTTTCCGGAGCGCCCAGGAGAAAGAAATCATTACCGGCAAATCATCCGGCGAGAAAAAAGAAGATTCCAATCCCGAACCGTTGATTTAACCTATGGTTCAAGAAACTCGTGAGTGTCAGAATTGTAATGGTTCATTCGTCATAGAACCCGAAGATTCCGCATTTTTTGAGAAAATCCAAGTCCCGCCGCCGACCTTTTGCCCGCTCTGCCGTTGGCAGCGCCATTTGAGTTTTCGCAACGCCCGAAATTTATACAAAAGAAGATATCCTCAGACCGGTGAAGAAATTATTTCCATCTATTCTCCGGATAAGGATATTCAAGTTTTGAAACAGCATGATTGGAACGGGGATTCTTGGGACTCCATGGATTATGGCCGGGAGTACGATTTTTCACGCCCGTTTTTTGAGCAAATAAAAGAATTGATACGGGAGGTGCCTTTTTCCGCAATGAATAACTGGGATGCGGTTAACAGCGATTTTTGCAATTTTTCCGTGGGCAATAAAAATTGTTATCTTATTTTCGGC
Organism: Candidatus Jorgensenbacteria bacterium GW2011_GWA1_48_11; assembly: GCA_001003475.1. Lineage (GTDB taxonomy): Bacteria > Patescibacteriota > Minisyncoccia > UBA6257 > GWB1-50-10 > GWA1-48-11. The sequence continues at coordinate 58,267 of LCPF01000005.1, read as the reverse complement.
GGCGATTGGAACGAAGATTCGGAGTACAGTAGTTACAATTTTTACACGAAGAATAGTGCCGATCTTTATTGGGTTAACAAAGGGGAGCTCTGTTATGAATTGATTGATTCGGAGAATAATTATCGGACTTCGTTCGGGCGTTACCTTGATTCGTGTTTGGACGTCCGTTTCGGTTTTGAACTGCGTAATTGCCAGAATTGTCTGGGTTGCATTAATTTGCGTAATCAAAAATACTCAATTCTAAATCACTCCTATTCTCCCGAGGAGTATGCGGAAAAAATCAAAGGCATTGATTTTGGTAGTTATAAGCAGAGCGAAGATTTTAAAAAACAGTTTGAAGATCTGCGAAAAAGATCGATTTTTCGACCTTACCGGATAATCAATTCCGTCCAGTCTTCCGGCGATAATATTTATAACTCTAAGAACTGTTTCTATTCTTTTGATGTTTTCGATGGCGCCGAAAACTGTCGGTATCTTCTGCTTGTCGCTGGCGGAATTAAAGATTCTTACAGTATTGGTCATGCCGGCGCGAAAAGCGAGATGATTTATGATTCTATGAGCATTTATCCGGGCAATAACGTTATCGCTTCTTGGATTATTCTTAATTCCCATGACGTGAAACACTCGATTAATTGTTTTAGCTCTTCTCATATTTTTGGTTGTGTTGGCGTCAAAAATAAGGAATATTGCATTTTGAATAAGCAATATACCAAAGAGAAGTACGAAATTTTAGTCCCGAAAATCATTAAACATATGAATGAAATGCCCTATAAAGATGCGAGGGGTAGGGTTTATGGCTATGGGGAATTTTTCCCCTCGGAATTGTCTCCTTTTGGTTATAACGAAACCGTTGCTTATGAATATTTCCGTATGACTGAAAAAGAAGCGATGGAGAATGGCTTGCGTTGGTTTGAGCGGGGAGAACGTCAATATGCCGTAACTATGAGAAATAATGAACTTCCGGATAATATTAAAGACGTGCCGGATTCGATATTGGAAAAAGCCATAGAATGTGCTCACAAAGGCTCGTGTGAAGACGGGTGTACGTTTGCATTTCGTCTTATTCCGACCGAACTAGCTTTATATAGGCAGATTAAAGTTCCTTTGCCTCGGCTTTGTCCTAATTGCAGGAATTCCGAGAGGATTCGGTTGAGGAACCCTTTCCGGCTTTGGAAGAGAAAATGTCAATGTTTCGGGAATAGTTCCGAAAACGGCAACTATCGAAATACCGCGAAGCATTCTCACGGTGAAAGCAAGTGTCTTAATGAATTTGAGACGTCCTATGCGCCAGAAAGAAAAGAGATAATTTACTGCGAGGCATGCTATAACACTGAAGTGGTATGAATCAGGAAACTTGCCAATGCCAAAGTTGTAAAGAGCGGTTCAAGATTGAGCCGGAATTATAGCACCAAAGCAAAGCTTGGTGCTGGACTTCGCTTGGTTTATTCTGAAAGATATGGCTAATGCTGAAACAATAATCTGTCAGAACTGTAAAACCTCTTTTGAAATAGAAGCTTCGGATTTTCAGTTCTATGAACGTATAAAAGTCCCGCCGCCTACTTGGTGTCCGGAGTGCCGGATGAAAAGAAGAATGCTTTTCCGGAACGAATTCAATATGCATAAAAGCAAGTGCGCCTTTTGCGGCAAGGAAACGCTTTCCCACCATTCAAGCAAAGTGATGTTTCCCGTCTATTGCAACGAGTGCTGGTGGTCGGATAAGTGGGACCCGATGGAATACAGCCGCGACTACAACCCGAATAAGAACTTCTTCGTTCAGTGGAAGGAGCTTTCAGATACGGTGCCCAGACCGAGCCTGGAAGCCTATCAGAACGAAAACTCGCCTTATTCTGATTACACCTGGTTTTCCAAAAACGTATATCTTTCGCCGTCTACAATCAGTTCCGACAATGTCTCTTATTCCAAAAGCGCATGGAATTGCCGAGATGCGTTCGATTCCATGGTGGTTATGGGTTCCGAAAGCATTTATGAGGCTTTGGATTCAGAGCACTGCGTAAACTGCAAATTCATATCCGATTGCAAGGACTGTTTGGACGGTTCGTACCTTTTCGATTGCCGTAATTCGTCGAATTGTTTCATGAGCAGCAATTTGCGCAATAAGAAATTTGTCTTTCGCAACGAGCAGCTTACGGAAGAAGAATATCGCAAAAGGATGTCTGCCATGGACCGGGGTTACAAAATTCAAATAGAGTTGTATTCGGAGTACGTCCGTCTGCGGGAGAATGCGCTTCATAAGTACGCAAATATGGTTAAATGCACGAATTCCTCCGGCAGCAATCTGACTTATTGCAAGAATGCAAAATATTGCTTCAATTCCCATAATTGCGAGGACGTGAAATACGGCGCCCAAATGAGCCGCGCTAAAGACGTTCAGGACATGTACGGGGTGGGCGATAAGGAATCATCCCTTCTTTATGAGGGCGTGAATGTTGGCTATCTCGATTCAAATATCTTTTTTTCCACCAATACGTTTGAAAATTGTGCCCGCTTGCAATATTGCGATTATTGTCGCGTCAGTCAGGATCTTTTCGGCTGCATCGGCCTTCGGAACAAGCGATACTGCATTTTGAACAAGCAGTACGATAAGGATGAATATGAATCGCTTCAGGAGAGGATAATAAAAGGAATGAGCGACAAGCCCCATATTGATTTGAAAGGCAATGTTTATAAATACGGCGAGTTTTTTCCAGTTGAATTTTCGCCGTTCGCGTACAATGAAGCGCTGACTCAATTTTATTTCCCGATCAAGAGAGACGATGCGATTCGTCTTGGGTACGGCTGGATGGAGTCGGCCGCAAGGGAACACCAAGTTACTTTAAAGGCAGAAGAGATTCCAAATTCGATCGAAGAGATAAAGGACGAGATTTTGGATCAGGTTATCGGATGCGGACACAAGCAGGAATGCGGGCATAACTGCACCTTGGCGTTCAAGATAACTCCTCAAGAGCTTCAATTTTACCGCAAAACGGAAATACCCATTCCCAGGCTTTGTGCCGGTTGCAGGAGGGGAGAACGGCGCGCCTTGTATAATCCGATCAAGCTCTGGCACCGACAGTGTATGTGTGATTATAAGGTTTATGAAAACTCGATTAAGCACCAACATCATCTTGATAGTAGGTGTCTTAACGAATTTGAAACTTCCTATTCCCTGGAGAGAAAAGAAGTCGTCTACTGCGAAGCATGCTATAACGCTGAAGTGGTATGAATTTCGAAACCAAAACATATTCAACAGGCTCAGTGTCTTCGATCTGCCAGAACTGTAAGAATAATTTCGTCATTGAGCCGGAGGACTTCAAATTCTATGAGAAGATTCATGTCCCGCCGCCGACTTTTTGCTTTGAGTGCCGGGCAGTTCGGCGCTTGAATTTTTGGAACGAACACAATCTTTTAAGGAACGTAGATAATTTGACGGGCAAAGAGATTTTTTCGACTTATCCAAAATCTTCCGGTCTCAAGGTCTACGAGCGCGATTACTGGTGGTCGGATAAATGGGACCCGATGGAATACGGCCGGGATTACGATTTCGCGCGCCCGTTTTTCGAACAATTCAAGGAACTTTTTTATGCGGTGCCCTGGCCGTCCCGTTCGATCCAAGATTTGGTCAACAGCGATTATTGCGACCAGGCGACCGGACTTAAAAACTGCTACCTTTGCTTCAACGGCGGCTTTAGCGAAGACAGCCTTTACGGGGTTGCTTTTCAAAATATGCGAAACTCGGTGGATTTTTATGCCGCTATTTCCAACGAATTATGCTACGAAGGATATCAACTCGGAGATTCTTACCGCGTTTTTTTTGGTGAGGATGTTTTTAATTGCGTTGATAGCTGGTTTCTTCTCAATTGCACCGATTGCCAAAATTGTTTTGGTTGCGTGAACTTAAGGCACAAAAAATATCATATTTTCAACAAGCCTTATTCCAAGGAAGCATACGGGCAAAAGTTGAAGGAATTTAATCTGGGTTCTTATCGGTCGTTAATGGATGCAAAGGATAAATTCGAGGAGTTTCGGCTGCGTTTTCCGGTAAAATACATTCATTCGACGACGGATTCGGTCAATGTTAGCGGCGACTATGTTTACTGGGGGAAAAACGCCAATTATTGCTATGAGGCCGGTCAGCTTGAAAACGTAAAGTTCATTCAAAACGTAGCCGGGGGCGTAAAAGATTCCTACGATTATACCAGTTGGGGTGAGAACGTTGAGTTGCTGTACGAATCCGTAAGCTGCGGCCGAAATTGCCAGCGGCTTAAGTTTTGTTTCGATTGCTGGCCCGCTTGCCAGGATCTGGAATACTCGGTTAATTGCCATTCCTCGTCCAATCTTTTCGGCTGCGTCGGCCTGCAAAAAAAGCAGTACTGTATTTTCAATAAGCAATACACCAGGGAAGAGTACGGCGAATTGGTCGCAAAAATAAAGAAACACATGGTTGAAATGCCGTACCGGGACAATAAGGGCAATTTGTATAAATACGGCGAATTTCTTCCGTTTGAGTTTTCTCCACTTGCCTATAACGAAACGAAAGCTCAAGATTATTACCCGTTAAGCAAAAAAGAGGTTGAAAATAAGAATTATCTTTGGCGCGATATCGAAAGAAGGGAATTTCAAACGACTGTTTCGGCATCGGATTTGCCCGATCGCATTGATGAAGTAGATGCCGGCGTTCTGAAAGAACTGATCGGCTGCCTTCAGTGCGGCCGGGCTTACCGCGTAATCGCGCCGGAACTGGAATTCTATAAGAGGTTCGGCTTGCCCTTGCCGAGGTTATGCTCCAATTGCCGTTATTTCGCGAGATTAAAACGGAGGAACTCGTTGAAATTGCAGGAACGCGCCTGCATGTGCGCCGGCGGAGGATCAGAGCGAAGCGTTTATAAAAACACTGCCGAACATTTCCATAAGAGCGATCATTGTCCTAATAAATTCATAACCGCCTATTCTTCAGAAAGACGAGAAATAATCTATTGCGAGCAATGCTATAACGCCGAAATCGCATGAATAAAGAAACCTATTCAACAAGTTCAGGGCAGGCAAAAATCTGTCAGAACTGTAATCAGGATTTCACAATTGAACCGGAGGATTTCAATTTCTATGAGAAAATCCAGGTTCCTGCGCCGACTTTTTGCCCGGAGTGCCGATTGAAACGTCGATTCGCTTGGCGAAACGAACACACTTTATTTAAAGTAAAAGATAATTCTTCCGGGAAGGAAATTTTTGCCGGATTTCCTCCCTCTTCGAATCTCAAGATTTATGATCGGGATTACTGGTGGTCAGATGCGTGGGATCCGATGAATTATGGCCGCGATTATGATTTTTCCCGGAATTTTTTCGAGCAGTTTCGCGACCTAATTTATGAAGTTCCCTGGTCATCAAAAAGCGTGACCAACGTCAAAGATTCGGATTATTGCGATCAGGCCGGCTATCTCAAAAACTGCTATCTTTGCTTTAATGGTGATTACGTCGAAGATTCCGCTTATTGCGTCCGCTGCACGAAAGTGAAGAACAGTTTCGATTTGACTCAGTCTCTTGAAGATGAGCTTTGTTATGAAGGCGTGGCTATCAACGGCTGTTATCGCACATTTTTTTCGCAGGATTGCGAGGGCTGCAACGATGTTTGGTTTTCAAAGAATCTTTCCGGCTGCAGCAATTGTTTTGGTTGTTCGGATTTAAGAAGTAAGTCTTATTATATTTTCAATAAACCTTATTCCAAGGGGTCGTATAAGCAGAAAATGGAGGAGTTGGGTCTGGATTCATGGGCTTCTTTAGAAAAGATTAAAGAAGAAGTTTCAAAACATTTGTTGCGATTTCCGGTAAAGTATTTTCATGGCATTCGCGCCGTCAATTCAAGCGGCGACTATCTCCGAAATACCAAGAATGCCCGGGAATCTTTTTCTTTGGACGATGCGCAAGACGTGAAATACGTCCAGTTTGCTTATCTGGGAACGAAAGATTCTTACGATTATAGCGTTTGGGGGAATTCAGCTTCTCAGATGTACGAGAGCCTTACTTGCGGCGAGCAGTGCGATTCAGTTAAATTTTGCTTTGATTGTTGGCCAAGCTGCAGAAATCTCGAATATTCCATATGCTGTCACTCCTCTTCCGACTGTTTCGGCTGCGTTGGTTTGAAGAAAAAGCAGTATTGCATTTTTAACAGGCAATATTCCAAAGAGGAATATGGATTATTGCGTGAGAAGATCATTCAGCGCATGGATCAGATGCCCTACAAAGACAAGAAGGGGAATATATATAAGTATGGCGAGTTTTTCCCTCCGGAATTTTCCCCCTTCGCTTATAACGAAAGCATGTTGAACGATTCCTATCCATTGACTAAAGAAGAGGCAATTAAAGCTGGTTATTCTTGGCGGGATCCGGAATTGAAAGAGTATGAAATTACCTTGAGTGTTTCCGCGATCCCGGATTCCATAAAAGAGACATCTGACGATATTTTGAAAGAGACAATTCAGTGCTTAGTTTGCAAGAGGGCTTACAGGATAATTCCGAACGAGCTATCTTTTTTGAGGAGTATTGGATTAGCGGTTCCGAGGCTATGCGTCAATTGCCGGTTGGCGCGGAGACTATCCTCGATTAATCAACCTCTCTATTACAGGCGAAGGTGTCAATGTTTTGGTCAAAAGTCGGAAAATGGCGTCTATCAAAATTCCGTAAAACACTTTCATGAAGCGGGGGGATGCCCCAATGAATTTGAGACTTCTTATCCGCCTAGCGGTAAGGAAATCGTTTACTGCGAACAGTGTTACAACTCGGAAGTGGCCTGATTGATACTTATGCGAATAGGGGTTTAAATTATATAAAGGCCGATCAATAATTATTCAAATCATGATTCTTATTTACACGACTTGTCCCAATATGGATGAGGCGAAGAGGATCGGGAAAGTTATCATTAACAGGAGATTGGCGAGCGCCGTGAATGCCTGGCCGGCTCATTCCGCTTTTTGCTGGAAAGACGAATGCCGGGAAGGCGAGGGAGCGGTTGTTCTTATCAGGACGTTGGAAAAGAAGCTTCAAGAGATCGAGGACCTGCTCGCGGCTGAACTCAAGGGCGGCATTCCTTGTATTGCTTCCTTTAACGTTTATCGGATAAACCGTCCTTATAAGGAATTGATGGCGGAAACCGTTCGTTGAGGAAAAGCTTGCAAGAGAAGCGTTAATGGGAACGCCGACTGGTCTATATTTGTATTCAAATGAGTTTAACCGAGACGAAAAACTGCCAGAATTGTCCCGATTTTGTCCTTGCGAAGCGAGAATACAAAATCGAGGATCCGCGATTCCAAAGGAATCGGGACAAAAACCCATGAACAGAGAATCAAGAAAATGCCAAAACTGTCATCAAGAATTTTGGATCGAACCGGAGGATTTTGATTTTTACAAAAAGATAGATGTCCCGCCACCGACCTGGTGTCCGGAGTGCCGGCTTATTCGGCGGTTGTTGTGGCGTGATGATCAGACCCTTTATAAACGGCACTGCGATCTGTGTAAAAAAGAGATCATTGCCATGTACCCGGCTGACGTTTCGTTTCCGGTATATTGCCGCGCTTGCTGGTATTCTGACGGTTGGGACGCTTTGGCTTATGGCCGGGATTATGATTTTTCACGCCCATTTTTCAGCCAATTCAGCGATTTGATGCAGGTTACGCCGCAGATCGCTTTGCAGATAGACAGAAGTACGAACAGCGATTATTGCAACCAAATTACCGACTGCAAGAATTGCTATCTTTTGACTTCCGGTTCAGACTGCGAAGATTGCCAATACGGTTATCGGATTTTGAATTCCAAAAGCGTAGTTGACGCTTTCGCCGCGATTCGTTGCCAGTTTTGTTATCAAACCCTGCAGTCAATGGATTCGGCCCGTATGCTCTTCGCCGATCGCTGCCATGATTCCTTGGATGTGGTGTTCGGCTTTGATTTGAAGGGCTGCCAAAACTGCTTTATGAGCACGAATCTAAGGCATAAGTCTTACGTTTTTAAAAATCAGCAGCTTTCTAAAGAGGAATATAAAGCGAGAATGGCGCAAATTGATACGGGTTCGTATGCAAAATTGCGGGAATATGAATTCGAATTCAACGAAATTAAAAGGAAGTCTTTATATAAGTTCATAATCGATAACCATATCGTCGATTCAACCGGCGATTCCCTGGGCAATACAAAGAACTGCAAGGATTGTTTTTTTACCAGCGACACCGAAGACTCCCGTTTCTGCATGCTTTTATTTAATGCTAAGGATATTTACGACGTCAATAATGGTTGTTGTGTTATGGAGCGATGTTACGAATGTTCGACGACTGGCGTTCACGCCTACGACGTTAAGCTTTCTGCCGACGTTTGGCCTGAAGCGAGAAGCGTTTCTTATTCGCAGTCCTGCCGGAATGGCGTGAGCGATCTCTTCGGTTGCGTGTCTTTGCGTAAGAAACAATATTGCATTCTGAACAAGCAGTATTCCAGACAGGAATACGAAGAACTGGTGCTTAGGATAATAAAGCACATGACCGAAATGCCTTACGTGGATAAAAGGGGTTTGGCTTACCAATACGGCGAATTTTTCCCGCCGGAAATATCGCTTTTTGCCCATAACACGTCTACGGCCAAAGATTTTTATCCCTTAACCCGCGAAGAAGCAGAGAAAAAAGGATATCGGTGGGGGAAAGAAGAAAGCCATGATTATAAGCCGACCGTCAACGCCGCCGAATTACCAGACCACATAAAAGACGCGAAAGATGAAATTACGAAAGAAATCATCGCTTGTTTGCACGATGGGAAGCGCAATGAATATTGCACTAAAGCCTTCCGAATTATTCCGGACGAGCTTAATCTTTATAGGCGGATGAACGTTCCGTTGCCGAGATTATGTCCTAGCTGCCGTCATTATCAGCGTTTTCGAAGCCGTAATCCCTTAAAGCTTTGGGAGAGGCAATGCCTTTGCGATTATAAAGTCCACAAAAATATCGTTAGCCATCCCCACCATCCGACTGGCCGCTGTCCCAATAAATTCAAGACGGCTTATTCGTCCGAAAGATCGGAGATCGTCTATTGCGAGCAGTGTTACAACGCCGAAGTGGTATGACCTCAAAAACTCCCAAATTTGATAAAGCCATTAATGATTATTTCGCCGGTTTGAAACTTGATGAACAAGGCGGGCAATGGCGAATTTGCCGCTTTTCCGGCGAAAAATTTTACGTTCGGCCGGAAGATATAGGTTTTTATAAGAAACTAAAAGTGCCGTTGCCGACGATAAAAACGAAAGAACGGTGGCGGCGGCGCGCCTCTTATCAAAATTCTTACAATCTATTTTGGGTAAAATCCGCTTTTTCCGGAAAGCAGGTTCTCGCCGCTTATCCGCCCGGAACACCGCATAAGATTTTTGAACACCAGGTTTGGTTCTCGAATGAGTGGGATCCGTTCGGTTATGGGCGGGTTTGGGATGAATCGCAGGATTTTTTCGGGAATTTCCGCGGTCTTCAACTTGCGATGCCGCGTCCCAATCTTGTGACTGATTCGACTAATTTCAACAGCGATTATTCGAATATGTCCACCCATCTTAAGAATTGTTATCTGACTTTTGACACTTTAAGCGGGGAAAACCTTTATTATTTTCAATGTTGCGATGGCAGCCGGGATTGCGTTGATTGCGACAGTTTATGGAATTGCGACAATTGTTATCGGTCCCAGGCGCTTTATGATTCATTTCGTTGTTTATTTTGTGAGCAATCAAAAAATTGCCTGGAGAACTTTTTTCTTTTTGATTGCCGCAATTGCAGTCACTGTTTTATGTCCTCGGGCCTGAGGAATAAAAAGTTCTATTTCCGCAATCAATCTTATTCGCCGGAAGAATATTATGAAAAGTTAAAATCTATTAACTTGGGTGATTTCCGCAAATTGGAAGACTTGCTTCAGGAATACGGAAAATTGAAGGAAGACGCGCATTACAAGCCGGATCACAATTTTCGATCGGTCAATTGCTACGGCGATTGGCTGGAGAATTCTCGCAATTGTTATTTCAGCGGTTTTCTTTATAACAGCGATAACGTTAATTATTCTTTGGGTTGTTTTGGCTATAAGGATTCATACGACCTTTTTGGCGGCGGCGGCGGCGAACTTTGCTATGAACTTAGTACTGTTAGTACCGCCAATAACTATCGCGTCTTTTTTTCTTCGCAAATTGACAACAGTAGAAATATGGAATATTGCGATCTTTGCAAAAACTGCCATGATTGTTTTGGCTGTATCGGTCTGGACAATAAATCGTTCTGCGTCCTTAACAAGCAGTATACGGAAGATGATTATTGGAATATTGTTGACGACATCAAGACGGGTATGCTTAAAAATGGATTATACGGCGAGTTCTTCCCGCCCGAATTGATGACGGTGCCCTATAAACTTTCATTTGCCAATTCTTATCCCGGTTTTAGCGATTATGAAAATGCCGGAAAATGCGGTTATGATGTTTCGGAAACGCCGGTGCCGGAAAGCGAAACTAAGGGAGAGATAATAACGTCGTCAGAGTTACCGAATCGCATTAAGGACGTGAAAGATGATATTTTGGACAAGATAATTTTCGATGAGAAAAACCAGAAACCATTCCGGGTCATGAAATACGAATTGGATTTCTACAGACGTCATAATATTGCTTTGACCCGCGAGCATCCAACGGTGCGATTAAAGCGTTTTCGGGAAGTATATGATATCAGTATGACTTTTTATGAGAGAAAGTGCATAAAATGCGGAATTAAAATCCAGTCAGCTCATGATCCGGCAACATTCAAAAATGTTTATTGCGAGCAGTGTTACAACAGCGAAATCGTATGAACAAAGAAACTCGCCAATGCCAGAATTGTAAACGAGATTTCGTCATCGATCCCGAGGATTTCGATTTCTACGGGAAAATCCAAGTCCCGCCGCCGACTTTTTGTCCGGATTGCCGGTTCCAGCGGCGGTTGCTTTTTTGGAATCCGATAACCCTTTATCGGCGAACCTGCGATCTATGCCATAAACTCAACATTTCCGTTTATCCGTCAGATGTGCCTTACAAAGTTTATTGTCCCAGCTGCTGGTGGTCTGATAATTGGGATCCCTTATCTTATGGCCGCAACTATGATTTCGGTCGACCCTTTTTCGAGCAGTTGAACGAATTGTGGCATGAGGTTCCGCTTTTGGGCTTATCGGCTGACCTGGTAACCGTTCAAAATTCGCCTTTCAATCACGACATCGGTCATTCGAAGAATTGCTATCTTTTATTCCAGGCAAATTACAATGAAGATTGCGCTTACGGCTATTACATTGGTTACAGTCAGACGATGTTTGACTGTACGGCCATAATGGAGAGTCAAATGGGTTATGATTCGATGCATTCTTATAAGACAAATCGTTGCATCGGTTCGCGTCACCAGCTTTCCGAATCGGTCGATTGCGTTTTTTGCCGCGATTGCCAAAATTGCCAGAACTGTTTCGGCTCGGCCAACCTGAAAAACAAGAAATATTATATTTTTAACAAGCCATATTCAAAGGAGGATTATTTCAAAGAAATAGGGAAGTACGATCTGGGCTCTTATAAGGTTTACAAGACAGTTCAAGAAAAAGCGGAAAAGCATTGGCAAACGCAGATACCCAAGTCCGAATACAATGAATTCGCCGAAAATTGCACGGGGCCTAACGTTTTCTTTTCCAAGAACGCCAAAGATTGCATTGAGGTTTATAACGCCGAGGACTGCCGTTACTTATTCCGGATGTGGGGGCCCTCCAATAAGGACTGTTATGACGTTTCGATGTGGGGCGACAACCTCTCACTTTCTTACGAAAGCGGCGTACTCGGCGAGAATTCGACGCTCGTATTCTTTTCTCATGAGCTGGGGACTAATCTTTCTGATGCCCAATATTGCAAGTCTTCAACGGGCGGCGCCCATCACTTTGGCTGCGTTTCGGTGAAGAGGGGAAATTATTGCATTTTCAACAAACAGTATTCGAAGGAAGATTTCGAAAAACTTAGAGCCAGGATCATTGAACAAATGAATGATAAGCCTTTTGTTGATGCTCGGGGGAATGTATATCGCTACGGCGAATTTTTCCCGCCGGAATTTTCGCCTTATGCTTATAATGTGACGCTGGCCCAGAATTTTTTTCCTTTGACGAAAAACGAAACCTTGGCGAAAAAATACGGCTGGTGGGAAAGTGAGCAGAGCGAGTACGAAAGGACCATCAAAGCCGCCGATCTGCCGGATCACATAAAAGAAACGCCGGATTCGATTCTTAAGGAAAAGATTGCTTGTTCGAATTGCGGCCGGGCCTACCGGATAATAGAAATGGAATTGGCTTTCCATCGGCAGATGAACGTGCCTTTGTCGCGGGAATGCCCCCATTGCCGGATAAATGAGAAACTCAATATCTGGGTAAAAGATAACAGCCGTAATCCGCGCGTCTGCGCCGGTTGCGGCAAGAGCATGGAGTCGCCTTATAACGAGGAAGAAGCCGCAAAAGTCTTTTGCCGCCAGTGTTATCTCAAGGAAATCGCATGAATCAGGAAACCCGCCGATGCCAAAACTGCAAACAATCGTTCGTGATAGAACCTGAAGATTTTGGGTTCTATGAGAAAATGAAAGTTCCGGCTCCAACTTTTTGCTGGGAGTGTCGTCGGCAACGCCGTTCGGGTTGGCGGAACCTGGTCAACCTTTATAAACGGAAATCTGACTTGACGGGTGCTTCGGTGATCTCGGTTTACGCACCAGATTCTGGAATTAAGCTATATTCACCCAAGGAATGGCATTCCGATAAATGGAATGCTTTTGATTACGGTCAGGCATACGATTTTTCGAAACCCTTTTTTGCCCAGTACGCGGAGCTTCTACGAAATGTTCCCAAGCCGTCGACAGATACGGATGATGGCCTTTTGAGTGTGAATTGCATGTACAGTAACGATTTGTCCATGAGTAAGGACTGTTATCTGGTTATAACGGCCTGGAAGCTGGAAAATGTCATGTATTCATTCTATGCGGTGAGCGGTAAAGATCTTATTGATGTCCATACGAGTTTTGGTAAAGACGAGGGTAATTATGAAACGGTCAATACCGAGCATTGTTATCAATGCCGTTACGTTTACGAATCGACGGGATGTTCCGATTGTGCTTTTTGTTACGATTGCAAAAATTGCAATGACTGTTTCATGTGTACCGGTTTGCGGGGCAAATCTTATTGTTTCCGGAATAAACCAATAGGTAAGGAACGTTATGAAGGAATAATGAAGCAATATGCGCTTCACACTTATTCCGGGACGGAACGGGCGAAAAAAGAACTTGAACCGATTTTGTGGGATCAACCCAGAAAAGCTTTGCGTATGGTTGGTTGCAATGATTGTTTTGGTGATCTGGTATACAACAGCCGCAACTGCAAATACTGTTTTATAACCCTGAACAGCGAGAACTATAAATACGGCGATCATTCCGATGGCGCAAAAGACATGCAGGATACTGATGCGGGAGGGGGATCGGAATTAGTATACGATTCGAGCGTCGTAGCTTTTTCTTCGAATATCGTCGGCAGCCTGTGGGCCTGGTATTGCCAGGACTCTTGTTATCTTAATCACGTAAATAGGAGTAAGAATTGTTTTGGTTGTAGCGGTCTGAAAGATGCCCAATATTGTATTTTGAACAAGCAATATACCAAAGAAGAATATTTTGATCTTTTGCCAAGAATTAAGCGGCATATGGACGACATGCCGTACGTTGATAAGCTTGGGAAGAAATACGTTTTCGGCGATCATCCGCCCCTTGAGCTTTCTTATTTTCCCTATAACGATAGCGCTGCTCAATCCCTTTACCCCTTGACTAAAGAAGACGCATTGAATGAAAACTTTCGTTGGGCAGAGCCGGTTCAAATGGAAGATTCCGATGATTTCGTATCGGCTGAGAATTTACCCGATAGTATTTTTGACGTTAGTGATGATATTTTAAATAAAACAATCCTTTCGAAATCATCAGCCAGAAAATACCGAATTATTGAGAGGGAATTGAACTTTTACAGAAAACACAAGATTCCGCTTCCAAGAGAATCTTTCTTTGAAAGGAACGAAAGGCGGCATAAAATGGCCACTTCTTACCATTTTTATGAACGGAAAAGCGATAAATCGAGAAAAACGATAATGAGTTCTTATTCACCCGATGCTCCCGGAAAAGTTTGGAGCATTGATGAATATAGGGCAGAATTCGAGTAAGTTTTGTTATTAGCATAATATTGAAATTCCATGAATTCTGAAACTAAAACACATTCGACAGGCTCAGTGTCTTCGACCTGTCAAAACTGTCATGGTTCATTCGTCATCGAACCGGAAGACTTCGCGTTTTATGAAAAAATCCAAGTGCCGCCGCCGACGTTTTGCCCCGAGTGTCGCGAGAAACGGCGAATTGCGTTTCGGAATGAGCGCTCGCTCTACAAACGGAAGTGTGATCTATGCGGGAAAGAAGTGGTATCGCGTATCTCGCCCGACAAGCCATATCCCACGTACTGCCGTGACTGTTGGCACTCGGACAAATGGGACGTGCTTTCATACGGAATGGATTTTGATCCGCAGCGGCCGTTCTTCGCTCAGTACAAGAAGCTACTCCATTTGGTGCCCCACGTTTCCATGTATAACGGGAATGTGGTGAACAGTGATTGGGTGAACCAGGAAACGGACGACAAAAATTGCTATCTGAATGTTGGAGGCCATTACAACCAAGATTCCGCATACAACACTTACGAACTATACGGGAAGGATTCCTTTGATAATCACTGGCTTTTGAATAGTGAGTTTTGTTACGAAAATATCGGATGTATGCGATGCTATCGCGTGTTTTTCTCGCGTGATTGTTTTGACTGTCAGGACGTGTTTTTCTCCATCGATTGCCGCAACTGCACAAACGTCATCGGAAGTGCGGGTCTTCGAAATAAGAAATACGTACTCTTCAACAAGCAGGTTTCCCAAAAGGAATATGATGATTTTTTTAAGGCACACCCGATCTCGTCGCATACCGCAGCAGCGGAGTTGCGGGAAAAAGCTACGCCAGTATGGCACTCGATACCACGTCGTTACAGCGCGATTTTCAAGTCGGTAAACTCGACAGGCAACAACATCAACGAGTCTAAAAATGCACGCTACGTGTTCGATAGTGAGAAAGTGGAAGATTCAAAATTCCTCTTCATCTCAGGGTGGATAAAGGATAGTTATGACGAAACTTCCCACGGTGCCGCAGAGCTTAGCTACGAATGTTCAAGTGGGGGAGGAGTCTACAATTCCAAATTTGTTTCTTATTGTATGGGGACGGACCCACTGAAACAGGCCCACTCCTTTAATTTGGAGTACTGTTTTGCGATTGCGGATTGTGAGGATTGTTTTGGATGCGTGGGGCTTCGGAATAAGAAAAACTGCATATTGAATAAACAATACTCGGAAGAAGAATACCGCACAAAAGTTGCGGAGATACGCGACCAAATGATGAAGGTGCCCTACGTGGATATGCTCGGCAGGGAGTATCGTTACGGAGAATTTTTCCCGGCCGACCTCTCACTTTTTGGATACAACGAAACCGCGGCGATGGACTATTACCTACTCACACGTGATGAGGCACTTGCGCAAGGTTATACGTGGAGCGACTACGAATCGGAAATGAATGTGCAGTTTTCGGAGTATGAAATCTCTGATGACATTAAGGACGTGAAGGATGATGTGCTGGAGAAGGTTTTGAAATGCGAAGTAAGTGCGAAGCCGTATAAAATAATTCCGATGGAACTCGCGTTCTACCGGCGAATGGGTTTGCCGCTCCCGCGCCGCGCACCGCTCCAGCGCCATAAGGACCGCGTGGCGAAGCTCTTGCCGCGAAAGCTTTTTGACCGGATGTGCGAGTGCGGCGGCGCGAAATCGGACAAAGGAGGATATATGAACACGGTGAAACATTTCCACGGTGACGGCCCTTGTCCGAACACGGTACAGACGTCCTATGCGCCGGACCGGCCGGAAATTGTATATTGCGAACAATGCTATCAATCAGAGGTCGTCTGATTGATCCTGAGCTACGTTGAAGGATAACGCGGAAATCGCATGAGAAACGAAATTAAAAAATGCTTTCAGTGCCGTCAGGATTTTCGGGTAGAAACCGATGATTTCGCTTTCTATGACAAGTTCGGCGTACCAGCGCCGAAAATGTGCCCGCTTTGCCGGGCGCAAAGAAGATTAATGTTCCGAAACGAGCGCGTTTTCTATAAGCGCAAGTGTGATTTGTGCGGTAAGGAGCATATTTCGATGTACAGTCCGAATAAGCCCTACACGGTTTATTGTCACGATTGCTGGTTTTCGGACAAATGGAATCCCGTTGATTGCGGCCGTGATTATGATCCCGAGAAGTCTTTTTTCGGTCAATTTGAGGATTTGTGGAAAGAAATTCCCAAACTTTCGCTCATCTATGTTCGGAGCGTGAATTCCGAATACGTCAATATTTCTGCCGACAACAAGAATTGCTACATGATCGTTGAGTCTTCGAATAACGAAAACTGCACTCATTGTTACTGGATTCAGGAGTGCAAGGACCTTATTGATGTCTCTTTTTCCCACAAAACCGAGCTTTCTTATGAAAGCGACGATTGCTACGGTTCTTACCGCCTTTTCTACAGCAAGGGTTGCGAGAACTGCAATGACGGCTATTTTTTGTTGGATTGTCGCGGCTGTTCCGATTGCATCGGCTGCGTTAATTTACGACAGAAAAAATATTGCATTTGGAATGAGCAGAAAACTAAAGCCGAATACGAGAAATTTTTGGCTGAAGCCGGGTTAGATACTTATAACGGTGTTCAAGAAATGGGAAAAAAATTCCGGGAATTTATCGCCGTTCAACCCCGTAAATTTGCCGAAATCGTGATGGCGCCCGGTTGCAGCGGTAATTACATCAACAATGCCAAAAGCTGCCGTTATTGTTTCCACTGCTATGACGCCGAAAATTCCAAATACGGCGTCCATATCTGGCGTAACGCTAAGGATTGCGTCGATTGCGATACAGCCGGCCGGGGCGCCGAGATGATTTACAATTCGATGAATTGCGGCATCGATACGGCAAATTATATTTGTTCGAGCACTTGTTGGACGTGTACTTTCATGAGTTACTCTTTTTATTGTTTCGATTCGAATAATTGCTTTGGTTCAATCGGCCTTCGCAATAAGAATCGCTGCATTTTGAACAAGCAATACGATAAAGATTCTTACGATAGGTTGAAAAATCGGATCATTGAAGACATGAAAAAAAGAGGGGAATACGGCGAATTTTTCCCAGCGGACGTAAGCACTTTCGGTTATAACGAATCAGCGGCGATTGAACAGTTTCCGTTGATCAAAGATGAGGCGGCGGACAAAGGCTACAAATGGGAGGATTATCCGCGCGGCACTTACGGCAAAGAAACGGTTTCTTGGGATAAAATTCCCGATTCGATAAAAGATATCGGCGATCTTGACGTGCCCGGGCAGGTTTTTAGTTGCCTGAATTGCAAGAAAAATTATCTCATCATTCCCAATGAATTTGATTTTTATAAGAAACTGGAAATTCCGTTGCCGCGGTTCTGTCCCGACTGCCGGCATAGCCGCAGATTTACGGCGCGCGGTCCCAATCGTTTATGGAAAAGTAATTGCCGCTGTGGCGGCGAAGCGGCCGAAGGCGGGGGCTATCGGAATACCGTTAAACATTTCCATGGTTCTCGTCACTGCTCCAACGAATTTGAAACTCCCTATTCATCGGACAGGAAAGAAATCGTCTATTGCGAGCAGTGCTATCAATCAGAAGTTGCGTGATTGATCCTGAGCCACGTCGAAGGATAACGCCGAAATAGCCTAGATCCAGCCTAGCAAATGCCACCAAAAGATTTTTGTCTTGACACCGGGCTTTTTCTAAGGTATGGTAATGGCAATGTATCTATCCGGATGGATTATCGGTCTTATAATCCTGGTGATAGTTTGCCTGATTATCCGAGTCGAGAAGCTTCGTCTTCATGTGAAAAAACAAAGGAAGGTTATTTGCGATCTTGAGGGCGTCGAAGACGAATATTGCAAGGATGAGGATTTGGGCGATATCGAAGGCAAGAGTTAGAACTGTTTAGGTTATAATTAATTAATGGCTGTCAATTTAGAAAACACTGACAAGGACGTCGTTTATTTCGGCCGAACGGATTTTCGAAACGCAAATAGACTTTTTGGCATTAAGCGGAGCGATCGCCGCCAGCATATGTACGTCGTCGGTAAAACCGGCACCGGCAAGAGCGCTCTTCTCCACAATATGATCGTGCAGGATATCGTGAACGGCGAGGGCGTTTGCGTTGTCGATCCTCACGGCGAACTCGTGGAAAGCATTTTAGGAAAAATTCCCGAGGAGCGGATGAAAGACGTGATTTATTTCAATCCAGCCGACACCGATTTCCACATCGGTTTCAACGTTTTGGAATTGCCCGATCCGAAATACAAGCATTTGGTCGCTTCGGGGTTGATGGGCATTTTCACGAAAATCTGGTCCAATGTCTGGTCGGCCCGAATGGAATATATTCTGAATAATGCGATCATGGCTCTTTTAGATACCCCCGGCACTACGCTTTTGGGGATTACCCGGATTTTGGTGGACAAAGAATACCGGCAGAAGATCATCGCCAACCTTAAAGATCCGGTGGTCAAAGCTTTTTGGGTTCACGAATACGAACAATGGCGGGATCAATTCCGCAATGAAGCCATTGCCCCGATTCAGAATAAAGTCGGCCAATTTCTTTCCACCGCCTTGATTAGGAATATCGTCGGCCAGTCCCAAAGCACGATTGATATTTTTGACATAATGAACAGTAGCAAGATTTTCCTCGTTAACGTTTCAAAAGGCAGGATTGGCGAGGATAATTCCGCTCTTTTGGGCGGCATGCTTATTACGAAAATCCAGCTTTCGGCCATGGAGCGGGTACGTTTACCCGAAGAAGAAAGGGTGGATTTTTACCTTTACGTCGACGAATTCCAGAATTTCGCCACCGATTCTTTCGCCAACATCCTTTCCGAAGCCAGGAAATACCGCCTGGATTTGATTTTGGCCCATCAGTATATCGGCCAGCTGGAAACGGACATTTCCACCAAGGTCCGGGACGCGGTTTTCGGCAACGTCGGCACGATGGTCGTTTTTCGGGTCGGCGCGGCTGATGCCGAGTTTTTGGAAAAAGAATTCGAGCCGGAATTTGCAATCCAAGACATCGTGAATTTGCCGAATTACTGCGTTTACTTGAAGTTGATGGTCAACGGCGTGACGAGTCGTCCTTTTTCCTCGAATACTCTGCCGCCCTTTAAAGTCGTTACTTCGGAATTGATGGAAAAGAAAATTATCGAAGCTTCCCACAAGTATTATTCCCGGCCGCGGGCAGTCGTCGAAAAGGAGATCGAGGAATGGAGCGGCATAATGAGTCAGGCTGGCTCTTCGGCGGAAGCCGGCAGGGGCGTAAAGCATGAAGTTGTTTGTTCGTCTTGCGGCAAATTAACGACCGTACCCTTTGAGCCGACGCCGGGCCGGCCGGTTTATTGCAGCGATTGTTTTGCGAAGATCGAAGCCGGCGAAATGGCGCCGGTGCGCCGCGGTTCAATGAAGACCGCTAAAACCCAGGAGAAATATTTCTCCGACTTGGCGGGCTTGGGTATCGAGTTTGAAACCAAGACGGAACAGGCGCAAACTGAAGAATTGCATCAGGAACCGGAAAAGCGCCAATCTTTTTTCAAAAAGTTCGTTCCGAAAGCGGTTCCGATCGTTCCGCCGGCGGTTTCAGCCGAAGAACAAAAAGAGCATGAATTGAGATTGAGTGAATTAAACGCTTATCCGGCCCCGGAAAAGAAACCGCGGATTTTTCCCAAAAAAGAGATTAATACCGAAGTTTTACGCGAAGCCATCAAGGAGGCTCTCGATAACGTCGATAAGCCCTAGATTTTCTTGCTCGCTCCACCCCGCATCAAAACCTTGTGCTGGTACGGGGCAGGCGTATTCGCTTAAGCTTTGTCAGCTCTTTCTACGTACTCGCCTGATTGGGTATTTATACGGACGATATCGCCTTCGTTGATGAAAAGAGGGACATCCGCCGTGCCGCCGGTCTCGAGAGTGACGAGTTTAGTGCCGCCTTGGGCCGTGTTGCCGCGGATCGCCGGCGGCGCTTCAGTCACCTTGAGATCCACCTTGGGCGGGAGTTCGATGTTGATGATTTTATCGTTGAATTTGAAAGCTTTGACTTCGGTATCGGCTTTCAAAAATTGGCCGGCATTGCCCAAAACGTCCTCTTTTAGCTGGAAGCGGTTCTTGGGGTTGTCGATTTCACTGAACCAATATTCGCCGCGGTTGTGGTAAATGAATTTAACCGGCGCAATATCAATTTCGGCTTCTTTGAATTGTTCGTTCTGATGGGCGTTGTAATTGACCATTTTGCCGGTTATTAAATTTTTTATTTTGATCTGAACTACTGGCTTGCTTTGGAAAGTTGTACCAACTTTTAAGTCATTATATGAAAGCATGCTTAATGTAAGTCTATTGGAAAGCGAACTCTTTTTCAAGTTTCCATGATTTAAATCGAATAATGTATTGTAGTTTTGATCGGTTTTTTAGACTATTTGTTTATTTTTGTAATATAATTTCTATGTTATGAAAATATGTATCACTGGCGCGGCGTCGACGGTAGCAAGAAAAGTGATTGAAGTTTTAGAAAAAGACCACGAACTTACACTCGTTGATATCGAATATCCAGATGATTTTCCGTCAAGGTCTCGCAAAATCGTTGGCTCCGTACTCGACCGGGCGTTGATGAGGTCTGCCATGAAAGGACACGAAGTAGTAATTCATATGGCTATTGCAGAAGACGGAATAGGGGAAGCTGATGAAGAAATGTGGAAAGTAAACGTTTGCGGTACGTTGATTGTGATTCAGGAGGCAGTTAGGGCCAATGTGAAGAAATTTGTGTATACCTCCAGTTTATCAGTATTTGATGGGTATGGCGATTTTACGAAAAAATTGAATATTACCGAAGACACGCCTCCGAAACAGAAATCTTTTTATGGGTTTACGAAATATATTGGAGAATTTATTACTAAATTTTATGCAGAGAATTATCAAATAAAATCTATAGTACTCCGTTTGATAGCGGTTGTTCCTGAACCCCCCCTGTCTTCATGGGCAGAAGCTGCCAGTCCAGAGATTCGGACAAGTGCCGGAGATGTTGCTCAAGCATTCAAGGCAGCTGTTGAAAAAGATATAGGATTCATATTCGATATTTTTCATATTACGGGGAGTCACCCCGAAAACCCGTGGAGTTACGAAAAAGCAAAAAAGACGTTAGGTTACATGCCGCAAGGTAATGACCAAAGTTTTTAATAAATATTGACAATCTATTTAGATTATTATATTCTAACTTTGTGTTGAAGGGAACGTTGTTTGTTCAACCGCATAGCGACGATATGGTTATGTCGTCTTATTTTTTGATTAAAACTCAGACATTACCTAAGCCTTACTATCTTTTGACCATTTTTTCAAAATCAAGTTGGTTAGATCCGATAAGAAGAAAAAGGTTTTGTTTGGCTAATAGTGAAAGGTCAGTTACCCGATTAAGGATCGCAGAAGATAAAGAATTTGCCAGATTACTTCGACTTGTCCCTTATTTTTTTGGTTTTAAAGATTGTCTGTTGAGAAATGGGAAAACCCATTTTCATTCCAAAACCGGAATTGAGAGGGATCTGGTGAACAAAATATCTAATTCCCTCACTGTTTTTATAAAGAAACACAATATACAAAACATGGTTATTCCTTTCGAATCTGGAGCCCGACAACATCAAGATCACCGCATTGTTCATCGAGCGGCTGAGCTTATTAAGTTGCCTATTCGGATTTATTTTGTAGACGATATCCCATATAGTCGGGTACCGGATTCAAAGAAATATAACCTCGCAATTTTCAAAAGGGTTAAAATAAAAAATATCCAAGAAAAATTTCGTGCTATGGATCTGTACAAGTCGCAAATGTGCGACCTCTTCTTTAACCAGGTACAGAAGATAACGGAACGAAATCAAGGATATGAACGAATTTTCGTCCTTAAAAAAGACAAAAAATGATATGTCACAGATAACTATTACGATTATTGTTCCTACATTTAATAGCGAAAGATATGCGAGGTCATGCCTCGATTCTATTTTTGTGCAAACGTACAAAGGTTTTGAAGTAATCGTTTTTGATAATGGTTCAAACGACGGTACGCTTAACCTGGTTGAGGAATATCCTGTTAAAATCGTCCGGAGCCGAGAGAATGTTGGATGGGCGAGAGCAAACAATCTATGCATCCGTGGAGTGAAAACGAAATACGTTTTTTTGTTGAATATTGATACCGTCCTCGATCCGAATTGCCTTAGACGTCTTTATGAATTTGCTGAGTCAAAAAACGATCTTGGTTGCGTCTCGCCAGCGATAGTGGAGTACTCTGAATTCCTGTCCGGCAAAAAAACCATGGGTTACCCGCTCACTTTTGATATTCGAAGCGGTTTTATTAGAGCTTATGATGTTAATAAAGAATATGTCGAGGTAGGTTTTGTGCCCGGAACGGCCCTTTTTGCAAATCTAGATAGATTACAAGATCAACTTTGTTTCAGAGAAGATTTCTTTATGTATCACGAGGATGTTGAATTAAGTTTGAGAATTATCACCAAAACTGGTTTTAAGCTGTATTTTTTAAATACCGCTATCGTTGCTCACGATAGTAAGCAGTCCTTTTCGAGATTCTCAACTTGCAGACTTGCGCTGAGAAACTTATTTACCTGCTTGGTTGAGTATCAAAACCGCAAAGAGTTTTGGGAACACTTTTCTGCATACGGAAGAAGCTTATTCCGGCTGTATAAGGACTTTTATTGTCAATATTATCCTTTCACCTACCCGATTTTGGGCACTTTCTATCTCACTGCATCACTTTTCAAGTTGAAGGAAAATAAAAGCATGGATTTGAGTCGTCTATATGAGGTCAATCGAAAATTAGACAAGTGGCCGAAGCGGTTCGAATTTATCTTTTGAATTATGAAGGACTACAGTAAAACTTTATTTATTTGTACAGGGAACGTATACAGAAGCGTCGTTGCCGAAAAGTTGTTTGCTCGGGAGGTCTTAAACAACGGACTTCCTTTTCGGGTTCGTTCGCGAGGTACGGAACCCTATTTCGAGGTTCCGCATCCGTTACTTGCCCGTATAGTGCGCGAACGGTATTCACTGGATATTGGAGATCATCGATCGCAAAAAGTGTCTTTGAAGGATATTCGGTGGGCCTCAGTCGTTATCTGCTTTACTCAAGGACATCGACAAGAGGTCCTTGAAAAATGGCCTTTCGCAAGAGATAAGACGTTTTCGATTCACGACGTCGTTTCAATCGACTCCGCTTTATTTCAGGACGTAGATTACCACGACGTTTCAGAAACCAACAGACTTCTCATTAGAGGTTTGGAGGCATTGAAACTGACAATTAATGAAATGTTGAGAACAAAAACACTTTCAATAGTGATAGCCGCCCATAATGAAGAAAGGAATATTGAAAACATTTTGAACAAATTATTGTTTCAGTCTTCTTCGCAGAGAGTTAATGAGATAATCGTGGTATCTAGTGGGTGCACTGACAGAACGAACCAAATTATTGAATTTATAAAATCTCCACTAGTAACTCTGGTATTGGAAACAAGAAGAAATGGCAAAATCAGTGCTCTTAAGAAAGCAATTCCATTTATCACCGGCGATACTGTTTTGCTTCTGGATGCAGACGTGGATATCGACGACGCTTTTTTACGAGAGTGTTTTTCCTGCGTTTGCGAGAATAAATTTCCATGCACAGGGAAAATTATTCCGATCAAAGTAAAAAGCGATTTCTACTACAAGCTTTCGGTAGTCAGTTGCGAAGCGTGGAATGCTTTACGCGCAAAGAACAGCACAGCCCGCACGTTTCTTTATCCTTCTGGATATACAATGCTGCTTTCTCGGAACGATTTTGTGAGCACCATTGCATCCATGAGCGACGAAACGATCAATGATGACGGTTTACTTTCCTTGTTTCTTTTTCAAAGAGGGGTAGTATTCTATTATTGTGGCAACATAAGAGTCCGTGTGGTTTTCCCTCAGACCCTCCAGGATTTTTTCAAGCAGAAAATTCGTACGAGAATGGGAAGACGGCAAATGAATACCCATTTTTTCAAGAAAATAGAAAAGCAGTGGCGCAAAGAACTTATCGGTCTGGCGAACACTCAAAACTTCTTTTTTATTGCTATTTTTCTCCTGCTCGATCTTTTTGCGAGATATGTAGCAGATCTTAAAATCAAAATGGGTGGAAAGCCCCATTTGTGGGCGTCCATACCGTCGACAAAACAGGCGTCTTTTTTATGAACACTTACTTTGCCACATTTATCACTGGTACGAGCCAATTAGTCGAGAGCCAGCTTACCAAACTGGGGAATATTTCCGTTGCTAAAATATATGATGGACTGATTGTCTTCCGTTCATCACGTTCGTGGAAAGAGCTACAAAATATTCGTTATCTTAATAATCTTTTTCTTCTTTTGGCGATTAAAGAGAATCGCAGGAGCGGAAAGGGCGCATTGGATGAATTGATGAACACTATTGCGAGACAAGGCGTGAGAACGTCAGCCGCTTTTCAAGAGATCGTTCGGGGTAAGCGGAGCTTTAGGGTTTTTGCAAGTGTCGAAAATGAAACTGTATCAATGAGTAGGCGGTTATTGCAAGGTGTAGAACGCCGTATTCAGAAGGGGAGCGGATTGCGTCTCAATATCCAAAAACCGAACCTTGAGTTTTGGTTTATATCGCGACGAGAGGGAGTGGTGCTGTTCGGGCTTCGATTCACTAGAGTGAGGGCGGAAACTAAGCAAAGGAGAAAAGGAGAGTTGCGGGCAGAGCTTGCGCACGTCCTTTGTCTTTTATCCGAACCAAAATCTTTTGATGTGGTATGCGATCCGTTTGTTGGTTATGGAGCCATTGCTATTGAACGTGCACGCTCATTTCCGTATCAAAGGATCTACGCCTCCGACATAGATGAAATGCTGGTTCGGGAACTTCGGAGGAAAACGGGAGGTATCAAAAACATGAAAGTGGCCCAAGCTAATGCGTTACGACTTGATCTTCCCGATGCATCAATCGACAAAATTATCACCGATCCGCCGTGGGGAGAATATCAAGGGATGCCCAGCCTCGAAAGATTTTATGAAGAAATGCTAAGCGAGTTTAGGCGTGTTTTAAAAGCAGATGGGATTGTTGTCATTTTGATTGGCCCGAAAGAGACGTTCGAATATGTTTTGCAGAATAAATTTGGTCAAATTTTTGCCATGAATAGTAAATATGACATCTTAGTCTCTGGTAAGAAGGCTGCTATCTATAAAATTACGAGAAAGAAGAGGTAACGATGAATAAATGTGACATTAGCATTCTTATCGCTACACGCAATCGTCCCAAGATGCTTGCTGCATGTATTAGAAGTCTGCTTACACAAAAGTCGGAAATATCGTACGAAATCGTCGTCCTCGACCAATCTGATGCAAAAAAAAAGCGTTCGTTTCTCCCCAATGAGGATGGGGTGAGGATAGTACGTTGCGACTTCAGAAACAAATCTCGTGCCCTGAATTTAGGTGTTCATCTCTGCTTGAGTGATTACATAGCGGTTCTCGACGACGATTGTATTGCGCAGGAGCAGTGGATTGAATCAATGTACTATGCATTGTTATCGGAACCACACACAGTCGTTACTGGTCGAGTAATTGCCGGAGACAGAGAGGAAGGCGCGGTACGTTCACGATTACACGATGACATTACGGAGCGCCTTGTTTACCAGAAAAAGGAAATTACGCCCATTTTCAAACTGTCGGGGTGTAATTTCGGGTTCAGCAAGGCCGTTTTTAAAGTTGTTGGGCCATTTAATGAAGATTTTGGGCCCGGATCTCTGTTTAGAAGTTCTGATGATAACGAATGGTCGTATCGAGTTTTGCAATGTGGTTTGAAAATCTCGTACGACCCTCGCGTGGTTATATTCCATCGTTCATGGAGGGACAAGGTAACCGATACTGAGCTAATGAGAGATTATGGCTATGCCGCTGGCGCGTTCTTTGGATTTATTTCAAATTTCTCCAAGCGGGATTTTTTCTATCACAGCGTCCGGCTTTGGCGTTGGATTCTCGGCGCCGTTTTATTCTCTTTTAATCGGCGTGAGATAGGTAACCATCTGGGTTATGGAGTCCATTTTGTTCAAGGATTTCGCGCATACCACTATTATGTTAAACAGCAAAAAGGCGATTGATTGCGTTTTCGTCTTAAGTCCGGGTAAGTACGTTGGGGGTGCTGAGCATTATGTGCAAAATCTTGCCCACGAACTTTATGTGGCACACAATACGAGTGTCATCATTGCCGTTTCGCATAATCGTGAATTCTATTTGAGATGTAAGTCGACAGAAATTCCTGTATTATATCTCGGTGACACGCTCAAGGAAGCTTCTTTGGCATTTTCGCGTGTTTTAAATGACTTAGAGATTAAGACAGTGATTTCAAATGGATATCATTCTTCGTATCTTCTATTCTTGTCGAGATGCAGGAATTTATTCCGGAAAGGACAATGCCGATTCATCGATATTAAACATGGGTGGATTACGACAAATTTCTCGGAACGTCTCAAGACCTTTCTTGATAAACTTATCGTTGGTTCTTACAATCTTGTCGTTTTGGTCGAACCTTCAATGAGAAAAAGATTATGGTGGGTCGGTGAGAAAAAACTTCGTTTTATTCCATCCGGCGTTGAGATCAAAAGAAGGGTTATGGGCCAGCGACGGAGGAACCTTCCTTTTAAGATATTGCTTATTGGGAGACTCTCGGAAGAAAAGAGATTTGGACTGGTTCTTAAAGCGCTTGCGGGACTTAAAGAAAAAGAGTGGCGGCTTGTCATTGTGGGTGACGGGCTCGAAGAAGACCGTCTTAAGCGGATTGTATTTGAAGAAAAGCTCAATGATCACGTTCATTTTGCGGGTTACCAACACGATGTTAAATTGTTCTATCGCAGCACAAATCTACTCGTTATTTCTTCGGTCAGTGAGGGATGCCCCTTAGTCGCCCTAGAAGCAATGGCGCACGGCGTCCTGGTGCTTTCAACAGATGTTGGCTATATGCCGACGCTTCTCGGTGGACAACGAGGATTTTTGGTTGATGTAAATATTGCACCGGGAAATTTGTCGTTGAAAGTAAAAAAGATAATTTTGTTAGACGAAGGAACGACGAAGCAAATGCGCCAGGGTGCGTGGGACTATGTCAATAGGCATCACAGCCTCAGCAAAAACGCTGAAATTTTTAAGAGTCTTATTTTCGGTTTATGAACGGTCTCATTCATTCTTATAACAAAACGAGTATCGGCAACGTTAGTAAGTTTCTACTCGAGTATCGCGATGTTCACGATTATCAATATCTTTTTTCGAGCAAGGAATGGCTCATGTCATTTGCGGAAATTTACGCACCAAAGGAAAATTTTCTCATTCAATCTGAAAACACACGCAACTATTTTTCACTGAGCATCTTTGGTGACCAGATTGTCTTTACCGGTGACCCATTCAATGATTTTAATGGGGTTTATGTAAGCGATTCCGATGATGCATATGATTTTAAAGAAATTATTGAATATCTCATCCGTTTTGGTTACAAGATCAAATGGGAGAATCTTTTTGAGGAGGACCTACTTATTGAACTTGGGATGTGTGGGAAAGGCGTCTTGCGAGAGATGGGGAGAGGTTTGAGGATCCACTTTCATGAGGGTATTAGATCTTATGATGATATGATGAGCGGTAGGATTTTGCTGATGTATAAAAAGTTTTCTGAACAGCTCTTCTTTTGCCGCGCGTTCGGCGATGAGATGCATAATAAGCCGTATCTTCTGGGCACTCTTCTGTCCAACAGAAGAAAAGAACTTTTGGCTAAGAAAAGCGAAGAATATAATCTCTCGTTCGAGCCGCAATTCAACGAGTTTATAACAAAACTAGTCAGCCACGATTCCTTGTGGAAAAACGTTTTTCTCGACTATTGTGTTGATAAAGAGAGGAATGAGATCGTTGCAATGAGCCTTAATTTCATTAGTGGAAGAGATGTTATATGTTATTTACGTGCTCACATGCCGTCTGCGAATAAAGTATCCTACGGACTGGTTTTGGATTACTGGAGCAACACCAAAGATTTCCGAGAAAAAGTGAGAATAGTTGATTTAACCCGTGGTACGGAGCCTTATAAGTACCGTTTGGGAGCGCGTGAATATTGTTTCAATATTTTCGAAACGTAGACCATAACTCTCCAGTATTATTGAGAATCAATGTATGTATTAGGTAAAAAGGTGTTTGTGGCAATGTCGGGCGGAGTTGATTCGTCCGTTGCTGCTTCGCTTTTTACAATGCCTGACGATTGGTTGTACCTTCCAAATAGAAATTTGACTTGTGAATGATTAATGCCTGATTCAGAAAAGCGACTAGGTATTGCGGTGCTCGATCTGGTCGCGGGGTCAATAATTTTCCTCGTCGTCTTTTTCGTTTTCTAAATCAAAAGCGCCGTAATGATTGCCGTCCTCGCAATCGCATTTTTCGAGCTGGCCGTTATAATTGGGGCAATCCGGACTTTAGCAAATGCCGGGGTTTGGCGAAACGCCTTTACAGCCGCCAGTGCAAATATAATGTTCCATATTTTTGGATTTTGTATTGCCTCGGCCTTTCAATATATTTTACAATATTCTATATTCTTAGAGTAAACATCTTTAAGCCCAACCGTGATTTGATTGGGCGGGAGAGCAAAGCAATGGCAAAAAACAAAGGAAAAAACAAGGCTTTTGCGGGAATATCCCGTCTTCGCCAAAACTACGGCGAGCGGGCTGGCAGCGAAAGAATTACTGCCGGGAAACGCGTATTCGTAGCCATGTCCGGCGGAGTTGACTCGTCGGTCGCGGCTTTTTTATTGAAAGAACAAGGTTATGACGTGACCGGTGTTTTCATCCGTTCGTACAACCTCGACGGCTGCGCCGAGCGGGACGCGGCCGACGCCCGATTGGTGGCCGATAAACTCGGCATTCCTTTCTATGTCTTTGATTTTGAGGAGGAATACAAGCGGGAAGTGGTGGATTATATGGTTAAAGGTTACCGCGAGGGCAGAACGCCCAATCCTGACGTGATGTGCAATAAGCACATCAAATTTGGTTTGTTCCTCGAGAAAGCCCGTGCTTTGGGCGCGGATTACATTGCGACTGGCCATTATGTACGTCTAAGGCGATTGCCCGATATTTTTGCTCAGAGTGTCTCCGGGGCGACGCCCAAGTCTTACTTTTCGCAAAAATATCGATCATCGCTTTTCGCGGCTAAGGATACGAATAAAGACCAGAGTTATTTTTTGTGGACTTTGAAGCAGGAGCAGTTGAAATATTGTCTTTTTCCGATCGGCGATTATTTAAAGCCGGAAGTGCGGGCCATCGCCTGCCAGGCCGGATTGCCCACGGCGGATAAAAAAGATTCGCAGGGCGTCTGCTTCCTGGGCAGGGTGGCGCTCGAAGAATTTCTGAAACAATATATTCCCGAAAAGCGGGGAGCGGTTCTTACGACCGACGGTCGGGAGATCGGGGAGCATAATGGCGCTCAATTTTATACGATTGGACAGCGTCACGGCCTTGATTTGAAGGAAAAGAACGCCGTTCTGGGCCTGAAAACGAGGAGTAAAACCGAGCCGCATTATATCGCTGAGAAAAACGTGGCGGAGAATACGATTATAGTTGCCGAGGGCGATCAAAATCCCGCTCTTTACCGGAAGGAAATAGAATTGGCCGACGTTAATTTTGTTGATTCTGTTTTCAGGGAAGAGGCGGTAATGGCGCGGGTGCGGTACCGCCAGCCGCTGACCGGAGCGACGTTAAGGAAGGAGAACTCGGCGATAAAATTAACTTTCAACGAGCCGCAGAAATTCGTGGCTTCCGGCCAGTCCGCTGTCTTTTATTCTGCGGAAGAGGGAAGCCTGCTTGCCGGCAGGCGGGTGCTCGGCGGCGGCGTAATAAAATGAATTATCATTGAGTTTGTGCGGCTTGCATTGGGGGACCATGAAAATTCTTTCCTTTCGAGATGTTATACTAATGGTAAATCATGGCCTCGTACGATGTTTTCTTTTTCGGGGTTTTGTTTTTCCTCTTAGGGATACTCTTCGCGAGTTTAAAACTTGGTTTCTGGATACTAGTAATAACGGCTCTGGCCGTTATCGCGTTTTTTGGTTTAGCCTTTTGGAAGAAAAACAGGAAATTTGCCTGGCCGGCATTTTTGGCTATTTTGATCATTCCCGGAGCAATGTATTTCGTCGGCGATGATGTTAATTTCCGAAACTCTCAGAATATCGTCTTTGAAAAACAAATTTCTTTTGCCGGAGTGGTCGCCAATAATCCGGTCATGAAGAACAATTCCCAGGAATTTTATCTCCGATTGGAAGAGCCGCTAGGCGGGCGGGTCCTCATCCGAACCGCTCCTTATCCCCGTTTTAATTACGGCGACGAATTGAGTTTAGCGGGCGAAATCCAGAGGCCGGAAGGCGGGTACGCCGATTATTTGGCCAAGGAAAGAGTGGGAGGCATTGCCGCTTTTGCCGATATCCGGTTCGTGTCGAGCGGCCGCGGTTCGGCTTTTAAAGCCTGGCTTTTCGGCATTAAAAACAGCATTACTGATTCTTTCCAAAGGGTTTTGCCCGGGCCGGAGGCGGCGTTTTTGAGCGGTCTTACCTTGGGTGGTACGAGCGGATTTTCCGATGATTTTAAGCAGGCGATGAGTTTGAGCGGCACCACCCACCTCGTCGCTCTGTCCGGCTACAACATTACGATCATTGTCTGGGCCGTGATGGGGGTTTTGCTTTTGTTTTTTCGGCGGCGTGCGTCTTTTGCGATCGTTTCGCTCGTTATTCTTTGTTTCGTTTTGATGACCGGCGCTGAGTCTTCGGTCGTCCGGGCGGCGATAATGGCTTTTTTGGTTCTGCTCGCTCGGGAAGCGGGCCGGGTTTACGATCTGCGGAACGCCATAATTTTCACCGGTCTAGCAATGGTTCTCGTTAATCCGAAAGTTCTTGTTTTCGATATTGGTTTCGAACTTTCCTTCTTGGCCATGTTGGGCATTGTTTATTTGCGGCCGGTTTTACAAAAACTTCTTCGCTTTAAGGAAAACGCCGGTTTCCTTTCTTGGAAGGACAATTTGCTGACCACGGCTTCGGCTCAATTGATGGTGGCGCCGCTTTTAATCGCCAATTTCAATAATTTTTCCTTGACATCGCTCGCGGCCAACGTCTTAGTTCTCGAAATCATACCTTTGACGATGGCTTTCGGATTTTTGATCGCCCTCGCGTCCATTATTGCTTCCCCGTTAGCGCTTGTTTTGGGTTGGTTGGTTTGGCCTTTTTTGAAATTTGAGATGTTCGTCATTCGAGTTTTTGCCGAATTAAGCGTGCCCTTGCTTTTTGAATTCGGTTTATTGATGGGTTTGGCTTATTACCTGGCCATTTTGTTTTTAATTGTTTATGTCAATAAAAGATTGGCTGGAAAATGAAATAATCTCCAAATTCGATGGCTATAAGGGCCGACTTTTCGTTTTCGGAACGGCAATCATCTTTCTGAATTTTTTGGTTTGGACGCAGGTTTATGCCGCCGTCTTTAAAGCCCGGGATTTGAAAATTAATTTTTTTGATGTCGGTCAGGGCGACAGCGAACTCGTGATTTTGCCCGGCGGCGTGAAGATTTTGATTGACGGCGGGCCGCCGAACGGCCGACTGCTTGAGAATCTGGCGGAAATTTTGCCGCCAACCGACCGTTACATTGATTTGGTGGTCTTAAGCCATTCGCAATTGGACCATTTCGGCGGTTTGATTGAAATTATAAAAAGATACCGCATCGGCGCGTTTATCTGGAACGGCCGGGGCGGCATCGTGCCGGCTTTCCGGGATCTGATGAATTTAGTCGAAGCTAAGGGAACGCCAAGCGTTGTTTTGGCTCGAAACGACGGAATCCACTACGGGGCGAGCGATTTGAGGGTGCTTCTGCCTGATGATCAGACTTTGCGAAGCCGTGATTTGAACGATACGGCTTTGGTTCTGGAGCTCGTGAGTAAAAATTCCAGAACTCTTTTTACCGGCGATATCGGCGCGGAAACGGAAAAAAAGGTTATCTTGGCCTTGACAAACGGAGTCGATGTTTTGAAGATAGCGCATCACGGCTCAAGATTTTCTTCATCGGAAGAATTTTTGGGAGCGCTTCAGCCGAAACTGGCGATGATCGAGGTCGGCAAAAACAATTATGGCCATCCCACGAGCGATGTTTTGAACAGGCTGAAAAATATCGGCGCGAGCATCTTCCGCACTGACCGGAACGGAAACGTAGAATTAGCGATCGATGGTCGGAGGATTAAAGTTTTTGCCGAAAAATAAAAATCCGTTGATGGCTATTGCGTGAGCGACCATCATGTCCGATCCTCGGGATATGATAGTTTTGGTTTTAAGGCGTGTTTGATGGGCGATTTTGTGTTATGGTGAGATTCATGAGCGAGCATTCAAATTTTTACGGTCTTGGCATCGCCCCCGGAATACTCGAGGTTATTGCCAAATTGAACTTTAAGATCCCGACGCCCATTCAGGAACAATCGATTCCGGTCGCGATCGAGGGCAAGGATCTGATGGGCATTGCCCAGACAGGAACGGGGAAGACCCTCGCTTTCGGAATTCCCTTGATCCAGCGCGTTCTCCGAGGCGTTGGCCTCGGCTTGGTTGTCGCCCCGACCCGGGAACTGGCTTTGCAGATCGATGAAACGCTCCGGAAAGTCGGAACGCCCCTTAATTTAAGAACCGCCGTGCTTATCGGCGGCGAATCGATTTCACGGCAAATCCGGGATCTTCACCGAAGTCCGCAGATAATCATCGGCACGCCTGGTCGGATCCTCGACCACCTCGGACAGAGAACGGTTTCTTTTCAAAAAGTGAGCGTTCTCATTTTGGACGAAGCCGACCGGATGCTGGACATGGGTTTTGCGCCGCAGCTGAAGCGGATAATCTCCACCTTGCCGGTAAGCCGCCAGACCATGATTTTTTCGGCGACCATGCCCGAAGAGATCATCACTATCGCCAGGTCTTATTTAAAACTTCCGATCAGGGTCGAAATTGCCCGTTCGGGCACGACCGTGAAGGACGTGACCCAGGAATTATTTTTCGTGCCGCAGGAAGAAAAGCCGAGGCTTCTGGAGAAGATGCTTCAGGAATACCGCGGGTCGGTTTTGATTTTTTCGCGGACAAAGCACAGCGCGAGAAAAATAACCACTTTCGTAAGGGCCCTGGGGCATAAAGCCGCCGAAATCCACGGCAACCGTTCTTTGAATCAGAGGAAGGAATCGCTCGAGGGGTTTAAGACCGGGCGATACCGCGTCCTCGTGGCCACGGACATTGCCGCCCGGGGCATTGATGTGAGCAACATCGAGCTTGTCCTGAATTACGATCTGCCGGAGAACGCCGAGGATTATGTCCATCGCATCGGCCGGACGGCCCGGGCCGGGGTGAGCGGCCATGCCGTTTCTTTTGCCCGGCCGAACCAAACGGCGGATGTGCGCGCGATCGAGCGGCTGATCCGCAAGGTTTTGCCCGTTTCTAAAATTCCGACCTTGCCGCCGCCCACGCCATTCAAAACCGGGCTGGGAGCCGAAAGACCGAGAAGGTCCTTTAGCGCCTACCGGGGCAGGAACCAAAAGGGTCCCGGAAAGTTCGGGAGAAGCCGGAGCGGTTTCAGAAGGTACTAAGCCCAGATCTTTTTACCCTTTATTTCGTTCAATATTTTCTTCACCGCCATGATGCTTTCGTCGTCGTAGACCGAGACGGCGATCGCTTTTTTGTTTATCTTTTTGGCGGCGGCGAGTTTTTTCTTGAGTTCGACGGGCGTTACCTCGTCGCTTTTCGTCAGAAATAAATATTCGGGCTTTTTCAAAAGCGATTTGTTGTAGGCGCCGAGTTCTTTCCGGATTATTTTGTAATCCTTGGGGATCGAGGCAGATTCGGCCGAGATCAGATGAAAGAGTATTTTCGTCCGCTCCACGTGTTTCAGGAATTTAATGCCCAAGCCTTTGCCCTTGGATGATTCTTCGATGAGCCCCGGAATGTCGGCAATGATTATCTCGTAATAGACGCCGAGATTGGGCTCAAGGGTGGTAAAGGGGTAATTGGCCACCTTGCTTTTGGCGTTCGTAAGTTCGTTTAAGAGGCTCGATTTGCCGGCATTGGGCAGTCCGACAAGGCCGATATCGGCGATCAGTTTCAATTCCAGGCGAAACTCGAATTTTTCCCCCGGCAGTCCCGGCTGGAATTCCCTGGGGGACGTGTTCCGCGAGGAACGAAAGTGGAAATTACCTTTGCCGCCCTTGCCGCCTTTGGCCAAAAGCAGGCGCTCGCCGATTTTCGTCGTTTCCATCTCGGTTTCGTTCGTCAGGTTGCGGATGACCGTGCCGACCGGCACGCTAAGGATCAAGTCTTTGCCGTCGTAGCCGTCCTTGAATTGGTTCCGGCCGTCCAAACCGTTTTCCGCCGCCAGTTCTTTCTTGTATCGGAATTGGTTCAAGGCGCTCAAGTCGGAAATGCCTTCGGCAAAAACGCTGCCGCCCTTGCCGCCGCTGCCGCCCGCCGGCCCCAAAGACATCAGGTTCTTGTTGAAAGCCACGGCCCCCCGGCCGCCGTGGCCAGCCGCTACTTTTATGCGAACATCGTCTATCAGCATGCTGTTATCTTAAATTATTCTTCAGTATTCTTTTTCTCATCCGGATGCTCTTCGGCGTTACTTCTACGAGTTCGTCTTCGCCGATATACTCCAGACATTGCTCCAGGGTCATTTCGCGGAAAGGGATGAGGTCGTCGGTCACGGCGTCGGTCTTGGCCCGGAAGTTCGTAAGCTGCTTTTCGCGGCAGACATGGACGACCAGGTCTTTTTCTTTCGCGTTTTCGCCCACCACCTGGCCCTCGTAGACTTCGACGCCCGGCGGCACGAACATCACGCCCCGTTCCTGGGCATTCAAAAGGCCGTAGGCGGTCGTGGTGCCGGTTTCGTGGGCGATCAATGAACCGTGCGGGCAGGTTTGGAAGTCCCCAAATTTCGGGAAATAGCCGGCGAAAAGGGAATTGATAACGCCCGTGCCTTTGGTCTCCAAAAGCAGTTCGTTCCGAAAGCCGATGAGCCCCCGTGTCGGAATGAAGAAGTGGAATGAAGCCATATTGTTCTCGACGCTCATGTTCTTGAGCTCGCCTTTTCGAATGCTCATTTTCTGGATGATGGCGCCGGAATATTTTTCCGGCACGTCTATCCAAACGTCTTCGGCGGGCTCGAGGATTTTTCCGTTTTCTTCCTTTAAGACCACTTCCGGCCTCGAAGCCTGGAGTTCGTAGCTTTCGCGCCGCATTTTCTCGATCAGGATTCCCAAGTGAAGCTCGCCGCGGCCGCTCACGACGAATTCATCGGCCGATTTGCCGGGCACGACCTCGAGGGCCACGTCATTGTCCAATTCTTTCTCGAGCCTTTCTTTAAGGTTTCTCGAGGTGCAGTATTTGCCCTCGGTGCCGGCAAAAGGGGAATTGTTCGTGCTGAAGATCATCTTCACCGTCGGTTTCTCGATCAGGACTGGCGGCAAGGTAACCGGATTTTCCGCGCTCGCGATCGTGTCGCCGATATTTATTCCCTCGATGCCGGCAATGACCGCGATGTCCCCGGCCGAAAGCTCCGGCACCTCGGATTTTAAAAGTCCGGTAAAGGCTAAGAGCGACGTTATTTTGTGTTCTGTAATTTTCCCGT
Organism: Candidatus Jorgensenbacteria bacterium GW2011_GWA1_48_11; assembly: GCA_001003475.1. GTDB lineage: Bacteria > Patescibacteriota > Minisyncoccia > UBA6257 > GWB1-50-10 > GWA1-48-11. Next base: position 22,381 of record LCPF01000005.1, on the reverse strand, counting down.
CACGCGTGATCCGCGAGACGCGTTCGTTGTTCTTGATCGTACCCTTCGCGATCCGGCCGACGCCGACCTTACCCTTGTAGTTGTCGTAAGAAACGGAAACGATCATGATTTGGAGCGGCGATGCCGCGTCGGATCCGGGCGCGGGGATGAATTCAACGATCGTTTCGAACAAAGGTTCGATGCTTTTCATTGTTTCGAGCTTCGGTTCGAGGCCGGCCTTGCCGAGTTTTCCCGAAGCGTAAACAATTGGAAAATTGATCTGGTCGTTCGTGGCACCTAATTCGATGAAAAGCTCGATGGTTTTTTCGAGCACGTAATTTATCCGGGCGTTCGGCTTGTCGATCTTGTTGATGACAACGATGATCTTGAGGCCGATTAGAAGGGCTTTTTTGAGGACGAAACGGGTTTGAGGCATCGTCCCTTCTTGGGCGTCGATCAAAAGAAGGGCGCCGTCGGCCATATTCAAAACCCTTTCCACTTCGCCGCCGAAATCGGCGTGGCCCGGCGTGTCGATGATGTTGATTTTGACTCCTTTGTGCATCACCGAGGCGTTTTTGGAGAAAATCGTAATGCCGCGCTCGCGTTCAAGCTCGTTTGAGTCCATTATCAGGTCCTTGCCGGCGGATTTGCCGAGGTCGGTTTCGGATTGCTTCAAAAGCGAATCAACCAAGGTGGTTTTGCCGTGGTCAACGTGGGCAATAATGGCGATGTTTCTGATCTCCTTCATGGCGCTTCATTCTATCACCATTAAGGTTTTTTACAAAAAATAACGGTTTTTGGGACAAATCTCCGGCTATTCCAATAAGATTGATTGGAAAAATTCTTCCACTGAATCTTCGCCTTCAAAGTCTCCGTCAATCGAGTCCGGCGGAGGCGTACTGCCGATCAAGGCGTGGTAGCACTTATATTTCTGGAAGTCGGGATGGCGGCCCTGGAGTTTTTTCGCGAAAGCAAGAATTCTTTCTAAATATCCTTCATCGCCGAGTTTTTCCAAAGCTCCCATTGTCAGATTTTTAATCCGGTCATAAGCGGATTCCTGGTTTTTGGGCGGCTTTTCCAGCATTGTTATTTTCGTCATTTTAGCACGATTAGAATTTTTGGGGAAAATGGATTAATATCCATAAAAATGGCGGAACAATCTATTTTGCGGGGCGATGAGGGAATGTGGCTGCCGAACGCGTTGCCCCTAAAGAGGCTGAAGGAGCTGTACGGTTTTGAGCCGAAGCCTGGCTGGGCCGAACGCGTCCAAAAGGCGTCCGTTCGGATGAATAACGGCGGTTCGGCTTCGTTTGTATCGCCCCAAGGACTTCTTGTTACCAACCACCACGTTGCCGAAAGCATTCTCGGCGATTTAAGCTCGCCGCAGAAGGATTATATTGCTGACGGTTTTTATGCTGAATCCCTGGAGAAAGAGATCAAGGCGCCGCAGCTCGAGGTGAACATTCTTTGGGAAATCGAGGACGTGACCGAGCGCGTCTTGGGGGCGGTTACGCCCGAGATGAGCACCGACGAGTCCAAGGAAGCGAAGAAAGCCGAAATCGTCCGCATTGAAAAAGAATCTTTCGAGGCCACCCGCCTGCGGAGCGATGTCGTGACCCTGTATCAGGGCGGGCAATACCATCTTTATCGTTACAGAAAATACACCGATATCCGGCTCGTTTTCGCGCCCGAGCACGACATCGCCAATTTCGGCGGCGATTTCGACAACTACGAATACCCTCGTTATTCCCTGGACGTGGCTTTCTTCCGGGTTTATGAGAATGAGAAGCCCCTTGAGACCGAATATTTTTTCAAATGGGCGACGGAAAATTCCAAGGAGAAAGATCTGCAGTTCGTCTCGGGCCATCCCGGCCACACCGACCGGCTAAGCACTTCCGCCAGGATAAAATATTTGCGTGATTTCGGCTTGCCCTACCAGCTGAACTTGCTGAGACGGCAGGAGATTTCCTTACAGCAATATGCCGGCCGGAGCGCCGAGAATGAGCGCCGGGCCCAGCGTCCCATTCATAGCGTCCAGAATCAACGCAAACGCCTGGTGGGGCAACTCGCCGCGATCGAAGATCCGGATTTCATGGCGGCAATACTCGAACGCGAAGAAGAATTGCGCAATCGAGTCAGTGTTGATCCCGAAATGAAAGCCAGGTACGGCGATGCCTGGGCAATGGTGGAAAAAGCCGAAGCAAAAGTCCTTACGATCCGCAACGAGCTCAATTTACTCGAAAACGGCCTTGGTTTCTTGAGCCGGTATTTCGGGATTGCCCGAACGCTGGTCCGTCTGGCCGACGAAAATGAAAAGCCGAATTCCGAAAGGCTGCGGGAATACGCTGAAGCAAGCCTGGATTCTTTATTGGAGAAGCTTTTCTCGCCGGCGCCGATTTACAGCGATCTTGAGGAGCATACGCTCGCCGATTCATTGGCATTGCTTGCTGAAACGTTGGGCTTTGAGAATATTTTGGTAAAGCAGGTTCTTGCCGGCAAAAGCCCGGTTGGGCGCGCCCAAAAGCTTGTCTCCGGCACGAAGCTGGGCGATGTCGAAGAAAGGAAAAGGCTCGCGGCCGGCGGCAAGAAAGTCATTGCCGAATCCAATGATCATTTCATCCTGCTTGCCCGCCTGATCGATGATGGGGCCAGGGCCGTCAGGAAGATTTTTGAATCGGAAGTGGAGGAAGTGCGCGAGCGGGCCTACGCCAAAATCGCCGAGGCGAAATTCGCCCTGTACGGCGAGGATATCTATCCCGATGCCACTTTTACCCTTCGTTTCGCTTTCGGCATGCCCTTGGGTTATGCCGACGGGGGAATAGACTTTCCCTATCAAACGACCATTAGCGGGACGTTTGCCCACGCCGAAAAGCACAACAATGAAAAACCGTGGCAATTGCCGAAAAGCTGGCTGGAGCACAAGGAAGAGCTTTTGTCGGACACGAAGTGTTTGAATTTTGTCACGACCCATGATTCGCACGGCGGTAATTCCGGCAGTCCGGTCATAGATAAAGATCTCCGAATCGTCGGGTTGCTTTTCGACGGCAATCTGCAGAGTTTGGGCAACACTTTCGTGTACATCAAGCACGCGGTTGATCCGTCGCGGAGCGTTTCCGTGCATGCCGCCGGCATCCTCGATCTTTTGAAAAGGGTTTATAAAACTGAAAGATTGATCCGGGAATTGACTGCTTGAATCAGGCTCTCTATACCTTGGCCTTGACCGTGCTCTCGCTCCGCAAACCTTAACCGGCCGCCAGGATTTTCCTGGTGGCCGCGCTGTTTTTATGACTGGAATTTGGCTATCAGCAAAATCTTATCGTAGGGGAATTCGTAATCAGCGGCTTTTTTGACATTTTGATCGATTATTTCGAATCCGTATTGCTGAAGGAGTTTTATGAGTTCTTCTTGGGTGTATAAGCGAATGTATATCTTTTCGCTTGGCATGAACGGTTCCGTGATTTCCACTTCGCCGTTTCCTCCCTGCATCACGATGCCGAGGATGCCTTGCGGTCGGAGATAGCTTTTGATACTTTCAAGCGTTTTTTCGAGATGGATCTTTTCGAAATGGAATAGGGAATATCCCGCCCATACCGCATCAACTTTTTCTTCCGGCATAAATTCCCTCATATCGGCGATCGAGAAATTGATTTCGGAATAGTTTCTTTTGGCGATGGAAATCATATTTGAAGAAAGATCCACTCCCTGTGTTTTCATTCCTTTTTTCGCGAAATAGCCCGACGAAAATCCGGTTCCGCAACCCAAATCAACGATATGCGATCCCGGTTTCAGATGGGATAGAAATATATTCAGAAATTTCAGATCTTCGTCCGAAACAATGGCGTCGAACCTTTTCGCGTATTCCTCGGCTATGTAGTCGTATATCTCGATTGCTTTCTTGTTTTTGTCCATTTAGAATTTTTCAGGAAAATCAAGATAGGAAATCTATTCTCGCCTGATGTCTTCCTTGATCATTCTGATGATTTCAGGAAATTTAGATATCTGAAAGTGTCCGTTTTTGCTCTTATAGATGATAATCTTTGCATTTTTCAGTTTCTTTCCGTATTTTTCAGCGTGAGAGACCGGAACGGTAGCATCGTCTTTTGAGAATAACAGATGAAGATTTTTTGAATTTTTTTCAATTAAAGATAAATCGTTTCCCAGCTTAAAGCCACCGACCAAATCTTCGCCTGGCAGGGTGTTATCAAAAGGCGGGCAGACTAAGTATACCGATAGAGCCTTCTTGGGTAATTTATTCTCAGAGAGATATTTAGCGAGAAAAATTCCGCCGAGAGAAGAGCCTATCAAAATAAATTTATTCCTCAAAAATGGAAGATGTCTTTTGAAGAAAATTTTCCAGTCGCGATACTTTGCATTGTCTTGTAATGGCATGCGTGGCGCGATTATTTCGAACCTCTTACCCAGGTTCTTTTCCAGATAATCGCCGGTCCAAGGTATTTTTTTCTTCGTTGAGATTTTTCTTGTCTTGAGATAGCGCAGATAATCCTTTTGATTTCGGAGGGTATTACCGCCATGCACTATTAAAACTTGAATCTTTTGCATGATTTTATTCTAACACCGTTAGAATTTTTCAGGAAGATAATGGGATTTTAAGTGATTTAGAGGTATCTTAGTTTTTTTGAGAGAAAGATTTTTTAGCTTGTTCTAGGGAATATTTCGGCATTCTTTCCTGGCGAGTAATATAAACAGGTTTCTTCTTTTGCATCACTTTTTTGACATTGGAGTGCAGGGTTTTGATTGCTTCGGTCAATTTTCTATTCTTATCGAAGAGAACAACAGGATTTACCCCCAAAAAGAAAGACATCACGCCCAGGAAGTAGGTTGGTTTTTTATTATAAATTGCTTGTCCATCAACTAAAGTCTCAGAAAGATAACCAATTATATTCTGTTTGTATTTTATTTTTTCAAAATTAGAGTGAAAAATTGCGTTTTTTGATCCTCTTAAATTGTCTATCGTATAACCTTCAGCTCTTGGCATATTTGGCCTAAACTCTCTTACGATTCTTACATTAATCAGACCCAAATCATCTTTATAAGAGCGTGTTATTAATGGATTAAGATCGGCCATATCTTTGACCAATTCTATTGGAAGAAAATCTAAGCTTACGGCAGTATTTTTATAGTTAGAGATTAACGAAAATTGATCTACCTTTTTTTCTTCATAAAGTTTTCTGTACACAGCGAATCTTTGTTTTTCGTGAGGTTCTATTAATCTTTCCGATACATAATTATCGACTACTTGGTTCAATTGGTTTAAATCCCCGGTTATCAACAAATCAATGTCAGATTTTCCTTTTACGGCGTAGAATGGTCCCCATGCATTTGAACCGGTCATTAACATGCTTTCAGTAAATATTGAAGCGGCTTCAGTGAATTTTTCCACGATTTCTAGGTTTTTCGCTGTGGCTAGAATCGCCTCTGATAAAGAATCGTTAGTTTTTTTGCCTTGATTTTTTATTGCTGTTTCGATATTTATCCTGAAGTCTTTTACTGATGGATTTGCTGAGTATTCTTTTATGAGCACTTTTGCTGCGTTCTCTTTTGCTTCTTGTAGTCCTTTAAGTGTTATCGTTGGTATATTTTTATTCGCTATTCCGCGAACATGTAACCATTTATGCTTTTCCAGATAATCTCCGAAAACGTCATAAAAATTCGCTCTTTTGTCTATGGGGGCAGTTGATAATTTGGGCTTAAAGTTCATTTGCGAATTTATTCTATTCTTATGATTAGTATCGTCAAACTAGAATTTTTAGCGAAATAAGTTAGAATAAGACCATACAAATGGCTCGGGTTTTAACTAAAGATATCGAAAAATTCGAAGGCAAGGAAATCGAACTGGCCGGTTGGGTAGAAACGCGGCGCGACCACGGCAAGCTGATTTTCATTGATTTTCGGGACCGGAGCGGCTTGGCCCAGGTGGTTTTTGCCGATAAGGCCTTGCATGAAAAAGCGGATAGCTTGCGTTCCGAGTTCGTGATCGATTTGAAAGGCGAGGTGCGCAAACGGCCGAAAGGAATGGAAAATTCTAAAATCCCCAGCGGCCATTATGAAATCTCGGCCAAAAATTTGGAAATATTGGCCAAAGCGGAAACGCCGCCTTTTGACGTGGCAACCGGAGGCTTGGATGTCAGCGAAGAAGTGCGGATGAAATATCGCTATCTGGATTTGCGGCGGCCGCGCTTGCAGAAGAATATCCGGCATCGCTCAAGGCTGATCAATTTCATCCGGAGTTTTTTGGATAACGAGGAATTTACGGAAATCGAAACGCCGATCCTGGGCAAGTCCACGCCCGAGGGAGCGCGGGATTATCTCGTGCCGGCCCGGCTCCATCCCGGTAAATTCTACGCTTTGCCCCAGGCGCCCCAGCAGTACAAACAGTTGATGATGGTGGCCGGCTTCGAGCGCTATTACCAGATCGCCCGGTGTTTCCGGGACGAGGATACGCGCGGCGACCGCCAGCCCGAATTTACCCAGTTGGATCTTGAGATGAGCTTTGTGAAGCGCGAGGACGTGATGGAATTGAACGAAAAACTCCTCATTGCCATCATCCAAAAGCTCTATCCCGAAAAGAAAATCCAGGAAATTCCTTTTCCGCGCCTGACTTACGAGGAAGTAGTGAAAAAATACGGCAATGACCGGCCGGATTTAAGAAAGGATAAGAATGACCCAAATCTTCTGGCTTTTTGCTGGATCATTGATTTTCCGTTCTTTGAGCGAGTAGAGCCAGAATCGAAACGAGCTCACCCTGAGCTCGTCGAAGGGTCGAGCGGTAGTGGTTCGACAGGCTCACCACAAACTTCTAAAGAAGTTTGGACCTTCACGCACAATCCTTTTTCCGCGCCCAAGGACGAATTTATGGCGGATTTGCTCGCGCAAAAAAACATTCCCAAAATCATCGCGAGCCAGTACGACATTGCTTTGAACGGCTGGGAAATCGGCGGCGGGAGCATCCGTAACCACAAACCCAATGCCTTGAAAGCCGTCCTTTCCATCATGGGCATGGACGATAAAAAGATTAATGAAAATTTCGGCCATATGCTGCAGGCATTTTCCTTCGGCACGCCCCCGCACGGCGGCATTGCCTGGGGTCTGGACCGGCTCGTCATGATCCTCGAGAACGAGCCGAATATCCGGGAAGTGATCGCCTTGCCCAAAACCGGCGACGGTCGCGACCTTATGACTGAAGCGCCGAGCGAGGTTTCAAAGGGTCAATTAAAAGAGCTGCATTTGAAAATAGGTGAAAAAGACTGACATGGATCATCCCAGAAAAGAAAGAACATTAGTTTTGATAAAGCCGGACGGGGTTCAGCGCGGTTTGATAGGCGAGGTGATAAAACGCTATGAACAAAGCGGCTTGAAACTTGTGGGTTTGAAAATGTTTGTGCCGACCAAGGAATTGATCGAGAAGCATTATCTTATCGATCCGGAGTGGCGGGTGAAGACCGGCCAGAAAACAATCGATTCTTACCGGAAAAAGGGCAAGAAGCCGCCATCGGAAGATCCCTTGAAGATTACCGAGATTATTTTGAACAATTTAAAGCGTTATATGGTTTCAGGTCCGGTCGTAGCCATGGTTTGGCGGGGTATGCACGCCGTGGGCATTGTCCGGAAGATCACGGGCGGCACCGAACCCTTAACCTCGGACGTCGGTACGATTCGGGGCGATCTCACGATCGACTCCTATGAGGTTTCGGATATTGACGGCCGGGCTGTGCGGAACATCATTCACGCTTCCGGTTCGCCGGAGGAAGCGGAAAAGGAGATAGTTTTGTGGTTCAATGAAAAAGAATTGATAAACTACAGATTGGTGAGCGAGGAAATACTCTACGACGTGAATCTGGACGGCATCTTGGAATAATTATGGAAAACAAACCAGACCCAAGATTGCATATCGTTGTCATTACCGGCATCATCGAGAAAGACGGCAAGTATCTCATTTTAAAGCGTTCGGAAAGGGAAGTGGCCTACCCCGGTTATTGGACCGTGCCGGGCGGGAAATTAGTACGGCATGAATACGAATTGCTTCCGAAGACTCCGAATACCGATGATTGGTACAATATTGTTGCTTTTACCTTAAAGAAAGAAATTCAGGAAGAAGCCGGCCTGGAAGTCAAGGATGTTGCTTATTTGACGGATATGACTTTTATCCGGCCGGACAATATTCCTGTTCTGGTCCTCTCTTATTGGTGCCGTTATCAGAGCGGGGAAGTGGTTTTGGGAAAGGACATAGTTGATTCGGCTTGGATTACTATCCAGGAAGGGGAAAAATACAAGATTATTCCCGGGATCTTAGATGAGATCAAACAAGTAGACGCCATTATCAAGGGTAATCGCTAGAACTGTTCGGCGGCCGTAATTTTTGGCCGGTTTTGTCAATTTTTTATGCACAGGCGGCCGTTTGCGGTCCTGTGGGGACGGTATAATTAAATTAGTCCCGTTCTGAAGATTCCGGATCAAATGATTTCTTACAGGGATTCCGAATCGTCTTGCGCCTTGGCGTAAGATTGAGGAAACCCACCTTAATTCTAGCCGGGAATCATCTAAGAACGGGATTTTAGTTTCTCGATTTTTAAAAATAAATTCAAATAATACGGCGTGCTATTGAACACGCCGTATTATTTTCTTCGGTCAATTCCAATACTATTATATCTGACGATCGTCAGATATAATAGTAGATTATTTTAGGGATTATCTCTTCGGAAACGGCGTTAAACTGCAAAAGCGATTAAAATGGTGAAATTTAAGGAGGGGTTATATAATTCAAATATGCCAAAGAAAGTTTTTATCGGTGTCGCTTGGCCCTACGTGAACGGCGATATCCATATCGGTCACCCGGCCGGCTATCTCCTGCCAGCGGATATTTTTGCGCGTTTCCACCGCTATCTCGGGAATGATGTGCTTATGGTATCGGGTTCGGATTGTTTCGGCACGCCGATTACGCTCGAAGCCGACAAGAGGAAGGTGAGTCCCGAAGAAGTGGTTAAGGAATATCATGCAAGGAATATTGAACTTTTGAAAGAGCTGGGCATCAGTTTTGATCTTTACACCAAAACCGACAACCCCAATCATAAAAAAATCGTGCAGGATTTTTTCGTGAAATTGTTGGAGCGGGGGTTGATCTTCAAAAAGGAAACCGAGCAGTATTATTCGCCGGAAGAAAAAAGATTTTTGCCGGACCGGTATGTCGAAGGTAAATGCCCGCATTGCGGTTTTGCCGAAGCGCGAAGCGACCAATGCGAAAATTGCGGCCGGGTTTTGAGCCCGGGCGAACTGCAGAATCCGAAAAACAGGACTTCCGGAAAACCGGCGGCGCTGAAACCGACCGAACATTATTTTTTTGATTGGCCGAAACTCCAGCCGTTTTTGGAAAAATACGTTGCGGGCAGGGAGGGTTGGCGCAATTGGGTTCTTAAGGAAACAGAAGGCTGGCTTAAAACCGGCTTGAAGCCGAGGGCCATCACGAGAGATTTGGATTGGGGCGTGGAAATTCCGATCGAGCGGATCCCGAAAGAACTCCGGATAGACAATTACGAGCATAAGAGGATTTACGTTTGGTTTGAGGCCGTCATCGGCTATTTTTCCGCGTCCCTCGAATGGGCCGAATTACAAGGAAAGCAGTGGGAAGATTGGTGGTATGACAAGGACGCAATCCACGCCTATTTTATGGGGAAAGACAATCTGGTTTTTCACACTTTGTTTTGGCCGGGCCAGCTCCATGCTTTTGACGAAAAGCTGCATCTGCCCGATTTGCCGGTCATCAACCAGTTTTTGAATTTGGAGGGCAGGAAATTTTCCAAGTCGCGCGGCATCATAATAGATTCGAAGTATTTCGTGGAAACTTACGGGTTGGATGCTTTGCGCTTTTATCTGACCCTGATCGCGCCGGAATCGGCCGACACCGATTTTACCTGGGCGGATTTCGTGGGCAAGAACAACGAGATCCTGATAGGCAATTTGGGCAATTTCGTGAACCGGACTTTGACCCTGGCCCAAGCGTTGGAATTCGACGGCAAAAATATAGATAAAAAGCTGGCCGAGAAAATAGTTCAGTTCGTGCGTGGCGCGAAAGATTCTTTGGGTCAGGCGGAATTCAAGAAATATCTGGAATTCGTCCTCGCCATTTCCCACGAAGGCAACAAATATCTGGCTTCGGAAGAGCCGTGGTTTTTGAAAGAGAAAGAACCGAAGAAATTCCAGGCCGTGATGGAAAACGCCGTTTTCATCGTTCTGGCCCTGCTTTTGACGATAAAGCCGCTTTTGCCCGAAGCGACAAAAAAACTCGGCGAAATCTTAGGCGCTAATTTTGAAAATTGGCCGACAGACGAAGAAAAAGAAATCAGGGAATCAATTGCCGGGATCAAGATCGGCAAAACCAAACCCCTTTTCAATAAAATCGACGAGAAAATCATTCAGGAAGAAAAAGCGAAGCTTAAGCTATAAAGACTGGTCAGGAACGCCGGAAGGATTTATTATATTCTCGGTTCCTACCCCTACCGGAGGCAATGAGTGGAGATCAGCGTGTTCAAGGTTTCGGTGCGTTTTCTCGGCCAGGACAGGGTTTTCTTCGGCTATCTTCTGCCGCAGATGTCCACGGCCATGAAACTGCTGGATATCACGATGCTCGTTTCGTTCATCAATCGGGAAATAAGGACGATTGGCGGGAACGGCAGCGAGTCCGTGATCGTCGTTTTCCAGAAGGGCGTTACCAGGGTGACGCCTGCCAGCCTGCCGGAAGAATGCTACACTCCGCTTTCCCGCGAAGAGGAACGCGAAGTCTGGCGATTGATACTGACAAACGCGGCCTCATCTTGGGGCCGCGTTTCACCACCATCTTGAATCATCTCTTTTTGTCTGGTAGGTTTTAATCAGATCGTTGTCGTATTCCGTTCCGCCACAGGAGGATCTGATGTCCGCGAAGCCGAGGTTCCAGCCGTTCCAGGAAGCGAATGAGAAGCCGGCAAGGTGGCCGAAGTGGTTGATTGGATTCGTCGTCGTCGCCGGTATCGCCGTCGGCGCCTGGCTCCTCAACCGATGACATCCTACGGTTCGGGCGATATAACCCCAGTTGCAGTTAGCAAGGCTGGGGTTATTGCTTTACGCAATTTCTATTTGTCGGGCTGCCGGGAATCGAACCCGGTCTACATGCACCCCATGCATGCGTACTACCGGTATACTACAGCCCGTAGAGAGGAGCAGAATGATTATAACTCATAATTATTCTGTCCGAATGCCCGGGATGCAAGCTCTGTTCACAGCCCGACGTGAGCGGGAAAATGATTATTTCTGCTTTTTGGTCAAGGTGCGGAGGCAGTTCGTGCAGACCAAAATCCTTTTACCCGTTTTGCCGGAACTTGAGCTCGCCGAGCCGGTGTTAAAAAGCCGCGTCCACTGGAGGTTGGCTTTCTTTCTTGGCGAGGCGGTCGGATTGTAATGGCCGCGGAGAAGTTTCCGCGTTCCGCCTAGGGTATACGATTTTCCGCAACGGGCACAAGCGCGCATAGTCGTTTTAGATTAGGGTTTGTCTTGTTTTTTGTCAACCCCGCACCGAGCCGAGCGCTTCGTTTTCTACAACGCCCGAGGATAATTTAGGTGTTTAAAATTAAAAATCATAAATTGCGAATGAAAACATCGCTATTTCAGGAAAACGGCCAAGCGTTGCAGCGCTCGATCTGGTGACGGGGTCAACCCAAAATCATCTCTTTATAGTTCTGTTTGACGAAATCGAACTGGTAAAATCTTATCTGGTCGCCGCCGCCGATCTGCAAAATAACGGTCGTGTTCCGGGGATCGGTTTTAAAGGTCAGGGATCCCGTGACCGCGTTTTGGGGCGGTATGGAATTGAATGAGTCGGTCGCGCTCAGGGGATTTTGGTTGGAGCCGTTCAGGTCAACGAGTTCGAAAAGGCCCTTCGCGTCAATCGCGCTGTAAGAACCGGCTTCGCTGCTGAAAATTTTGACATTGACCGTAATCGTGCCGTCCTGAGCCTTGGCAACGTTTTCTACCGTCACCGTGAGGTTGGTTTGGGGCGTAAGGACCGGGCTTGAAGAAGCGTTGAAGATGATCGACGTCGGAATGACCACCTCGCTCGTAGCGTCGGCGGTCGGAGCCGATTGATCGGCTTCGCTGGGCGTGGTCGTCGCTGCCGGAAAATTATTGATCTGGTTCTGCAATCGGGTTTGGGATTCGAAATTCTGGAAATCCCTGCTCAAGGTGCTTAGTTTGTTCAAGGTGAAATAAAAACCGACTAGCATGAGAATGAAAAGGCCGCCGATCAAAACGTAGATTTCCCGATTATTTTGTTTCATTCAGCTCATTATATATAATTAGACTGAAAGATGTTAGTTTTGATCGTTTTTCAATTAGTCGTGCTCTTGTTTTCGGCCGTGATCCACGAAGTGGCGCACGGCTTTGTGGCGGATCATCTCGGCGATCCGACGGCCCGCTTGGCCGGCCGGCTGACCCTGAATCCCTTGAAGCACCTCGAATGGTTCGGCTCTTTGATCTTGCCCTTGATGCTTTTTTTGATATCGGGCGGCAGTTTCATGTTGGGCTGGGCCAAGCCAGTGCCTTACAACCCCTATAATTTGAAGCATCCGGAGCGCGACGGCGGATTGATTGCGGCGGCTGGCCCGGTCAGCAATCTCGTAATTGCCGGGGTTTTCTCGGTTCTTTACCGTTTGAGCGGCGGGTTGGCGCAGAATTCTTTTGCGGCTTTGCCGGATCTGCTCGGCATCGTCGTTCTGATCAATCTGCTCCTCATGGTTTTTAACCTGGTGCCCTTGCCGCCCCTGGACGGCTCCAAAGTTCTTTTCGCGCTTTTGCCCAAGAGCGCTTACCCGGTCAAGGCCTTTTTGGAACAATCCGGTTTTTTTCTGGTGCTGCTCTTCATTTTTTTTGGTTTTCAATTGATTCAACCGATTATTTTTTTCCTTTTCCGGATTTTGACCGGCAGTTCAATATGATTTTATTGACATTTTTGAGGAATCTGCTAAATTATTAGTTCAATGCCGACAGTCAATCAATTAGTAAGGAAAAACCGCAAGAGGATTTTCAGCAAGGTCAAAACGCCGGCCCTGGCCTCTTATTTTAATTACATCAAAAATCGCCCGGTCAATTCACCATCGCCTTTCAAAAGAGGCGTTTGTCTCAAGGTTTTCACGACCACGCCCAAAAAACCGAACTCGGCCCTGCGCAAAGTGGCGAGGGTTCGGCTTACGAACGGCATGGAAGTTACGGCTTACATCCCCGGCGAAGGCCACAATTTGCAGGAGCACTCGGTCGTGATGATCAGAGGCGGCCGGGTCAAGGACCTGCCCGGCGTCCGTTACCACATCGTGCGGGGAATTTTGGATACCCAAGGCGTCGAAAGAAAACAACAGCGTTCAAAATACGGATCGAAACGTCCGAAAGCGAAATAAGCTATGCGAAAAAGAAGTTATTACAAGCGGCGGGTTCACGAGCCGGATTATCGGGAGAACCGCGTTGATATCGGGCGGTTTATAAATTATTTGATGAACGAGGGCCGGCGGGCGACAGCCGAGAAAGTTTTTTACGAAGCACTCGAAAAAATAAAAGAGATTACCAAGGAAGATCCGGTGAAGGTTTTCGAGAAAGCCCTGGAGAATACCAAGCCGATGCTCGAGGTCGCTTCCCGCCGGATCGGCGGCGCCAATTACCAGATTCCGCGCGAAGTGCGGCCGGAGCGGCAGTTTTTTCTTTCAACTCATTGGATCATTACGGCTGCCCGCGCCAAGAAAGGCAAACCCATGGCCGAGAAATTAGCCGACGAATTGATCCTGGCGGCCAAGAACGAGGGCGCGGCCATTAAAAAGAAACAGGATACGCACCGGATGGCCGAAGCGAACAGGGCTTTCGCGAGTTTCCTCAGATAAATTGAATTTCTCCATGCCTCGACAGTACCCAATGGAAAAAGTTAGGGATATAGGGATAATTGCCCACATTTCGCGTCGCTCCGATATTCATCGGATCTCCCCAGAAACCCCTGGTTTCTGGCGCTCGCTCCGCTCGCTGTTTTCCTACACGGGGAAAACCTCTTACTTTTTCCCCGACCCCCTTTTCGGCATCAATATGCTGTTCTCAAATTTAATTTAATTAAAAACATGCCAAGACAATATCCTATAGATAAAGTCCGTGATATAGGCATAATTGCGCATATTGATGCCGGCAAAACGACCGTTTCGGAGCGGGTGCTTTTTTATACCGGCGTTTCCCACAAGATCGGTGAAGTTCACGAAGGCGATACGGTGATGGACTGGATGGAACAGGAGCGGGAACGGGGCATTACGATCACCTCGGCCGCGACGACGTGCTTTTGGACGCCGACTTACCGAAAAGGCGAGAAGAAATTCGAGCATTGCATCAATTTAATCGATACGCCGGGCCACATTGATTTTACGGTGGAGGTGAAGCGGTCCCTCCGCGTCCTTGACGGCGCTGTTGTCGTTTTTGACGGCGTGGCCGGTGTGGAACCGCAATCCGAAACCAACTGGCATTACGCCGACGAGTACAAAGTGCCGCGGCTTTGCTTCATCAACAAGTTGGACAGGATGGGCGCGAGCTTTGAACACAGTTTTCGTTCGATTTTGGAGAGGCTTACGCCCCAGGCCGTCGCTTTGCAGATTCCGATCGGCATCGAAGGAACTTTTGAAGGAGTGGTGGACCTGCTCAAAATGAAAGCTTTCCGTTTCGAGGGCGAAAAAGGCGAGCGGGTGATCGAAGGCGAAGTGCCGGAGAATTTAATGAAGGAAGCGCAGGAAAAACGTCACCATCTGATCGAAAAGATCGTGGAGCACGACGACAAGCTTTTGCACGCTTATTTGGACGGTCAGGAACCGTCTTTGGAAGATTTAAAAATGGTTTTGCGCAAGGCGACGATTGCGAACACTCTGGTGCCGGTCTTGGTGGGTTCGGCTTTGAAAAACAAAGGCGTCCAGTTGGTTTTGGATGCCGTCGTGGATTACTTGCCGTCGCCCGTCGAACTGCCGCCGGTCAAGGGCGTGAATCCTAATACGCACGAAGAAGAAGAAAGAAAAGCCGATGACGCGGAACCGATGTCGGCATTAGCCTTTAAGATCGCTTCTGATCCTTTCGTCGGCACCCTTACGTTTTTCCGGGTTTATTCCGGCGTGATGAAGCGCGGCAGTTACATTTTGAACGCGACTAAGAATAATCAGGAGCGCGTCGGCCGGATCGTCCGGATGCACGCCAATCACCGGGAAGAAGCGGAAGAAATTTACGCGGGCGACCTCGGCGCTTTGGTCGGCCTCAAGAATACGACGACCGGGGACAGCCTCGTTGATCCGGACCATCCGATCGTTCTCGAAAACATCGTCTTTCCCGAACCGGTCATTTCCGTGCGCATCGAGCCGAAGACGAAAGCCGATCAGGAAAAAATGGGCATTGCCTTGCACCGTTTGGGCGAGGAAGACCCGACTTTCCGGGTGGCCGGTGATATTGAGACCGGCGAGACAATTATTTCCGGCATGGGTGAGCTCCATTTAGAGATCATCGTTGACCGTATGAAGCGGGAATTCAACGTTGAAGCCGATGTCGGCCGACCCCAAGTCGCTTACAAGGAAACCGTGAAGGGCACGGCCGAGGCCGAAGGAAAATATATCCGTCAGTCCGGCGGCCGCGGCCAATACGGCGACGTTCTCTTGAGAGTGAAAGCTTTGGAGCGCGGCAAGGGCTTTGAATTTATTGATGCGATCAAGGGCGGCGCCATTCCCCAGGAATTCATTCCGGCCGTCGAGAAAGGCATTGAGGAAGCCGTCCAAAAAGGCGTCTTGGCCGGCTATCCTTTGACCGATTTGGAAGTGACTTTATACGACGGTTCTTTCCACGAAGTGGATTCGTCGGAGTTCGCTTTCAAAATCGCCGGTTCAATGGCTCTGCAGGAAGCGACGCGCAAAGCGAAGCTAGTCTTACTCGAGCCGATCATGAAAGTGCAGGTGATCGTGCCGCCCGATTTTCTTGGCGACGTGACCGGCGATCTATCGGCGAAGCGCGGCAAGATCAAAGCGATGGGCGAGCGGGGGACGGTTCGGGTGATCGACGCCGACGTGCCGCTCTCGGAAATGTTCGGTTACGCCACGGCCATCCGTTCCATGACCCAGGGCCGCGGTTCTTTCAACATGGAATTTTCCCATTATGAAGAAGTGCCCGGCAACATCGCTCAGCAAATAATCGAGGGCAAGAGAAAATAACGGAGCTGTGGAAAAGCCTTTGCAATTGACATTTTGGGGGGATTTGATAATATTATGCTTGCATTTACAAATAGGTCGAAAAACTCAATAAAATAAATAAAAAAATGGCAGAAAAAGAAAAATTCCAGCGAACCAAGCCGCACGTTAACGTCGGCACGATTGGTCACGTTGACCACGGCAAAACCACTTTGACCGCGGCCATTACCCATATCCTTCATATGAAGGGATTGGCCAAGAAGGAAGAGTCGGTAGACATGATCGACAATGCGCCGGAAGAAAAAGCCCGGGGCATTACCATTGCCTTACATCACTCGGAATACGAGTCGGACAAGCGCCACTACGCGCACATTGACGCGCCCGGCCACGCCGACTACATCAAGAACATGATTACCGGAGCGGCCCAGATGGACGGCGCGATTCTCGTCGTCGCCGCCACCGACGGTCCGATGCCGCAGACGCGGGAACACATTCTTTTGGCTTACCAAGTCGGTGTGCCGAAGATTGTGGTGTTCCTCAATAAGTGCGACATGGTGGACGACAAGGAATTGATTGATCTCGTTGAGTCCGAAGTCCGGGAGCTTTTGAAGAAGTATCACTTTGACGGTGATGCGACTCCGGTCATCCGCGGTTCCGCCCTCAAGTCGTTGGAGGCGAAAACCGTTGACGAAGAAGC
>LCPF01000005.1:0-5480 GCA_001003475.1 Candidatus Jorgensenbacteria bacterium GW2011_GWA1_48_11 | reverse complement strand
GATCTTGGATTTGGTGAAGGCCTTGGACGATTATATTCCCGATCCGGTCCGCGACATTGACAAGCCGTTCCTGATGCCCATCGAGGACATTTTCTCGATCGAAGGCCGCGGCACGGTTGTGACCGGCCGGGTGGAAAGAGGCATCGCCAAAGTGAACGAGGAAGTGGAAATCATCGGCATTAAACCGACCCAGAAAACGGTTGTGACCGGCATTGAAATGTTCCAGAAGACATTGGACGAGGGCCGGGCCGGCGACAACGTCGGCGTTCTGCTCCGCGGTTTGAAGAAAGAAGACGTGGAACGGGGCCAGGTGGTGGCAAAACCGGGATCGGTTACGCCGCATACCGAGTTCGAAGCCGAGGTTTACGTCCTTTCCAAGGAAGAAGGCGGTCGGCACACGCCGTTTTTCAAGGGTTACAAGCCGCAGTTCTACATCAGAACGACGGACGTGACCGGTGAAGCGATTTTGCCGGAAGGCATCGAAATGGTGATGCCCGGCGATACCGTGAAACTGACCGTGAAATTGATCGCTCCTGTCGCCCTCGAAGAAAAGCAAAGGTTTGCCATCCGCGAAGGCGGCAAGACCGTAGGCGCCGGCGCCGTCACGAAGATCCTGAAGTAATGACCAAAACGATATTGCGATCGAAGCTAATCCGCAATATAGTCCAGTATCATAATGGCTAAAAAAGAAGAGCAACTTCAAAAAGAAAGATTGAGATTAAGAGTGAAGGCTTACGATGCCAAGCTCATTGATAATTCTCTGCGTCAGATAATCGAAGCGATCCGCCGGCAGGGCGGCGACGTGGTGGGTCCCATTCCATTGCCCACCGAAATGCGCCGCTATACCGTCAATCGCTCAACCTTCGTCCATAAGAAATCAGCCGAGCAGTTCGAGATCAGGGTTCATAAGAGGCTCTTGGATATAATGAATCCGGAGCAGAAGATCATCGAATCCCTGACCGATTTGAACCTGCCGGCCGGAGTGGACGTCGAGATTAAAATGGGCTAAAGAAAAACCCGCCGATGAGGCGGGTTTTTCGTTTCAGGATCGCGTGATCGGAAAAGCTTGGTCAAGCCGGGAAAAGCGCGCGCTCTGGGCCGCTTGGCCGAGTCTTACACGCTTTTCCCGGCTTGACCTTCGCTTCGAAAACTAAATCTCAATCCAATTCCCAGCCAAGATTAAAAAGGAGGATGGGGATTGACGAAATCAACGAAATAGCTTAAGATTTTAGACGTGCTGGCTCATCGGCCAGCAAGCGGCTCTAAGATGTTTTTTGTGAAATTATCAAGCGACCGGTTGCAAAAGGGATGGCGCCCTCGACGGGCCCCCCTCGGTTTAAGCTTGTAATTGATTCGAACGTCGAGAGAGCTGGGTTTAGCCCAGTTTTTTGTTATCTTCGGCAGGATTATGGCCAAATTCATCGTTCAAAAATTGAAAATGACTCAGATTTGGAAGAACGACAAAGTGATTCCCGTCACGGTTCTTCGCTTTGGCAAAGATGACGCCGTGGCGATCGTCGCCGAAATGAAGGAAGGGGAAAAAGTGAAAATTTCCGGCCTTTCCAAAGGCAAGGGTTTTCAGGGCGTGGTGAAGCGTCACGGCTTTCACGGCGGGCCGCAGACCCACGGCCAGAAAAACCGGCAAAGGGCCCCGGGCTCCATCGGTTCGACCGCACCGCAGAGAGTGCTCCCGGGCCGCCGCATGGCCGGCCATATGGGTCAGGACCGGATAACCTTGAGACTGCCGATCGTGAGCCTTTTGGAGGAGGAAAGGGACATTCTCGTGAAGGGCGCGGTGCCGGGCATGAAAAAAACCAAGCTCGAGATTTCAAAAATCTAGCATGACGACTGAAGTTTACAATCAGGAAAATAAAGTGGTCGGCAAGATCGATTTGCCGGAAAACGTTTTCAACGCCAAATGGCGGCCGACTTTGGTGCAGCAGGTTTTGGTCGCCCAGCTGGCCAATGTTCGGAAACCCCTGGCTCACGTGAAAACGCGGGGCGAAGTCCGCGGCGGCGGCGTTACCCACGGTCCGAGAAAAGACAGGGATTTTTCCAAGAAGATAAACAAGAAAATGAAGCGGCTTGCCCTTTATTCGACGCTCTCGAAGAAAACGCATGACAAGGAACTTTTCGTGATCGACAATCTGAAGTTGGAAAAGCCGAAAACCAGTGGGGCCGCGAAGATATTCGGCAATTTTTTCAAAAAACCCGGCGCCACGCTTCTCATCGCCGAAAAAGGCAACCGGAATATTTTTTTGGCGGCCCGCAACATTCCGAAGACGACGATCGCGAATCCCGAATCGCTGAATGTCTACGATTGCCTGGCGGCCAAGAATATTTTAGTCGAAAAAGGAGCAGTCGAGGCTTTCGCGAAGTAAAGACATGAGCCTTTTCAAAAAAGACAAAACCAAAAAAGAAAAAGCGGCGCCAGCCGCCACCCCGGCCGAAATAAAGGCTTTGAAGCCGCTTCTTTCCGACGGCCGCGTTTTGATCAGGAAGCCCTGGACCAGCGAAAAGGCGCATTCTCTGCACGGCAAGAACCAGTACGTTTTCATCGTGAATCTTCACGCCAACAAGCCGGAGATAAAAAAAGCGGTGGCCCACCGCTATAACGTCGTCGTTCGAACGGTGAACATCATCCGCCAGCAGGGCAAAACCAAAAGGCTGGGCCGCAACCTGGGCCGGCGTTCGGATTTCAAAAAAGCGATCGTCACTTTGGCCGCCGGCAATAAAATAGAAATTGCTTAATCATGAAAGAATCCAAACCCACGAGTGCCGGCCACCGGAATTTTTCCACGGTTGATTACGCCAGTTTGTCGAAATCGCCGAGGCTTAAAAATTTGACCCGGCGTCTCAAGTCCCACGCCGGCCGCAACAACCAGGGCCGGATCACCATGCGTCACCAGGGCGGCGGCAACAAGATCATTTACCGCCTGATCGATTTCAAGCAGGTTAAATTCAACGTGCCGGCCAGGGTGGAGACGATCGAATACGATCCGTACCGCACGGCTTTCATCGCTTTGATCGTTTACGCGGATGGCGAGCGCCGGTATATCCTCGCTCCCCAAAAGCTCAAAGTCGGGGACAAGATCGTTGTTTCGGCGGACTGCACTTTTGAGATCGGTAACCGGACACAGCTTAAGCGGATTCCGGTCGGCACTTTTGTCCATAACGTGGAAATGCTGTCCGGCAAGGGCGGCCAGCTGGCCCGTTCGGCCGGCTCGAGCATCCAAGTTTTGGCCAACGAAGAGGGCTATACTCATTTGAAAATGCCGTCGGGCGAGGTCAGGAAAATTTCCTGGGAAGCTTACGCTTCGATTGGCCAGCTTTCGAACGCCGAACACAATCTGATGGTTATCGGCAAGGCCGGCCGGAATCGGGCGATGGGCGTGCGGCCCACCGTGAGAGGCTCGGTCATGAATCCGCGCGACCATCCGTACGGCGGCGGCGAAGGCCGGACCCAGCGTGGAACTAGACGCCCGAAAACGAAATGGGGTAAGATTACTGGCGGCCGGAGAACCCGGAACAAGAAGAAATGGTCAACTAATTTGATATTGAAGCGCAGAAAAAAATAACATGTCCCGTTCAGCCAAAAAAGGTCCATACGTCGACCCGAAGTTGTTGAAAAAACTTGCCAAGGTCCAACCTGACGGCAAGACCATGATCAAGACTTGGGCGCGCGACTCGGAGATATCGCCGGAAATGGTGGGCTATTTTTTTGGCGTTCACAACGGCAAGAATTTCATCGAGGTCAAGGTGAATGAAGACATGATCGGCCACCGCCTGGGCGAATTTTCGCCGACGCGGAAATTCACGAAGCACAGCGGCAAAATGCAGAAAGAATTGGAGCAAAAAGCTGTGGAAGGGAGCGCTCCGGCCGCGCCGGTCAAACCCGCTCCGGGCAAATAAACATGGAAAAAACGGTTACGGCAAAATTGAATTACGTTCACTCGACGCCCCGGAAGACGCGGCTTGTCGCCGACGCCATTCGCGGACTGAACGTGAATGAAGCGCAGGCGAAGCTGATGCTTTCGCCGAGGAAGGCGGGCTTGATTCTTGCGAAGCTTTTGCGTTCGGCCGTCGCCAACGCCGAGAATAATTTCAAGATTGAAACAGCCAAGCTTTTCATCAAGGAAATTCGGGTTGATCAGGGCACGAAAACGAAAAGATGGCTGCCGCGGGCGAGGGGCAGCGCATCGCCCTTGGAGCGGCGGACGAGTCACGTGACCTTAGTTTTAGGCGTTTCGGACAAGCTGAAAGCGCCGCGCTTCACGATGCCGGAAAAACCGAAGAAGAAGAAACTGAGCCATAAAGATAAAATGGCCATGAAGGAAAAAGAAACGGCCGAAAAGAAGCCGGAAATTCCGAAGGAAAGGCAGGCGGCCGAAAACATCAAGAAAAGCGGCCGGTCCGGTCCGGGTTTTTTCCGGAAGGTTTTCCAGCGCAAATCGATTTAAAACGACATGGCCCAAAAAATAAAACCAAATTCATTTCGATTAGGCATCACCTTGCCTTGGTCCAGCCGCTGGTTTCCGAAGCGGTCGCTTAGATTTTTCCTGGAGGAAGATCATTTGGTCCGGCAGATCGTGAAGGAGAAGATCCTCGCTGCCGGCATCCACTCCGTAGAAATCGAGCGGACGGGCGACGATTTAAAAATCATCATTAAAGCCAGCCGGCCCGGCCTCATCATCGGCCGCGGCGGCAAGGGCATCGAAGAACTGAAAGAAGCGGTTTTGAAGGCGCTCGGGGCCTTGCGCCGCAAAAACAAGATCGTGAAGAAGTTCAGTTTGAATTTGAATATCGAGGAGCTGAAGCGGTCGGAAATTTCGGCGGCCGTCGAGGCCCAGCAGATCGCTTTCGACATCGAGAAGCGTTTGCCTTACCGCCGGGTGATGAAGCGCCATTTGGACACGCTGATGCAGAACCGGGAGATCAAAGGCGCGAAAATAAAATTATCGGGCCGCTTGAACGGCGCGGAAATTTCGAGAACGGATTGGCTGGCTAATGGCCGGATGCCGCTCCAGACCTTGAGGGCCGTGATCGATTACGGCGAAGCGACGGCTTTCAATTCCTACGGTACGGTCGGCGTCAAGGTCTGGCTTTACAAGGGCGAGGTCTTCGAGGAGAAGAAAGAAAATAAAAGATAGCCATGCTGCAGCCCAAAAAGCAAAAACATCGGAAGATGCAAAAAGGCCGTTCCAAACGGCGTCTCACGGAAACCCGGGGCATTCATTTAAGCTTCGGCCATTTCGGCTTGCAGTCCTTGGAGGCCCACTGGGTGACGGCCAATCAGATCGAGGCCGCCCGGAAAGCCATTGCCCACTCCCTCCAAAGGGAAGGCAAGACCTGGATCAGGATCTTCCCGGACAAGCCCGTGACCAAACTGCCGCCGGAGGTGACCCTGGGCGGCGGCAAGGGCATCGAAGAACTGAAAGAAGCGGTTTTGAAGGCGCTCGGGGCCTTGCGCCGCAAAAACA
>LCPF01000004.1 GCA_001003475.1 Candidatus Jorgensenbacteria bacterium GW2011_GWA1_48_11 | reverse complement strand
ATCAGGTTGCCGGTCGTGGTCGCGAGATTATTGATGTCCTGGAGGCGGCCGGGGAAATTGAAAGTGACGCCGGAGATATTGAAGCCGCCGCCATAGCTGGTGGTCGTGGCCAATGTGAAAGAGGGGCCGGTAATGGTGCTGCCTCCGGCCGCAATTGTCGTCGTCACTCCCTGCTTGCTCGCGAAGGCAAGCCAGTCAGAGGCGGAGAGATATCCGTTTTGGGCGGCGGTGGAGGTGGCCAAGTTGAAAGTCCAGGCGCCGGAAGAAGAAGCAATGGTCAAAACTCCGCCGGTTGTCCCGGTCGAAAACGTGGCCGCGAGATAGACAGTGCGATTGGTCGAAAGGTCTCCCCCGCCGGCCAGGCCCGTCCCTGCCGTGATGGTCGTGGAGCTTGCCACGGCACTGGCAATCGTCTGTTGGGTCGCGGTCGCCAAAGAAAGGGCGAGATTGCCCGAAAGAGCGCCGCCGCCCTGAAGACCGGCGCCGGTATTCACCTGGGTGGAGCTCGAAACCTTGCTGTTGAATACACCCCAGTCAGCCGCAGAAAGGAAGCCGGCCTGGGTTCCGGATGAGGTGGCGATCGAGAAGGTCCAGGCGCCGGAAGAAGAAGAGATCTGGAGGCCCGAGAGGCCGGAGGTGGCGAAGCTGCCGGCAAAGTAAAGGGTGCGGTCAGAGGAAAGGTCTCCCCCGCCAGCGAGGCCAGTGCCGGTATTAATGGCTCTGGTCGAGGAGACGGCGGTGATCGAGAGGGAGATGGTGGGCGTGCCCGTAGCCGAAGAGACAATAATGGGAGCGGTGCCGGAAAGGGACTGGACGCCATTATTGGTCAGGGTGACAGTGCCGGTCGCCGAGGAGACGCCGAGGTAAGAAGAACCGGTTAGGGTCTGAACGCCTTGGTTTGCGAAAGTGAACGTGCCCGAAGAAGAAGCGACGCTCAAATAAGTGCTGCTATTGAAGGTGAAGCCGGTCGTCGAGGCATATGGCACGGGGAAAGGATTGTAAGCAATGGTGCCGGTTGCGCCGTTAAAGGCCTGAACGCCGAGGTTTGTAAGGGTAA
Source organism: Candidatus Jorgensenbacteria bacterium GW2011_GWA1_48_11 (assembly GCA_001003475.1). Classification (GTDB taxonomy): domain Bacteria; phylum Patescibacteriota; class Minisyncoccia; order UBA6257; family GWB1-50-10; genus GWA1-48-11. The sequence continues at coordinate 47,764 of LCPF01000004.1, read as the reverse complement.
TGCTGCCCGGACCGTTCGTAACCCCCAAATAATCGCTTCCTTGAACAGTGCCCAAGGAATAATTCGTGCCGTTGCCGATCAAGAGCTGGCCATTTTGAGGCGTAGTCGAGGTAGCCGTGCCGCCGCTTGAAATCGCCAAGGGGCTGCCTAAAGAAATGGCTCCGGAAAAAGTGGAAGTGCCGGAAACCGCAAGCGATGAAATGGAGGTGGTAGCGAGAGTAACTATTCCCTGGGCCGCAAAAGCGCCGGTAGTGGTGGCGGAACTGAATGTCGCGGTTGAAGGATTGGTCCCGCCGATCGGCGTGCTGTTGATGGTGCCGCCGCTCAAGGTAGCGCCGGCCGAGCTTAAGGTATTGGCGGTAAACAATCCGTTAATTGTTGTCGTCGAAAGCGTCGCAGCTCCCTGAATATTCCAAGCGAGAGCGGCTGTCGAGGTAACGTAAGTTTGACTCACGGTTAAGACCTGTGTACTCGATGCCTGTATTTGGAAAACACCGGTTGAGGTGGCGGAAATATTAATGATGAAATTGGAATCAACGGCCGCGGGCGCGAGCGTAAAAGAAATGTTGCGGCCGCTCGTGGTTTGAATCGTATTCCCCAACGCGTAAGCGCTCTGCAAATCCGTGCTTGCTCCGCCCGAGGAACCGCCCAACGCGATCCATTGCGGCGTCGTCGTTGCCGCATTCCAAACAAAAACTTCACCCGGCGCGGCCGCAAAGTTCCCGATTTGCGTCTGGCCTTGAATGCTCAAGTTGGCGTTGCCGCTGCCAAGATTCTGAACATTAAAAGTGTAATCGGCCGTTGAAGATGTTTGAAGCTGGCCGGAAACATTATCCGCGTTAATGGCAAAGCCCGATGCCGCAATCCGTTGCCGCGGACTTAATGTTTCAAAAGAAGAACCATTCGAAGAAACTGCAACCTGCAGATAAACATCCTGATTGGAATAAAAATCATAATCCAAAGCATCGGGATAACCGTTGGCCGTATCGCCGATATTCACGTTGAAAACGCCGCTTGTGATCGTCGAGGTGGTTATGCCCGGCGATGAAGCCGGCCAAATCTGATTGCCCGTAACCGGGCTCGAAGTCGGACTGTCCCAAATGGAAAATTTGAAATAAAAAGTGCCGCTTTCAAGATCGCCGGAAGAATCGGTCAGCCGGCCCTGATAACTGATGATCTGCGGCACGCCGCTCGCCGCCTTAACCGTGAGAGGGAAAACGCCAAAAATAAGCGGAAGGACCGAAATAAAAGCGAGTAAAAACAAGCTGTTCTTTCCCCTTTTCGCAGTTAATCCTTTCGAGGTCATGAATTTTATTGACTAAAATAAAGCGGCGTCTCTTCATCTGTATTCTACCACTATTTGCAATCAATTTCACTATGTTTTATGCACAAATTTTCGGTCTTCGGACTGCAAAAAAATAAAAAAATAGCCTCGATTATGAATAAATCGCTGTTTTTGGCTGTAACTTATTTTATCCAGTTAAAATGCGGATTTTTCGGTCAGTGTTACAGAATTTATCCGTGTTTCAGCGCTTCAATTCAGCAATCTTCGGATCCGATCATTGACTCTCGGTCGTCCGACCGTCAAAATGTTCCTCGTCTTTTTCCGCTTGAGGCCTCGTTGCGTGAATCACGCCGTCCCGGTGGTTGGGCGGCGAATAAACCGTGTAAAGCTTCATTGGCTCGCTCGCGGAAACATTAATGATGTTGTGCCGCGTGCCAGCCGGCACGATAATCGCCGAGCCGTCGGCAATCGATGACGCGACGCCGTTCAAAACCGCCCGGCCCTCCCCTTTTTCGATGCGCAGAAACTGGTCCAGGCCGTGCACTTCTTCGCCGATTTCCTCGCCCGGCTTCAAGGACATGAGAACGAGCTGACTGTAACGGGCCGTATAAATCACCCGCCGGAAATTTTCGTTCTCAAGAGCCAATTTTTCTATGTTTTCAACAAATCCTTTCATGAAATTAAGATGAATCATCCGACCTTTTTCAAAAATATTATAGCACGCCAAAAACTTGCGGGCCGAGCATAAATGTGGTACTTTAAGGCCGGAACCGAACGCCCTTTGAAACCCACCCTCTGCGAGGGAAACCATGCCGACGACAGAAGAAGCCAAACCGCCGCTCAGAAACATCAACCGGCGGCAGGAAATCATCGCGCGCGTCCGCGCCATGATCAAGACCAGCAAGTCGCTGGCCGAAGACGTAAGCAAGGCCATGGACGAGCTCGAGCAGGTGTCGGCCAATGACGGCGACGACCTCCTCGAAGTCCTCGATTTCATCGAGGACCTGGTGCACAAGACCGCGGACGCCGAATTGCGGGAAAAGATCCTCGGCATCCGCCAGGCGATCGACGCCCACCCCAACTCCGCCCTCGAACAGCTGCGCTGGCTCGTCTGAAGAACCGGCGCAACTATGTCTCACCGTGCCGACAGCCCTAGGGCTGCCGGCACGCATTTTTTACAAAAACCGACAAATCATGGTTTAATGAAATATATTCTTTAAAATGACTTCGCTCGCCCTTCTTTTCACGCTTTCGGCTATTGGTATCAGCGAAACAGTATACCTTATCCGAAAAAGAATCGCGCTCCAAAAACCCGTTTGTCTGATCGGGGAAAATTGCGCCGCGGTCCTTGAAAGCAAATACAACAGGATCTTCATCGTCCCCAATGATATTTTAGGTCTTCTTTTTTACATTGCTTCTTCTTTTATCGCCGCTTTTCTGGTAATCGCGGTCGAACCGGTAACGCTGTGGGACATTCTCTTTAAAATCATGGTGGGTATGGGGACGCTCTTATCATTTTTCTTTACCTACCTTCAATGGCGGGTCATTCGCATCTGGTGCTTTTGGTGCCTGATGTCCGCATTCACGATTTGGCTTATGGGAGTTATACTTTTAGTAAGCAATTTGCTTTAAATTCGTCCCGATGAGAAAAACGGCGTTTCACATATTGAGGGTCGGCCTGGGAATCACTTTTGTCTGGATCGGCGTTCTGATTTTCAAAGAGCCGCAGGCCTGGGGCGGCTATCTCGAGCCTTGGGCGGCCGGATTACTGCCGGTTCCCCTCGAACAAGCAATGGCAGGGACCGCAATTTTGGATATAGCGATCGGGTTTCTGCTTTTAACCGATTGGTTTACCTGGCTGGCCGCGCTCATCGGCACTTTCCATCTCGTGGTGGTGCTCGCGGTAAGCGGCATTACCGACATCACGGTGCGGGACATCGGCCTTTTGGCGGGAGCGCTGGCGCTCTTGACCGATTCTCTACCATTATTTATCCTTAATAAAATAAAAAACCTGAAAAAATCAAATTCGGAGGACAAAACAAGGTCGGCCTCCGAAACAGTTTAAAGTCTACGTGATCGTCCAAAACATGGATAAAAAAGTCATCGCCGTCATCGTCTTAGTCGTCATTGCGGTAGGCGGCTATTTTTTGATTAAAGGGCAGTATCCGGCCGCAGTCCAAACTCCGGCAACGGAACAGTCCGGTACGGAAGCAACGACTCAACCTTCTTCCGCAACGCAAGCGGAGAACACGGTTCGCTATACCGACAGCGGGTTTACGCCGTCAACGCTCAACGTAAAAAAGGGAGAAACAGTGATCTTCAAGAATGAGAGCGGTCAAGGAATGTGGACGGCATCGGCGCTCCACCCCACTCACCGCCTCTATCCCACGACTGGCGGGTGCTTAGGCAGCACTTTTGATGCCTGCGCCGGCATACAGCCCGGCAATTCGTGGTCATTTGAGTTTGACGTCGCCGGCACTTGGAAATACCACAATCATTTGAATCCCGCCCATACCGGGACGATTGTCGTTGAGTAATCGCAAAAAATACGCTTAATGATTTCGGTCATTCGGGCAAACGTCTTTCGTTCGATTCCCGCATGAAAATAAAACGCCGGTCTTTAATGGCCGGCGTTTTATTTTGTGCGGGATACGGGAACCCCGCACCAAAACAAGCATTGCGCTATGCGCCCTTTCGGGCGGAGCGGAAACTTAATGCTTGTTTGGTGACGGGACAAGTCGAACTCCGACTTGTTACTTGGTCCCGCAGAAATTTTGCTAAATCAGTGCGAGTAGGGGGAATCGAACCCCCGCTTCAACCTTGGGAAGGTCGTGTCATACCATTAGACCATACTCGCAATATTTATAAATCTTAAGGTGCCGTCGAACTTGCCGTCGTGGAACTTTCGGGCTCGCCTCGCTGAAGCTCCGGCGAAGCGGGCACGATAATGATCAAGTTTTCGCCAGCCTCGCGGTAATTGAACTGCGATTTCAATTCCTTGAGAAGATTCTGGGGGTCCTTGAAATAATCCAAACTGGCCTGAAGCGACCGATTTTCTTGAGAAAGCTTATCCGCCGTCTGGGTCAGAGCCTGCACTTGTTTTGTCCAAGCGGCTTTTTTTTGGTTCAAACCGTAAAGGCCGATGCCCATTATCGCCGCCAAGACCAAAATTACCAATATTTTTCCCCACCTCATGCTTCTTTGTAAAATCGGATCGCCAATCGCCGCCCCCAGACTATCAAAACGACGGAAATCGCGACATGCATCAAAGCCAGATCAATGAAAAATTTATAGGAATAAATCATGAGCGAATGAACGAAATAATACAGGGCGTAAACGGCAACGAATTCAACGATGAATTGGAACAAAAGGAGGACAACCGCCGTGAGGAGTATCGCCCAATGTTTATGCATCTGCAAGGCCATCGCTTTCACTTTATCAAAACTAGGAACGCTTTAAAAGTTCCTTGAAAACATCGGCCGAAATCTTCGCTTCGCTCCTCTCCTTGAGGCGTTTTTTGCCGCGTTGCTGCTTTTTCCAAAGCTTCATTTTCCTGGACCGGTCGCCGCCGTACAAATAGCCGGTCACGTCCTTGCGCAAGGCCGGAATGTCTTCCCGGGCGATGATCCGGCCCTTGGCCGAAGCCTGGAGGCTCTGGGCGTACTGCTGGCGGGGCAAAAGCTTCTTCAGTCTTGAGACGACCGAACGCGCTTCCCTTTCGATGGTGTCCTTCGGGAAAAAACGGCTGAGGCCGGGCACGATTTTGCCCGCCACCAGTATATCCAATTTTTCGATATCCGCTTTTTCATAGCCGACGATCTCATAACTGAAAGAGGCGTAGCCGGCCGTCACGGATTTCAGCTTATCGTCGAAATCGCTCACGAGTTCCGCGAGGGGCATGGTGGCGGTCATTTTCATCCGCACCCGGCCGCCGTGATGGGAGGAAAAAGAAGAAGTTTCGATGTCCTTCATCCGGAAAATCCCCTGGAGCGGATAAATGCTCTGCAGATAATCGCTCGGCACGATGATCTCGATCCTCACCATCGGCTCCAGAATTTCCTCGAAATCCTGAGGCAGATCTTCGGGCTTCACGATCTCCTGCCAGCCTCCCGCCTGCGCAGGCAGGTTTTTGGTCTTTACCCGGTAAAGCACCGATGGAAAAGTGTTCACTGTCTCGATCTTGAACTCCCGGCGCAAGCGCTCGGCCGTGATCTCGAAATGCAGCCGGCCCAAAAAGCCGATCTTGAAACCGCGCCCCAAAACCTCGTTCTGGTCCGGCTCAATGGCCAGGGACGAATCGTTCAAATGCAATTTTTCCAAACCGTTCACGAGCGATTCGTAGTCGTCGGAATCGGCCGGATAAAAAGAAACGAAAACCACCGGCTTCGGCTCTTTGTAGCCGGCCAAGGCCAGAGTTTGAAAATTAGAAATTGAAATTTGAGAATTTAAAATCAAAATTGTATCTCCAATTTTGATTTTAGCCGGATCTTTGATGCCAGTCGCGATATAGCCGATCTCGCCGCTCTTGAGGATCGAGACCGCCACGAGCTGGGGCAAAAAATAGCCGACTTCTTTTATTTTCGAACGGGTTTCGGAAGCCAAAAGATAAATCTCGTTCCGGTCGGTGATCTCGCCGTTAAAGACCCTGATCGAGGCCACCACTCCTTTGTGATTGTCGTAGAAAGAATCGAAGATCAGGGCCCGGGCCAAGAAGCGGTTGCCGGCCGGCTCCTTGGGCGCCGGCACCTTTTCTATCACGGCTTCGAGCAGTTCTTTCGCGCCCTTGCCCGTCTTTCCGGAAACGGAAAAAATTTCTTCCGGCTTCACCTTGAGCAAATCGGCCAGATCGGCCCGCAATTCTTTTATTTTTTCCGGCTCATTCTCCAGAAGATCGATCTTGCTTAAGGCGCCGATGACCGTGAGTCCGGCCGCTTCGGCCGCCCGCAAATTGGCCAAAGTTTGGGCTTGGATTCCCTGGCTCACGTCCACCAAAATAATGGCCCCTTCCACGGTTTCAAAGGCCCGCGAAACCTCATAGGCGAAATCGCTGTGGCCCGGCGTATCAATCAAGTTCAGAATATATTCTGAACTTGCAATTTCTAATTTCGAATTTCTAATTTCCAAACCTTTTTTGTTTGGGATTTCGGATTTAGGATTTATGATTTCCGCTGGTCGGTAGACCATGCGGACCGGCGCCATTTTGATCGTGATTCCCCGTTCCCGCTCCAATTCCAACTGGTCCAAATACTGCGCTTTCATCCGCCGCGCCTCGACGGTTTTCGTGATTTCCAAAAAACGGTCGGCCAAAGTCGATTTGCCGTGATCGATATGAGCTATTATGCAGAAATTGCGGATGTTATTCATGATTTTTATCGAAATTAAAACCCAAAGCTCCGAAAATCAAACGATTGGAAGAGCTATTGCTCAATATGGCGTTGGTCGACCAATTGGGTCTTTTAATGTGTTTATTGCTTTATATTCAATATTTGCTTTTTGGGCTTACAGCCCCCTCTCCGACTTAGAGATCAATCTTCTTCAAGGTTAGATTCAAGATCAGGCGCCCGACCGGATCAACGCCGGTGTAGTTCCAAACCGGCATCTTGGTTTCATCCCAAACATAGCCCAAAGGCGCATTAATCGCCAGATTCAAACTGCTGTTCAAGGCGCCGGATTGACGGTCAAAAACGAATTGATAAACCGAGCCGTCGGCCAAAACGAACTCGCTCGAAGCCGGCGTCTGATAACGGACATTCAGGGTCTTCGTCTGGCCGGCCGGCGTGGAAAGCCAGCCCGCGAAAACTTTTTTTCCGAAAGCCGACATGGTCCAGGCATTATAATTGCTCAAAGCGCTCATCGTGCTCTCCATCGCCGCGAGATCGGGATTCACCGAATAATCGGCGTAATCCGAGCCTTTGGGCAACGGCTTCGCGTCATTGCCCTTGATGGAAAAGAGAGCGGCGGTAAAAATGCCGCCGTCGGTATCGATATTGACGTCGACCGTCAAAGTTTGGTTCACGAAAACGTCGCTCTTGCCGCCGGCAATGTTCGCGTTCACGACCGCCAAATAATTGCCCCAGAAATTGCCGGGCAGATCGTAAACCGAACCGTCCCAATCGTTCGCGGAGAGCAGATTCGCCAAGGCCGGATCTTTGGCGTAAAACATTATGTCTTTTTGCGCCAAATGCGTTTTCAGATTTTCCATGAATTGGGCCGTTTCGGCTTCCGAAAAATTATTGAGTTTTTCCAAAATCTTCGGCGTTAAAACCTGAAGAATGCGCTTGGGATAGCCGGCCGCCTTATCCTTGCCCGCTTCCACTTCCCGCTGGATTTCATTCAGAAAATTATTCTGGTTGATAGCGAGATCATAATCGGGCATGTCGATCGGCCCGGTGATCTCGAGGAAGCCCTGGAGAACGTTGATGTTCAAGGCGATAACGGCGTCGAAAGTGACGTTTTTCTCCGAATACATTTTGGACTGCTCCATGAAATCGAGGACAGTCCTGGCCGAAGTCGGAAAATCGAAAAACCAATTGGCGTCACGGGCCCCCCAATCGCGGGTCAGTCCTTGGAGCGGCTTGGGCGGAATAACTTTCAGGTCCAGCTGACCGTCCGGATCGTAAATGTCCTTCACGTCCAGGGTTTGCATTTGGCCGTTTCTCACGGTCACGTCGGCATAACTGCCGTCAAAACCGCCGCCCGGCCGCAGTTCCGCCGGATTCTGGAAAAGCAGAAGAATATGCCGATCGGTCGGCGAGCTTAACAAGCCGATCGCGGCCCCCAAGAATTTGTCCCAGGCATATAAATCTGCGCTGTATTTCAAATAATCCTTATCCAAAACATCGTCAACTTTGCCGAAAAACGAAGCGGTGTTTTTCAAACTTGCCGTCGTATTCCTTACCGCCTCGATTTGCTTCATGACATCGCCCATTGTCTGGCGCATGTTGTTCAACCGTCCAAGCAAGCTCTGGCCGTCGGTTTGAAAATATCGGAAACCGTTCGCTTGCAGATCGGCCAAATCGGCCGACAAATTGAGAAAATTGAAATTCAGGGCCGTCACTTGCCCCAAAAAACTGCCGGCGTCCTTCAAGGCGGGAATAAATTTGCCCAGCATGCCGATCAGCGATTGGCTTTGATTAACGCCGAAAAAATCGTTGAGCGAATCCAATTCGGCGCTGTTGGCCGCGAGAGAACTCACGGCCGCATTGGGCTTGAAACCCTGGAGTGCGGCAATGGAATCGGAAAAATTGCTGAAAATATTCTCTCCCCGAAGGGCCAAGCCCCTTTTTACGGAATTGAGGTTGAAAACAATGAGGCCGGCCCCCAAGGCCAAAACCGCCAGGACCAAAATTGCCGCTCCCCAAAAAATTATCTTCGGTCTTTTCGAAGAAGACGGTTTCTGCGGCGCGTACGCCAAGTTCAGCTTAGCTTTACGGAGATGGTCGTAATTGAAATCCGGCCTCTTCACGTCAATCAGAATCGGTTCTATGTTTTTAGCCGGTACTTTTTTAGGCATGGTTTTTAAGATCGTTGAAAAGATTGAGCATTGTTTTACCGGCCCTTGGCCAGTCGAACCGTTCCACGTTTTTAAAGCCCTTTTCTCTCATGGTCTTCGCGAGACCGGGATTCGCGAGCACTGCCTCAATCGCCTCGGCCAGTTCGGCCACGCGCCAGGGATCGTGCAACAGGGCCGAATCCCCCAATATTTCGGGCAGTGACGACCGGTTCGAAGCGACAACCGGCAAACCGCAGGCCTGGGCCTCGAGCGGCGGAAAACCAAAACCTTCGAAAAAGGACGGATAAACGAAAACCGAGGCCAGATTGTAAAGCCGCCACAAATCTTCGAAACTCGCCCGACCCCACCAAACTATCTGATTTTTGTAAGGCGAGGCTTGAATTTCCTTAAAAATTGTATCATAAAGCCAGCCTCTTTCCCCGACAATAACCAGTTTCAAATCCCGGTTGTCAGGCCGGCCCTTCAAAAGACCGAAAGCGCGAATCAAGGCCGGAATGTTCTTTCTCGGTTCCAAAACGCCCACCGAAAGAAGAAACGGGCATTGCAGCTCTTTTTGCCCGGCGAATTTATTAAGAGCCTCGTCGCCCGGCCGAATCTGGCTGAAAAAACTATTGACGCCGGGATAAACAACCCTGATTTTCTCCGGTGCAATGCCCAGGGTTTCGACCAAATCGATCTTGGTGAATTCCGAAACGGCGGTCAAAGCGGCCGCTTTCCCGGCTTGTCTTCGATAATCCTGGGACCAATGCCAAAATCTTTTGCGCCGGGGATAAAATTCCGGGAAATGCACGAAAGAGAGGTCGTGAAAGGTGATGACCCGCTTCACGCCCCGATGCAATCTCAAGAGATTGAAATGCGGGCTAAAAACGACAGCTGGCTCGAAAAATGAATCGATTTTCGGCCAATTCAGCCAGCGGAAAGAAAAATCCAGGAGCCGGTTGGGCACCCGCCAGTCGACGACACGAACGTTTTTTTTACCCGTCCAACCCGAAGGCAAAACCGCTTTCTTGAAGCCGTTGTAAAAAAATACGTATTGGTTTTCACTGTCCGCCTCGAGGAGATGATCGATCAACAATTTGGCATAGCCCTCGATGCCGGAAAGTTTTCCTTTCGATAAAAGCCGGACGTCAACGAGAATTTTCATATCTTGAAGCCGCTTTGACGGATGATCTCGTGGATCCTATCCTTGAATTCCTTTTTGGAAAACATCAAGGCGCGTTTCGTGATGTAGCTCCGATTCAGTTCCGTCCCGTTAAAAAGACGGACAGCGGCCGCGATTGCCTCGGCCGTCTGCTCATGGAAGAAAAATCCAGTTTTGCCGTTCTCAACGATCTCCCTCGCGCCGCCGCGGTCAAAAGCCAAAATCGGCAAACCGCACATTTGCGCCTCGGCCGCCACCAATCCGAAATCCTCGATTTGGGGAAAGATCAGGGCCTTGGCGTTGCTGTATAAAAACCTCAATTCTTCGTCCGGCGCAAAAGGAATGAATTGAACGTAATGGGGATCGGCGATCTTTTGAAGCTTCGTTATTTCCGGCCCTTGGCCGATGATCTTCAAGGGCAATTTCAGGGCGTTGAAAGCCTTGATGCCCAAATCGAAACCCTTGTAATACAAAAGCCGGCCAACCATTAAAAAATAATCCTCCTTGGCCATGCTCGGCTCCGGATAAAAAACCTGCGTTTCCACGGGCGGATAAACCACGGCCGCGTCCCGGCCGTAATAATTCCTGATTTTTTGGGCGATAAAAGCGGAATTGGCAATGAACAAATTCACTTTTTGAGCCGATCGTTTATCCCAATTTTGAAGCCATTTGGCAATCGGCCGGATCAGGATTTCTTTCAAGGGCCAGGGCGAAAAAGGCAAATTCTTCAGATAATCTATTTCCCAGGCATAGCGCAAAGGACTGTGGCAATAACTGATATGATAACCGCCTTGGACGTTAATCCCCTTGCCATAGCCGGCTGTCGAAGAAACCAGGAGATCGTAATGCTCCCTAGACCTCAAAAGACCGGCCGCCAAAGGCATTAAGGGAATGAACCGCCGGTGATGGGCCCGGACGTAAGGAATATCCAGAAAGCTCGTTTTTCTGATGTTGTCCCTGAAAAAGCCGAAAGTTTTCTGCTCGTCGTAAAGAAGGGTGTAAAGATCGGCTTGCGGGAATATTTCCAAAAGCGCCTGCAAGACCCGTTCGGCCCCGCCGAACTGGTTCAAATAATCGTGAAGGATCGCAACGCGCATTGCTTTGATTTTAACACTTGTTAAAAACCGCTTCAATAATCTAACTTCTGGGAATCAGACCTACTATTACAACTCACGATCGTGAGTTGTAATAGTAATAAGAAAGATTGATTTCTTTGAATCTTAAACTCCGGTCGGGTCGGAGAAAAATATCCAGATCGTCTTCCAGATTATTTTCAAATCCTGCCAAAGCGATTGATTGTCCAGATAATACACGTCCAATTCCAATTCTTTGCGAAAGGGCAGGGCCGAAGCGCCCATCACCTGCGAAAGGCCGGTTAAGCCGCCTTTCGCGAAATGAAGCCTTTTGAATTCGGCCGGGTACTGGAGAATTTCTTCCGGCTCGTGCGGCCTGGGACCGACCAGAGACAATTCCCCTTTCAAAACATTGATCACTTGGGGAAATTCGTCCAAACGAAATTTCCGCAAAAATTTCCCCACCCCGGTCAAACGCGGATCGTTCTTAATCTTGAAAAGCGGGCCGTCCTTCCTTTCATTCAAAACAATCAAATCTTTTTTCAATTTTTCCGCGCCCCTGACCATGGAACGGAATTTGTAAACCTTGATCACCTTACCGCCGCTCATTCGGTCAAGTTTCACGAGAATCGGCCCGCCGCTTTCGAAAAAAATCGCCAAAGCAATGAAAGGACTGAAAGGCAAAATAAAGAGCAATCCGATGAATCCGCCAACAATATCCAGGCTTCTCTTAGACATTTGATATAATATTACCATGACTAATAACTCCAACGGAAAGCGGCTCTTGTATTTTTACGGTCAGGAATGCGAACACTGCGAACGGATGAATCCATTAATCGACAAACTGGAGAAAGAAAACAACGTCGAGCTGGAAAAATTCGAGACTTGGCACGACGAAGCCAACGCCAAACTAGCCGAGGAATACGACCAAAATCTTTGCGGCGGCGTGCCTTTTTTCTACAACACGAAAAGCAAGGAATGGATTTGTGGTGAGACAAGCTACGAAAAATTAAAGGAGTGGGCCTTAAGCTAAGCCATCTCGAAGTTTTTGTAATAAACCAAACTGTCCGATAATTCGGTATCGATGTTTTCCACTTTGGCCATGGGCGGACCCTTACGGCACCAATCAACGAATTTTCTCACGTTTTCCTCGCCACCTTCGGCCTCAAGGTAAACGCTGCTGTCAGCCTCGTTACGGGCGAAGCCGTTCAGGCCCAGCTGGCGGGCTTCGCTCATTGCCGACTCGCGGAAAAATACTCCCTGGACCGCTCCCGAAACCCTTATTTTCGCCAAAATCATCATCCCAGTAACATTACTTCGCCATATTTTTTGAATGGCGCAGTTTTACTTGATAAAAACGACTTCGATTGATAGGAAACATGTTGATAATTATAAAACTGAATCATGGGGTCTGAGCGCAAGCGAAGTAATGTTACTGGGTCATGGAATAATGAGGGCGAATTCCCCCTTTTCTTTCTCGCCGGTGAAATATTTTTGCGCTTCGGCAATCGGGCCGTGGAAAATATCTTCATGCATTTTGGTCAATTCCCGGCCGACAACGACCTCGCGGTCGTGGCCGAAAACCTGGCCCAGGCTTTCCAGGGTCTTCTGGATTCGGTAGGGCGATTCGTAAAGAATGACCGGCCGCACCTTAATGCCTTGAAGCGAGCGGAAGAATTTTTCCCGGCCTTTTTTGTGCGGCGGGTAACCCAGAAACGTGAATTCGTTCGCGGGAATACCGGCGGCGGAAACAAGAGTGGTCAAAGCGGACGGGCCGGGGATCGGTTCTATTTTTAATTTCGGCAATCTGCTTATCATGTAAGCGACCAGTTTCGAACCCGGATCAGCGATGCCCGGCGTGCCGGCATCTGAAACCAAAACCACTTTTTCGCCCCGATTCAATCTTTCCCCTATTTCTTCGTAAATGGACTTTTGCGAATATTCGTCGTAACGCCTGACCGGCTTTTTAATCTCGTAATGCAAAAGCAATTTTTGGGAAACCCGTGTGTCCTCAGCCAGGATCAAATCGGCGCCTTTCAAAACCTCGAGCGCCCGCAAAGTAATGTCTTTTAAGTTGCCGATCGGCGTGGCAACGATGTATAAGATGCCCATAGAAGTTATTTCCGGCCGAAAGAACTCAAGAATCCGGCATTAATGATCCGGTCCAAAAGCTGGCTGAAACCGATGCCGACTGATAGTGCGGCTTTGGGGAGAAGACTGTTTTCGGTAAGCCCGGGAATGGTGTTCAATTCCAAAACGTACAATTTATTGTCCTTGCCCAAGATCATGTCCGTGCGGGACATGCCCCGGCAACCCAAGGCGTAATGCGCCCGCACTGCCGTCTGCTTGATCTCTCGAAGCCAGGTTTCGGGCAATCTGGCCGGCGTTATTTCCAAAGCGCCTTTGGGGTCGTATTTGGACTCGTAATCGAAAAAATGACTGGCTAAAGGCACGATCTCGGTCGGCGGCAAAGCATAAGCAGTCTTGCCGAAACCCTGGTCCAAAACCGCGCAGGTTACTTCTTTGCCCGCGATAAAAGGCTGAACGATCAAATCCCTGGCCCCGGCGAAACTTTTTTCCAGGGTCGCCGCCAAGTCATTCCGGTGATTCACGAAAACCACGCCCACGCTCGAACCGAACTGATTCGGCTTCACCACGAGCGGATATTCGAGATAAGAATTGATTTCTTTAAGGACTCTCGCCGCGTTCCGAAGCCAGTCTTTTTTCGAAACAAGGATTGTAAGCGGAATCCTCAAGCCCGAATCCCGGAAATGGCGCAAGGACAAAAATTTATTCATGCCCAAAGCGCTCACTAAGGCATTGGAGCCGGTATAAGGCAATTCGATCGCTTCCAGGAGCGACTGGATCGTGCCGTCCTCGCCGTAAGGCCCGTGCATGGCAATGAAAGCCATGTCGGTCTTGCCTTTTAAGTGTTCCGGCCTCAATGGCCACTCGCCTTTCTTGTCGATATGGATCGAATCAACGTGGTACTTGTCGGTATTTAAATGCGTGAGGACGTTTTTGCCGCTATTCAAAGAAACCTCATATTCATGAGAAGGCCCACCCATTAAAACCGTGATTCTCACCTTGTTGGACATTTGATTTTATTATCTTCCCTTCAGTTTAAAAATCAATTATTTTCCGGGTAGACGTGGTTGCGCCCCGGGAAGATCCCGGGGCGCAGGCGACTGATGGAGAGGAAGGCCGGCGGCGGCGGTGCGCGCCAGCTATGGGAAGCACTGGCGATTTTCGGCAGCCCTCGCCAGTCGGGCCCGGCCGGCAGCTAGGAGCTGCCCGCCGTGAGGCCGCTCGTACCGGTCGCGATGAAACCGAAATGGTTGTCTGCCCGAACCGAGGACTCCGTGGGCTCGGGCCCGCGTTTGTCCCCGATGTAGCTGAGCCTCGCGGGGCAGGTCGTCGCGGCCGCTCCGGTGGCGTCCGGCTTGGACGCACCAGCGAGACCGGTCATCGGCGAACTTGTACAGGAGTTCGAGCTCGTCGTTAATCCGTTGGCGAAGCGCGAACTTCGGTCGAGGCTGCCGGTGGCCGGCGTGGCCGCCGTGATGCTGATGTCCGCGAGCGCGGCGCCGACGAAGTCGTTCGTCAGGGCGCCGGCCGCGGTCGTGCCGCTCTGCCGGATATTGTCCCACGTGGTCGCGATCAGGTGAAACCCCATCGAACCGGCCGCCGCGAGGCTCTTCTGGTTGGCCGCCGTACTGGGCGGTGACAACATGAAGAGCATCGCAACTGCCGCGATCGCGAAGGCTACCGTGAGTCTCCGCATGCCCCATCCTCCGTTTCTCTCTCTGAAAGGTGTAAAACTGCAAACGGAGTAAATCTCCGCCTGCATGATGCTGAAAAGAAGCCTAGCATAATACGCCGCCTTTGTCAAGAATTCAAGATCAGCGTTTCTTAATGGGCCTGCTTCTTTTTATTTTCAAATATTGCCGGTAGCGGAACCCGGCCGGCGTCCGATAGGCCGGCCTGCCCAATCGATTGCCAATTTTCGAATGGCTCTTCATAATTACCTTAATTATATGAAAAAAGGCGCGATTTTTGATCTGGACGGAACGCTGGTGAGCACCATCGGCCTGCACGACAAAGCCTGGGAAACTCTTTTCAAACGCTACGGTATCGAGCTTACTAAACAGGAATTCAAGGAACAAAGCGGCAGGAAAAACACGATTTTCATCGATTTGGTCGCCGCGAGAAGAAAACTCGATCTTAACGCGGCCAAGCTTTCCGACGAAAAGGACGAAATCGTGATGGAAATGCTCAAGGCCAAACCGCCGGCCATTTTCGAAGACGTCGAAGAATTTCTCAATCTCCTGAAACAAAAAGGCGTAAAGCTAGCCTTGGCAACGTCGGCCACCAGCAAGACCGCTCCTCTCTTAGCTCACGGCATCGTTTCTCTTTTTGACGAAAAGATTTTTGCCGAAGACGTATCCCACGGCAAGCCCGACCCGGAAATTTTCCTGAAAGCAGCCGAAAAATTGGAATTGAAAAGTGAAGACTGTATTGTCTTCGAAGACGCGGAAAGCGGCATTGAAGCGGCCAAAAGAGGCGGCTTTTATTGTGTAGCCAAGGATAATAATCTCGGCCAAAATCTGTCCGAAGCCGATCTGGTCGTGAAAAATTATATTCCCAAAGAACTTATAAAGTTATTCCAGTAAATCGGTTTCCTTGAGCGCATGCTCAAGCGTATTGTCGCTTTCGTCAAAGACAAATCGGCCGCGGAAAGTCTTACCGGCGAGAAATAACGGCAGCCAGTGGATGTCATCCGACCACATCTTGTCAAACGGAATCCGGTCAACATTGAACCACTGCGGCTTCATTTCCTCGCTTTCAACCGGCTCGCCCGAGAACTTTTCCGCCCGGAAAACGTGGACCTGGAGAACATCCGGTTTTCCGGCCCAGGAAAAATCAATGATGCCGGCTTTCTTCAAATCGCCCAAAATCTCGAGACCAACTTCTTCCTTAATTTCCCGCTTCGCCGCCGCCACGATGTCTTCGCCGGGATTCAATTTGCCGCCGAATCCGTTCCAACGGCCGGCCCCAAATCCCCTCTTCTTCATTCCTAAAAGGATTCGCGGAGGCTGATGGATTAACGTCAGGGTTAGGATTTTTTTCATATTATTAATAAAACCCTATCTGTAAATTATAAAGCTTCCGATAAGTACCCCTAGTTTTCTTAAGTAATTCCTCATGGCGGCCAGATTCAATTATTTTTCCTTTTTCGAACACGAGAATTTTATCCGCTTCTCTAATAGTGCTCAAACGGTGAGCAACAATAAAGGTAGTCCGACCTTTCATTAAGGTTTCCAACGATGACTTAATAAGTTTCTCCGACTCCGCGTCCAGAGCCGAGGTCGGTTCGTCTAAAATTAAAATCCGGGGGGCGCGCAAAATCGCTCTCGCAATCGCAATTCTTTGCTTTTGGCCAGTCGACAGCTTAATACCCCGCCAGCCGACCAACTGTTTGTATTTTTTCGGGAACGATTCGATAAATTCAGAAGCGTGGGCTTGGGTGGCGGCTAATTTAATTTTCGATTCGGACTTACCCGGACTGCCATATCTGATGTTATTGATGATCGTATCGTTAAAAAGTGTCACTTCTTGAGGGACGACCGCAATCTGACCCCGATAGGCCAAAAGGTCCAAATCATGAATATCGTGCCCGTCAATAGAAATACTTCCTGCTTGCGGAAAATAAAATCCTAAAAGCAAGTCCAAAATAGTGGTCTTTCCAACGCCGGATTCGCCGACCAAAGCCACCACTTCACCGGCCTTAGCCTCAAAAGAAACCCCACGCAACACCTCTTGTTGTTTTTTCTCATAATTGAAACGCACATCCCGAAATTGAATGTCGCCCCGCAACCCGGAAAGAATGACGGCGTTGGCCGGATGGTACTGCTCGGTCGGTAAATTCAAAATCTTCTCTGACCTCACAAGAGAAATCAAACCATTTTGAATGGTATGCCATTGATTGCCTATCACCACAAAAGGCCCGAAAAACATAGCCGCATATCCGTTAAAAGCAACCAACTCACCTGGCGTAATCAGGTTTTGTTCCACTAAAAATATGGACGAGAAAAAAACGCTCAATTGAGTCAAGGTAATCAGCATTCGCTGGGTGAAGTTGAGTTTTTGCCGAATGGCCACAATTTTAATCCACCAAACGCTGGCCTTATTCAAAAAATCGTCCAAAATCCGTCTGGCTTCGTTTTTCTCCGCTGTCGCCTGTTTAATCTCCTGGACGTTATCCAACTTGTCATAAGCTCGGCCGTAAGCCCGATTGTAAGCCCTATTCATCGTCGTCTGAATTGTTGCCAAGCGTGGTACCGAACGCCAAAGCACGACAATGTAAATCAACAATGTCGCTACTAGAATCATCGCCAGGCTGGCGTTAATGTAGACCGCAATAACCAAAGCGATGAGAATGCTCAAAAATTGTGGCGCGAGCGTTATCATAATATTCTCCACAAAATTTTCGAGCTGGCCGGAGGCCCGATTAATTCTGTCTATCACTTCGCCGTGCTTCCGATGTTTGTGAAAAGACATCGGCATTTCCAATAATTTACCGAAACCATTGGCTAAATATTCTGATTCTATCCGAGTAGCGATGTAACTTCGACGATAACCGATTCGCCACTGGGAAGCATCGCTCAAAAGCTTAATCGCCAGCCAAATTAGAAGCGCGTTTATTAAAGTCGGCAAAATTGCGTCTTTGTGTTCGCTAATGGCCACGATTCCGTCAAAAATTCGCCCGCCCAAAAGCGGTATGAAGGCCTCGGCCACTGCCGCGACAATGCTCAAAAGCAACAAAAACCAAAAAGCGCCTTTGTATGGCTTCAAGTATTTAAAAACCACTCTCGTTCCTTCAAGAATGGTCCTTTTGGTCAGAACGGATTTAGTCATGAATTCAATCAAATTGTAAACCCTTTCTGCCTATTTTGTTAAGTCTCACTTCAAATACTTCTCGATGTTAATCTTGTGCCCGGCATAGGTGGCGGCACAATGGATATCGCCCCGATCATCATGAAGATAATACAAGCAATCCGTTTTGGCCGGGTTCAAAACCGCGAGAATGGCCGTGAGCCCCGGGTTTGAAATCGGCGTGGGCGGCAAGCCTTTATGAAGATAGGTATTGTAAGACGAATTGATTTTCAAGTCGCCGGATTGGAGCGGCGCCCAATAACCCTGGCCGATATCGCCCCGGGCGTACTGGATCGCGGCGTCAATCTGCAAAACCATTCCTCTTAAAAGCCGATTCCAGATAATGCCGGCAATTAGAGGCATATCGCTCGCGTTGCCGGTTTCCCTCTCGACAAGCGAAGCGATTTTCAAGGCCGTGGTCCACTTGACGTCCTGCTTGGCAAAACCATCGGCATAAGGCGCAAATTTTTCGTTGAAACGATTGATAAAACGCCTGGCGATTTCAAAGCCGGTCTCATCTTTTGGCAAAAGATAAGTATCCGGGAAATAAACGCCTTCCTTATAATCATTCCCTAAAGAAGAAGTGGCATAAGCATTCAAAAATTCATCCTTGACCTGATCGTTCCAATTCAGCGCCGCTTGAAGCAAATTTGCCGTTTCTTCCTTTCGCAAGCCTTCGGGCACGACGACCCATTTCATGTAGGATTCGCCCAAAAGCGCGCCAGCAACCTTGAAAACATTGCCGCTTTTCGAGATTTTGTAGCCGCCGGGCGAGATGTTCCCGAATTTGCCGCGAAGCCAGAATGCCAGATTGATCCCCAGGGAATTTTTCACAAAACCGTTCTGGGCAAGATTATGAATGATTTGCACGCGCGATTCGCCGAGCGAAACCACGAATCTTTCCGATTCGGCCCGGCTTTGCGGCGCCGCAAGGAAAAAATAATAAAAGCCGCTTAAAACAACAATAACGACGACGATCAAAATCAGGGTCTTTTTCATTTTTTGATTATATTTATGTTGGGAATGGCCAGCCATGCCGTCATTGTGCCAAAGCCTTTTTTATTAACCTCAAGGGGTCTTATTTGTTTCGCGTTTTTTAGAAAAATAAGAATGCAATATCTTTTATCTTTGAACCTTTTGAAAAATCTCATTTTCTGCCACTTCTCTATGCCGTCGGCAAGACCATATCTGCCGAGAATGCTTTTCACTTTCTTGGGGGTCAAATCGTCGAACTGAAGCACCTTCGAAACTTTCGCCCTGATGCTTACCGGCTCGCCAGAATCTTTAAAATATATTGTTTCACCGGGATTAATCCTGTCCCACGGCGTCCTTTTTGTTTGATACCACCGCGATTCTATTTTCTTCTCGCCGGTGAGAATTTTCTCGGTTAATCCCCAAGATTTTCGCATTATGGCCACATGATCCATAAACATCAATCATTATATAGGATAAATCCCTACCTATCAGCCAACAACTAAAAATTCAAAAACAAATACTAAAGTGGTATACTGTAGTATACCACTTCGGTTGGAAACAATTGATCAACCAGCTAATATGTCCAGAACGAGCAAAAAATATTTTGATGAAAAATTCAAAAAAGAGATTTGGAGTATGTTTTGGTCAGAATTAGAAAAAAGCAAATCGAAGTCCGATGCCGATACTTTATTAAACGGTTTGTTAACCCCTAACGAAAAGTTAATGCTCGAAAAGAGATTAGCCGTTATCTACCTTCTACAAAAAGAAATTGGCCCGAGAGAAATAGGACGAAGACTTGATGTTACGAGAAGAACAATAAGCTTTTTAAAATCGGGGTTTAAAAGAAAACCGTCTAAAAAGAAACACTATTCCTCTTCGTCGACTCCTCCGAAATTAACCAAGCGAAAAATTACCGCCTATAAAGGCCGGGGTCGTTGGGACTTTCTAAACAGTCAATAATAAAAATATCTGCGTTTTTGAAGTGGTATACTACACTATACCGCTCCAAAGATTATTTTTTAAAAAGATGTCAAGAAGATTTTATTCTCCGATATATTTGAATCTAGGAAATTTCTTGCCCCGAACTTCCACTTCTTCGGAAAACATCTTGAGAGGCCGCACCCACAAATCGTGCTCGCCGTACAAAGCCCGGTAAACCACCAATTCTTCCAGAGTTTCGCTGTGCCGGGCAATGCCAAGCACTTCGTATTGGTTGCCTTTATAGTGTTCGTATTTGCCGGACTTTAAAGCCTTGGCTTCCGGCGAAAATTCCAGTTTGTTTTTCATGGCGCTTTTTGATTTTATTTCTTCGTTTGCGGGAATTACTGCGGTATGTAAAACGATCCTTTTCGATAATCCTCTATAACCTTAGCACTCGGAAAATAGAGCGGCGTTGGCAAATCATCGAGACTGAACCATTGCCATTCCACTATCTCGTCCGGTTCCATAACTTTCGGTTCTCCACTGAACTTATCGGAAAATAACCCTATCGTGACAAAATGCGCATGCTCATTCTTGTCATTATTCACGCAAATCATTTTTGCTTCATTCAATTGAAGTCCCGTTTCCTCGTAGACCTCTCGCCGTGCTCCGTCTTCAAAAGACTCTCCGAATTCAAGTTTGCCGCCAGGCATAGTCCAAGTCCCTTCTCCGTGCAATTCAGAATCGGCCTTTTCAGGATCAGTATGCCTTCTGCCCAAGAGAACCTTTCCCTCCCTAAGAAGCATTACGCCGAATCCCACTCCCACTCTTTTCTTTTCCGTATTATTTTCCATGACAATGCTTGTATTTTTTTGGACGGCCATCCTCGTATTTTGTGCCGCACCAGCAGGGGTCGTTGCGGCCGATGTTTTTGGCGCTGGGCGGCGGCTGAACTTTCGGCTGATTATGTTCCCTGATCCTTGCCAAATCCAGATCCAGGATCGGCCAAATGGTGTTGAAGATCAGTGATTCGAAATTGTCGTTCATCTGCCGGAAAAGCAAGTGGGCCTCGCGCCTGTATTCCACGATCGGCTCGTGCTGGGCAAAAGCCCGGATATTCACCGATTCCCGCAAGCCCTCAAGATTTTCGAGATGGGACACCCAAAGCATGTCCAGGATCTGGACCAAATGCCGGCTGATCAAAACGGCTCTTTCCGGTTCGAGATTTTCCGGCAATTTGTCCAACTTTTCTTTTGTTTCCGCGAGCTTCTTTTCCGCCTCTTCTTTTTTGTCGGCCTCGGGAATATTCAAAATGTTCTTCTCCGTCAAGCCGACGAAATTATTGAGCGCCTCCGCCAAGATCGGCCGGATCTCGTTTTTCTCGCCGGCCGTGAGCAGTTCTTCCCGTTTTTTGTAAATCGCCGTCCTCTGCTTGTTCAGCACATCGTCAAAATCCAGAAGATGCCGCCGCGCATCCAAATTGAACCCTTCCACCCTGGCCTGGGCCTGGTTCACCGCCTTCGAAACCATTCCCGACTCGATCGGCATGTCTTCCGGAAAATCGACGGCCTTCATGAGATTGGCGATCTTTTCGCCGCCGAAAATACGCATCAAGTCGTCCTCCAGCGACAAAAAGAAACTACTTGAACCGGGATCGCCTTGCCGGCCGGCGCGGCCCCGCAATTGGTTATCGATGCGGCGACTCTCGTGCCTTTCGGTCCCCACCACGTGCAGACCGCCCAGCTCGAGGACTTTTTTGGCTTCTTCAGAATTTTGGGGATTGCCGCCCAGAACGATGTCCACGCCCCGGCCGGCCATGTTCGTGGCCACGGTCACGGCCCCCAACCGGCCGGCTTGGGCAATGATCGCGCCTTCACGCTCGTTATTTTTGGCGTTCAAAACCTCATGCGGAACGCCGGCTTCGGTCAAATACGCCGAAATAATTTCATTGTTGCTGATCGAAGTCGTCCCGATCAAAATCGGCTGACCCCTTTCGTGACGTTCCTTCACATCCTTCACCACCGCCCGGTATTTAGCGGCCTTGTTTTTGTAAATCCCGTCGCTCAAATCCTTCCGGATCATCGGCCGGTTCGGCGGAATGGAAACCACTTCCAAATCGTAAACCTTGTGGAATTCCTCGGCGCTGGTCTCTGCCGTGCCGGTCATGCCCGCAGTCTTCTTGTAAAGCCGGAAATAATTCTGAATAGTGATCTGGGCGAAAGTGCGATTTTCTTCCTTGACCGGCACGTTTTCCTTGGCCTCGATCGCCTGATGAAGGCCGCCCGAATAACGCCGGCCCAAAAGCATCCGGCCCGTAAACTCATCAACGATAATGACTTCGTTATTCTTAACGACGTAATCCTTGTCCCGCTTGAACAAGACCTTGGCCTTCAGGCTTTCCTGCAAAAAATGGACCAGCCGGGAATTTTCCGGGGCGAAAATGTTCTCTATGCCCATCGTTTTTTCCACCTTCTCGATGCCCGCCTCGGTAATGTTCACCACCTTCAGTTTTTCCTCAACGACATAATCTTCCTCGACATTCAGATGTTCGACGACGTGGGCGAAAGTTTTGTAAAAACCGCTCGATTCCTGGTCGGGTGCGGCAATAATAAGGGGCGTCCTGGCCTCATCTATCAAAATACTGTCTACCTCGTCGATGATGGCGTAGGGGTGGCCGCGCTGAACTTTGTCGCTCAAACGCAAATTGAGGTTATCGCGCAAGAAATCGAAACCAAATTCGTGGTTCGTGCCGTAAGTGATGTCGGCGGCATAAGCCTCCCGCCGGGAAATGGGCCGCAAGAATTTCTCGACCACCTTGAAACCGCCGACCAAATCCCTTTTCTTGTCCAACTCGTCTGCCTGTGCCGGCAGGCCGGCTTCGCTCCCGGACTCGGTCGGGGCGGAAAATTCCGGATCATACAAATAAGCCGCCTCATGAACAATACAGGCCACCCTTAACCCCAAGGCGTGGTAAATCTGCCCCATCCAAACCATGTCGCGGCGGGCCAAATAATCGTTCACGGTCACAACGTGCACGCCGCTGCCGAGAAGGGCGTTAAAATAAGCCGGCAGAGTGGCAGCCAAGGTCTTGCCTTCACCGGTCATCATTTCCGCGATTTTGCCTTGGTGCAAAACCAAACCGCCCAAAAGCTGGACGTCGAAATGCCGCTGACCCAAATTGCGGCGGCTGGCTTCCCGGACAATAGCAAAGGTTTCGGCCAATAGACTTTCTTCGGCTGCGCCTGTCTGCGCAGGCAGGCCGCCCCTTACTTTTTCCCGCAATGCCAGCGACAGATTTTTCAGCTCCTCGTCGGACTTCGCTTTCAAGTTTTCTTCCCGCTCATTAATAAGCGAAACAACGCCGGCGAGGCGTCTTAAATCACTGTTCGGAAATAATTTGGAAAAAAATCCTGCCATTTGAGAATGGATGATTGTCGAGTTTTCGGGTGGGCGGATAGTGGTGACCTCCAATTTTTTATTTAATTAGTGAGTGCTCTAATCTATCCGCCCATATTAGCATAAAATAAGGGTTTTTATGTGGCAAATGCCGTTTTTAAACGAGAAACCACCCCCACGAAGGGGGTGGATTGGAAGGGCATTCCTCTGCCGATATCATCGTAAGGGAATACTCAACACTCACCATCAGCATTATATCACGGCTTTCTTAAAAAGCAAGCCCCGCGCCTAAATCAGGCGCGGGGTGAAGCGGAGCCGTCTCCTCGGGGACGATCGCTTGAGCGCGGCCGCGGCTCGCCGCAACCGTTCGTCGTAGCAGCTGATATTCTCCGGACCAAGCCCAGCTTCGCACAGAAGAGTGTCTGCCTCGCGAATACCGATTGTCTCCGGCACCGTGAGTGGCGCCCGAAGCCAACGAAGGAAAATCCTGGCTCGAATAACGTCCGCCAACAGATTGACGACAACCCTATCCCAGTCACGCTTGGTACGCATAAAAACCTCCCGCAGAAAGGTGTTCTGACTGTTATTCTAACCATCGCCTTTTATTAAAGCAAAGGTTTACTATTATATCCGACGATCGTCCGATATAATAGTTAACCCTTTCCGAAAGCATTGTCGTTAGTGCTGTTCGTAAGGAAGTTTGAAATGGAATTCCAGCTCTTGGTCGCCGACGACGACCCTGCCCTGCTCGTTGTGGCGGCGTACGTATTTCTTAAGGCGTCTTTTGGCCAAAGGCGCCAATATTTTATTCTCGACATAATCCCCCAATTTCCCGCTTAAAATAATTTCCAAAAATCGCCTTCCCAGATTGAATTTTCGCGGCTCAAACCGCAGATCAAGCAAAGACCCGCTGCCGATGTCTGCCCAACCATTCGCTTCTATAAATCCTTTGATCTTTTCCTCCCTGCCGTAAATCGGCACCAAATTTTGATAGAGCGAACGCCGGTAAACGTTGTAAGGCGGCTTGCTCCAGGTTTCCGCGGTCACGAAATGATTGAAACAGAATTTATCCGGACTGCTGTCTTCCTTGTCGTCCGGCCGCCGGACGCCGAGCAGGGTAAAAACCAAAAGTATTAAATAGCGGGCCGTGAAGATCCGGCCGGCTTTTATGCCCGCCAAAATGTCGAAATCAGATTTGTCGTTCACGTTCCCGATCGCCATCGAGCCGCTCGCGAGCACGAAATCCAGAAACGGCACCCAATCGAACCAGTGGCGGCGGCGCAAAAGTCGGCGCCATTTTTTCTGAAGCAGAAAATCCTGCCGCCGGCGGGACAAACCGCTTATCTCCTTAAATTCCTTCAAGTAAAAAAAGCCGTTGTCCTCGACGATGGCGCCGCTTTGCGCTTCCCTTTCCAAAAAAACGCTTATTTTAGCCGGCTCTCCCCCGCTCGACCTCCTAATTTCCAAAAACGTCAAAGGCCGGCCCAAAGCGCCGTAGAAAGACAGAATTTCGTTGATTTTCCCGTTCATTCCTCTTGGTTGGAATCGGCTTCCGGCGTTTCCAATACCATCGGCTCGATGCCCGCTTCTTTCCCCGTAATCCTCAAAACGTCCTTGTCTATTTTCCCGAGTTCTTTGTAGGCGGTATTGTAGGTTCGCACGGACGTTCCCAATTGGGTCCCCAGTTTTTCCATGTACGTATCGTAATTGCCGATATGCCGGCGTAATTCTTCCACCCGCTTGCCGATCTCCTTGGCGGATTCCTCGATTTGAAGCGCCTTCAGGCCCTGGAGCACGGTCTGCAAATAAGCCAAAAATGACGTCGGCGAAACAATGACCACGTGTTTTTCGCCCATTGCGTATTCCACGAGATCGCGCGTGTTGGACTTTACCGCCCCGATCCGGTTAATCAGCAAATCATAATAGATCGCTTCGGCCGGGATGAACATAAAAGCGAAGTCCATCGTCCCTTCGTTCGGCTTTATGTATTTTGAGGTCTCGTCGATTCTTCTTTTCAAATCGGCCTTGAAGGCCTCCTCGTATTCTTCCCGCTCCGCATCGGTTTTCGATTCCAAAATACGCTGGTAGTTGTCCAAACTGAATTTGGAATCAATGGGAATCAACTTGTCTTTCACCCTGATGATGAAGTCGACAATGTCGCCATTCTTGAATTTGTATTGCCGTTCATAGCTCTGGGGGAAATAATTCTCCAGGATCACTTCAAGGGAGTATTCGCCGAGCATCCCCCGTTGTTTCGTGTTCTTCAGAGTGTCCTGAAGCGAGCGAAGCTGATCGGTAATGTTCATCACCTGCTTATTGCCTTCATTCACTCTCGTCAGCTCCTGGGTGATCTCTCTGATTATTTTTTGGCTTTGGCCAAACTGGTTCTGGACAAAGGCGTGCGATTCGCCCAGTTTTTTATCAACCGTGTTCTTCATGTCGTTCATTTGATTCAAAAGCATGGTCATCGCCGAACTGTCTTCCCTCGGCGTCTTCAAACGGTCGAACAAAAGCCATAAAACCGCGCCCAAAGCGACCACCAAAATAATTAAAACAACGACTAAGATTGTTTCCATTTTCTTTCTTTAAATTTAGCAGAAAAGAAGGTTTTTTTCTTTATTGACAAATACAAAATTGTATGATAGTCTTTAAGACGGCACAGGAAAAACCACCCGCGACACAAGGAGCGTCAGATGCAGCAGGCACCTGTATCGCTGGCCGAGCAGGCCGATGGCCTGACCGACGCACAGGTCAGGGAGATTCTTGACCACTACAGCAGCCATCCCTACGATCCCAAAGCCATTCGCGGTGACCCCACCCTCGGCGTCACCAACGAAGCGTGGCTGGGGGAAGTCGTACGCGTCGCGAACAGCCGCGGCATCCCCATTCCCAAGCCGTTCTGACGGGGAAGCGGCGGCAGGCTTCATCCCGCCAGGGTCTCCCGATCCTGGCGGTGTTTTTTTTGATTTTCTAAGCCGCAGAAAAACCGACCAATAAACCCCATTGGTCTTCTTGTCCCAATTCGAACAATACGCTTGCCGTCACAATTGGAAGAGCTATTCCTTAATATGGCGTTGCTCTTCCAATTGTTAAAGGAGATGAATTGAGGGGTAGTAGGGTTAAAGATGGTTAAGTTAAGGACGGCTAAGCTAAGGGTGATAAAATCCAGAGCAGTAGAGTCCAGGGCGGTAAAGTCCAGGGCAGTAAAATCAGGGCAGTAAAGTCGAAGGCAAAAAAGAGGATGGCTGAATTCTAATTGACGGAAACGATGACGCCGGAAACGGCGAGGGTAAGCAAAGCCAAGAGCAGATTGGCGCCGATCAAAAGATAGGCCAGGATCCGCTCCCGATAAAAAAGAAATTCGCCGAGCAGAACGTTCAAGATCATGATCAAAAGGACGGAGAGCCAGATCAGCCAAACGTCCAGCCTATCCCCTAGGAAATCAACTCCCTTAAAGGCGTCAAAATGGAGGATCACCGGCGAACCGAAACTCGCGATATTGAAATAGATCAAGCCGAGGCTGAAGAGCATCAAAGCGCCGCTCACAATCAGCAAAACCAGCAAAATTTTCTTTTTGAAGATTATCATTGTAGTCTCATCGGGATTTGAACCCGAGTCTTCGCGATGAGAACGCGATGTCCTAGGCCAGACTAGACGATGAGACCATTAGCCGTTTAGCACCATTATAAGAAGAGGGGTTGAAAAAAGCAAAAATTTCTTGAAAAACAACCTTATTTTTCTTCTTGCTCTAAAGACTCAAATTTCTTAGTCCCTCCGCCAAACGTATTTTCCTTTATTAATTCGCTGCGTGGAAATCTGCTGGCCCATTCCGCTAATTTATCGGCATCATCCTCGAAACCATAAGCAACTCCGAACCATTTTGTATCGGGTTTAGAAGTTTGATTCTCTCCTATCTTGCACATGAATATACAACCATCCAAAAGCGCTGGATCATCAAATGGGAAAGCAATTTTAATAATGCCCTTCTTCAACTTGAGCGAAAATTTTTTACCCGCTCGGCGGGCGTATTCACCGAAATCGGTATAATTCCACCACCAAAAACCCTCGGGGTCTTTTATTCTAAAATCGGGGTGGATCAACGGTTCCTCTTCTTTTTTTCTAAAAAATCTCTCTAACATCGATTTATTTCAATAAAGTTGCTCAATTAAAACTTTAAATAAATAAAACGTTTTTCGCGCCGCCTAGTCGTAAAGTCCAGTTTTTTTGAGCCAGACCGGGGTCTGGCGCGTGAGCAGCTCCCCCGCTCTTTCCGGCTCGGCCATCACGTCTTCCACGATTTTTTCCATTCTTACGCCTTGCGAACCCTTAATGAGGACGAGATCGCCGGGCCGCATTTTTTCCTCGAGAGCGCGGCCCGCTTCGCCGACATTATCGAAGGAAAAAATCGCTTTCCTGTTCAGGCCAGCTTTCTCCGCGGCTTCGGCAATGAATTTCGCCCGCATGCCGACGGTAATCAGTATTTCCGCGATTTTGGCCGCTTCGCGGCCGACCAGCTCATGGGCTTCGGCCGTGTATTTGCCGACCTCGAGCATGTCGCCCAAAACGGCGATTTTTCTTTTCGCCTCCAGCCGTTTAAGCGTAGCCAGGGCGGATTGGGTGGCTAAAGGCGAGGCGTTGTAAGTATCGTCGATGATCGCCGTATTTCTTTCGCCTTTGATGAGCCGCATCCGGCCGGCTGGCGGCATGTATTTTTGCAGGGCTTCGGCCACTTTCACAAGATTCATGCCGAAGGTGAGGCCGACAACGGCCGCCGCGGCCGAGGCATAGGCTTGGCTACGGCCCAAAACGCTCTTGAGTTTCACGGGAATGAAACTGCCGCCGTAATTAAGCTTGAAATTAACTCCGCCCTCGCCATTCGCAAAATACTCCTCGAAATTCGTGATCCGCATGTCGGCCAGTTCGTCAAAGCCGAAAGTGATGACGTGGGCCCGAGTTTGCGTTTTCATCGCCAAAACCGCCTCGTCGTCGGCGTTCAGGATCGCAAAGCCGGTCGCGGGCAGCACATTCACGAGTTTGGCTTTTTCCCTGGCCAGCGCCTCCTTGCCGGCGAAGAATTCCACGTGGACCGGGATCTCGCCGATCGCGGTCATCACCCCCACGCCGGGCCTTACGATCGCCAAAAGATAATCCATGTCGTTCGGCCGATCCACGCCGTACTCCAGGACGAGCATTTCCGGATAGCGGCGGTTTCTCACGACAAGCTGCCGGAGCGAGCTCAAAATAACCTTGGGCCAGAAAAAAAATCCCTCGGTATGGGGCCAGTCCCCGAGAACCACCAGGGGCAAGCCAAGCTCGTTATTGAAATTCTTTTCCGAACCGCGGGTAAGGCGGCTCGCATTCAAAACCGTTTTAATCGCGTCCTTGGTCGAGGTCTTGCCGACGTTGCCGGAGACGCCCACGATCGCCGGTTTGTACTTGGCGACCGTAAGCCGGGCCAAAAGCCGGAGTTTCCATTTCAAAATCCCGAGGATAAAATTCCGCATCTTACCTATAACTATAACTTATTGGCGGACGATCCTGTCCGGCGGAATGTTGTAATAGTTCAAAACGTACTGGGCCAGCTGCTGAAAGGCCGGCACCACGGTTTCGGCCGCCAAAGTCTGGTTTGGCTTGTCGATCTTAATCAGGATTACGAATCTGGCGTCCGTGGCCGGCGCAAAACCGACGTAAGAATGGATGTATTGGTCGGGAAGATAGCCGCCGCGGCCGAAATTCGGGATCTGGGCCGTGCCAGTCTTGCCGGCGACGTTATACTCGGAAATCGTGGCGACACCGGCCAAATTCACGGCCGACTCCATCATCTGCGTCACTTCCTCGGCCGTCACCCCGCTCATCACCCGGTTCACCACCTCCGGCTTATTGCTCGCGTCCAAATACGGCTTCATGAGTAAGCCGCCGTTCGCGATCGAGGAAAAAGCTGTGATGAGCTGAATGGGCGTCACCGAAACGCCCTGGCCGAAAGAAGCGTTCGCGAAAGCGATGGCCGGCGGATTTTTCTGATCCAAATTATACAAGCTGCCGGTCACTTCATCGGGCAGATCAACGCCGGTTTTCGCGCCGAAGCCGAACTTTTTCAAATAATCGCGGAAGGTGGCGTTGCCGGCCGCCTGCTCCGCGAAAGCCGCGCCGGTATTGACCGAGTGCTCGATGACGTTCGTCATCGTCGCCTTGCCGTAAGCCTTATGGTCCCAGTTCGTGATCTTGTGGCCGCTCACGACGAGATAACCCTTATCAACGTAGGTCGTACTCGAAGTGATGGCCCCCGAATCAATGGCCGCGGACATGGTTAAAGGTTTGAAGACCGAGCCCGGCTCGTAGACCAGTTGCACGGCCTGATTCATGAAATCTTTGACCGGGTACTTTGAATATTGATTGGGGTCAAAATCGGGCACGTTCGCCAAGGCGAGAATCTTGCCGGTTTTCGGTTCCTGGATAAGCACCGTGCCGCCGGGCGATTGGAATCTATCGACCAGGTCCGAGAGAACCCGTTCGGCTTCCGCTTCCAAATTCCGGTCGATCGTAAGCCGGACATCGTTGCCCTGGGACAAAGTCTTGTCAAATATCTTTTCCAGGCCGTAAAGGCCGACCGGCTGATCGTTCTCGCTGTTCACCCCCACGAAGCCGATCAAGTTCGCCCCCAGGTCGCTGAAGGGATAAAAACGGTGCTGTTTGGTGTCAAAATAAATCCCCGGCAGATCCAGGGCTTTGACTTGCGCGATCTGGCCGTCAGTCGCTTTGTCGACCAGAAGCTTGAAAAGGCTTTTGGGATTGTTCAAATCGCCCGCGAGCTTCGCCTCATCCGCATTGATCAGGGGCGCCAAGGCTTTGGCCGCGGCCACCGATTCTTTGATTTCCTTGGGCACGGCGTAGATCACGGGATAATCGCGGTTCATGGCCGCCGGGATCTCGTTGCCGCTCCGATCGGTGAAAAAGATCTGGCCGCGGCGGAGATCAAGCTCTTCGCGGGCCGCATTCCGGGCTTCGGCGCGGCTCACGTAATAGTCGCTCTTCAAAACCTGCAATCTGTAGAGATTGAAGCCGAGAAGGCCGAAAATCAGCAAAAAAACGGCGATTACCGCGTTGAATCGGATAGCCATAGGTTAGCGCTCAGATATTCGGGGTGCTTGTCCAAAGACAGGTTGTTCTCTACGGCTAACGGCTGAAGATTTGGCGCCGCAATCGCCTCGTAATAGGCGTTTTTGAGGTCGGCGTTGGCCGATTGGAGAGCGACGATGCGCGCGGTCAAATCCTGCGCTTCCGAACGGCTGCTCGCGAAAGCGTTGTATTCGAATATGAAAGAAACGCCGAAACTCAAAATCACGAAACAGATCAAAGCCAAAAACGAAAGATAACCTTTATGCTCGCTGGGTCTAAGTATTGTCATGTTTTTTAAATTATCCTCAAGGCCCTTAGCTTCGCCGATCGACTGCGAGGATTGTTCGAGCTTTCCTCCCGGCTTGCGACCACGGGCTTTTTATTTATTAACTCGGCTCTTCCGGCTCCGACCAGGGCGCGGAAAGAATTTTTTACGATTCTGTCTTCGAGCGAATGGAAAGAAATGACGGCGACGCGGCCGCCAGGATTCAGAATGTTCGGGATCTGATTCAGAACCGTCTGAAGATTATCTAGCTCCTGGTTCACGAAGATCCGCAAAGCCTGGAAAGTACGGGTGGCCGGATTCAGGCGGCCGCGCTCATAATTTTTCCCAAGAGGACTCCTTCGGAACGGCACGGCCTCTTTGATCACCTGGGCCAGCCGGGCCGTGGTTTTTATCGGCAGGTTTTTCTTGATGGCGCGGGCAATCCGATCAGCAAATCTTTCTTCGCCGAAATTATTGATGATCTTCGCCAGTTCCTTCTCCTTAAGGTCGCCGATCCATTCGTAAGCCGGTTTTGAATCGGCGGAATAGGTCATGAGGAGCGGCTCGTCCTTCGAAAAAGAAAAGCCCCGGCCGGCTTCGAGTTGGGCCGAGGAAAATCCCAAATCCAGGAGTAATCCGTCCGCTTTGTTCAATTTTCTCTTTTTCAGAATCATGGGAATATTTTTGTAATTTTCTTTGATTAAAATAAGTTTGGAAATTGGAAATTGGAAATTGGAAATTTTCGCAATTCTTTCTTGAAATCCCTTAATCATTGTTTCGTCCCAGTCCAATCCCAGGAACAGCCCGTTCGAACCCAATCTTTCAAGAACTGCGATGGCGTGTCCCCCGCCGTCCAAAGTGCCGTCTATGAAAAATTCGCCTGGGCGGGGATCTAAAACCTTAAGCGTTTCTTCTAAAAGAACCGGAACGTGGGACATGTTAAATGCCCAGCTCTCCCAACTTCTCCGCGATTTCATCCGAATCGGATTCGGTCTTCGCCTTGTACTGCTTCCAAACTTCCGCGTCCCAGATCTCGATCCGGTTATAAAGCCCGGCGACGACGGCCTCTTTCTTGAGGCCGGCGTATTCGCGCAAATAATCCGGGATCAGGATGCGGCCTTGGTTATCGAAATTGACGTCAGAGGCGCCGGCCAGCATCAAACGGGCAAAGGCCCGGGCATTCGCCTGGGCCAAAGGCAAGGCCACTAATTTCTCGGCCAGCCTTTCCCATTCTTTGACGTCGAAAACGAAAAGCGAATGGTCCAGGCCGCGCGTAATAATGGCGCCGGCGCTGAGCTTGGCGCGAAATTTGGCCGGAATCGCTATCCTGCCCTTAATGTCCAAACTATGTTTGTATTCCCCTAAAAGCATCCCTCACCCTTCAAAGATTACGCTTCTTTTGAAGCGATCCTTGAAAATTAACGTCCCTTTATTCGAATACATTGTCTTTTTTAAAAACATGTCTTTTTCATTTGGTTAAGCTTTCTATTTTTGAAGGGTGAGGGATTATCCCCAGATTTAAGCCTTATCCCCAGAGTTATCCACTATTCCCCACTTTCATTTCATAATACACCACAAAAACAAGAATCAAAGCAAAAGCAAAAAGCCGTTCAAAATATTTTTTGAACAGCCAAAAAAATCAATTAAACAAAGGGGTTTTAATTTTTTACCCCGAAAGTTATTAACAATTTATTCACTAAGCGGATAATGGAATTGATGGTTTCAAAATTCCCTTATGATCTCGAAGGTTTTTTGCCTTGAACTGAATCCGGAAACAAGGCGTACGTTCGAAAAAGGAATTTGGAAATATTCCGCCAGGGTCCTGCCGATGGCTTGGTTCGCTTTCCCCTCCTTGGGCGGCTCTTTCACGCTCACTAGAAATTCGGTCTCGCTCACTTTTTCAATTTTTTCGATTTTGGCATTGGGCTTGGCCTGCACGGAAATTCTCATCTTATCTGATACCGCTTCCTGCTTCTGGGCAAGCGGCGAATTCGCAATTCGGGCCAGTGCGGCCGACCGCCGAACCGTCAGCGCAAAGTTTTGCCTCTTCTGTGCAGGCCACCGGCTCTGCCCGGCGCAAAGCCGGCCCGGCCAAATAATAAAGCCCGACAATTATGAGCAAGGCAACCAGTAACGACAATAATATTTTCATCATACTTAATTATTCTACCATTCGCGCGAATTAGACAATGGCATAAAAATCCCTTACTCCCCTGATTTTTCCGTATTTTTCGTCTCCTTATTCACCCCCGCCGTTTCCTTCACTATAAAATCGATGCCATCGCTCATCAGTTTTATAAACGCCCCGTTCTCTAAAGAACGGAACATGGGTAGCTCCTCTCTTTTGGCAAAGCCAACGTGGATAAGAAAATTCCTTATAATGGCCCCGTGAGCAACCACAAGAACTGTCTTACCGGGGTTCGCGACGGCAATCTCTCTCAAAAAAGTTATCATTCTGCTTGCCAAGCTTGCATCGCTTTCTATGCCGTCCGGATATTGAGCGTTCTTGCGGGCTTCTTCCGACAATTTGTTCAATTCTTCCCAGAAGGCGCGCGCCTTAGCTGTGTATTCGGCTCTCGATTTTCCTTCATGGATGCCATAACTTCTTTCTCGCAAAAGCTTCGACGTCTGGACCGCCAGATTCCTTTCTTGAGCGATGAGTTCGGCGGTTTGCTTGGCTCGCACCAGATCCGAGGAATAGACAAAATCAAAATGAACGTGTTTTAACCTTTGTGAAACATCCCGAACTTGAATCTTTCCTTTTTCGGTGAGCGGCAAATCCAGATGTCCCATCATGATTTCTTTAACATTCCCTTCGGCTTCTCCATAACGAATAAGATAAATGGTGCAAAAATTATTATCTTCTTTCATAAATTTACTTGCCTAATTTTTTGGCGGGTCACTAAATTTCAATTTCTTTCATTAATTCTGGGATATCACCAACTCCCTTGCCGAAATGTCCTTTGTCTTCGAATTTAAAAAACTTAGCGCCTAATCCTTTTGCATTTTCTTCTCCGGCTTCAAAAGGCACCCACTGGTCATCTTTTGAATGGAAAATAACAAAGTCATCACAATGGGACTTAATTCTTTTAAAATCATATCCCTCATTAGAATAGAATCCCATATTATTTTCTGTCCTATCCATTTTTCCGGATTTGCCTGAATTGGTTCCTACCAATATCACTTTTTTGACTCTCTTCCCTTCCGGCAGTTTTTCCAGCCAGCGCAGAATTGCAACTCCCCCCCTGGAGTGTCCCACCAAAATAGTATCATTATCGGGTTGGGTTTTATCCAGTTCCGCGAGCCACTTGCCTATTTCAGGATCCTCCGGATTTGGGAGCTCCGGCGCCAGAAACTCCATATTTCTCTTTTTAATTTCCTTAGCAAACCATGGATACCATTTCTTGCTTGGATCAGTATTCTTGCCATGCATTAATACAACTTTCATAAATCTATTCTACCACGCGCGGGAGGGAAACTGTCTTTCAATTAAAACAAAGTTGCTGATTTTTTTATTTCCTCGGAAATGACCGTAGGGGCGATCATACCGGCTTCGGCATATTTAACCAGACGCGGTAACTCTCCTTTAATCCTGCTAATGCGGTAAGGCGTAAAAAATTCTTCAGTGACCGGCATAGCGCTACCGTATATTTTTATTTCGGGAAAATTCTTTACGAAACAAGCTCTGGCCCTTCGGAGAAGATAAGGCACGGCGACCAAGATTAAAGTCTTTGGCGAAAATCCCACCTCTTTGCAAGCCCGCATGCCAAAAATGACGTTTTCGTAGGTATTCGTCGCTCGCTTTTCAATGACTATATTCTCTTTCGAAACGCCATCTTTCTCGGCAACGGAGGCTAGATATTCCGCTTCAGAATGAAAGCTGAACGGCCCTTCTTTTCCATCGTGTCTATGCCAACCAGAAATGATAATACGGGATGCTTTGTTTTTCTGATACAAATGGACCGCCTGCTTGGCAATTTCGCCGTTGGTAGTACCAAAGACGAAAATCGCATCACACCTCGGTATTTCTTCATCGGGTTCGGCTTGAACTAAGAATTTTAAAACTTTTTCAATATTGGAATTAACCGAAAATGAATTCATATAACATTATTTTATCACGCCTGCCTGTACAGTTAGGCGTACGAATCAGACGATAAGAACTATTCGCACATTCGTGCGAATTAGACAATGGGCGGGGCGAGGCGACGAGGAAGCGTGGCCGGTTGCAGAATGTCATTTCTTTTCCCAACCCTCTATCACTCGCAATGCTTCTTCTTCCAATTCTTGCAGGTGAATTAGCTCAATGGGCTGGCGAGCCGCTTTGTTGATCGGCATAAGGTCATGATTCCCCTCATAGTGCAATTTTGATACTCTGTTTCTGCCGCAAGCGTAAACAATTTTAGGAATTGTTGCCCAAGTTGAAGCAGCAAAACACATCAAGCAGGGCTCTAGAGAAGAATATAAAATAACATCTTTTAGCCTTCTGTCCCTTACTTTTTGGCATGCCATTCGAATCGCATTTATTTCAGCATGATTTGTTGGGTCATTAAATTGTTTGCCATTGCTTAACCCAAAAGACAAAATTTTTCCATTTCTAATAATTATGGCGCCAACGGGAAAACCGCCTTGTGCAACAGATTCTTTTGATTTTTCTATCGCTTTTTGAAGAAATTGTTTGTCGTCCATAGATTCATTTTACCATTCCCACCAGAGGCGGGCAGGCCGGCGTGAGAGAAAAATTGTTTATATCGGTTTCTCGGCTATCAACTTTTTAATTATAGGCATGTCTGCGGGCGGAAAATTAAATTTTTCTAAATCGTCTATAGCCACCCATTTGATGGCAGAATGAACCAATGTTTTGGGTTCGCCGGAAAGAATACCGCACAGAAAACTATGGAGATGCACCATTCCAATAATACTGTAATCGTGTTCTGTCTTGAGAAATTCTTTCTCAATATTGACCTTAACGCCCAGCTCCTCCTCGATTTCACGAATAAGACAATCTTGCAGGCTTTCACCAACTTCTGATTTCCCACCGGGAAATTCCCAGAAACCGCCAAAATAACCGGCTAGATCACGCTGGGCAATGATAATTTTGCCATCACGGTGAATGATAGCGGCGGTTACGTTTGTAATTTTCATAAAATTGATTATCTGTTTTGGGCCATAACCTCGCTCCGGACTTCCATCCAAAGCTTGCCCAGATGATTTTCGCCTTTTTTGTCGGACCCCCAACCCCAATACGAATCACGCCATGAGTCCTCAATCAACTCCT
The DNA here is from genome assembly GCA_001003475.1 of Candidatus Jorgensenbacteria bacterium GW2011_GWA1_48_11. Classification (GTDB taxonomy): domain Bacteria; phylum Patescibacteriota; class Minisyncoccia; order UBA6257; family GWB1-50-10; genus GWA1-48-11. Next base: position 11,868 of record LCPF01000004.1, on the reverse strand, counting down.
TGTCGCCAGATTCAATAAGTTTCTTTTTCACGTAAGGGTGTTGTTCGATTTTTGCGCGCAATATTTCTTTCATCACCCCCAGTTTAATCGTGTCCCAATTTTTCCTGTATTTATCTTTGTTTGCCTCCGCCAATTTGAAAGCGTCATAAGCAGAACGGGCATTCCTGATTTTTTCTTTTAGGTCCTCGTCTTCAAATTTTTCGGCCTGATAAGCCTGCTCCGAAGTTGGATATAGCTTGCCACGCCACTCAATTGCAAAGGACGAAAAATTTGAGAACACATAAAATTCGTGTCCGTAAAAGAAGATTTGCTTATCTGTATCGCTTCCGTGCATGAAAGATTATTTACAAATTATATGGTAAATCAATTTTTACGCATCTTAGCGCTCAATAATTCAATAAACGAACGCAACCATTGCCAATACCGAATGCCAACAATCAGCAAAAGTGTAACTATTGGCATTATAAGAGTCAGTACTATTGATATTTGAAAAGGCAATATCCAATTGCTAGATAATGGATTTTTTGAAACAGCAACAATTAGTATAATCGGCAATATAAAAAGCAGGGTGTTAAAAGAAACTGATCCAGACCGAGGATATACTCCTCGTCCCACATAAACTTGATGCAAATATCCCAAAGTTCGGCGAGAGTCATAAGAATATTTATTTAGGTCGCGGCGGGTTATTTATTTTGCTCGTTGAATTTCGGCTGTTCTTTTCTGATTATTTGCTTTTCAACCTGTTCAGCACGATCTTTATTCTTTACTTGGCTAAACTGGAATTTCGTTGCGCCAGGTATCATCTCTCGCTTCAAATCCTTATGCTCCTGTAATCTGTCTTGTCCCCGCCCCCGACCAGCAATGCCGGTATATAAATTCTCACCAGCCGCGTTCTTTAGTTTGTAGACAATCGCCTTACCTTCAGGCACATTTTCAATATTTGCCTTCGTGAATTTTTGCGTTCTACTAAATTTAGTCATATTATTTCGCTTCCAAGCTAATTCTTCGGCCTTTAAAAACACCGGGGTGGCCCCGGCTTGCGAATTTATCGTAGGTCGGGATTACTAGCCAATCCCGCTGGACTTATTAAGTTTTATCTACTATAGCCGGTTTTGACACCTGTGGACAAATTTTTATTGTGTATGGTATACTACTATTGTCTTTCGGTTGTTCCATTAACCGAAAGGGTATCACATCCAAGGGTCACCCTCCGCAAGGAGGGTGACTTTATTTTAGCCATTCTCGACGCGACGCTTCAATGCTCGACCCCATATATCAATTAAATCAAGAATGTCAGTATATCCATCACTACCAGTTCTTAACTCCTCAGATATATTATTCCTAGATGAAAAAATGTAAACTTTTTTTCCTCTTCGTCTTAAATAAGTTACGAGTGCTAAAAAATCAGAATCGCCAGTGAAAAAAATTGCAGTGTTATATTTATCCAGATTATGCAAAGCATCAATGGTTATTTCTACGTCCATATTACCTTTCTCTTTAATCGACTCACCATGTTCATCAATAACGGGTATTCTTTTCAATTCTTTTTTTACTACCTCAAAACCAAGTCCTTTCTTGAGAAAAGTAAAAAATTTATGCTTCCCGTCTATGCTGTAACTTCTTGTCCCCTCAGCGGGATAGGCCGAATAATAAAATACTTTTATAGAATCGCCAGCAAATCTACCTTTAATATAATTAGTTGTTTTTTCGTAATCCAAAAAACGACCCTTGGCTTTTTGCGCTTCCCATAAATTAGAAGCGTCAATAAAAATATAAATATAATTAGGCATGTAAAATTTAGAATCCGGGGAGGACCCCGGCTTGCGAAATCATCGTAGGTCGGGATTACTAGCTAATCCCGCTGGACTTATTAAGTTTTATCTACTATAGCGCGATTTTGATAAATTTCAATCTAAAATCCCCTTTTGGGGGCAGTTGGTTATAATTTCAAAGCCGCGAAAATCATGACCGCAGCCGAAACAAACCGAATAGCGTAAACCTTAAGGGTGTGTTTTTCCAATAATTGAGGTGAAAAAACAGAAAAAAGAAACGCAATGACCATAGAAAATGGCAGTGAGATGATTGTTGAAGCCAAACTTACGTTTACGGCGTAAGCTTTATTGGCAGCCAAAGTGCCGACAACGCCCATTGCCGAAGTTGCAAATGTAATTAAATACTGCTTCGTTTTAGTCGTTAGAAGATCTTTTTTGAATAAAGGAATTGTGGGAAGAAGCCAGACTTGACCCAGAACGACCATCCAGAGTGATGTATCCCAAAAACTTGTTTCCGCCACCGCTTTTTTGATAAAAATCGCCATAAGAACCAAGGCGAGCATGGCGAAAAGAGCAATGGCCGTGCCTCGCGTAAAAAATGACCTCAAGGCGGATTTTTCATCAATACTCACAAAAATCCCAAAAACAAAAATTATCCCGATAAGAACGTATTGCCGTGTTAGAAGTACCTCGCCCAGAAACAAGGCTCCCAAGATAACGGCCATGGCCGTACGGAAGCTGAAAAGCGGCGCGATGACGGATACGTCCAATTTATAGAGCGCAAGAACGTAAAGAACGCCAGAAAGAGCATAGAAAAAAGAGGCAATAATGATATACCCCCAGTGAGCAGGCACGGTAACGCCATTGATTAAAGCAACGGGAATAGTGAGAATCAAAATAAAAAACGCCCAAAAAAAATTAAAAAGATAGGGATTCTGGATAACGTGCTTGCTGGTTAATTTGCCGGTAATCGCCTCAAGCCCATACATCAGTGAAGCGAGCCAAGCAAAAATAGAAGAGGTCATTGATATTAAATCTCTCTCCATTCTGACTCATTTTTTGGAAATGCTCAATTTTCGATAAATTTCAACCCATTCGGCGCGGCTCAGTGCAAGACTTTTCCGTAAATATTATCATTAGCAATCAGCTTGACACCACCCAGGAAATAGACAAACCTGACAGCAGTCCCCGAACAATTATTTCACGCCCACTTCGCACCGTTGGTGCGGGAAATGGAGAAACGCCATGCGACAAGCGCCGCAAGCGCCGTGGCTGGACCCAACCGAACAGGAAGAACTGGTTCGGCTTCTGCTCACGAACAACCTCATCAAGTTCTCGAACAGACGAGACCTGCCCCTGAAGAGCGGGGGCAAGACCGACGTCTACATCAACCTGCGGGACGCCCGCAACAACCCCGCCGCGATCAAGGCGATCGCCCGGGCGTTCGAGAATCCCCTTCGCCGCCTCGGCCCGGATCGTTTCATCGAAATTCCGGACTCGGTCAGTTGCTTCGCGGGGCCGCTCGCAATCGCGACCGGCATCCCCTACATCACCATCCGGGAAGCGCCCAAGGCCGGACGAGTCGCCAAGGCGGCCTCGATCGGCCAAGCGCCTTTCGGCAGCTCGGCTGCGATCATCGATGACGTGGTCACGGACGGCGAATCCAAGATTATCCCCTTCCTCGAAGCAAAGGAGCTAGGCCTCGCGGTTCGTGAACTCGTCGTGCTCGTTGATCGGCAGCAGGGCTGGCGGAAGAAGTTCGCCGAGCGTGGCATCGACCTCGCGGTCTGGCCGGGCATGACCCTCCACGACGTGCGAAAACTCCTCGTTTCCCAGCTCGGCATCATGCAACGCTGCGACCCCGAGACCGAGAAGACGAACTGCATCATCGTGGCCTTGGACGGCAAGAGCTGGGAGGAAACCCTCGCCATCGCGGACCCGCTCCGCCCGTCAGGAGCTATCCTCAAGGTGAACGACCTCCTCTTCGATAAAGGGATCGCGAGCCTCATCCCCGACCTGCAGGTCTACGGCCGGGTCATGGCGGACTTGAAGTGCCACGACATCCCGAACACCGTGAAGAACACCTGCGAACGGCTCCGAGCCTGCCCGCCTTGGGCAGTCACGGTCCACGCCTCGGGCGGCCCGGAGATGGTCAGCGCCGCAGTCGAAGCACTCAAGGGCACGCCCACCAAGGTGCTCGCCATTACCGTTCTCACCTCGATCAACGAAGCGACGAGCGAGGAGATCTTCTCGCGCCGACCGGCCGAGGAAGTCGCGGTACTCGCGAAGATGGCTGCCGAAGCTGGCGCGCACGGTTTCGTCTGTTCACCCCAAGAAGTGAAGATGCTGAAGGACTCCTATCCCGACAAGACTATAGTCACGCCGGGCATCCGTTCCGACGGAACGCCGAAAGACGACCAGGCGCGGATCGCCACGCCGAAGGCCGCCAAGGAGAACGGCGCCGACTTCCTGGTGATGGGCCGGCAAATCCTGGGCGCACCGGATCCGGTCGCGGAAGTGAAGCGCGTGATGACCGAAGAGCTCGCGTAAGTTAGAGCGCGAAACTCTTCTCGCACAACCAAACCCCTCGAGACAGTCTCGAGGGGTTTGCCACAAATGAAATAATTTTTTACTTATCCCACCACAACCGCCGTCATATCATCGGGTTTGGCACGGGGGTTGGATTCGTCATGGCTTATTTCCCGGGCTTTATTAACCAAAGCTTGGGCCGCCGCTTTCTTGTCCTTAATTTGCTTCAGAATATCTTCAATGTCTTTATCCCTCAAGTTATCGGTCACGCCGTCGCTCGTGATAAGAAGCTCGTCGTCGTCTTCCAAATCGAAAATATCAATACTTGGTTTGGAACCGGCATGGCCGATGGCAGACCAAATTATGTGCCGGATATTCCAATAGCCGCGCATTTTCTCCGGAAGGTCAGCGGGGCCGCTGGCGTTATTCCATACTCTTTGGAATTCGTAAGCCTGTTGCCTGTCCTCCGGCCTGAATTCAAAACGCCACCGGCTGTCATCAAGGGTCAACTGCTCCAACCGCCCATCGGGCGAAAATTTATAAACCCGACTATCACCCATATTGGCGACCACGGCTTTTCTTTCTTTAGAATTACGGCAAATCCTTACAATCGTTGCTGTCGAACCCATGCCCTTATATTTTATGGGATCGCTTTTCACCGTCTCCAAAACTTCCCGAGCAACTTCCTCGCAAAATCCTTTGATGGTCTCGGCGGTTTCCGATGGTGAAAGATTGGGGGGTAAATTGCCCAGACGAGCGGCGAAAAAATCCCTGGCCATCCTAGAAGCCACCTCGCCCGCCTGATGGCCGCCCATGCCGTCAAAAACACCGAAAACGCCGTTCGCTTCGTCGCAAAGAGCCGCATCTTCATTACGCTCAAGATGCTCTTCGCTCGGCAGGCTTTCAACGCCGGCCTTAAAACCCGCTTCCGGATTTTCCGGCCCTGAATCAGCGCCCTTAAAATGCTCATTAACCATTCCTAACCATTAATACCCTTTAATCGCCTTTTGGTCAAGTTTTATCCGACACAAAAAAGGAACACCGCCAGGCCGTTCTGACGTTTAAAACCAGCGTGCCTTTCCTTATCGACTGAACCGGTTATATACCCAGGCGAAAATGTAGCCGAGGATGTAGCCGCCAATCAGATGTTCGATGACGATAATCACCCAGCCGCCCCAAGAATAAGTGAACCAGGGATGAAAAGAACCGAGGGTGGTTAAAGTCATCTGGCCCACGCCGGTCAAAAGGGAAAAGCCCATTACCAAAAACCAAAAGGCGCCGGCCAAAACCGCCACGGTTTTGGCTAATGCTTGAGAATTCAATTGCATAAATTTTTTGTATTTAACGACCTTTGAAGTAATGTTACTGGGTTTAAGCGGGGTTGTTAGCGGTTCCATTGCCGTCGAGAACCAGGACTGCCGACGCAATAACCGTTGTCCAAAGGCCGTTTTTGTCGCCTTCGGCTGATTGAGTGATGTTGGTGGTCCTGATGATTTTGCCGGAAGACTTGTAAACCTGTTCTCTTTCGTCCCAGGCGGCCTGGGAGTCGAATTCGATGCCTAAAGTGGTGGCAAGCATGGTTGCGGCCAAATCCTCGGCGTATTCGCCGCATTTGTCGTCGGTTTCGCCGAAAGCGTGGTGTTCCGACAAATAGCCGTAATTCTGGGGGTCGGCCGGCTGGGCCAGGCCGATTGAAGCCGCTACGAGCCGGTTCGGTTCGCTGGTAGCCGTCCGCGCCATCACGCAAAAAACCACCTGACCGGGAGAAAGGTATTTCTTCCCGTCCTCCCTGGAAATTTTTTTGCAATTGGGCGGGAAAATGGAGCTGACGTGAACCAGGTTGTATTCCTGGATGCCGGCGTCGCGCAAAGCCAACTCAAAGGACTGGAGATATTCCTTGTGCCGGCCGACGCCCTTCGTGAAAAACATTTTCTGGGGAACGAAATTCTGCATTTTTGAAATTATAACACTTTCTATGCGTTCCCTTTCTCAACAACCGTGACATTGCGCGAGATAGCCGAACTCGATATTGGCATATCCCTAATAGCCCTTGACACCGGCCGCTCTTATGCTAGGATACTAAAAACATGATTAGTCCGTTAAACAACCCCATAAATCCCCGAACCAACCTTTGCTGGGCGTGGTTTATTTATTTCATTCCTCTCAACAAGGTTCGGAGATTTTAAAACGCATCCATTTAAAGCTATAAGATTAACTTAAAACCTCCCGAACCGCGGGAGGTTTTAAGTTTTAACGCGGCTTGAAAATTGTTCGGTTCTTCAAAAAAGAAGTTAACAATTTTCAGACCGCACGAGGCGGTCTGAAAGCACCTTACAATCTTAGGAAAGAGAAAGGAAGGCGGGTGAATCATGATAGTCCTTGGCGATCAGGCTCCTTGGGTGCGGGGCCTTCTGCGCTGGCTCGCTCTGCGCGGAGCCAACGAAGAGGTTGGCTATATCATGCAAGACGCGGACAGTCCTTGGGTCCAGCAAGAAAGCGTGCATCAGTTTCACCTGAAAAACGGCTGGCCGCCATACTTAAGCCTGGCGGCTCGGTTTGCCTGGTCACCGGACATCCCACCGACCAACGACAAGGACGCCGCTTCTCTCCTGAACGCGATCCGAATGTCCGTCAAGGCTCCGCGCGGTCAAACCTATCTTGTCGGTCCCAAGACCCAAGGCACCATTCTCGGTTTGGGCAACCGACCCGAGATCAAAGATGCACTTCTTGCGCTCCTCATCGAGGAACACCGCTGGGCCGGACAGATCGCGGAACACTTCGGCGCTTCACGGAACGGAATCTCCGTGCCCTACGGCAATCCCCGGGAAATCGCCCAGGAACTAACCCAAGCCTTGGGACTTGGCAACAGACTGGGAAGCGTTTCCGAGCTCTTCCGCGCCGAACGTCCGCTCACTCTCGGCCACCTACCGATTACGGAATTCTGGGAAGTGAACGAAGCCGGCGAACGCAGACGCGCCACCGACCGAAACTCCCGCAACATGATCGTGCCGGCCGGCCTGGCATTGCCCCTGGAATTCGCTCTCCGGGGATGGAAACTCTGCTTTACGCAGTTGCCCTACCTCGGAGAAATGGTGGCGCTCCGCGATCGCTTCCTGCGCGGCACACCGATCCGAATTCTGCGAATAGAATTCGACTGGGAGCCGGCCGCCGGAAACCCCGCACTCGTTCTCCGAGATGTTTTTCGGAAGAAGAAATTCGAGCGGTGGCTGCTCAAGCAAGAGAAGACGAAGCAGTCAAACCCCTCCCCGCCGCCCGAACCGCCAACCCCCCCGGACCATCTCTTCACGGAGATATCGGCCTACTGGCGGCAAAACCCCTCCGTAATCTCTTTCCTCGTTCTAGGCGGAGAGTTGAACCCGACATTTCGGGAAATCACTCTCTAGCCAACAGTCGGGAGCGGAACGCTCTGGCGTTCCGCTCCCCCGGTCATCTTTTTGAAGTTAAAAACAAACATAAACAAAAAATATGCCAGAAACAAATAATAATCCAATAAAAAGAATCTTGTTCTTTTCCGCCCATCCCGACGACGAAATCGGCGCGGCGGGAGGGCTTATTTTAAAAACCTTAAAAAACGGCGGTCTGGTTAAACTGGTTTTATGCGTGGACCCTTCCGAGCCACGCCCGGATTCCAGTCCAGAAAAAGAACGAGAAACCCGTCTAAACGAATTCCGGCAAGTGGCGGAAAAGATCGGCGCCGAACACAACTTCTTGAATTTTACCCATTACCCCCGCGTTTCCCGGGAAACGATCTTGCCTTGCGTCAAGGAAATACGGAGTTTCCGCCCGGACATCGTGCTTATGATCCAGGAAGAAGACTACCACACCGAACACCGGACAATAGCAAAAATCGTGAAACGGGCAGTCTGGCACGCCGGCCGATCGGCTTTTCCGGAATGCGGCGAACCGCACAAGACCAAAGAACTCTGGGAAGCAGAAGGAGACCGGCCCATGTTCGCGCCCAATCATCTGGAGGACATTAGCGCCGTTATCGAAGAAAAAAGAAATATCTTCCTTCTTTACGATTCCCAACAAGCCCGAAAGAACCTAGCCTCGGCTTTCATCGGATTGAATCACTTTCGCGGCGTAATGTACAAAAAAGGAGAATTCGCAGAAGCTTTCCGCACCACGGATTTCTTCTACGGCTAAAAAGCAAAAAATGAAAGATTCATGACTAAACCAAAAGGAAAATCAATCACCACTAAGCCTTACTCGATAATTCTGCCGGCGCACAACGAAGCGGAATTCATCGAAGGGGTTCTCGCGGCCGCTTGCGGAACCAACGCCGAAGAAATAGTGGTAGTGGATGACGGTTCCACCGACGCGACGGCAGAAAAAGTCCTAGTTTTTTGCAAAAAGAACAAAGAAAAACGCCTTCGTCTTATCCGCCACGAACAAAACCAGGGCTATGGCGGGGCTTGGAAAACCGGAATTCGCGAAACGCGAACGCGAATTTTGGTTTTCTTCGATAGCGATATTCAAACGGCAACTCCGGCAAAGATCGAAAAATTAGCATTACCTATCCTGGAGGGCCGGGTGGATTATGTTATCGGCGCCTTCACCAACTTCGGTCGAATCACGGAATATCTGGCGCGGCCGCTTCTTAACCAATTCGTGCCCCGCTTAGGGAGACTAAAACAGCCTCTCTCCGGGTTGGTAGGCGCCCGGCGAGAATTCCTCTTTCCGGAAAGAATGGCCAAAGGATACGCGAATTTAGGAGTGCTCTTGGACGCTTATTTCGCCGGAGCGCGCATAGAAGAAGTCGATCTGGGCGAAATTATTCACGATAAGCGTTTGGATGAAGAAAAATACCAGCAAGCCGCCCAGGAATGCCGTATTTTCTTTGAACGAGTTATTGAACGACGCCTTCGATATTAGTGGGATTATACGCTAATTTACTAACCTATTTTACCAAAAATTATTGAGATTTACCTAGTCATTCAGGTAGTCATTCGCCCTACCTCGGAATGACTACCCTGCGTTTCTGAAACTGCCCATCATTCCTCGCTATTCTGACCTCGCTTCCTCCAAATTCCAACCCCGACTTCACTACGCTTTACCCCTTCACTCCGGTGTGTCCCGCTTGAAGGGGTAGCCTGCCTCAATCTCCCCATCAATGCTCATCTTTCTGCCTCCACACCCCAATATTCCCAAGTCCTACTTCACTCCGCTCCGTCCTGCTGTTTCTTTTTTGATTGGTGGTGGGGGTAGATACGTTGAAATGGATAGGACGGGAAGGAGGAAGGCCTCGTTTCCGGGGGTCGGAAAGCAGGTATTTCAGGGTATCCCAATATGCCCGATGTTTTACTTTAAAAGTTCGTTGAGAGATAGCCGCGACCCCCTCCGATTAAGCCCCGCGACATTCTGATCTATGCTGAGGAATTTCTATGTTTATTCAGTAGAAAAAGTCTTCCGAATATGGGATGATTACATTAACAAACACCATGTCTACAAAAGAAATGTACTTTGGACTTCAAAGCATTCTAGACCAAGAGTATTTTGGAGAAAAATATCTTGATCAAGATGAGCTTGATCTCCACAAAGGTAGAAATACCAATCCCTTTTCGTATAAAGGACAATTCTCTCCTGATTTTATCTCAAATCTGCTGAAATATTATGCTCACAAGGACGCTTTGATTCTTGATCCATTCGTGGGGTCAGGGACAGTTTTATTTGAGGCAGCTAGGCGTGGGCTCACTGCTTATGGTACAGAAATCAATCCGGCGGCGTATGAAATGGCTAACACCATTTCATTTATTGGGTTGAGTATTGCGGAAAGAGAGGAGAAAGTAGCTAACGCTATGAAATATCTTTCGCGCCTCGCTAGTTCAGTTATGGACGACGACTTATATAAATTTCTTGAAAGCAAGATAGAGGTTGCAGAAGTATTTGAGAAGAATATTTTAAAAAACGCTTACATTTCTTTACTTGCAAGCAAACGACCTCATACAAGCGATAGCCTGAAATTATATATTCAGAAACACGCAAATCTTATTCAATCTCTGCCTAAGATAAATCTGCGATCAAAAGTCTTTCTCGCTGACGCGAGAAAAGTTCCTTTGCCCGATTCAGAGGTAGATTTAGTTATCACTTCTCCTCCCTACATCAACGTCTTCAATTACCATCAGCACAACCGCACATTTATAGACAGAATATATAGAAACGCCTTGGTGGTTGCTAAATCAGAGTTTGGAGCAAACAGAAAGCATCGTCAGAATAGATTCCTCACTGTTATTCAGTATGTTATGGATATGGTTCAAGCATTTGAGGAAATGAAACGCATTTTAAAACACAATGGTCGCTTGATTTTAGTTATCGGCAGATCCTCAAAGGTGCGCGGAATAGATTTTAGGAACGATCACATTATAGGAGGCGTTGCGACGATAGCCGGATATAAGTTGGTAGCGAAGCAAGAAAGAAAATTTGTAAATCAATATGGCGAGAAAATATACGAGGAAGTTCTACACTTCACTTTCACAGATAGATCACAGCCAGAATCTCTAAATATGGCTCGCGGTTTTGCGGTAGAAATCTTAAAGGACGCAGAAAAAAGAGCTAAGGGGATAGTACGCCAAGACATCAAAAATGCTATATTAAATGTTGCCTCAGTGAACCATTCGCCATTTTTTTCTAAATAAATATGAAAATGCCTCACCTCGAAAAAATTAAGGCTGCGATTGCCAACCCTCTATCAAAAAATGATATTGGCTTGCTCAATAAGATTTTAGCAGCTTACGAAGTTTGGATTAAAAAGTCGGCCGCCTTGAAAACCGAAGGAGTTGAGCGAATAAAAGATATGACACTCCTCCTAAACGAATATAAGGACTATGTTGAGGTTGATTTGATAATGGAGAAAGGGAGCGAATTTTTGAAAAGACAAAAGGGACAACTGAAATTAGATAACTCCATTATGGAAGAATTTCTGACCATGTTGATGAATGAAAAGACTATACCGGAATTGAAAGGGGTGGATTATGTAAGTGGCCCTCAGCAAGCGTTCATGTCGTTAGCATTTATCCCACGTGATTTCGCGGAACTTTCAGAAAAACCAGTAGTCGCTCTCAAGACAAAGGATCAAGATTTTACGCTGGGTAAGGAACTTTATTATCAATTCTCAACCGACGAGTCTTTCAAAAAGGAAAAAACCTTGTCTGGCAAACTCATGTTGGCTATTTTAGCGGCAGAGTGCAAAATAAATCTAGACAAGACAATGTTTCAAGAAGCTGCAGGTACAGCTTCTAGATTGAAGCAAGGCGTACCATACTCAAAATACTATATGTTGGTTGAGTTTCTCGATATGCAACCGGAAGATACTAGGCTTACTGATATAGATAATGTCTTTTTACTTCGGCACGCTAAACGTTTGCCCTTTGAAAAAAGGCGAAGTGTTGAATGGATTAAGAAGCAACGAAAAGAACACCCGATTGATTACAAGGTGATTCTTCGTTTTCTTGAAGAAATCAGACAGTTTCTTCAAAGTAAATGGTACGATCCAGACTCAGCATTAGATAGAGGATCTTTCGTTGAATAAAAACCTAATGGTTTGAAA
>LCPF01000003.1 GCA_001003475.1 Candidatus Jorgensenbacteria bacterium GW2011_GWA1_48_11 | reverse complement strand
GGTCCGATGTTCGAGCAATATATGCGAAACGCGCTTCTGCTTCTAATGGAAGACGAAATGAATGAGCCGGCGACACTAATGGAGGTGGCAAGAGTTTTTACCGACGCAAGTTATCGGCAGCGGAAGCTCACGCGGATTCATAATCCGACAGTGATCGATTTTTGGGAAAAGGAAGCGGTTAAGGCCGGCGGCGAAGCGTCTTTGGCGAACATGACGCCTTATATCACTTCCAAGTTCAATAATTTCACGGCCAACGATTACATGCGGGTGATCATCGGCCAGACGAGTTCGGCTTTCCACTTCCGGGATTTGATGGATCAGGGCAAGGTGCTTTTAATAAATCTTTCCAAAGGAAAAATCGGCGACATCAATGCCAATCTTTTGGGCATGATCATCGTCGGGAAGATTTTAATGGCTGCTTTGGGCCGAGTGGACATACCGCAGGAGCAAAGGCGGGACTTCAATCTTTATATCGATGAATTCCAGAATTTTACGACCGATTCCATTGCCGTCATACTTTCCGAAGCGAGGAAATACCGTTTGAATCTGACGATTGCCCATCAGTTCATTGCCCAGCTTACGGAAAAGGTGCGGGATGCGGTCTTCGGCAACGTCGGCTCGCTCGTCGCTTTTCGGGTCGGCGTGCAGGACGCTGAAGCATTGGTAAAGCAGTTCACGCCGGTCTTCGATGAGCAGGACCTGGTGAATATCGATAACTTCAACGCTTATGTTAAGCTTTTGATTAAAGGCGAAACCGCGAAGCCGTTCAATATCAGAACGGTTCGTTCGGCCGTCGGCAATCCTGCTTTGGCTCGTCGTCTCAAGGATTTATCGGTTTCAAAATTCGGTCGACCCCGCGAAGAAATCGAAAGCGAAATCTACAAAAGGCTCCGCAATTAAATCATTCAATGTTTGTCAAAAAAGATTTTTACCTGGTAACCATTATAGGTTTTTTGGTCGGCGCATTGTTTTTGATGCCGCTTGCCAATTTGGGTTTTGACGTCAATCTAACCCTGGTTTTCGCCTCGATCATCGGTTTTACGGTTTTTGCACCGATCGCTTTAGGCGTTCTCGGTTTTTTGAGCCGCTATTTTAAAGTACTCGAGCAGTTCGGAAAATTCGCCGCCGTCGGTACCCTGAACTCTCTTTTGGACATCGCGACCATCAACTTTTTTATTTTCGTCACGGACATTCCCAAGGGAATTTATTACAGCCTTTTTGTGGTAATCGGTTTTTTAGTGGCCGCGACGAACAGTTATTTTTGGAATAAGATCTGGACCTTTCAGGACAAAATGCCGGTGACGCTCAAGGAATATTTGCGCTTCGCTTTTTTCACCCTGATCGGCGCCCTCCTCAATGCGAGTGCGGCTTCTTTCGTGGTCAATTTTCTCGGCGCGCCAGTCGGTTTCAACCTCAATCTTTGGGCCAATATCGGCGCTTTGTGCGGCATCGCCGCCTCGCTTTTGTGGAATTTCTTGAGTTACAAGAACATCGTTTTTAAACATTCCGGAGAAACGCAACCCTTTGATAAATAATCATGCCTAAACCGTTTTTATCAGTCATTATCCCGGCTTATAACGAATCGAAGAGGCTGCCCTTAACCCTGATTGACGTCGAGCGCCACCTGGCAGAGGCGGAATATTCCTGGGAGATCGTCGTGGTGAACGGCGGTTCGAGCGACGCCACTGCCGAGATCACGAATCGTTTCAGTCATTTAATTCCCAACCTCCGCTTGCTGGATTACCAGGAAAATCACGGCAAGGGCTGGGCGGTCCGGGAGGGAATGCTCCAAGCTCATGGCAACTGGCGGCTTTTTATGGACGCCGACAACGCCACTTCCGTTGACCAGTTCGTGAACATGATGCCCTTTTTCAAGGAGGGCTATGACGTGGTGATCGGTTCGCGAACAGTGAAGGGCGCGAAACTGGAGCCGGCCCAACCTTTTTATAAGCAGCTGTTGGGCAAAATGGGGAATTTGTTCATTCAGGGCCTGGTTTTGCCCGGCATTTGGGATACCCAATGCGGTTTCAAGTGTTTCAGCGAAGCGGCCGCAACGAGGGTTTTTAAATTATCGCGAATCGACCGCTGGGGTTTTGACGTCGAGGCTTTGGTTTTGGCGAGGCTCATGCGCTTTCGCATCAAGGAAGTCCCTGTTCACTGGGTTAATGACCCCGATTCCAAGGTGACTCTGGGCGGTTATTTTTCCACCCTTTGGGACGTGGTCAGGATAAAGCTGTGGCTCACGCGCCATAAATACAATTTGGCAATCTCATGATTTTTTCCGAATTAAGGCAAGATTTGGTTTCCGGCGATTGGATCTTGATCGCGCCCGGCCGTTTGCGCTATCAAAATCACGACCACCGTTTGAAAAGAGAGGGCAAACGGGAACGGGCGCCGCTCAAGCAATGCCCGTTTGAAAAACCCCTTGAAAGCGTGAGCAATAAAGTGATCTTGAATTTCGTGAACCATACGGCCACCGGCCTTGTCCGAAAAACCACCAAGCCGGATAAAAATTGGCGGCTTTTGGTTCTGGAGAATAAACACCCCGTCGTTTTGAATAAAAATAAAATTTCCAGGCTCAAGCATCACGGTCCGTTTTCGACCATGGAGGGCATTGGCCACGCCGATCTCATAATTACGCGGGATCACGACAGGAATTTTCCGAAGCTTTCCAAACGCGACGCCCTGCACGTCTTGGAGGCGATGCGCGACAGATATCTGACGCTTTTAAACGAGAAAAATCTGGCTTACATTTCGATTTTCCATAATTGGGGTCCGACCGCCGGCGCCTCGGTTTACCACCCTCATTATCAAATGTTCGCGATTCCCGTTTTGCCGCCGGACATCCAGCATTCCTTGAATGGCTCGGCTCGTTATTACAAAGCCCACAAAACTTGCGTTCATTGCGACATGATTCGGTGGGAGAAGAGGCGGAAGAAAAGGATAATTTTCGAGAATGACGAGGCGGTCGCCCTCGCTCCGTTCGTTTCCCGCAACCCCTTCGAGGTCAGAGTTTTTCCCAAGCGGCACCGGCCTTATTTCGAAAACACCTTCAATGAGGAGCTGGCTGGCGTGAGCGAAGTTCTTCAAAAAGTTTTGGGCTTACTCGAGAAAAAATTGGGCGATCCGGATTACAATTTTTTCATCCATACGGCACCGGTGCGGGATAAGAACAGATACAGCCATTATCATTGGCACATCGAAATATATCCGAAGCTGAGCAAACGGGCCGGTTTCGAGTTCGGAACGGGCATTGAGGTGAACATTTTCGATCCGGACAAGGTGGCGAAGATCTTAAAAAGTCAGAAATAAATTCAAGACATGGCCAAGTTAATCATTGCTAATTGGAAGATGAATCCGATGACGGAATCCGAGGCTTTGAAATTAGCGAAAGCTTCTGATTTTTCTAACGTGGTGGTGACGCCGCCCTTCATTTTTATGAACGCCCTAAAGAAGACCCTGAAGAAAGCGAAACTCGGCGCTCAAAACGGTTTTTTCGAAAAGAGGGGACCGTATACCGGCGAGGTTTCCTTCAGCCAATTAAAGGCATTCGGTGTTCGGAGCATTATCATCGGTCATTCCGAAAGCCGGGCTTTGGGCGAGACCGACGATATTATTAACAAAAAGACAGGAGTTTCCCTTCGGGAAAAATTCAGGACGATTTTATGCGTTGGGGAGCCCTGGATTGTGAGAAAAAAAGGTTTTGCCGCCGCCGAAAATTTCGTGAAAAAGCAGTTGTTCACAGACCTTAAAGGAATTCAAGGCTTGAGCAATCTTGTCGTTGCCTATGAACCGATTTGGGCGATCGGCACGGGCAAAAACGACGATCCCGAAAAAACCGTTCGGATGGCGATTTCTATCAAGGAATTCCTTCGTTCAAAATTCAAAATCCGCAATCCAAAATTACTGTACGGCGGTTCGGTGAAAGCTAAGAATATCCAGGGGTTCATAAGAGAAAAAACTATTGACGGCGTTTTGGTCGGCGGGGCAAGTCTCAAGCCCGCCGAATTTATAAAGATTGTGAAAATCACCGCCAAATATTAATCTGTAATTATCAATGAGCCGTTCTCTCAAAAAAATCATTTACGGTATTTTTTATTTAGCGGTCATCGCTTTCGCCGGTTTCGTTTTTTACAGTTCCGTTTTTAAGCCGGCGCCGACCTGTTCCGATAAAGTTCAGAATCAAGGCGAAGCCGGCATTGATTGCGGCGGACCCTGCAGTTCTTGCGTTCTTCAGCGATTGGCGCCGCTTCGGGTTTTGAGCGTGAATTTTTTCGGCACGGCCGCCGGCCAAACCGTGATTCTGGCTGACGCCCTGAACCCCAATACCGATTACGGCGCCAAAGATTCTTACCAATTCCTGATTTACAATAAATCGAATCAGGTCATTGAAACCCTGGTTGGCGACGCCGTTTTCCGGCCAGGCGAAGAGATTCGTATTTTCAGCGCCGATGCGACCGCTGATTTTAAAAACATCGGGCAGGTGGGTTTAATCTTTAAAAACACTGTTTGGCAGTCGACGGGCGTGCCAAAACCAGATTTGGGCCTGGGGAGCGATTTGAAAACAACCTTGGTCGGTCCGAGCATTCGGGTGACTGGGACGACGATCAACCGAAGCCCTTGGTCGATCGATGTTTTGAAAGTGATCGCGGTTTTGGCAAATAAATACGGCATCCAGATTTTTGCCAGCCAAACCGTGGTCAGTGATCTCGAGGGCGGCGGCGAGGCCAAATTTTCGGTAATTTTTCCGAGCGACCCCGATTTGAATTCGGTTTTCGATCCGAAGGCCACCCAAATCTTTTTTAACGCGGAATGAGCAGGATTTTGCGCGATTTCGACTGGATCATTTTGGGCCTCGTCCTTTTTTTGGGTGCTGCGAGCCTGGTTTCGCTCGCAAGCTCCAACACGACGTTTTTTTGGCGTCAGCTCGTTTGGTATGCTCTTTCGATTATCGTCATTGCTTTCGGCAGTCGGTTAGATTGGCGGTGGCTTATCGGCCGGGATTGGTTCCGTTACGGTCTCTATGTTTTCAGCGTTTTATTTCTGATCGTTTCCAATCTGCAGTCGCAGACCATCCGCGGCACGAAAAGCTGGATTACTTTCGGCGGTTTTCAATTTGAGCCGGCGGAACTGGCCAAGTTAGCCCTGATCATCATTCTCGCCGGATTTTTTTCGCGCCGTTACTTGGAAGCCTGGCGCGGCAGAAATATTCTCGTTTCCCTGATGCTGGCCTTACTGCCGGTGATTTTAGTCGTCATTCAACCCGACCTCGGCTCGGCCCTCGTTATCATGAGTATTTGGCTCGGTTTTCTCCTGATGAGCGGCGTGAACTACCGGCGTTTGGGCGTCGGCCTGATTTTGGGGATTTTGATTTTCAGCCTGCTTTGGGCCTTTTATTTGAAGCCCTACCAAAAGGATCGGCTGACCGGTTTTTTGTTCCAAGAAAAAGATCCTCTCGGCATTAATTATAATGTCATTCAATCCAAAATCGCGATTGGTTCGGCCGGCCTCTTGGGTAAAGGTTTTGGCGCCGGCACCCAGACCCAGCTTAAATTCCTGCCCGAGACCCAAACCGACTTCATTTTTGCGGCTTTTGTCGAAGAATGGGGAATTTTGGGCGGCAGCCTCGTTGTTTTGGCGTTTATGTTTTTGCTTTATCGGATCGTTCTGATCGGTCTTACGGCCCGGAGCAACGAGGCCAAATTCATCAGTTTGGGGGCGGGCCTGATGTTTTTAGTGCATTTTATCATTAATTTAGGCGCTAATTTGGGGCTTTTGCCCGTGGCCGGCATCCCTTTTCCGTTCTTGAGCTATGGCGGATCCAGCCTCTTGACCGGCGCCGCTCTCATAAGTATAATAGAGCATATTAAACTTGAATCCCGTTAAAACATTGAACGAGGAAGGTTTCTTTTTTCCCCTAGGTTTTTTATTCGTTTCAAAAAACGGGATGAGTTTTTTAAAAAATATTTTTTGATCCCCCAAAATAATGAATCCTCCTGAAATAAAAAGAGGTTTATTTAATTTTCGTTTCCTCGGCGTGATGGGAGCGATTTTAATTTTCATTTTCGTGGTGGCTTATTTTTTCTACGGGCTGCAGCCCAATTCGGCCAACGCCGGTTTCGTCCAGTTTAAAATCGTGAAAGGCGAAGGTTTTCGGGAAATCGGCGCCCGTTTATCGCAATCGGCGCTCATCAAATCAATAAGCATTTTCAAGATTTATTCCTTGATTTCCGGCCGGGTCCAAAAATTCCAACCTGGCTTATATGAGCTTTCCGGCACGATGAGCCTGCCGCACATAGTGGGTATTTTGACGAGCGGCGGCAAGAATGAAGTTACGGTGATGATTCCGGAAGGTTCCACTTTGAGGGATATTGATTCAATGCTTTCGAGTGCCGGCGTTTTGAATGCGGGCGGACTGATTAATTTTCCGATTCAGGTTCTGGCCGAAAAACATTCTTACCTTGCTTCCGTTGCTTCTTTGGAAGGATTCATCTTTCCGGACACTTACCGGTTTCAATTCAATTCTTCTTCAAGCGACGTCGTTGGGAAATTTTTGGACAATTTCGAATCCAAAGCCTGGACTTTCTTGCAGAACCAGAAAGATTGGTATCGGACCCTGATTCTGGCCTCTTATTTGGAGAGAGAGGTGCCTGATTTCGCTGATCGGCAGATCGTCGCCGGCATTTTGTTGAAACGCCTCAAAATCGGCATGCCTTTTCAGGTTGACGCCACCTTGAGTTACGCCAAATGCGGCGGAGTTTTCAGGAACTGCGCGAATCCCGTGGTTTCGGTGAAAGATTTGGCGTTTCCCTCGCCTTACAATACTTACCTTCATTTCGGCTGGACGCCGACGCCGATTGTCAATCCTGGCCAGGAAGCGATCCAGGCGGCTCTCACGCCCAAAACCAGCCCTTATCTTTATTATCTTTCGGCTTCCGGCAGCGGCGACACCATTTACGCCAGGACCTTGAATGAGCAAAACATTAACCGGGCAAAATACTTATGACCGACCAAAAAATAAAAATATTTTCTTCTTACCGAGGACCGGAATTCAAACAACTGGATTTGATCGCAATTCAGCTAGATTCTTTCAAATGGTTTCGGGAGCAGGGCCTCAAGGAACTTTTCCAGGAAATTTCGCCGATCAAGGATCATACCGGTCACGAAATGGAACTGCATTTTCTGGATTACAAGTTCGACCCCCCGAAATACACCGAAGAGCAGACCAAAGAAAAAGACCAGACTTACGAAGCGGCGTTGCGCGTCAATTTGAAACTAATCGACAAGCAATCCAAGCAAATAAAAACCCAGGAAGTTTATCTTGGCGATTTTCCGATTATGACCGACCGGGGCACCTTTATCATCAACGGCGTGGAAAGGGTCGTGATTTCGCAATTGATCCGTTCCGCCGGCATTTATTTCACGGCTGGACTTTTCCGCGGCAAGAGGCTTTTCGGCGCCAAAGTGATCCCAAACCGGGGTTCTTGGCTCGAGATCGAAACCGAATCCGACGGCATGATCGGCGTCAGGATTGACCGCAAGCGCAAAACCCCGATAACCCAGCTTCTGCGCGTGTTTGGTCTTGAGGATGAGGCTCAGATTTTAAAGACTTTTGCCGATGTTGACCGGGGCGACATCAAATACATTCAAGCGACTCTGAAGAAGGACGACGCGAAGACTGCCGAAGAATCGTTCATAGAGATTTACAAGCGTTTACGGCCCGGCGATCTCGCCACGGCCGAAAGCGCCCGGACCCTGATCGAGCCGATGTTTAATAAGTTCGACCGTTACGATTTGAGCCGGGTTGGCCGTTTCAAATTGAACCAACGTTTGAGCCTTAAAGGAACGGGCGGCTTTTTAACCAAGGAAGATCTTATTGCCGCCATTAAAGAAATCATCAGATTGAACAATAATCCGCACGCCGAGGCGGACGATATCGATCATTTGGGCAATCGCCGGATCAGGGCGGTGGGCGAGCTCGTTCAAGCGAAATTGAGAGTGGGTTTTGCGAGACTGCGACGCGGCGTTCAGGACCGGATGTCCACTTTCGACCGGAAAACCATTCAACCCGTGCAATTAGTCAATTACAAGGTTTTGACGGCCGTGGTCAAGGATTTTTTTGCTTCTTCCCAGCTTTCGCAGTTCATGCGCCAGGAAAATCCCTTGGCCGAATTGGAGCATAAGCGGTGCCTTTCAGCGATGGGACCGGGGGGGCTTACCCGCGAGCGGGCTGGCTTCGAAGTGCGCGATGTTCATGAATCCTATTATAACCGGATTTGTCCGATTCAGACGCCGGAAGGCTCGAATATCGGTTTGGTGAATTATCTTTCGAATTACAGCCGGGTGAATGAGCTTGGTTTTTTGGAGGCGCCCTATTTCCAGGTAAAGAAGGGCGTGATTACGGATAATGTGGTTTGGCTTGACGCGATTACCGAAGAGAAACATATCATTGCTCAGGCTGACATCGCTCTTGATGAAAAGATGCATATTTCGAATACTCAAGTGCCGGCCCGGATCAAAGGTCGGGTCGGCATCGCCGCGCGCGACGAAATCGATTTGATCGACGTGGCGCCGGATTCGATTTTGAGCGTCTCCACTTCCCTGATTCCGTTTTTGGAGCACGACGACGCCAACCGCGCTTTAATGGGTTCGAACATGCAGCGGCAGGCCGTGCCGACGATCAGTCCGGAGTCGCCGTTGGTCGGCACCGGCGAAGAAGAAGCGGCGGCGCGCGATTCCCGCCAAACTTTACTTTCGGACGTTTCCGGCACCGTGACCGAGGTGGATGGCCGGCAGATAATTGTAAAGACTTCCTCGGGCAATAAGGTTTTCCCTTTGCTTAAATTCCGGCGCTCCAACCAGTCGACCTGTCTTTCCCAGCGGCCGGTCGTCAGAGTCGGCGACAGAGTTAAATTCGGCACGCTTTTGGCCGACGGCCCGGCCACGGACCAGGGCTTTTTGGGTCTGGGCCAGAACCTGCTCGTCGCTTTTATGTCTTGGGAAGGCGGCAACTTCGAAGACGCCATCATTCTTTCGGAAAAAGTGGCCCGCGACGACCGTTTTACATCCATTCACATTGAGACTTTCATTTGTTCGGTGCGGGAAACCAAACTCGGGCCGGAAATCACAACCCCGGATATTCCGAACGTTTCGGAAGACAAATTAAGAAACTTGGACGAGGAGGGTATTGTCCGGATTGGCGCCGAAGTGCGGACCAACGATATTTTGGTAGGAAAAATCTCGCCTAAAGGCGAGTCTGAACTGACTTCCGAAGAAAGATTGCTGCGTTCGATTTTCGGCGAGAAAGCCCGGGACGTCAAAGACACCTCGCTTACCTTGCCGCACGGCAAACAAGGGCGGGTGATCGGCATCAAGATTTTTGCCCGCGACCGGGGCGATAAACTCGAACCAGGCATCATCAAAAAAATTCAGATCGAGGTGGCTCAGCTTCGGAAAATCAGGGCCGGCGACAAACTGGCCGGCCGCCACGGCAACAAAGGCGTCATTTCCCAAATCCGGAAAGTTGAAGACATGCCCTATTTGGCCGATGGCCGGCCCGTGGATGTGATATTGAATCCTTTGGGTGTTGTTTCGCGCATGAACCTGGGCCAGCTTTTGGAAACCCATTTGGGATTGGCGGCCAATAGCTTAGGCTTTAAAGCTGTCGTGCCGAACTTTGTCGGCGCGACCGAGGAAGATATCCAGACGGAATTGGTCAAGGCTGGCTTTCCGCCCAACGGCAAGCTTACGCTTTACAACGGTTTGACCGGCGAAGCTTTCGGCGCACCAGTCATGGTTGGTTATATATACGTGATGAAATTGAACCATTTAGTGGAAGACAAGATTCATATGCGTTCGACCGGCCCCTACTCCTTGATTACCCAGCAGCCTTTGGGCGGCAAAGCCCAATTGGGCGGACAGCGTTTCGGCGAAATGGAGGTTTGGGCCCTTGAGGGTTATGGCGCGGCCCATACTTTGCAGGAAATGCTTACGATCAAATCCGATGATGTCTTGGGCCGGTCGGCGGCTTTCGAAGCGATCATCCGCGGTCAGGAAATTAAAAAACCCAATGTGCCGGCTTCGTTCAACGTTTTGGTTTCGGAATTGAAATCTCTGGGCCTTGCCGTGAATTACGGCTACAGTGACGGCAGCGAAGAGCCGAAAGAAGAAATCAAGGATCAAGACGATTAATCCCTCATCCTTCAAAGATAGAAAGCTTAATCAAATAGATTTAATTATGAATAAAATCCAAATAACAAATTTAATAAAAGGGACGTTAATTTTCGAAGATCGCTTCTCGAGAAGCGTAATCTTTGAAAGGTGAGGGATGGAAAAAAGTTTGGACTTAAAAACAATTTCGATCAAAGTCGCTTCACCGGACGATATTCTCAAGTGGTCGCACGGCGAGGTCATAAAACCGGAAACCCTGAATTACCGGACGCAGCGGCCGGAAAAAGACGGGTTGTTTTCGGAACGGATTTTCGGGCCGACCAAGGATTATGAATGTTACTGCGGCAAGTACAAAAAAATCCGCTACAAAGGCATCATTTGCGAAAAATGCGGCGTTGAGGTGACGCGGTCCGTGGTCCGGCGCGAGCGGATGGGCCACGTTAATCTTGCGGCGCCCGTAGTTCACATCTGGTTTTTAAAAACCGTGCCTTCGAAGATCGGGCTCCTTTTGGACATTTCCGTGGCCAAGCTCGAGAAGGTCGTTTACTACGCGGCTTATATCGTGACATCGGTAAACGTTGAAGCCAAGGAAAGGGCTTTGAAATCGATCAAGCGAGAATTCAGGTCCCTGAAAGAAACGACGGTGGCTGAGCCGAAAACCGCGAAAAAAGCGAAAGGCAAGAAAACGGCGACCGAGACCCTCGAAGAATCCAAAGAAAGAAGCGAGGATATTCTCGCGCTTTTGAAGCCGGGCTTGATTTTGACCGAATCGGAATATTATTCCCTGTCGGAAAGTTTCGGCGACGTTTTTGAAGCGGATCGGGGCGCCTCCGCCGTCAGGAAAATTTTGGAACAGATCGACCTCGGAAAAACCATCAAAGACATCGTTAAGGAATTGGAAACGGTCAAAGATCCCAATCGGGAAAAAAGGCTTTTGCACCGTTTGCGGCTGGCAAAGTCTCTCCTCAAATCGGAAATCAGGCCGGAATGGATGGTTTTGACGGTCTTGCCGGTTCTGCCGCCGGAATTGCGGCCCATGGTTCCTTTGGACGGCGGCCGCTACGCCACGGCGGACCTGAACGATCTTTATCGCCGCGTCATCAACCGCAACAATCGTTTGAAAAAATTGATGGAATTGAAATCGCCGGAAGTGATCATTACGAACGAGAAAAGAATGCTTCAGGAAGCGGTGGACGCTTTAATCGATAATTCGACGAGTTTGGGCAGCCAGATGCTTTCGGCTCGCCGCCGACCGTTGCGCTCCTTGGCCGACATGCTCAAGGGGAAGCAGGGCCGATTTCGTCAGAATTTGCTCGGCAAGCGCGTCGATTATTCCGGCCGTTCCGTAATCGTGGTCGGCCCGGAATTGAAGCTGAACGAATGTGGCTTGCCGAAGAAACTGGCTTTGGAACTTTTCCGGCCGTTCGTCATCAATCAGATTATCGATCGCAATCTTGCTTATAACATCAAGCAAGCCAATCGTTTGATCGAACAAGGGCCGCCGGAGATTTGGGCGATTTTGGAAGACGTGATGGAGCATCGGAAAGTGTTTTTGAACCGGGCGCCGACTCTACACCGTTTGGGCATTCAAGCTTTTAAACCGGTCCTGATCGAAGATTTGGCCATCCGCATTCCGCCCCTGGTTTGCGCGGCTTTTAACGCCGACTTCGACGGCGACCAGATGGCTGTTCATTTACCGCTGACTTTTGAAGCGCAGTACGAAGCCGCCGAACTGATGGATGCCGGCCGGAACTTGTTGAAACCGGCGAGCGGCGATCCAATCGTGACGCCGACCCAGGACATCGTTTTGGGCTGCTATTTCTTGACCGGCATGAGGCCGGGTGCCAAGGGTGAAGGCAAGGCCCTAGCGAATTACGAAGAGGCAACCTTGGCTTACGATAACGGCATTATCGACCTTCACGCCAAAATCAAATTGCCGGTTCAAGGCGAAGTCATCGAGACGACTTACGGCCGTTTGATTTTTAACGGCGTTCTTCCCGCCGATTTCGGTTTCGTGAACGAGCATTTGAACAAGAAGGCGATCTCGAGGATCGTGGCCAAGGTGATCGAGCAATACGGCATTGCCGAGACCCACAAGTATTTGGATAAGATCCAAAGCCTCGGCTTTTCTTACGCCACCCTCTCCTCGATTAGCTGGGGCATGAATGATATGGTCGTACCTAAGGAAAAAATAGCGATCATCGAAACCGGTACGAAAGCCGTGGCGCTGATTGAAATCCAGTATCATGAAGGCCTTTTGACTTACGATGAGAGGCAGGAAAGGATCGTTGCGGTCTGGAACGATATCCGGAAAAAAGTCGCGGAGCTTGTGGCGAAAAGCTTGGACAAACAAAATCCGGTTCACGCGATCATCGATTCCGGCGCCCGCGGCAACTGGAACCAAACCAACCAGATTATGGGCATGAAAGGCATGGTGGCGAATCCGAAAGGGGAGATCATCGAATTGCCGGTTCGTTCTTCTTTTAAGGAGGGTTTGAGCGTTTTGGAATATTTCATTTCCACTCACGGCGCGAGAAAGGGCTCGACTGACACCGCCTTAAAGACGGCGACTGCTGGCTACCTTACCCGCCGCTTGGTTGACGTCGCTCAAGATTTGATAATCAAGGAAGAAGATTGTCATACGACTGAAGGACTTGAGGTGTTGAGGAGCGAAAGCGAGGACTTGGCCGGTTACGATTATAATTTCGCGGCCCGGATTTATTCCCGGGTCAGTCTTGAAGACGTTCGGATAGACCGCAAGCTCGTTGTTCGGGCCGGCGAGATAATTTCCCGGGAGGCCGCCAAGAAGATTCAGGAATCGAAAATCGAGAAAGTTTTAGTCAGGTCACCCATTAAATGCAAAACTTTTTACGGCATTTGCGCCGCCTGCTATGGATTGGATTTGAGCAAGAATAAATTGATAAATGTCGGCGAGGCCGTCGGCATCGTCGCCGCCCAATCAATCGGCGAGCCGGGCACCCAGCTTACGATGAGAACCTTTCACGTCGGCGGCGTGGCTGGCGTTGACATTACCCACGGTTTGCCGCGAGTGGAAGAAATTTTCGAAGCCCGTCCGCCCAAAGGCAAAGCCGTGATTGCCAAAGCCGAAGGCACGGTGAATTCGATTGAGACCCGCGGTTCGGTCAAAAACATCAAGATCAAGGAAATTACGGCTAAGGCCAAAAAAATCAAGAAAACCCTCACCGAATATCTAGTGCCGGCAAGCCTGACCATTCTTGTTAAGGAGGGAGATAAAGTTACGAAAGGCCAGCCCTTAAGCGAGGGGCCGATGGATTTGAAAGAGTTGATGGATTACCAGGACATTGATGCGGTTCAGCGCTACATTATTAAGGAAGTCCAGAAGATTTATGCGCCTGAAGCTTCAATTCACGATAAGCATATCGAGACGATCGTTCGGCAGATGTTTTCGAGAATTACGATTACCGAGCCGGGCGAAACCGAGCTGATGGTCGGCGAGGTCGTGGAAAAATCTAAATTCCTCGAAGTGAATAAGGAAATGCGCAAAGCGAAAAAGAATATGGCCAAAGGCACGGAGCGGGTCTTGGGCATCAGTCGAGTAGCTCTCTCGACCGAAAGTTTCCTGTCGGCTGCTTCGTTCCAGGAAACGAGCCGCGTTTTGGTGAACGCCGCCGTTTCCGGCAAAGTCGACAAATTGCGCGGTCTCAAGGAGAACGTGATTATCGGCAAGCTGATTCCGGTCGGGATGAGCGAAATTTCCGAAGAGCAATTAAGACCGTTGCGGGAAAAATTAATGCCGCCGAAACCGATCGAGGAGGTGCCCGTCGCGACCCAAACCGAGACTCAAATTTGACCCGATTGAGGAACCCTGTTAATCTACCCTAGTCATGAATGACACGAACAACCCCGAGCGGGTCGGCTACAACATCACTTTCATTACCGAAGTCGAAGACAGCACCGCCTTAAAGAAACTTCTGGAAAAGAATGGTGCAAGCGTTTCAAATGAGCGACCGCTCCAAAAAATCAGGCTGGCTTATCCGATCAAAAAAGCGGATTTCGGCTTCATCGGACTTTTAGGCTTTAGCCTGACGCCCGAAGCGGTGCCGGCCCTGGAGGCGGCCTTGAGGCTCGAAGCGGGTTTGCTCCGCTATTCCTTGACGCGTGTTATAATTAAAGCAAGTAAGAAGGCCGAAGCCGCGGCCAACTATAGAGCGAGGGAAGAAAAAAGGAAGCCGGTCTTCACGAAAGAGCCAGCGAAAGATTTCGAGCCGGCCCTCACGAATGAAGCCTTGGAGAAAAAAATAGAGGAAATACTCCAATGAATTTGAATAAAGTATTTTTAATCGGCCGGCTCACGGCTGATCCGCAGATGAGGACGACGCCCGGCGGCACGCCGGTCGGCACTTTTTCGATCGCGACGAACCGGGTTTGGACGAACAAGGCCGGCGAGCGCAAAGAAGACGTTCAATTCCATAATGTCGTTGTCTGGGGCCGGCAGGCCGAGGTGGTCAACCAGTTCCTCAAAAAAGGCAGTATCGTTATGGTCGAAGGCCGTTTGCAGACGAGAAGCTGGCAGGATGCCCAGGGTCAGAACCGCCGGACCACGGAAGTTATTTGCGAAAAAGTCCAGCTCGGACCGCGTTCTTTCGGCGCAGGGCCGGCGCGGAGCGGAGAAAGCGAAGCACCGATCAAGGACGAGGTCAAGGAGGAATTGCCGGAAATCAACCTCGATGAAGGCGATATCAAGCCGGAAAACATCCCGTTCTAATTTTTATAAATCGCCATGAAACAGTGCGTTTTTTGTTCCCAAAACATCAAAGATATCAGTTACGAAGACGTGGGTCTTTTGCGGCGTTTCGTTTCAAGCCAGGCGAAGATTATTGATCCGAAGCATTCGGGCGTTTGCGCCAGGCACCAGCGGCACCTCGCGAAATCCATCAAGCGAGCGCGGATAATGGGCTTACTGCCCTTCGTGCAGAGATGAGTCTTGATCTAAGTCTTTTTCAATTCGTTCATTTTTTCGCCGGCCAGTCCAGAATTCCGGACGGGGCGGGCGTTTTTTTCGCCCAGTATTTGCCCTATTTGCTGGTTCTGGCCGCGCTTTATTTTATTTTTCGGAAAAATGCCTGGAAAGACAAATTGATGATGTTCGCGGTCGCGGCTCTGACCCTGATTTTGTCCCGGGGAATCTTGACCGAGACGGTTAGATTCATTTGGCCGCGGCCAAGGCCTTTCGATGTTTTGGGTTTCCAGTCTTTGATCGCGGAATCCGGCGCGTCTTTTCCGTCCGGCCACGCCGCCTTTTTCTTCGGTCTTTCCGCCGCAATTTTCTATTTCAACAAAAAATGGGGGATTTGGTTTTTGGTTTTGTCCTTACTGAACGGCTTGGCGCGGATTTTCGTCGGCGTCCACTGGCCGAGCGATATTTTGGGCGGGATTATTGTCGGTTTGGCTTCTTTTTGGGTGGTTAAATTATTGCTTAAGAAATATTTGCCTAGTGATCAAATCCAAGAGCAAAAACTCCCGGATTAGCCAAGAGATTTTATTTTTGTGCCCGAGGTGGGAGTCGAACCCACATGACCTTGCGATCACAGGATTTTGAGTCCTGCGCGTCTGCCAATTCCGCCACCCGGGCGCGTAAACGCAGTTTTGATAATAAGATGAAATTGGCTTAAAATCAATGCTAATGGCCAAGATTATTGCGATTTGCAACCAAAAAGGCGGCGTGGGCAAGACCACGACCGCAATGAATCTCGCGGCCTATCTCGCCATGTCCGGCAAGCGGACGCTTCTCGTGGATTTCGACCCGCAGTTCAATGCGACGGTTGGCGTGGGGGTGGCCCACGCGCCCGACGAAACCATTTACCACGCGCTTTTGGCCAATAAAGCGCCGGAACGGGTAATAAAACAAACCGCCCTTTCGAATTTTTCGATTGCGCCGGCTTCGCCTGATTTGGCCGGTGCTCTCGTGGAGCTCGTTGATTTGCCGGAAAGGGAGCTTTATCTGCGGAATTTTGTGAATCGCGTCCGCGACGATTATGATTTTATTTTCATTGATCTGGGGCCGAGCTTGAACCTTTTGACCGTAAACGGCCTGATGGCCGCGGATGAAGTTCTAATTCCGGTCCAGTGCGAATATTACAGCTTGGAAGGCCTGAGCCAGCTACTGGAGACAATCGATCTCGTGCGGGACAATTTGGGCCATCCGATTAAGATCGCGGGGGCGCTCTTAACGATGTATGACAAGCGGGAGCGGCTGTCGCGGGAAGTCGCCCGGGAAATCAGGCGCCGTTTTCCTTACCGGGTTTATGACGTCGAGATACCGCGTTCAGTCTCTTTAGCCGAAGCGCCGGAATTCCGGAAACCAATCATGCTTTACGCGCCGCAGTCCATCGGCGCCCTCGCTTACGAAAGATTGGCCAAGGAACTGATGGGGGATTTGGATTCTGTTGCTAATCCGGATTTTGCTGGTTTTTAGCTTTTATTATTTTCAATCGGGAATGAAAGTGAGGCGCTATGACATGTCATAGCGCCTCAAAATTAACCACGTGGTTAATTTTGAGGCGGGGATTAAAGTCCAAAAAATCATAGAATACGACAATTTTATTATTGACAGATATATTAAATGGAAAGCGTGAAGCGTATCCTCTCCGGCGAGCTCGTGGTCGGCGCAAAGCAGGCGGCCGAAAATACATTCTGCCTCACCGTGGACTACAGCCAGACCGTAGAAGAGATGAGAGCCGCCGGCGGTTATGACCAGGAGAATTCCGGCATCACTTCGGAGCATTTCCCCCACAGTCGTACCCGCGGCAAGACAGAGGTTGAGGTCGTAATCGTCCACCTCCGCCGCGCCATGTCGAATGCCGAGATCGACCAGTGCCTCGCGGATCAGAACCTCCGCGACGCCGAACTTCCCGAACTTCTCGCCTTCGGCGCCCACCCCACCTGCAAGGACGAGCAGCGGAAGGGCCCGATTGCGGCCCGCGGCTCGGTCTGGCGGGTCTTGCGTGGCAACCGGCACGTGGCGTGCCTCCACGGGAGCGCCGGCCATCGGGAGCTGAGCCTACTCTGGATCGGGGATGATTGGCGCGAGCGCTGGCGGTTCCTCGCCGTTCGCAAGCCTGCCTGACGGCAGGCAGGTAAAATCGGGTCCCTCGGACCTTCGTTTTTAATATAAGACCAAGACCAGTTTCTAAGCAAATTTCTAAATAAATCAGGAAGTCGGTTCAATTGATTGAACCGCCACGATTTTGATTTTGTATTCGTTTAAACCACACTGGAGCATGAAAAGTTATACACAGTTCGGATTTATTGACACGCCGCTTTCTGGAATTATTATTCTGATACGTTCGCGTCTTCTGCGAGGCTTGAAGGATTTCTATTTGCTTGTCCAGCTGGCAAACGAATGGGGAAACCGAGAGTTTTCAAGGAAGGTTGCGGACTACGCATGTGCGTTTCTAAGACAGAGGAAGGAGAAAGTGAATCCGTGTAGTCAACGTCTTCATGGTTCGAGTAGCTCTTTATTACTTCACATAATTTTTGTGCCTCGAACTACAACTGAATGATAGTGATTACCAGAAGTCGCTTTTAGCCCCTCTGTTTTAGTTTGCCAATTTTATCTGAGCGGAGCGAAGTCATAAAATTGAGCACCCCCTGATAATTTTTCCGTGAATTAATGAACAATGCGCGCGGGCCGAATAGGCCCACCCCGTTGTGGGCGAAGCGTATTGCCAAATAATACATTTAAATAGTAGGCATTATATTCATCGTGAAATTTGATGAAAATTAGTGCGGGGTCGTCAGATTAATGTTAAAATTAGATCAAATGTCACTAATCGGCCGTGGTTTGGAATCGTTAATTCCGAAAAAAAGAACAACTGATGCGGGGAATTCGTTTTCAAAAGACGCGGTCGTTTCGCCCCAGCGCGGCGAAACGCCGTTTGTCCCTCAATCTCGCTCGTTCCGCTTCGCGGAACACCCTGCCCGCTCGATTTCCGATACACTTTTTCAAACGAATTCCCCGCATCATGGAGAAGGCGGGGACAAGAGTTGGCGGCCGCGGGTATCCGCTTCGACAAAAAAAACCCCCGACAGCGAATCTGTTTTCAACATAGAAGTCGAAAAGATAAAATCGAATCCTCTTCAGCCGCGGAAGACCTTTGATCCGGCAAGCGTCGAAGAGTTGGCCCAGTCCATCAGGGAGTTCGGCATTATCCAGCCGATCGTCGTTTCGAAGGTCGTGAGGGAAACCGACTACGGCACGGCCGTGGAATATCAACTGATCGCCGGCGAGCGGCGGCTAATGGCGGCGAAGCTTCTGGGTTTGGAGCGGGTGCCGGCTATCGTGAAGAAGATCGACGAGCACCGAGTGAGACTTGAAATGGCTCTGATCGAAAACATCCAGCGGAGAGATTTGAATTCGCTTGAAGAAGCCAAGGCTTATGCCCGACTTCAGGATGAATTCGGTCTGGTTCAGCGGGAGATCGCGGCCCGGGTCGGCAAAAGCCGGGAGGTGGTGGCCAACACCCTGAGGCTTTTAAACTTGCCGCCGCATATTCAGGATGCCCTGGTTTCCGGCAAAATTAGCGAAAGTCAGGCGCGGACGCTCTTGGTTATTCAAAATCCCGAAGAGCAGAACCGGGTTTTCAAAAATATACTCGAGGACAAGTTGAGCGTTCGCGAGATGCGGACCAGGATTCAAAAACCTTTTGCTCATGATCCGGAGAGCCGTTTTTGGGAAAATAAAATCGAGGAAAAGCTGGGCGCGCCGGTTAAGATCAGGAAGAGCAACGGTCGGGGGAAAATGACCGTTCAATTCCATTCCGAGGACGAGTGGCAGGGCATCGTGGGTAAAATTCTGGGCGACGAGGCTTGAAATCAGCGGTTGAATTTGTAGCCGACTTCTTTGGTGCCGGGGATTTTTTTGAGCCGGACCAAAAGCGGTTCCAAACGGGATTTGGGCAGGAGTTCGGTTCGGATCGTGAGTGCCGCAAGTGCGCCACGGGCATCGGTCTGGCTTTTCAGGTAAAGCGGGTTGATTTTCATTTCACCCAGGACTCTCGTGACGTCCTTCAAATAGCCCGGTCGGTTCTGGTTCACGATCTTGAATTCCAAGCCGCTCGTTTCCGACTTTGAGCGGAAACGGTCCTGTTTTTCCTTGAGGGCGCTTCTAATCTGATTTTTGGCGAGACCGGTTTTTATGAAACGGAGCCAGTCCGCCGATGGTTTTTTGCCCTTTTGGGTGAGGATTTCCACGATGTCGCGGGAGTGAAGCTCGTAATCCAAAGGCACGATTTTACCGTTCACTTTGGCGCCGATGCACTCATCGCCCACGTCGCTGTGAATGCGGTAGGCGAAGTCCACCGGCGTCGAGCCGATCGGCAGATCGATCACGTCGTTTTCCGGGGTCAGCACGAATATCTGGTCTTTGAAGAAATCGGTCTTCAGGGATTCGATGAATTCTTGCTGGTCGGGAAAATCCTTTTGCCAGTTCCGCAACTGCTCCACCCACAGGAGTTCTTTTCGGCTCTTGACGCCGACCCAGTTCTTTTGGCGGCGTTTTTCGTCTTTCGCCTGTTCGTAAGCCCAGTGGGCGGCAATGCCCAATTCGTCTTCTTCGTGCATTTCACTCGTGCGGATTTGGAATTCGGTGATCTTGTTGTCCACGCAAAAAACAGTGGTGTGGAGACTGCGGTAACCGTTCGGTTTCGGCCGGGCGATGTAATCTTTGAAACGGCGGGGCATCGGCTGCCAGAGATGGTGGATTACGCCCAAGGCGGCGTAGCAGTCGCTCACGTTCCTTACGACAATGCGGAGAGCGACCAGATCGTAGATCTTATCGAGGTCCATTTCGTAACGGAGGAGTTTTTTGTAAAGACTGGAATATCTTTTTGCCCGGGAATCGATGCTGATGGCGTTGATGCCTTCCGTCCTGAGCGCTTTTTCGACGATCGGTTTTATTTTTTCGGCGTAGGCCTGCCTTTCGGCGAATTGTTCTTTAACCTCTTTCACGAGCCATTCGAATTCTTTCGGCGCCAGATAAGGGAAGGCCAAGTCTTCGAGTTCGCCGCTCAAACGCTGCATGCCCAGGCGGTAGGCCAGCGGGGCGTAAATATCCTTGGTTTCTTTGGCAATGCGGGTTTGGGCTTCCCGGGGCAAAGCGTCCAGGGTTCTCATGTTGTGCGAGCGATCGGCCAGTTTGATGATGATGACCCTCAAGTCCTGGGCAAAAGAAACGATGAGCTTCCTCAAGTTCTCTATTTGGACCTCCTTGTCCGAATATTTAAAATTGTCGAGTTTGGTCAGGCCGTCGACCAAAAATGCGACTTCTTCGCCGAATTCTTTCTTGATGTCGGTTAGGGTCTTTTCCGTATCCTCGACAACGTCGTGAAGGAGAGCGGCGGCGATCGAGGTTTCGTCAACGCGCCAATTGTGGATCGTTTCGGCAACGGCCAGGCAATGGCTGATGAAGGGATCGCCTGAAGCGCGCTTGGCGTCCTGGTGGGCTTCGGCGGCAAAGGCGTAAGCTTTTTGCACGATACTTCCCGCTGGATAATTTTTGAGCCATTCGGTCGCCATAAATTCCTTTTATAATAAACTCTCCTGCCCCGAATTGACAAATTTTTAGCCCCGATTAAAACTTAAAACAGCACAGTTGGGGCTGGGAGGGAGCAGTCCGATCCGTAGGAGGTTAGGCGGGGGTTCATTCCCGACGTCTAGCTTTTCCTGCTGGCGACCCAAGTTGTTGCCGGCTCGGTCTTCCTCCCAGCCATTCCCCACCCGTCATTGCGGAGTGGGGTTTTTCGTTCAAGCCGGGCTTGACAAGCTTTTCCAAATCAATAAAATATTAACACGATTAGCAGGAAAAGGTCGCTATTGCTAATTTAATACATAATTATTGTTTATCCGTATAAATCAGTTTGAATCAGCATAAATCAGCGTTAACGAATTTGGGACCGCTGATCAAGGCCGATATGGCGGATTGATGCTGATAGCAAGGATAATTTTGAAACATACTATGAATTTAAAACCCCTTTCAAGCAGAGTGTTGATTGAGCTTCTGCCCGAAGAAGCGAAGACAACCCAGTCAGGCATCGTTCTGCCGGATACGGTGGAAAAAAAGGAACAGACAAAAGGTCTCGTGATCGCGATTGGTCCGGGCAAAACGAACGATAAAGGCGAGCGGATTGCGATCGGCGTCAAAGTCGGCGACAAGGTTCTTTTCAACAAGCCCTGGTCGGAAGACAAAAAAATGAAGGAGGGCAGCAAGGAACTTTTTTTGGTCGACGAAGAAGATATACTCGCCATCATTGAATGATGGCTTAAAGCACCAATCTTCAAACTACAAATAACAAAGCGGTTTGGAATTTGAGGATTGTAATTTGGAATTTTAACTATTATGGCTAAACAAATTTTATTCAACGAAGATGCGAGAAAAGCCTTGAAAAAAGGCATTGATAAGCTGGCTGAGGCGGTGCGGATGACCTTGGGGCCGCGCGGCCGGGCGGTCGTGATCGAAAAGGGTTATGGCGCGCCCCAGGTGACCTTTGACGGCGTTTCCGTGGCCAAGGAAGTGGAACTGCAGGATAAATACGAAAATCTCGGCGCCGAATTCATCAAGCAGGCGGCTGATAAAACCAATGATAATGTCGGTGACGGCACGACCACGGCCGTGGTTTTGGCGCACGCCATGATCGAGGAAGGCGAGGCGGTTATCCGCAATAAGGGCTTCAACGTCATTCAGCTTTCCGAGGAACTGAAAAAAGGAATGAAAGCCGTGATCGAGGGCCTGGAAAAACAAAAGGAACTCATCAACGACAACAAGAAAATCCGGGAAGTAGCGACCCTTTCGGCTAAAGACCCGGAAATCGGCGAACTGATCGCGAAGTTAATGGAGAAAGTCGGCAAAGAAGGCGTGATCACGATCGAAGACTCGAATACCATCGGCAATTCTTACGAGATGGTCGAGGGCATGCAGTTTGACCGCGGTTACGTCAGCCAATACATGGTGACGAATCAGGAAAGGATGGAAGCGGTTTTGGAAGATCCTTATATTTTAGTGACGGACAAGAAAATTTCGGCGGTCTCGGACATGCTGCCCGTTTTGGAAAAAATCGTCCAGAGCGGCAAAAAAGAACTGGTGATTATTGCCGAAGAAATCGAAGGCGAAGCTCTGGCGACCCTGGTCGTGAATAAGCTGAGGGGTATTTTCAATGTTTTGGCCCTGAAAGCGCCCGGTTTCGGCGACCGGAAAAAGGAAATGCTTCAGGATATCGCAATCGTGAGTGGCGCCCAGTTCATTTCCGATGATCTGGGGAAGAAACTGGAAAATACCGAACTGGCCGATTTGGGCCACGCCCATCGGGTGGTGGCGAACAAGGATAATACGACGATCGTCGGCGGCAAGGGCGACAAAAAAACGATCGAGGAAAGGGTTCAGCAGCTGAAATCCCAAATCAAGAAAACCGATTCGGATTTCGACAAGGAAAAATTGCAGGAACGGGTAGGCAAGCTTTCGGGCGGCGTGGCCGTGATCAAAGTCGGTGCCCCGACCGAATCGGCGCAGAAAGAATTGAAACAAAGAGTGGAAGACGCGGTCGCGGCGACGAGAGCGGCCATGGAGGAAGGGATCGTGCCCGGCGGCGGCATTGCCTTGTTCAATGTTTACGCTTTTGACGGCCGGGGCGAAAGCGTTCATGAAACGGTCCATGACGCGGCGAGGGCAATTTTGAAAAAAGCGGCGGAAGCGCCCTTGAACGCCATTATTCTTAACAGCGGGGAACAGCCGCAGGAGATCGTGCCGAAATTGAGGAACCGCAAGCCCGGCGAAGAATGGCTCGGCTTCAATGCTTTGACCAACAGGATGGAGAATTTGAAAGAATTGGGCATTATTGATCCGTTGAAAGTGACGAAGACAGCTTTTATTAACGCGGTCTCGGTCGCGAGCAATTATCTGACCGTGGGGGCGGCGATCACCGACATGCCCAAAAAAGAAGGGCCGGAAATGCCGGGCGGCATGCCCGGCGGAATGGGCGACTATTAAATTCGTCAAAAAAAACCGCTTCGGATCCTGGAGCGGTTTTTTGACGCCGGTCTTAACCGACATCCGCAAATAAGGGAGCGCAGACCCGTTCTTTATTCTTGGAAAAGATTTGTTATAATATGGGCATGAAAAAATATCTATGGATTTTAGTCGCGGTCGTTATTTTGCTCGGAATTTACGTCTGGTCGGCTTATAACGGTTTGGTCACGAAAAAAGAAGCGGTCACGAACCAGTGGGCCCAAGTGGAAACCCAATATCAGCGGCGGCTGGATTTGATCCCGAATTTGGTGGAATCGGTCAAGGGTATAATGAAACAAGAACAGGCCATTTTTGATAATTTAGCCGAAGCTCGCACCAAGTATGCCGGCTCCGTGACGATCAACGACAAGGCGGCGGCCGCCACTCAGGTGGAAAGCGCCTTGGGCCGGCTTTTGGCGGTCGTTGAGAATTACCCCACGCTTAAGTCCTCGGAAAACGTCCAAACCTTGATGGTTCAGCTTGAAGGCACGGAAAATAGGATCAGCGTTGAGCGCAAGAATTACAATGATGACGTTCGGGCATTGAATGTCGTGATCAAGCGGTTCCCGACCAATGTCGTTGCCGGCCTTTTCGGTTTCGCGGAACAGACTTATTTCGAAGCAGCCGCCGGTGCCGAAAACGCTCCTGCCGTCCAATTTTAATTGAAGATGCGGCGATTTCTCCTCTTTGCCGCCTTTATTCCGTTTCTAGCTTTGGCTTACGTAAGCCCGGGCAAGCCCTTAGCCCTGGTCAGTGATTTTGCCGGCGTTTTGAGTCTTGAGGATAAGGCTAACCTTGAAGCAAAACTCCAAGGCATCAAAAACGCGACTGGCGCCGAAATTTCCGTCGTGCTTGTCAAATCTTTGGGCGGCGACACCGTGGAAAATTACGCCAACAGTCTTTTTAACGAATGGGGGATCGGCCAAAAAGAAAAAAACAACGGCATTCTTTTTTTGGCGGCGATCGACGACCGCGAAATGCGGATTGAGATCGGTTATGGCCTTGAGGGCGATTTGACCGATGCCCAATCCTATTGGATAGAGCAGAATGAAATCGTGCCGGCTTTCAAGAACGGCGACTATGCGGGCGGCATAAATGCCGGCATTGATAAGATCAGCGCGGCGGTCGGTGGCACCGAACAAATCCCGAGCTTGGAGCCGAATCAGCCGCCCGGTTTCCGGTTCAACGGCGATTACGTTTTTCTCTTTATTTTTATACCGATTTGGCTGGTCAGTATTTTGGGCCGTTCCAAATCTTGGTGGCTGGGCGGGGTTTTGGGCGGCATTGCCGGCATCGTCATCGTTGTATTTTTCGGTTTTATTTTCGTCGGCTTGATTTCGATCGCAGGCTTAACGGCGCTTGGCCTGGTCTTTGATTATTTCGTTTCCAAAGCTTATCAAAAAGGGAAGACCACCGGTCATTTCCCCTGGTGGATCGGCGGCGGCCGGGGCGATTCGCCCCGAGGGGGCCCCTTTGGGGGCGGCTTTGGCGGATTTGGCGGCGGTTCGTCGGGCGGCGGCGGCTCCTCGAGCAGGTGGTAAGAGAACAAAAGACCATAAACCAGAAACGATTAACAATAAACAATGTCAAAACAAGACGAATTTAGGTTTTTGAATTGGAGCGTTTATAAGGATACTAAGATTTTTTGCCGACTGATCATTGATGTGATGCGAAAAATGCCAAAACATGTCCAGTATGATTTGGGTAGTCAACTTATCCGTTCTTCGACTTCAATATTGTTTAATATTGCCGAGGGGAGTGGTAAAAGTTCCGATCAGGACTTCAAAAGGTTTTTAAACATCTCTATAGGTTCTGCGTATGAGACTATGGCCCATTTGGACTTTCTCAAGGATAATGGTTTTTTAAAACTGGAAGAGTTTAATGATTTGTCGAGGAAATTAATGGATATTTGTCGTCAACTCGGCGGTTTTAAAAAGTCCTTAAAAATGAAATAGCTTGTTTATGGTTTTAAGTCTCAAGTTTATAGTTTAATAATTATGGAAACGAAAATAACGGTTTTGGATAAATTCTTTGCCGCCACGGTTTTGCGGCTTTTCCCGAAGTCGGTCGTCCCGAACCATCTCACGATTTTCCGGTTCTTCAGCATTCCTTTCGTGGCAATATTCTTGTTGCTCGGCGATGATCGGATAGGCATTATCGCTTTCGTTATTTCGGCTCTTACGGACGCCCTGGATGGGGCGATGGCGCGAACCAGAAACCAGATTACCGAGTGGGGGAAACTATACGATCCTTTGGCCGATAAGCTATTGATCAGCATGGCGGTCATCATCATCATTCCGAAATACCTGAATGCTTGGATTGCTTTTGCGATCATTTTGATCGAGATGGTCCTGATCGGCACGAGCTATTATTCGAAAAACCACGGCGGCCGGGTGATTCAGGCCAATGTCTGGGGCAAGCTTAAAATGCTTTGCCAGTCATTTGGCGTCGGCCTAATCCTCCTTTACGCCGTCGCCGGCACGCCCTTTGTTTTGTCGCTCGCCCTTACTGTTTTCTACGCCGCCATTGCTCTTGCCTTGCTCAGCCTCATGACCTACAGTATCTAAATTATTTTGACCAGGACGGAAATCCAAAAATTAAAAAAGGAAATAAAGCGGCTCAAGGAATTGGCTTACAAGGACGAGCTGACCGGTCTTTTTAACCGGCACGGCTTCAAGGAAGAAGCGCGAAAGTTCGTTTCGGCGGTGGTCAGATTCGGCAGAACTAATAAAAGAAAATCTTTTTTGGTCAAGAATTTCGGTTTGATCGTTTTCGATATAGACGATTTTAAGAAATTGAACGATGCTTACGGCCATTTGGCCGGCGATCTGGTTTTGAAGTCTTTGAGCCGTTTTATTTCGAGACGGGTGCGGGATAGCGATATCGTTGCCCGTTGGGGCGGCGAAGAAATAATCGTCGGCTTGGTCGGCGCTTCGGAAAGCGACGCCTTTGGCGTGGCCGAGAATATCCGGCGGGGGATCGCCGGCAAAGAATTGAATTACAATAGGAGGAAGATAAACCTCTCTGTAAGCGGCGGCGTGGCCGACATGGTGAAGATCGGGGATTTCGAGAAATTATTCGATCGGGCGGACAAGGCGCTTTACCGGGCCAAAAAATTAGGTAAAAACAGAATTATTCTTTATAGTGATTTGTAATTATGAAGAAGATTCAATGGAGCAAATCCGAACTGACGATCGTAAAAGCTCTGGGATCTTTACTGTTTCTACCAATTTATTCTTTGGGTAGCAAAATAGATCTTCTTTTGGTTTGGGACGGCCTAAAACCAGCGACAGATATAATAATTGGGAAACAATGGGCTGTCGGCCAAAAAGGAGAAGATTTATCCGAAGGGGAGATAGAAAATGTAAGACGGGTTTTGAAAGATGCTGGTCTGGCTTTTGTTGAAACACCTAAGCATGAGCATGTGATTACAGGCACGCGGAAATCTATTTTATATAAATATATAGATAAAGAATTTTTCGTTGCGAGAAATATCACCTTCGCTAAAGAATTAAAAAGAGCTGCTGAACCCCTAAATGATGAATTGTTTGGACGGCTTTCTGGTTTCCCGGAATCAGCAATTAAAGCTTACCTAAAATCAAGAAAAAAACCCAATTTAATAATAGTAGAAAAATCGTCTTTGCCGCCAGAAATAAAAAATCAGGATTTTATGGCATTTGCTACTTTTGGTTTTTCTAAAGAAAATTGGCAAGGGGAATTAGAAATACCCAAAAGATGGGCGGCAGCAATAAAAAGATTAGATCCGAAACTTTACGAAGAAGCAGTTAAGAGTTATAAAGAGATAAGCGGTCAAAAATAAAAAGGAGGGGTCGCATAGCGGTCTAGTGCGGTTGCTTGGAGAGCAACTATACCAGAAATGGTATCGTGGGTTCGAATCCCACCCCCTCCGCCAGATTGGCAACTTTGAACCATGTATAAATACAAGCATCCCTTAAAGACGGCGATATAATGAAAGTGGATGCGGACAAGGGGATTGTAAAAATTTTGGAAGAAAAAATAACATGAATCACCAAAAATCAGAACTTTATTTTTTACTCGTTCTCCTTGCGGGAATCTTTATCCTCACCTTTTTCATTTTTAAGCCTTTTTTCTATGCGCTTATTTTAGCAATGGTTTTTGCAACTGTTTTTGAGCCGGTTCACAAAAGAGTACTCGCCATTACGCGCGAGAGAAAGAGCTTGGCGGCATTTCTCGCTACCATCTCCGTTCTCATCGTTGTGGTTGTTCCTATCACGCTTTTAGGCATACAGATTTTCCAGGAGGCAACGGGGCTCTATTCCTCTCTCATCGAGAATAGCGGCGCAACTGATCTTTCTCGTGGGTTGGGAGATACGCTAAATAACCTCAAAAAACTTTCTCCCGTGCCGATAGAGTCCGTCCCCGATGTTAGCCAGTATTTAAAGCAGGGACTTGGCTGGTTGCTCCAGCATCTCGGCTCTCTTTTTGCAAATATTGCAAAAGCAATAGTGGGCGTATTTGTATTTCTTGTCGCGCTGTATTACTTGTTCAAAGACGGCCGTAAACTCAAATCGGCTGTTGTTGCCTTAAGTCCCTTGCAAGACATTCACGATGAAACAATTTTTAATAAACTTGCTCTGGCGATCAATTCGGTCATTAAGGGGAATCTTGCGGTGGCGCTCATTCAGGGTGCGCTAACCGCAATCGGGTTTGCTATTTTTGGAGTTCCCAACGCGGTGCTGTGGGGAAGCATTGCGGCAATAACCGCGCTTATCCCAGGTATTGGAACGGCTTTGGTATTTCTCCCCGCAACCCTTTACCTTTTCTTTAGCGGAAAAACTATTTTTGCGGTCGGCCTTCTTCTTTGGGGGATGACGGCCGTGGGACTCGTTGATAATTTCTTGGGACCGAAACTCGCTAGCCGAGGAATGCGGCTTCATTCATTTCTGATTCTGCTTTCAGTCTTAGGCGGTGTCGGCTTTTTCGGACCCCTCGGATTCTTACTGGGGCCGCTCGTCCTTAGCTTGCTTTTTGCTCTCCTTGAAATTTATTTCGCGATTAAGAAAGAACATGAAGAGCGAGGAACCAAAAAAGATTAATATGAGACATCGGAAACAGCCAATTCTTAGATATATAAATGAAACAATTTATTGCGAGTAAGGCTTTTGTCGTTCGCGACGGGAAAATCCTCATCGTTAGGGAATCCGCTGAATACAAAGGCGGTACGAACATCGGCAAATATATTTTGCCCGGCGGAAAAATAAAACCTGGGGAAAGCCACATTGAAGCCTTGAAGAGAGAGATGCGGGAAGAATGCGGCCTTGAAGTGAAGGTTGGGGCGCCGTTTTTCGTAACTCAATGGCAGCCGGAAATCAACGGAGAAAAAATACAGATAATTGCGGTTTTTTTCGAGTGTCTGACCGAGAGCGATCGGGTAACCTTAGATAGTAACCATGGCGATTTTCAATGGATTAATCCCGGAGATTACGACCGTTATGATTTGAACGCTGGCGGCAAAGATGCTTTTAGGGCCTATTTGGAGAGAAGCCAGATCAATGCTCGCTGAAATCGCAATAAGTTATAATTAGTACATACTTTAAAGGTCGAGTTTTTTGTCATTACAAATAAATGCTTCATAAAATTGCGTTTATCCTGCTCGTCATCGGCGGTTTGAACTGGCTTTTGACCGCTTTCGGCTGGAACGTTGTGGCTTATCTCGGCGATACGCTGGCCATGATCGTTTATATTCTCGTCGGTCTTTCTGCCATCTACGAAGTTGTGACCCATTGGGGTCGCTGCAAGGAGTGTGCCAAGATGCCGGCCTAAGATCAGCCTTGGAATTCCGTAGCGATAAAAACAGGCGGTATGACATGTCATACTGCCTGTTTGTTTTCCGGAAATGGTAAAATTTCTTTATGAACATTTCTAGAAATGAAGCCTTGGCTCTTTTGCACGAGTATGTCCAATCGGAAAGTTTGCGGCGTCACTGCCTGGCCGTCGAGGCGGCCATGCGCGCTTACGCCAAAAAATACAACGAGGATGCTGATGAGTGGGGGATTTGCGGCCTGCTTCATGATTTCGATTTTGAAAAATATCCGAGCGTGCCGAGCCACCCGATCGAAGGTTCTAAAATCCTGCGCGAGAAAGGCTATCCTGAAAATATCATAACAGCGATTTTGGGCCACGCTTCGCACACCGATACGCCGCGTGAAAGCCAAATGGCCAAATGCTTGTTTGCCGTGGACGAGCTTTGCGGATTTTTGACGGCTTTGGCTCATATCCGACCCGATAATTTTTCGGGCATGAGCGTGGCGTCGGTGGAAAAGAATTTGAAGAAAAAAGGCTTTGCCGCGAAAATCAATCGCGGGGAAATCGACCGGGGGATAGAGGAGCTGGGGGTACCGCGAGCCGAGCACATCGAATTGACGATTAAGGCCCTTCAGGGCGTTTTCAAGGAGCTCGGGTTTTAGAATTGGCA
Organism: Candidatus Jorgensenbacteria bacterium GW2011_GWA1_48_11; assembly: GCA_001003475.1. GTDB lineage: Bacteria > Patescibacteriota > Minisyncoccia > UBA6257 > GWB1-50-10 > GWA1-48-11. Next base: position 19,887 of record LCPF01000003.1, on the reverse strand, counting down.
AGTTTTCCGGAAAGTGCTAAAATTCAAAAACCATGAAGAAAAAAACAAAAAACATCGTCGTTTATTCGGCAATATTGATCGTAGTTTTAGTGGTCGGTTATTTATTATTTTCAAACAAATCCATTCAAACCATGCCTAGCGGTCTTCAGATCACGGACGAAGTGGTGGGTACCGGCGATACGGCCCAGAACGGCCAGATCGTCACGGTCAATTACACCGGCACTTTGGCCAATGGCACGAAATTCGACAGCTCTTTTGATCACGGCCAGCCCTTTTCTTTTCCCTTGGGCGCCGGCCAGGTGATAAAAGGCTGGGATGAGGGCATTTTGGGAATGAAAGTCGGCGGCAAGAGGAAATTGGTCATTCCGCCGGAATTGGCTTACGGCAGTCAGAATGTCGGCAACGGCTTGATTCCGCCCAATTCCACTTTGATTTTCGAGGTTGAACTTTTGGGGGTTCAGCCGCAGTAGAATCCAAAAAAATATGGCCAAGGACGTTGATCTTATTAAGCAAAAACTGGACTTGGTGGAATTTTTGAGAGGGTATTTGAATCTTTTGCCGGCGGGCAAGAATTTCAAAGCCCTCTGTCCGTTCCATCAGGAAAAAACTCCGTCTTTCGTCGTTTCGCCGGAACGCGGCATTTGGCATTGCTTCGGCTGCGGCGAAGGCGGCGACATCGTGAAGTTCGCGATGAAGTACGAGAATCTGGAATTCCCGGAAGCTTTGCGGTTTTTGGCGGAGAAAGCCGGCGTCTCCATCGGGACCATGAATCCGGCCGAACAAAAAGAGTTCGGCATTCTTTACGATCTCCACGAAAAAGCCAAAGATTTTTTCAGGGAGAATCTCATCAAAAACAAGGAAGCAATGAAGTATCTTTTGGACCGCGGTTTGAAGGAGAAGACAATCACCGAATTCGAGCTGGGTTATGCGCCCGGCGGCGACAGCCTGACGGTTTATCTCATCAATAATGGTTTTGATATCTCCGATATCCAGCGGGCGGGCCTCGCCCATAAGAACGTCCGCGGCCTTTACCGTGACCGGTTCGATTCGCGGATTATTTTCCCGATCATGAACCATATGGGCCGGGTAGTGGCTTTTACCGGTCGGCTTTTGCCGAATCCGAACCGCAAATACGAAGTGGAGCCGCCGAAATACTTGAATTCGCCGGAAACGCCGATTTTCGTGAAATCGAAGATTCTTTACGGCCTCAATAAGTCCAAGCACGCCGTGGGCCAGAGCCGGACGGTTTTCATGGTTGAGGGACAAATGGATTTTTTGATGGCCTGGCAGTCGGGGGTGGAAAACATAGTTGCGGTTTCGGGTACCGGCCTCACACCCCAGCACTTGATGCGTTTGCGCCGGCTGGCCGACACAGTCGTCATAAATTTCGACAACGACGAAGCGGGCCTGAAGGCTCTCGAGAGATCACTGGACGTCTTCAACAGTTTTGATTTTCACGTGAAAGTACTGGACTTGGGAAAATACAAAGATGCGGCCGAGGCCGTGCAAAGCGAACCGGAGTATCTTACGAAAGCGGCGGCTTGGGCCAAACCCGCTTTTTCCCGCCTTTTCCAGATTTATTTTGGCTCCGGCCAGAAAACCCTCGGCATTGCCGAAAGAAAAAGGATTTTGCGGCATTTGCTTGCGAAGATAAGCAATGTCCGCAGTCCTGTGGAACAAAACATCTGGCTTAAGGAGTTGGCTCAGGCTTCGGGCATTGCCGAAAGCGCCCTCACGGCTGAACTGAACGATTTGCCCAAAGCGAAAGAAGAGACCGCGGAAGCGGCGGTGGCCGAGAACACGGCGAATCGTCAGGACTTGATCGCAACCCGGCTTTTGGCCCTGGCTTTCGCGAAAGATAGTTATTTAAGCCTGCTTCAAGAGCGTCTCCAGTGGCTGCCGGCGGTCTATCAAAGCGTTCTCCAAAATCCCAAAGAGAAGGCCGAAATTTTCGAATTGCGTTCCACCTTCGAGTTCAGCGACGCAACCGAAGACAAATTGGAATGGGAATTCAACGAGCTGATGCGAAATCTGGAACTGGAGTTTTTGAAGAAAGAACGTTCCGTGATCCAAGAGGCGATGCAGAGCGAAGGCGGAAATAGCGAGGCGATGCAAAAATTCCACGATCTTTCGAAGCGCATTGACGAACTGAAGTAAGCGCCGTAAAATTAAGGCCACTACCAACCTCCTTAACCCCTCACTCTTCAAGGATAGAAAGCTTCATTTGAATTAAAAACAATGAATTTCAGGAAAAACATCAGTTTTAATAAAGGGCCATTAATACTCAAAGACCGCTTTTTTGGAAGCGTAATCTTTGAAGGGTGAGGGATGATTAAAACCAAGCGGAAAAAACCCAAAAAATCCGGGAAGGGTAAAACTAAACGGCCTGCCAAAAAAGGAGGCCGCAAGCGTTTGCATAAGGCAAAGGCGCCGGCCCGCCTCCGGTCCAAAAAACCAACCGTCTTCAATGAAGAGTACGTGGAGGCCCTGGAGGACCTTATCCGCCGCGGCCGCGGCCGTGGTTTCGTGACCGATGCCGAGGTGCTGAACTATTTTCCGCAAATCGAAAAAAATCTCGGTTTTCTCGAAGAGGTCTACAGCCGGCTTGAAAAAGAAGGCATCAAAGTAAAGGAATCATCGCCTTTGATCAAGAGCGCCGAAAAGGAAGAAGTGAGCGTAGCCGAGCTCAAAGACGCGACGCGGATCGATTCCGATCTGCCGGACGCGGTTCAGATGTATTTGAAAGAGATCGGCCGGACGCCGCTTTTGACCTCCAAGGAAGAAAAAGAACTGGCCAAGCGCATCGAGCAGGGCGACGAGACTGCCCGAAAAAGGCTGATCCAGGCCAATTTGCGGCTCGTCGTTTCGATCGCAAAGCGCTATGTGAACCGCTCGCCGCATTTGAGCATTCTGGACCTGATCCAGGAGGGGAATATCGGCCTTTCCCGGGCCGTCGACAAATTCGACTACCGCAAGGGCTTCAAATTTTCCACTTACGCCACTTGGTGGATCCGGCAGGCCGTGACCCGCGCCTTGGCCGATTATTCGCGTACCATCCGCATCCCGGTCCATATGGTGGAGACGATCACCAAATACACTCAGACTAAGCGCCGCCTGATGCAGGAACTGGGCCGCGAGCCGTTGCCCGAAGAGATCGCTGCCGAAATGAGCATGGACGTCGAGAAAATCCATTACATCCAGAAAATTTCCCAAGAAGTGATTTCTTTGGAGTCGCCGATCGGCGACGACGATGAAGATTCCACGCTTTCCGATTTCATCAAGGATGAGACATCGCTTAGCCCGGACCAGCTGGCGAACCAAGCCTTGCTTAAGGATCAGATCAAGGAGATTTTGATCGATTTGACCGAGCGGGAACAGAAGATTTTATCAATGCGTTTCGGCCTCGAGGACAATATTGCCCATACGCTTGAAGAAGTGGGGAAGATTTTCGGCGTGACCCGCGAGAGGATCAGACAGATCGAAGCCAAAGCCTTGCAGAAAATCCGTGAGCATCACCACGTCAAAAAACTTGAGGGATATTGATGACATCCGAAGAAATCAGAAAAAAGTTTTTGGAGTTTTTCCGGGTGCGGGAGCATACGGTAGTGCCCTCCTCTTCTTTAATTCCCGATGACCCGTCGGTTTTGCTCACGACTGCCGGAATGCAGCAATTTAAGCGCTATTTTACTGGCGAGCTGGATGCTAAAAAGGATTTTGGGAGTTTGAATACCGCTTCAATCCAAAAATGTTTCCGCACTTCGGACATAGACGAAGTCGGCGACGCCTCACACCTAACATTCTTTGAGATGCTCGGCAATTTCAGCTTTGGCGGCTATTTTAAGGAAAAAGCCATCGAATACGGTTACGAATTTATCACTAAAGATTTGGGAATAGCGCCGGACCGCATTTCCGTTTCCGTTTTTAAAGGGGATTCTTCGACAGGTTCGACGAGTTCACTGCAGGCAGGCTCAGGGCAAGTAATTCCGCGTGACGACGAATCTTTCGGGATTTGGCACGAGAAAATCGGCATTTCCAAGAATAAAATCGGCGAAAACGGCCGGGAGGACAACTTTTGGGGACCAACCGGTTCGGAAGGCCCCTGCGGTCCGACTTCGGAAATATACGTTGACGGTCTCGAGGTTTGGAATTTGGTTTTCAACGAGTATTATCAGAAACCGGACAAAACTTTGGAAAAATTAGAAACGCTGGGCGTGGATACAGGAATGGGATTGGAACGCCTTGCAATGGTCGTGCAGAACGTGCCGACTATTTTTGAGACGGATCTTTTTCAACCATTAATACAATTTCTGCCCGCTAATCTCTCCGAACGGATGCGTCGCATTCTTACTGACCATATGCGCGGTATTGCATTTCTTATCTCAGATGGCGTGTGGCCTTCTAATAAAGAAGCGGGTTATATCCTCCGCCGTCTTATACGGCGCTTGGTCACTCATTTACATCTCGCGGGTGATACCGTTGATCAAACGCAGATTTTCGTTGAAGTAATTAATCTTTATGGGAGTTTTTATCCAGAGCTTAATCTTAATAAAGAAAGAATTCTTGAAGTATTTAAAGAAGAGAGAGCGCGTTTTAAATTTACGCTTCAAGTCGGTCTTAAAGAATTAAATCGAGTAACTTCGTTGGATGCGAAGAGCGCTTTCAAGCTTTATGAGAGTTACGGTTTGCCTTATGAGATATTAAAAGAACTTGGTGGTGACAAAGCTATAAAACTTACTCGTGAAGCGTTCGATGAGGAATTTTCGAAGCACAAAATTATCTCCCGTATGGGCGCCGTCAAGAAATTCGGCGGGCATGGCTTGATTTTGAATACCGGCGAGCTTAAAGCTGGTGATGAGGCCGAGCTAAAGAAAGTGACGCGGCTTCACACGGCCACCCACTTGTTGCATCGGGCCCTGCGTCAGGTTTTGGGCGATGATGTCCACCAGATGGGCTCGGATATCACGACCGAGCGCACCCGTTTTGACTTTTCTTTCAATCGGAAAATGACGCCGGAGGAATTGAAGAAAGTTGAGGTAATCGTGAACGAAAAAGTAAAAGAAGAATTACCGGTCAAATTCGAGGAAATGACCAAAGAAGAAGCCGAGAAGACCGGCGCTTTGCATTTTTTCAAGGAAAAATACCCTGAAAAAGTGAAGGTTTACTATGTCGGCGATTCGCTTAAAACCGCCTGGAGCAAGGAATTTTGCGGCGGGCCGCACGTGACGCACACGGGCGAGATCGGAAAAATAAGGATTTTAAAAGAAGAGGCTGTCGGTGCCGGCGTCCGCCGTCTCCGGGCCACCGTTGAATAAACTCCAATGAAAATCGTATTCATAGCCGGGACTTTAACCAGCGGAGCGCCGACAGAACAACCAATGCGGGGAGAGTATATTGCGGGCAATGTTCTGAAGGCGGAGGCTTATCAAATCGCCCTTGCCAACGCCGGAATCGGTTCTTTTTGCGCCCACACCCACACTTTAAATCATCATAAAAAGGGAAGCAGGGCGCCGGAAGAATATTATTACAAGCTGGACATGGAATTCCTGAAACGGGCGGCCGATGCCGTCTTGGCCATGCCCGATTGGGATAAATCCAAAGGCGCAAAAGATGAAGTGGCGTGGGCCGTCCAAAACAAGTTGCCTGTTTTTTACCCGAAATTTCCCGAAGACATCGATGACATTGTAAATTGGGCGCGGCAATGAATCGCGGGTCCAGCATGATAAATATTGCAGAAATATTGAAAAGCGGCGGAATCGGCGTCATGCCCACCGACACGATTTACGGTCTGGTTGGTTCAGCCTTATCAAAAAAAACCGTTTTGAGAATTTATAAGGTCAGGCAGAGGGATTTGAGAAAACCGTTCATTGTTTTGATCGGCTCCTTGGGCGATCTCAAGAAATTCGGCGTTAAACTTAATCCGCGCCATCTAGCTTTTCTCAGAAAAATTTGGCCAGGACCAGTGAGCGTGATTTTGCCTTGTACCGGCAGGGAGTTTTATTATTTGCACCGCGGTACGAGGTCATTGGCTTTCAGACTGCCGAAAGACAAGGGATTAATAAATCTTTTGAAAAAAACCGGTCCGCTTGTCGCGCCTTCGGCCAATATCGCGGGCCGGCCGCCGGCGAAAAAAATCGAGGAAGCGAAAAAATATTTCGGCCGGCGGATGGATTTTTATCTGAATCGCGGCGCGAAAAAGGGAGGCTCCTCCGCTTTAGTGGAAATAAAAAGGTAGTCCCACGCCAATATTATTTCGCGAAATTGGTGAGAGGATAAATGTTATACTGAAAGCGGTGGTTAATATTTTTTTGAATTTAATTTCAAACTTATTCAAGAATAAACGGGAACACTCGCTCGTTATAGAGGAAATCGGCAATCATTTCGAGGTCACTTACGCCAGGATTGACGCCGCCGGAAAGGAAATCTTCATTCGGAAAAGAAAAAAGACAAAAAATCTTAACAGACTAAAGAAACCGTTTTTTCTTCTCGATAAGTTGGTTTTGGCCTTGGGTTCTTCGCGGGCGACGACGATCGAATCATCGGTTTATCTCCGTCGTTCGAAGCCGAACGAGATCATCAACGAAGCGGAATTGGATCACATGATCTTCCGCGGCCTCTGGGAATTTTTGAATCACTACCGTTCCTGGGCGGCGAAAAAAATGAGCGTGGCCGACATAGATTTGGTTCTGGCGAACATCGAAATCAAGGACGTGGGTTTGGGCACGCACCGGGTTTTTAACCCGCTCGGTTTCAAGGGGCCGGATTTCTTCCTGCGCTTGCGCGGTACTTTCGTGCCCCGGGCGATGCTCGAGACGATCAATCGGTTCCAGTCCTGGACAAAATATCTGGCCGTGGTCGAGGACGCCGGCATTGTTTCGGCCACCATTCCCGAACCGGTGGATCTGGCAGTCCATTCGGATAACGCCAAAACCGTCGTGTTTTCCCTGGCCGAAGCGGAAAGGCTTTATTTGAAGGAAATTCCTTGGGGACTTATGAACATCATTACTGCCGTGAGCCGGATTTTCGGCAGTGACGAAGAAACCGCCCGGCTTATTTTGAACCAGTATCTGGAAGGCAGAGTTTCGAAGCGATTCGACCGCCTGATCCGGGGCGCGGTGAACAAGGAGTTTAAGGCGCTTTTAGGGCACCTCGCTTCAATTTATAATAAAGCCAAGCGTAAAAGCCGGCCCAATATCCACTTCAATTTCCGTTTCACGATCAAGCCGCCCCTCCTGCTTTTCGGAGGTTCGAAAATGAAGCTGATGAATTTCGTGAAATGGCTCGAGCTGCAGGGTTATTCCATTGAAACCGGGCATGGGGATGCTTTTAATCAAAAGACCCAGCAGAACACTTTGGCGCTTTTGATGCACGTTTACCAGTATCCGCATTACGATTTTTTGAACCAGATGCTCCGCCGCCGGGCGAAGTGGCTGATCGCAAATCCCTAATCCCTCACCCTTCAAAGATAGGAAGCTTAATTTAACCAATAAACCATGTTTATAAATAAAATAAGATGTTCAAATAAAGGGCCGTTAATCTTCAAGGACCTCTTCATGAAAAGCGTAATCTTTGAAGGGTGAGGGATGGCTAAAACCGAAAATAAAATTTTCCTTGACCGGACCGATAATTTGACGACGATCGTCGACAAATTGATCAAGGCATCGGCCGAGCGGATCGTTCTGAATATTCCCAAAAATTCGCTGATCGGCGAATCGCTCCATAATTTTCAGGTTTTGAAAAGGGAGGGCGTTACCGCCGGCAAGGAATTGCTGATCGAGTCGGTGGACGACCATATTTTGGAGCTGGCCGGAATTTGCGGACTCACGGCCACGAATCCGGTTTTCAAAACCCGGGAACGGGCTTTTACCGACATCGTGCCCCGCGGTTCGTTCAAGAGACAAATGTCCGACATCAGGCCGGCTTCGGAAAAGGAGCCCGTGCCGGCACCGCCGCCGAAAACCGGTTTTTTCAAGAAGGAAAAAGCCGCCGAAGAAAAAAAACCGATCACAATTCCTAAAAAAGAATCTCCGCCGTTCAAAGGCGAGATTCGGGAAGAATTTTCCCGCCCGAAGAAAGAAAAAAAACCCCGGCCGCTGAGCAGGAGGATAGTTTTTATTTTAAGCCTAATTGTTCTTACCTTGGCCGCTTACGAATTGGCCGTAAACATCCTGCCCAGAGCGGCGATCGCCATCACCCTGAAGAAAAATCCGGTCAATTTTAGCGAGACCGTGAAGATCGACGTGTCTTTGAAACAGCCGGCCATCGGCGCCTCTGGCGGCATCAGCTTGCCGGGCGAGCTTTTAGTCGCGAACCGCAATTTGACCATGAGTTTTCCGGCGAGCGGCAAGGCTCAGGTCGAGACGAAAGCGACCGGCCTTCTCTTTGTTTACAATGCTTTTAGTTCCGCGTCCCAGAATCTTGTTGCCACAACCCGTTTTCAAACTCCGGATGGAAAAATTTTCCGGCTAGTTAATCCGGTGACTATTCCAGGCGCGAAAGTCGTGAACGGCGAGATCACTCCTTCGAAGATTTCCGTATCGGTCGCGGCCGACCAGGCGGGCGCGGATTACAATATTCCTCCTACTGCCGGTTGGAAAATTCCAGGTTTTCAAAGCGATCCACTTAAATATCAGAAATTTTACGCTGAATCATTGGCGCCCATGACTGGCGGTTTTATCGGCGAAAAAGCGGTACCGAGCCCGGGCGATATTCTTAACGCCACGACCTCAATCGAGCAATCTTTGGCCAATGTCCTTCAGAGCCAGATGGGGGTCTTGATGGCTTCGCAATTCAAATTGTTCGATAACGCGAAAAAATTCACCGTTCTTGAGGAAAAAATCCAGAATAGCGATGATTCATCGAACGAATTTTCAGTCTATGCATCGGCCGAGATGCGGGAGTTGGTTTTTGACGAGGAAATGCTGAAAAAAGCGATTACGGATAAGGCGGCCGCCGGTCTCCCGCCGGGCCTCCGCGTTGCGGATTTTAGTCTGGATTATGCCACGGCCACGGCCGACCTCGCGAACGGAAAACTTTCTTTCAGCGTTCGGGGCGACATCGTTTTTGTGGCCGATTTCAACGCCGATCAGTTCAGAAGCGAGATTGCGGGCAAAGACGAAACGAGTTTAAGGAACATGGTTTTCGCCCTGCCCGGACTTGAAAGAGCCACTATTTCCCTGTGGCCGTTTTGGGTCCAGAACGTGCCCCGGTCGGCCGGCAAAGTCGAAATTACGGTCAATTAATTGACATTTTTAGCGCTGTTTTATAGAATAGTATCTGTTTCCGGGTTTTTGGATCACCCCAAAATAAAGGAATTCCCAGACATTTTTATAAGATGAAATTAAATCAATTCGGTCAGGGTTAATGGTTGCGAATTCCAAAGCAGCGAAAGTGGACGGCGTGGTCGTTGAGGCTCTTCCAGGTTTGCTTTTCCGGGTGAGAATTGCCGAAGATAAGGAGGTCCTGGCGCATCTGGCCGGTCGTCTCAAGATCAACCATATCCGCGTCATCCCCGGCGATAAAGTCTGGGTGGAAATGCCGAATTTGGAAGATAAGCGGGGGAGGATCGTCCGGCGACTATAGTTTTTCATGAAAGTAAGATCATCTGTCAAAAAGATTTGCACCAATTGCAAGATCGTCCGGCGTCGGGGGCGGCTCTATGTCATTTGCAAGAATCCGAAGCATAAACAAAGACAGGGTTAATATATGAGAATCATTGGCGTAAACATTCCAGACGAAAAGCGCACCGAGATCGCGCTGACTTACATTTACGGCATCGGCCGCGAGTCGGCCAAGCAGATCTTAGCCGAATCAAAGATAGATCCCGGCAAGCGGGCTAAAGATCTGACGCCGCAGGACTTGAACAAAATTCAGACCATTCTCGAAAAAGGTTATAAGATCGAGGGCGAATTGCGCCAGATCGTCCGCCAGAACGTCAATCGTTTGAAAGACATCAAGGCTTATCGGGGGGTCCGCCATTTGCGGAAATTGCCGGTTCGCGGCCAGCGCACCAAAACCAATTCCCGAACGGTGCGGGGGAACGTGCGGAAGACGGCTGGCAGCGGTAAAAGAAAAGTTGAATTGAAATAACATGGGAAAGAAAAAAATTGCGCAAAAATCCGAAGTGGTCGCAACCGAGGAGGCGGCGAAAATCCCGAAGAAAACCGAGGCTTCCGCCAAAGCGAGAATCGAGAAAGGGAAAATTTACGTCCAGGCTTCCTACAACAATACAATGATTACCGTGACCGACGATAAGGGCAATGTCGTAACCTGGCTTTCGGCCGGCTCTTTGGGCTTATCCGGTCCCAAGAAATCGACGCCTTTCGCGGCCGCCAAGGTAGCCGAGGCGATTTCCGAAAAGATCCAGAAAACCGGGCCTTTTAACGTCGAGATTTTGGTACGCGGCGTTGGCGGCGGTCGGGATTCGGCGGTCCGCACTTTCGCGGCCAAGGGTTTTAACATTTCTTCCATTAAAGACGTCACGCCGATACCCCACAACGGGCCGCGGCCGCCCAAAGTGCGAAGGGTTTAATTTACAAAGACCATGAGACCAGTCAAAGAAAAAATGGAGAGGGCATTAGGGACGAAATTGTTCCTCAAAGCCGACCGTTGCAATTCGCCGAAATGCGTGATGATCCGCCGGCCTCAGCGGCCGGGCATGCACGGCGCCAAACGTCACAATGTTTCCGAATTCGGCCGACAGCTTCAGGAAAAACAAAAAATCCGGCTGGTCTACGGGTTGACTAACCGCCAGATTCAGAATCTTTTTAAGGTCAACGAAGATAAGACGAAGATAATGACGATCCTTGAAACCAGATTGGACCGGGTGGTTTATCTTTTAGGCTTGGCTGGTTCGCCGCGGGTGGCTCGCCAGCTCGTTTCCCACGGCCACATCCAAGTGAATGGTCGGAAGGTGACAATTCCTTCGTTTCGTGTTAGGATTCATGACGTTATTCAGGTCAGGCCCGAATCGAGAAAAGCGAAGATTTTCGAGGAAATCAGCCTTAAAATGAAGCAGTATACGCCGCCCGTCTGGCTTAAGATCAGCAAGGAAGAGCTTAAAGGCGAATGCGTGGCGATGCCCAATTTCGAAGAAACGGTTTTTCCATTCAACGTCAGTTTGGTCGGTCAATTTTATTCAAAATAAAAATGCAATATTCGTATTTAAGCGAAAGCGTCAGCATCAAAAAGATTTCCGAGGAAGGCAATGTCGGTATTTTTCACATCGAGGGCCTTTATACCGGTTACGGTACGACCATGGGTAATGCTTTGCGCCGGGTGCTTTTGTCGTCCTTGCCGGGAGCGGCCATTACTCAGATTAAGATCAAGGGGGTGGATCATGAATTTTCCACTTTGCCGGGTATGGTTGAGGACATCGTTGCTTTGACCCTGAATTTAAAGAAGGTTCGTTTTCATTTTTTCGTTGACGAGCCGCAGGTTTTAAAATTGCAGGCGAAGGGCGAAAAAGAAGTGACGGCCAGCGACATCGGATCAACGGCCATGGTGAAAGTCGTGAACGGCGATATCCATATCGCTAGTTTGACCAAGAAAAACGCGGAATTGGATATGGAACTCACCGTCGAAAAGGGTTTGGGCTACGTGCCTTCCGAAGCGCGGCGCCTGGAGCGTTTGCCGGTCGGTACGGTCGTTTTGGACGCGATCTTCTCCCCGATTCAACGCGTTGAATTCAACATCGAGAACATGCGGGTCGGCGAACGGACCGATTATAATCGTCTCAAGATGGAAATCGAGACCGACGGTTCGATTAGTCCTTCCGAGGCCCTGCACAAAACGGCCAATATTTTGCGTGACCATTTCGAAAAAGTTTCAGCCGTGGAGCAGACCAAAATAAAGATTGAAGGAGCGGAAGTCAAAGAAAAGCCGAAGCGCAAGAAGAAATCTTCATGAGTCCCGTTAGAAACGGCTCCAACAATCAAGAGAGAACATGAATAAAGCATTTCATAAAAATTTAAACGGTCTAGAACAAACGCGGCATTTTTTCCGCTTCTAACGGGATGAGGCATTTGAACAAAGGCAGGAAATTGGGTTTGAAAAGAGGGCCACGCAAGGCCTTTTTGAGAATTTTAGCCGCCAATCTGATTCAGAAGGAAAAAATCACGACGACTGAAGGCCGGGCCAAGGAAATAAGACCGATTGTCGAGCGTTTCGTTTCTTACGGCAAGAAGCAGAACCTGGCGGCTTTGCGGACATTGACGCAGAAACTGCCCAAGGCGGCGGCTTACAAAATGTACCACGAGATCGCGCCGCGTTACCGCGAGCGCAAAGGTGGCTACACGCGGATCGTGAAGGTCGCCAAACGGCGGACCCACGACGCCTCGAAAATGGCGATCATCGAATTTGTCTAAATTACTTATGGCCGATTTCATTATTGACGCAAAACATAAGAGTCTGGGCCGGGTGGCATCGGAAATAGCCGTGATTCTGCAGGGCAAGAAAAACCCCGATTACGAAGGCCGTTTGGCCGGCAAGGATTCGGTGCGGGTGAAGAACGTAAAAAGCATTGCTTTGACGGGCCGCAAGAAGGTCCAGAAGCAGTATTACCGCCACAGCGGCCCTTTGGGCCATCTGAAAGTCCGGAAATTCGGCGACGTCTTCGCCAAAAACCCGGCCTGGGTTTTGCGCCATGCCGTGAATCTGATGTTGCCCAAGAACCGGTTGAGAAAACCGCGGATGAAAAGATTAACAATCGAGTAATAATATTGTTATGCCGCCAAAAAAACCAGCGCTTCACAAAAAAACAGCCGTCGCCCCTCAGGCCAAGCCGGAAAGGTACATTGAGGCCATCGGCCGCCGGAAAACCGCGGTCGCCCGGGTGCGTATTTTTACGGCCGGCGCGAAGCACGAGAAACGCGACATCGTCGTTAATCAGAAGCCCCTACAAGAATATTTCCGCTTGAAACGGTACGAACAGATCGTTTTTGCGCCTTATGTCGCGGCCGACGTCAATTTCAAGGCCAGCGTTCAGGTTAAAGGCGGGGGATTGAACGCCCAAGCCGAGGCGATTCGATTGGGCATCGCGAGAGCCCTGGTCGTTTCGCAGGGAGAATTGAGGCCGAAACTCAAGGCTTATGGTTTTCTAAAACGCGATCCGCGGATGGTGGAGCGCAAAAAATACGGCTCGAGGAAAGCAAGACGGCCGCAACAGTGGCGAAAACGTTAGGAAAGGTCCCCGAAAGGGGATTTTTCTTTCGCCACTGTTGCGAGGAAAGGGATCGGGGAAGGACGGGAAATGAGTCCGTCCCCGTGTAGGAAAACAACGAGCGAAGCGAGCGTTAGAAACCGAGGGTGTCTAAGGAGCGTAGCGACGCAACATTGGCGAAAACGTTAAAAAATCCCGCACTTGCGGGAATCTTTATTATTGGTTCAGGTAGAATTTCAAAAGCTCCTTGGAATCGTTAAGCATGTAAAGGTCGCTGCCGTTCAATATATATTTTTTCACACCGGTCGTAAGTGTATGGAAATTCAGCGGCAGATAAGGGTCGATTTCGCCGGCAATCAAGTTGCCGTCTTTCAAGACCAAAAAATGATTGGGCAGGTTAAGCCATCGCCATTCGGTCGTGGTTCGGGAGTTCGGCAGATCGAGCGTGAGCGTCGTTGAAGCGCTGGCGTGAAAATCATCGTCATAAGTCTCGATGAAAAAGACGGAGAGCGCGCCGGTCCCGTTCACGAGACTCACTCTTTTGCTGTCGGGCGATAAACTGAAACTCTTGATATCAGCCGAAATTTTCAGGGGAGGTTTTTGGGCGCTGTTCGCAAGGAAAAGATTTTCGTTTTCATCGGTAAAAAGCCAGTGATTGCCGTCGGGACTGACCGTCAATGTTTGGAATCGGGTCGAGGTGCCGAAGTCGATGGCATTTACGGTGCCCAAGATCAGGTTTACCCAAAGGACGGCGCGGCCTCGATCCAGGGCGAAAACGGCGTTACTGCCCAAACTGACGCTCGTCAAATTGGTGCCTCTCAAGTTCTCGCTCAGGCCGATTTTATTCAGATCGAGCGTATAAATTGAAGCGTTGGTCGCAAGGATCAGTTTGTCGGGGCTAAAAGGATGGAAATGGACGGACTTGAGCGGGACGAAGCCGGGATAATGCAGGGTTTGCTGTTTTAAGGAGTTGAAAATGTCGCTTAAATTCAGGGCTGAAGCCGGATTTTTGAGATCGGTTAAAAAGTAGTTCTGGTCTTGGCTCGTGGCGATGTAATTGGAGGCCGGGCTCGCTAAAACCGCTTTTTGGCCCTTAATGGCGCGATTTTTGAAAATCAGCGAATCGTTTGGGGCTTTATAAACCACGCCTTCGCTCGTGAGCCAGAAGTCGGAAACGGAATCGGCCGAAACATTTTCCGATTTCAGTTCGTCGGGCCAGAGCTTGATGTGGGTTTCGGCCGTGACCACGCCCGGCCGGACCGGCAAATTTTTTTGCCAGGAGCGGTAGCCGTTTTTGCTTACGTCAATTTTGTAGTCGCCCGGCAAAAGGTTTTTTATCAGGCGGCCGCCGCCGATAAAATCGCGGCTTACGGTCATTGTTTTACCGTTCACTTTGAGGGCGGCGTCGGCGGGATTGAAATTGAGATAAAGGCCGCCGGTTTTGACGATCTCGAGACGGCTGAAATCAAAAATCCAGCCCTGGGCTAAAGCCACCAAATAAGCGCCGCCCAGAACGAAGACGAGAAGAGCGGCAGAGAAAATAATAAGCCTGAGTCTGGCTTTCATACCTTCCATTCTACAACATAGCCGGTGGCTTTAAGAAATGGCTTTTCGGGCTTGAATTTCATGGTTAAAAAGGTCTAATATAAGAGGACTGGATTTTTAACATGTTCATAAGAAAAATCGGCATTGATTTAGGCACGACGAACACTCTCGTTTTTTTGCCTGACAAGGGAATCGTCATTAACGAACCGACGGCCGTGGCTTTACGCAAGCCCGATAATACGGTTTTGGCCGTGGGGCTTGAAGCTAAGGAAATGGTCGGCCGCACGCCCGAAAACATCGTCACTTACAAGCCCTTGAAGGACGGCGTGATCGCGGAATATTACATCACCCAAACGATGCTCAGATATTTCATTTCGAAGAGTTTGGGCGCCTTCAACATCTTCCGACCCGATGTCGTGATCTCGGTGCCGGCCGGCATCACCTCGACCGAGTATCGGGCGGTGATGAACGCCGCCAAGGAAGGCGGCGCCAAAGAAGTTTATCTCGTTAAGGAACCGCTTTTGGCCTCTTTGGGCGCCGGCATCCCGATCCATTCCTCGGAGGGCAACATGATCGTGAATATCGGCGGCGGCACGACCGAAGTAGCCGTGATTTCTTTGGGCGGCATCGTTGCCTGGGGCAGTTTGCGGGTGGCCGGCAACCGTTTTGACCAGTCGATTTCGGAATTTATCAAGAAGAAATACGGCCTTGCGATCGGCGAAAGCACGGCTGAAAACATCAAGATTTCGGTGGGTTCGGCCATGCCCAACCGTTCCAAGATTGAAATGAAAGTGCGCGGCCGGGATCTCGCTTCGGGTTTGCCGCGGGACATTGTCGTGAATTCGAACGAAGTGGCGGAAGCGATTGCGCCCCATCTTTTGGACATCATCAATTCAGTTCAGGCCGTTTTCAACGTGACGCCGCCGGAATTGGCCGCCGACATCATGGAGAAAGGCATCATTCTTTCGGGCGGCAGCGCCCAACTTCGGGACATCGAGGAGTTTTTCAAGCGTTCCCTTGGCGTCACGGCTTACGCCGCCGAGGAGCCTTTCTTTTGCGTGGCGAGAGGCACGGCCATTATTTTGAATCACCTCGATGTTTACAAGCGGACCTTGTTGAACCGCAGGTAGTCCCTCACCCTTCGAAGATAAGAAGCTTAGTTTAGTCGATATAATCATGGTTGAAATCAGGAAAAATAATTTGAGGAAAGGGACATTGAATTTCAAAGATCGCTTTTCACGAAGCGTAATCTTTGAAAGGTGAGGGATGCTAATCGGTTACGAAGAAAGAATAAAAGCTTTCAAAAATCTGGCAAAGAGTGGCAATTTGGGCCAGAGTTATCTTTTTTTCGGCGATCACGGCGTCGGCAAATCCAGCTTTGCGAAAAGCCTCGGTTATTTTTTGGAATTCGGCGATTTCGAGATTGGCGGCAGGTCATTGGTCAATATGCGGGTTTTCCGGCCGAACGAAAAGAACGTCATCGGTATCGGTGAGGCCATGAACGTACGTCATTTCTTGTGGGAGACGCCTTTGGGCGGCGGCCGGCGTTTCGCGATCATTGACAATGCGGAGACCCTGACGCCGGAGGCGCAGGGCGCGATGTTGAAGATCGTGGAAGAACCGCCGACCAAAGCTCTTTTGGTTTTCGTGACTTATGACGCGGAAGCGCTTTTCCCGCCTCTGCTTTCACGGCTCACCAAAATTTATTTTCCGAGATTGCCCAGGAAAACGGTCGGCGAAATTTTAATGAAAGATTACAAAGTGCCGGCCGAAGAAGCCGAACGTTTGGCCGCCGAGTCTTTCGGCAGTCTGGGCCGCGCCTTGGACACCCATTATTTGGGGCAAAAGACCGCAGCCGAACCGGATTTGACTTCCGAGATAGAGGAGGAAATTCTCGCTTTGCGCCAGTCGAACCTGAAAAAAAACGCCCCCAAAATCGGTTTTTTACTCAACAAGCTGACGCTCTTGAAGCGCTACAATTTGAATGAGAATCTGGCCCGGCGGGCGATCGTTTACGAAATCCAAAAATTATAATCATGATCGAAGAATTCAAGAAGCAATTCAATAAAGTATTCGAAAATTTCAAGAAAGAATTGGCCGGCGTCCGGACCAATCGGCCGAGCGCGGCCTTGGTTGAGGACCTTAAGGTGGAATATTACAACCAGATTATGCCTCTGAAGGCGATTGCGTCGGTCGGCATTTTGCCGCCCCGGGGCATCCAGATTCAGGCTTGGGACAAGGAAGCTTTGGGGCCGATCCAAAAAGCGATCGAGAAATCTTCCCTGAATTTGACGGCCAGCCAGGACGGCAGCGTCATTCGCATCAACCTGCCGGAACTTTCGGCGGAGCGGCGGGAAGAATTGATCAAGCACGTGAAAAAACTGGCGGAAAGCGAGAGGATCCAGCTTCGCCATTACCGCGACGACGCCAATAAGGAAATCCAGAAAGATTTCGACAGTCACGAAATAAACGAAGACCAGAAATTCAAATTGAAGGAAGAAATTCAAAAAGCCGTGGACAAGACGAACGAAAGCATCGAGGCGGCACTCGCCGTCAAGATCAAGGAAATCCAAACATGATAATAGTTTTAGTCATTATTTGCCTTTCAATTTTGATTTTGATCCACGAGCTGGGCCATTTTTTGACCGCAAAATTTTTCGGTATTGAAGTTGAGGAATTCGGCATTGGTTTTCCGCCCCAGCTTTGGTCGAAGAAAATGGGCGGGACGATCTATAGCGTAAATGCTCTGCCTTTCGGCGGCTTCGTGAAAATTCACGGCGAGGACGGCGAAAGCCAGGGAGAAAAGGTCCAAAACAGTTTTTCCGGAAAGAGTTTTCTTGAAAAATCAGGCGTGCTTCTGGCCGGCGTTTTCATGAATCTGGTCTTGGGCTGGCTCGTTTTGAGCTTTGTTCTGATGGCGGGCGCGCCGGAGCATCTGATCTTGACTGACGTGGCGCCAAATTCGCCGGCCGAGGCGGCCGGCCTCCAGCCCGGCGACATTATTCTCAGGGCGAGCTTTTCGAACGCCGATCTCGCTGATCCGGTCAAAAGCGGCGATCTCATCGATCTCGTGAAATCGGCCGGTGCGAGTCCGGTGAATTTGAAGATCGGAAGGAGCGGCGAAGTGCTGGACGTGGACATCGCGGGCAGGGTGAATCCGCCAGAAGGGCAGGGTTCCCTGGGCGTGGCCTTGTCCGAGATCGGTTTCAAACCAACGCCATTTTTCGAAAGTTTCTGGGCCGGTCTCAAAGAAACCTGGCAGATCATCGTTCTTGTCACCGCCGGCTTCTGGAGTCTTTTAACCAAGATATTTATTGAGCCGAAGATCGTTCAAACGATTACGGGCCCGGTCGGCATTTTCGGTCTGGCCGAGCAGGCCGGCTCGGTCGGTCTGATTTATTTGTTCCAGCTCATGGCTTTGATTTCCATTAACTTGGCGGTTTTGAACTTGATTCCTTTTCCGGCCTTGGACGGCGGCCGATTTTTGATGCTCATCGTCGAAAAATTGAAAGGCTCGCCGATCTCGAGAAAAATACAGATCGCGGTGAACCTCGTCGGCTTTTCGGCCCTGATTCTTCTCATGATCGTGGTCACGATTCAAGATGTTCACAAGCTTATAAAATAAGGTAGACTAAATTTTAATGAGGCAATCGGAACTTTTCACTAAAACCCAAAAAAAGGACCCCCGGGACGAAACAAGCCTGAATGCCAAGCTTCTTGAACGGGGCGGCTTCGTCTATAAAAATTCCGCCGGGATTTATTCTTTCTTGCCCTTGGGCTGGCGGGTCATCCAGAAGCTGACGCAGATTATCCGCGAGGAAATGAATGCGATCGGCGGCCAGGAATTGTTCATGCCGGCTCTGGTCGAGAAAAGATATCTGGACGCGAGCGGCCGCTGGGACGTGGAAATCAGCTTCGAAGTCAAGGGTAAAAAAGACCGGCAGCCGGGCTTCACTTTGGGCTGGACCCACGAGGAAGTCCTGACCGAGATCGTTTCCAAATACGTGAGTTCCTACGAGGATTTGCCGTTCGCCGCCTATCAGTTCCAGACCAAATTTCGCAATGAAGCCCGGTCAAAATCGGGTCTTTTGCGCGGCCGGGAATTCATAATGAAGGATCTTTACAGTTTCCACGTCTCGGAGGGGGACCTGCGGCGCTATTACGAAAAAGTGGCCGGTGCCTACCATAAGATTTTCCAGCGCTGCGGGGTTGAAGCGGTTTATACGGAAGCGGCCGGCGGCTCTTTCACGATCAGCAACACCCATGAGTTTCAGGTTTTGAGCCCGGTCGGCGAAGACACGATTTTCGTCTGTGACGATTGCGGCTATGCCGTAAATCAGGACATCAGTGGATCCCTAAAGATCAAGAAAGGCGCCGTTTGCGCCAAATGCAAAAAAGGGAAGTTCCGGGAAGAGAAAGCGATCGAGGTCGGCAATATCTTTCCCTTGGGCACGAAATATTCCAAGGCTTTTAATCTGCAGTTCGTGAACAAAGACGGCAAAAAAGAGCCGGTCGTAATGGGTTCCTACGGCATCGGGCTCGGCCGTCTCATGGGCACGATCGTCGAGGTTTATCACGACGAGAAAGGCATTGTTTGGCCCGAAGCGGCCGCGCCTTTTAAAATCCATCTTTTGGTTCTGGGCGAGGCGACGCCGCAATTGAAAAAAGCCGGCGAGACGGTCTATAATGGGCTCACGGCCGCCGGCCTTGAGGTTCTTTACGATGATCGGGAGCGGGTGTCACCCGGTCAAAAGCTTTTTGACGCAGATTTGATCGGTTTGCCCCTACGCCTCGTCGTGAGCGAAAAGACCTTGGCGGCGGATAAGATCGAATTGAAGCGCCGTGCCGAAAAGGAAAGCCGGCTTTTGAAGCTCGAAGAATTTATAAAAACCATAAAATGATTTTCAGAAAAAACATCGGCATTGATTTGGGGACGGATACGACTCAGATTTATTTGGACCAGATCGGCATCGTCGTGAACGAGCCTTCGATCGTCGCTTTCAACAATTTGACGAATCGGGTGATCGCCCACGGCAACGAGGCGAAGAAGATGCTTTCGCGGACGCCGAGCCATATCACCGCCCTGCGGCCGATCATGAACGGCGTCATCGCCGATTTCGACATCGCGAAGGAAATGATCGATCGTTTGCTCAAAAACCAGCGTCTGCCTTGGTCTTTCATGACCC
>LCPF01000002.1:2189-64177 GCA_001003475.1 Candidatus Jorgensenbacteria bacterium GW2011_GWA1_48_11 | reverse complement strand
GAGAAGGTCCCAAGGGTTTGGCTGTTCGCCAATTAAAGTGGTACGTGAGCTGGGTTCAGACCGTCGTGAGACAGGTTGGTCTCTATCTGCTGTCGGCGTGGATACTTGAGGGAAGTCGACCCTAGTACGAGAGGACCGGGTTGAACAAACCTCTGGTCTACCGGCTTTGCCACCAGGTGAAGCGCCGGGTAGCTATGTTTGGACGGGATAAGCGCTGAAAGCATCTAAGCGCGAAGCCTCTCCCAAGATTAGGTATCATGAGATCCTGGAAGACTACCAGGTTGATAGGCTCTAGGTGTAAGCGCGGCAACGCGTTTAGCCGAGGAGTACTAATAATCTCACTGCTAATTTCTACCTCTAAGAACTGATCCCTCACCCTTCAGAGATTTTTCACTTCGTGAATAAAAACGCGAAGCGATCTCCGAAGGGTGAGGGATAAAAACAGGATTTTTGTCTGCTGGTGTTTAACTTAAGCGTGTCCCACCCGTTCCCATTCCGAACACGGAAGTGAAATCGCTTAAGCCTGATGATACTTGCTGCTTCGGCGGCCGGGAAAGTAGGGTACGCCGGCAACCAAAAGTCCTGTTTTTTATTTCCCGGTAATGAAAATTGGACTGCTTTGCTCAAGGCGGAGAAAATCCGAAGGATAAGCCCAATTTCTACTACCGGGTTTGACTTATTTCTAAAAAAGTTGTAAATCTATCAATAGCAACCACAGCCAGAGCGAGGGAACGATGCTAGGTCTTCAGGAGAAGGCGCCGGCAATCGTGAGTATTCCTTGCTGGCGCCGGTGCGGCAAACGGGTTCGTCTCGCGGTTCTCGAAGACGGAAGCGTGTCCTGCTTCGATTCCGGCGACCGGCTGATTCACAACAGTCGGGAGTTCGAGGACGGCGTGAAATACGTCGCCGTCTGCAGAACCTGCCTCACTGATTTCGCGCCCTTGGAAGAAATCACGGGCGCGGGCTTTGAGATTTGCTGTCAGTGCTTCGGGGAATTCGTTCTCATCCTGAAGCGGCGAAACGGCGAAATCGGTATCATCGGCGGCAAGGCCACCTGCACCGATAACCCGGTTCCGCTTCTCGCTGACGTCATCTGCAACACCTGCCTCAAGCGGCTCGGCTTCTGGGGACGCCTACTGCGTGCCGCGAAGATCGAGTTCGCCATCGCCATGGGGTAGGCGAGACGAATGCCCGCGTTCTGCGGGGACTCCGACCCTCGGGCCGGAGTTTTTATTAGACCCAATTATTGTATCTAACGATCGTCGGATATCATAGTTGATGAAAACATTAAATCTGATTTTGATTTTTAAATGTTATAATTGAATGGATGCTTAGATACATGAGCGCTAAGAATTTGAAGAAATGGCGCGGCCAAATCGGTCTTTTGCGCGTTGATTTGAACATCGAACCGAGCCAGGAAGAAAGCGCTTACCGCCTCAAGGCGATTTTGCCGGCCATAAAACTCCTCTTAAAGAATAAGAACAAAATCGTCATTTTAAGCCACCGCGGCCGGCCCAAGTGGAAAGACAGCAAATATTCACTAAGCCCTTTGGCAAAAATCCTGGAAAAAAGGCTCGGCCAAAAGATCAAATTTCTGCCGTTTGGCAATAATTTCCGCGGTCTTAGGAGGGACATTGATCTTTCAAAAAATAAAATATTTTTGCTGGAAAATCTCAGGTTCTGGCCGGGGGAGGCTAAAAATAGCCCTGTTTTTGCCAAAAAACTGGCTATTTTGGGCGACTTTTACGTGAACGAGGCCTTTGCCGCCTCCCATAGAAAAAACGCCTCCATAAGCGTTTTGCCGAGATTTTTGCCGCATTACGCCGGGTTGAGCCTGGCGTCGGAAATGAAGAATCTGGATTTGGCCATGCGCAAATACAAGCACCCCCTGACCTTAATCATCGGCGGCGCCAAGGCGATTGATAAACTCGGTGTCATCAAATATTTTCTGAATAAAGCTGACCGGGTCTTATTAGGCGGCGGGCCGGCCAATACTTTTTTCAAGGCTCTGGGCCTGGATATTAGAAATTCGCTTTTTGACCCCGACGCCATTCCTCCCATAAAAAAATACTTGCATAATCAAAAGATTATCTTGCCGAGCGATTTCAGAGCTAATAAAGACAAAATTCTGGATATTGGTCCGAGAACAACAGTTGAATTCATCAGCCTCGTAAAAAAGTCGAAAACCATTATCTGGAACGGTCCAGTCGGACTGTTCGAGAAAAAAGGCTTTGAAAGAGGATCTTATCAGTTAGCCAAAGCCGTTGCCAGAAACAGGGGATTTACGCTGGTCGGCGGCGGCGAAACCACGACCATAATTCTGAAATTGGGCTTGGAAAATAAGATCAAATTCGTTTCAACCGGTGGGGGAGCAATGCTCGATTACTTGTCCGGTAAGAAATTGCCGGGGATAGAAATATTGAAAAGATGAATAATTCATGCCCAGATTGATTCATAAGCGGAAAAACGACAGGTCTTTTTCCAAGAAAATAATCGTTTTCTACCACAAGGACTGCCTGGATGGTTTCGGCGCCGCCTGGTCCGCCTGGAAAAAATTCGGCAATAGGGCCGAATATGCGGCGGTCTCGCCTTACGCCATTCCAGAGGATCTCAAAGGCAAACAAATTTATATTTTGGACAATGCTTGCCGCCCATCAGTATTGAAAAAGCTTCGTGAAAACAAAAACGCGGTGACGATCATCGACCATCATTCGAGTTCCGAAGAAAATGTTAAGGCGGCTTCCGAATACGTTTTTAACGTTAAGCACTCCGGTGCGGTTTTGGCCTGGCGTTTTTTTCGTCCCAAGAAAGCAGTGCCGCGGATGCTGAAGCACGTCGAAGATATGGATATCTGGCGATTCAAAATGAAGAATACCCGGGAGATCATTGCCGGCCTGGATCTTTCCGATTTTAATTTCAAGGTTTGGAATCGTCTGGCCGGGGAAATAGAAAACCCGCGGCAAAGAAAATCTTTCGTAGAAAAGGGCAGATTCGTTTTGAAATATCAAAATAAATTAATGGAACAGGTGTCCCAAAACGCGGAAATAGTGAAATTTCACGGCCACCGAGTTTTGGCCGTAAATTCACCGGTTCTGGAATCGGAATTGGGCCACCACTTGTATAAAAAGATGCCGCCGATGGCCATTGTTTGGTGGAGAGCGAACGGGGTCATAAAAGTTTCCCTGCGATCAAATGAAAAAGCCGATGTTTCAAAAATAGCCGTGAAGTACGGCGGCGGCGGGCATAAAGGATCCTCCGGCTTCACATTGCCGGCCGATGCTAAATTGCCCTGGCGGTTGATTCAAAAAAGACATGGCCGATAAACTCATTATTTATACAGACGGGGGATCACGGGGAATCCAGGACCGTCACAATCCGCTCTGGGCGGATTGTTCCCCAGACACCCTCGGTTTCTGGCGTTCGCTCCGCTCACTGTTTTCCAACACGGGAGGAACCCCAAACTTTCCTCCCGACCCCTCTTTCGGGCCCCGGATTACTCTTTAATTTTCTTATGAAACAAGAACAACAAAAACTCATTATTTATACAGACGGGGGATCGAGAGGTAATCCAGGGCCGGCGGCAATCGGGGTTTTGATCGGCCCGTTGACTGGCGGCACTTCGACCAGCTCAGTGCAAGGCAAACGCTATGCTGAAACAATCGGCGAGACGACCAATAACGTGGCCGAATACAAAGCCGTCATTTTTGCCTTGAAAAAGGCCAAACATTTGGTCGGCGGCGACAAGGCTTTGGAAACAGAGATAGAAATCCGCTCCGACAGCGAATTGATAGTCAGTCAACTAAAAGGGGAATATAAGATCAAGGACGACGAATTAAAACCTCTTTTCATTGATGTTTGGAACTTGAGGCAGGATTTCAAATCCGTGGAGTTCAAGCTCATTCCGCGCGAAGAGAACAAGATCGCGGACATGCTCTTGAACGACGCCCTGAATGAAGCCGAACAAGAAAAAAACAAGCTTTTATAACAACTTTTGACAAAAATCAATGATAAGTTATACTATCAAAAGTAAGTCAAACGATAGCCCCATTAGATGCGCGTGAGCGCTATCTAACAGGGAGGAAAGTCCGGACACTTTCCGCCGATGAGGCGGATAAAAAAGTACAGGCTAACAGCCTGCCGTCGTAAGACGAGAGGTGCGATCAGAAACGTTCCGGTTTGAAAAGACCGGGAAGACCCAATCCTAAGCTAGTCGGTCTAGCTCTGCCATAAGGATAAAAAAGCAGAGATGAAACGGCTAAATCCTTACTGAGTGCAAGGTCGTGCCCGCAAGGGAGTGCCGCTTGAGCCTGCGAGTAATCAATGGCCCAGATAAATTATCGTTTAAACAGAATCCGGCTTATGACTTACTAGAAAATCCCGCCTAAAGCGGGATTTTCTTTTAGTTTTTTATTCGTTTGCTGGATACTATTATACCGGACGATCGTCCGGTATAATAGTATTTAAAAACTTAAAGAGAAAGGTCCAAAAGTGGTATAATAATATTAAATAAAGGCCGTTTATAAAAATTAAAATTATGGCTAAGTGGGTTATTAAAAGAGGGGGCAAGCGAGCGCCGTTCCAGGCTGCGAAAGTCAAAGGCGCCATCAAAAGTGCCTGCAAAGACGTGCATTTGCCGGCGAAGCGAATGAAAACCGTGGTGAATGTCGTTTCCCGGGCGGTATTGAGATTCGCCGCGAAGCGTAAGGTAGCGGTCAGAACTTCTGATTTGCGGAAAATTTCCCTAAGTCAGTTGGGCAAGATGGAACCGAAAGCCGCCAAGGCTTGGCGCAAATACGATGTCCAAAGGAAAGCCCGCCGCGCAAGGAATCGAAGAAGGAGAAGGTAGGATTCGCGAAGACAAAAACCCGCCCCCGAAGCGGGTTTTTGAATTGGATGGTTTTCAGCCAGGAATCCGACGGGGCCAGCGCGTCCGGGAATAAGACTCCACTTCGCTGAATTTGAGATTGGTCGTGATATTGCCGGTCCGGATGAAAAAGTGCTCGTTATCGTTGATCTTCATATAAACCGGACGCGTGCTTGGCGCCACCTGAATGATGCAAACATCCCGATCATTCATGTTCTGAAACCAGATTTTCACCATTTGCCTGAATTCCGGCCCGATCATGGCGTTAAAAACCTGGGTAAAATGGTTTTCAAAACCGTCGCTGTCCTTGCGCTGCAAAGTATTATAGTCGTTCTCAAGGCCCAGCGGCCGGCGCTTGTCGTCAAGACCGATCACGATGTAGCCGCCTTTGGAGTTGAGGAAAGCGGCTACGGTTTTCATGACTGATTTTTCGAGATCGCGGTTCAGCTGGTTCATTTTTTGGTCAAAGCGAAGCGACGACTTAAACTCCAGATTTTCGTTTTCTTCGCGGCTGATCAACTGATCCAGGTCGGGTTTTTGGGCAAATCTCTGCGCATTGGGATCGATGCTTTTTTCAATGGTTCGCAAATAATTCTGCGGTCGGGAAATCGTTTTCAAGACAAAAACGCTTTTATGGCGGTTTTCCAGCTTAATCGAGCCGTAATGCAGTAATTTTCCCAATAAGAAACCGCTGGAAATATTTATTGATATCGGTTTTTCCAAAGGAAAATCTTTTTTCTTCCTAAGGAAGACGCCCCAGTTGTGAGTAAACCAACCCGGCTTTAATAGGTAGGATTCGTAATACCAATTGAAAAAAACATAGATAGTGATCAAAAGCTGGACGCTCGAAAGGAATAAAAGTTTCGCCGTCTCGTAAGAAACCAGATCAGCCAGGAAAATTTGGGAATAAATTTCGGATTTGTAAGAGCCGTGACCGGTCGAAAGCCAATAAGCCACGAAGGCCAAAAATTCTACGCCCACGAAATTGCGGATGAGGATTATCGGACTGCGCTTGATGACGGTTTGGCTGGCCATTATTTCCCAGTTTAGAACAAATTTCAGGGTTTTAAAACCAGAAGACTTAGGGTCAAAACCAGTCTTTTTGGCTATAATTTGACTATGCTTAAAAGACCGAAGGTTTTTTCCTGGCCGGAATTTAAAAGGTTTTCGAAATTAAATTCGCCGGCCAAAATTCAGGACTTCATAGGCGTAATGCCGATGAATTTCAAAATAACCTACCGTTCGCCCCTGATGGTCCTGAAACGCAATAAATCTTATTGCATCGAGGGAGCGGTCTTGGCCGCAGCTATCCTTTGGTATCACGACCAAAAACCCCTGGTTTTCGTCCTTGAGACCGTGGCCCACGATTATGACCACGTTCTGGCCTTATTCAGGAAAAATGGCCGCTGGGGCGCCATCTCGAAGACCAACCACCCGGTTTTGCGCTACCGCGAGCCGATCTACAAGAGTGTCCGCGAATTGGCCCTGTCCTATTTCCATGAATATTTCCTGAACGACGGCGAAAAAACCATGCGCGGCTACTCCGAACCGATTGATTTGAGAAAATTCGGCGAAGACTGGCTGACTTCCAAAAAGAGCATTAAATACATTGATAACGCTTTGGCCAAAAGCAAGCATCACAAAATTTTGGACAGGGGAATGATCCGCGGCTTGAGACCGGCGGACAAGATCGAGATCCAAGCGACCAAAACTACCCGGTGGAAAAAATAAAAGATTTTCGACGTCAGAAAACATCAGCTATTATATTCGACGATCGTACGATATCATAGTTAAAAAATTGTGCTCTAATGTGGGAACGCCTCGCTGGGTTTTTAAGCCGAGCGAGGCGTTGCGCTGGTGCCGGAAGCTTCAAGCGGCCGGCACGAACCTGGTCTCACTACTGCGGGTCTCGCGCGTTCCCGCGATGGCCCCCTTGAATCCCCGGATGGCCGCCACGACGCAGATGCCCGTGGTCAGCCCGCCGACGACCCCGTAGATCAGGGCCGCCATGATGGTGGCGCCCATGATGAGGAGGCTGGCATCGCGGACCACCAGGTTCGCGATGACGCCCAGGCCGAGCCAGAGCGGGACCGCGATGATCTGTTTCAGGTTCTCCTTCTGCGCCTCGTCGAACGAGCGGTAGAGCTCGCTTGACCGGACCGCGGTGATGAAGGCGAACACGAAGCAGAGCATGGTCGCCACGATGGCGAAGCGAGTGCTGATCCGCTCCCCGGCGATCAAGCCAGTGAGAGCGAGGAAAACCGTGATCAGCGTCCAACCCAGGAACCTCAACGACTGAAACACAGGACACCTCCTCTAGACAGTGGGGACGCGACAAAACCAGGTTAAGACGGAACTTATATATTTCTAATACATAAATGTGGATTTGTCAATATCTATAGGTTTAAAATATCCGTCTTTTGACTTATTTTCGATTACGTGCTATGCTGGTATCAAGAAATGTGGTCGTATTTCTCGTAAACAAGCAAAACAATGACAGGTACTATCAAGACTCTTACGGAAAAAGGATATGGTTTCATTGCCCGCGAAGGCGAAGCAAAGGACCTCTTCTTTCATTCCAAAGAATTGAAAGGCGTCACCTACGACGAGCTTAAAGTCGGAGATGCCGTGACCTTCGAAGTCGTTCAGACCGAAAAGGGTCCGAGCGCCACGAACGTCTCGCGCGCCTAAGATCGATTCGCAAAAGCACCGCTTCAAAGGCGGTGCTTTTGTATTGACAAATTATAATTTTTAATGCAATATCTTGACAGCGTTCCGGGAAATCCTCCTGGAAGTCACAACCTATAGCCGGAGGCGGCGATGAAAGTTCCTATCAGATCGGTTTCCGTTCTGGTGGCGCTTGCAGTTGCCACCTCCCTTGTACAGGCTCAAACGCGTGCCCGATCCACGCCCAACAGGGGATCGCTCTATGGTTGGGTGGTTGTTTTGGATCCCGGCCACGGCGGCACAGATCCCGGCTCGTCCCGCATTCACAATGGACAAAGAGTAGCCGAATCCGACTACGTCTACGACGTTGCGCTTCGCGTCCGTCGGCTCGCTACGGCGAGGCAGGCGGTCGTCTTCATGACGCTCACGAGCGGCGTGGGCGAGCGGAACTGGAACGCCTCGCGGGTATTTCCGGACGCCAGGACCGAAAGATTCGCCCTCGACCAGAGCGTCGTGCGGGCCGGTACCGCGGGTCTCAGCAAGCGGCTCAGCTACGGCAACAGGGTGGGCCGGCGGTATCCCAACCATCGGCAAGCCTGGATTTCGATCCATTTCGACATGCTTCGGGATGGCGAGATCGGCGGCGTGCGGATCATCGTTCCCGACACCGCGCTTCGCCTGGCCAGAGCTCTGGATAATTCTTTCGGGAATGCCAGACGTCTGCGAGACGACAACCCCGTCGTCTACAACGGAGATCAAAACCACGGCATCCGGCGCCTGTTCGTTCTCGGCCCCGGAAACCGAATCAGGGAAAAGGCGCTGATCGAGCTCGGCAACTTCAATAACCAAACGGACCTTTGGCGCATCCGCGACTGGAGGGTCCGCGAAGCCTACGCTCGAGCCATCGTACAGGCATTAGAAGACTGGTAGGGAGTTTCAACTCCTGAATCAAGAGGCCTCGCCACACACCAGTGGCGAGGCCGGAATTTTTATAAGACAGCATTGAAACAATTGATTATTGACAAAATGAATAAAGAATGCTATTATTAATATAGTTCCAAGCTCGAAAAACCGATAACAACCGGAAAACGGAAGGAGGTGGGAAGTGAATGCTTTATCGCTGACGGCGGGCATCATCGGTACCTCGGCATACGTGCCGCTGTGCATCCAGGTGCTTTCCGGCAAGGTCAAGCAAAGCTTCGCCACCTGGGCGCTCTGGGCCATTCTTGACGGGATCGCTGCCGCAACGATTGTTTTTCAAGACGGCAATTTCCTGCTCCCGGCGGCGTATTCACTGGGGAGCGGGATTACAGCTCTCTCGATACTCAAGTCCAAGAATTTCAGGTGGACTTGGTTCGAGACGACAATCGTCTGTCTGGTGGCCGTATGTGTAGTCGTTTGGCTTGTTTTCGGGGCGAAAGTGGCCACAGTCGTGAGCACTATTGCGGTTGTGATAGCCGGAATGCCGCAGGCAGTCGAGGCCTACAAAAGGCCCCGCGAACAGCCCCTCCTCGTCTACATCAGTTTCCTTGTCACCAACAGTCTCGCAACGGCTGGCGCCAAGGACTGGTCGATCAAGGAACGGTTCTACCCGGCATCCATGACCCTTCTCACCGTCGTGATCGTTCTTTTCATGGTTCGCAGGTTCTGGCTGAAGATCAAGCCGGAGAGCCAACCCGCCTAACCTATCCGCACGCGTGCCCCCAACTCCGGTTGGGGGCGCATCTTTTTATACCAGCGGCGCCGGCCGGGGAAATTAAATTTTTTGTGATAAAATTGGCTTATGTCCTGGATTTTTGTTGCCATCGCCGCATCGGCCTTATATGCGATTTCGAATTTCATCGATAAATTCATCATCGAAAAGCATATTAAGAATTTCGTTACTTTGACTATTATCGGCGGATTCGTGGCCTTGCCTTTCGCCCTAGTAATACTCGTATTGCGGCATTTTCCCACCTATCAAATAAACCAAACCGTTCTCATAATTCTTGCCGGAATATTCATGGAGCTGGCCCTCTTGCCTTATTTCAAGGCAATTTCCTTAGATGACGTTTCTACGGTCGTGCCGGTCTTCCAGCTGATCCCGATCCTGGTATTCATAATATCGTTTTTCCTGCTGGGCGAAAAATTGAATTCTTCGCAATTCATATCCTGGTATTCATAATATCGTTTTTCCTGCTGGGCGAAAAATTGAATTCTTCGCAATTCATAGGTTTTTGTTTTGTCGTAGCCGGCGCTTATCTTATTTCGGTCAAAAAATTAGGCAGGGGGATGTTCAATTTCCGCCGGTCTTTCGGCTGGATAATCCTGGCCAGCATTCTCTGGGCCATTCCGGCCGTTATTTTCAAATTCGTTTCCGTGGAGCAGGGTTTTTGGGATACGATGGCCTACGAATTCTTGGGGGCTACGGTCGGAGCTTTTGGCCTGCTTCTTTTTCCAACATTCAGAAAACATTTTGTTGAAGAAGCGAAAACCGCCAAAAATTTCGTCTGGAGCATATTGGTTTCCAATGAGGCGCTATATCTTTTTGCCCGGCTCGTGGGTTTTTACGCTATTGCCATCGCCCCGGCCGTAGCTTTAGCCTCGGCCCTTAACGGCTTTATGCCGTTCTTCTCCCTTATTTATGGCCTGATCCTTTCCGTGTGGTTTCCCTACATAGTGAAGGAGGATATCCGGAAATCAACTTTTCTCCTCAAGCTTTCGGCTATTGCATTAATATTCGTCGGCGTTTGGTTTATAAACGCCTGATTTAGAGTATGCGGTTCCTCCCAAATAAGGGATTGTAAAAAACAACGGCCCCGCTCACTCACGTGAGACGGGGCATTAAACCGTGCCGGCAGGGTCAGGCGGCCCTGGGCGGTTCCTCGTATTCCTCTTCCGGCTCATTGCTGAGCCGGGGGAAGAAGAACAGCCAGTTCAAGGACCGATAGACCCCGTACCCGACGAGGAGCAGGAAGACCACCGCGATGACGGGGTAAACCCACCAGGGCGTAGCCTGACCACTGACCTCCTGAACCGCGAGCGCCACCAGGAACATCTTTCCCATAACGCCTCCGTTCGGGGTTGCAAATGAGAGTCAAGCCCGAATGCTGACTATAAAATAGCACTAAATTGCAATATTTGTCAACATAAAAATAAATAAAGCATTGGAAGAGCAACGCCATATTGAGCAATAGCTCTTCCAATGGCCTTAATACGGTGAAGCGGCAGGGGAGTGAATTATCGTTTTCTTTCCGTCCTTAGAAACTCCAACATCTTTTTAATGGCCTCTTGCAGTCTTTGGCTGTCTTTTTTTCGCTTGGTTTCCTCAAGTTCTTCGTTAAAAACCCGAACCATGGCATTGTATTCCTGCACCACGGCCGGATCGCTTTTGCCCATCACGTAACCGTAATAAGCATCGGGATTTTTGGATTCCGCCGCCTTTGCCCGGAGATACTCTTCGTAGGTTTCAAGGGGATTGATATTCTCGGGCATTCCCACGCGAGCGAAAGTTAATGCCGGCATCAAGCTATTGCCCACATCGGCATCGAGAAGATGGGTTTCAAAATTGGCATCAATGATCTGCTTTTCACCCGGACTCAATTCCCCTGGATTTGGAAGATCTTCTTTGGCCATAAAATCATTATTTTCATTAAAGATAGCCGATTTTTTTCAGCCAATCAACGTTCTCCCATTCCCACAATTTTTTGGCGCCGAGAAATGCCGCAAAGTCGTCTTCCCAGTAGGGGAATTCCTGGAGCTCTATCCGGCCTTCCAAAGGTCCCCACTCATGGGAGCAGGCCCGCATGAAAGGATTGTCCCATTGGATTTTCACCTGATCCTTGCCGCCCTTGCTCCGCAAAAGCGCACCGCAGTGGATGCAGGACTTGCTTTGATCGATCCGCAAAATCCAGCGCGTTTCAAGCCCCTTCACCAAATCCTTCATTGCCGCCATATAGGCCGAGGTTTGCAGATTGTAATCGCGGTAAATTTCCTGAGAAGTCTTAATATCCAAAATACCGATCTTGCCGTCGATCAGGGCAACGGCGTCCAGGGTGCCGGCATAGCGGTGCTCGTAATTCACGAGCCGCTTCTCGACGAAATTCGGATCAACGTGGATATTCTTACTTAAAATATATTCCATAAACGCCTTGATCGAGGGCGCAATCGAGGGGGGAATCTCCGGCTTTGCGCCGGTCAAAATGCCTTCCACGGTTTCGTGGATCAAGGTGCCTTCGGAAGCGGACTTCTTGGTCATGGCCTGGGCCGCGGCATAATTCTCCATTTTGGCGTAAAAACGGTACAGTGCCGGCTTGGATTTGATCTCCACTATCTTCGTCACCCGGGGATACCAAAAACCGTCGATTTCATAGCCGCATTGTTCTTTAAATTGCTCGATCGAAGAGAAATTATTCATTCTTAATAAACCTAGGATAACAGAAGTTTCGTGTAATTCACAATATCGCCGGCGCCCATCATGACGATGACGGCAGAATTTAGAGTTTCGAATTTAGAATTTAGAATTTGCCTGAGACGCTTGGGGGAGGAGAGATAGACAACGGAATTTTCAAGGCCTAATTTCGAATTTCTAATAGCAATGGCCTTCGCCAGCATTTCCGAAGAATAGGCCTTATGAATTTTATCCCGGCCGGCCACCCGGTAGGCGGGACAAAGCACCAAAATATCGGCCTCATCAAAGGCCCGGACAAAATCCCGGAAAAGCAAGCGCAGTCTTTCAGCCTGATGCGGTTGAAACACGCAAACAAGCTTGGATCTGGGATATTTTTCCCGAAGACCCTGAAGAGTCGCTTTAATTTCCGTGGGATGGTGGGCGTAATCGTCGTAAACGGGAATCCTAAATTTTGAGTTTCTGATCTTGAGCAAACCCTTGTATTCCATTCGCCTCCAGGTGCCGCGATAGCTGCCCAGGGCTTTCAAAATTTCCTTTTCCTCAATCCCCAAATGCCGGGCCAGAGTATAAGCGCCCAAAGCATTGGATAAATTATGTTCGCCCGGGATTTTTAAAACCGCTTTGATCTTGGAATTCAATTTTTTGGAATCGCGGAGCGAATACCAGATAATTTTCAGGAAATTGCACTTCGCTGTTTTTTTGATCCTATTTTTCAAACCGAAAAGTTCCTTATTGTCGCGGTTCAAGACCAAAACGCCGTTCCGTTTGACGTTGGCGATAAATCTAAGAAAAGATTTTTTGACATTCCCGAAATTCTTGTAATAGTCCAGATGCTCCCGGTCAATATTGGTGATGAGAGCGTAAGTGGGGGAGTAATTCAAAAACGAAGCATGGAATTCATCGGCTTCGATCACAAGCCAGCGGCTTCGGCCGAAACGGAAATTTCTGTCGCCGAATTCCTTAAGCAAAGTACCCACGACGACAGTCGGATCAAAACCGACTTTGAGAAGCACGACCGAGATAAGGGATGTTGTCGTGCTTTTACCGTGGGCACCGGCAATGGCAATGGTTTCATACTTTCTCGTGAGCTCGCCCAAAGCCTCGGGATAAGACAAAATTTTCAGATGCCGGCGACGGGCTTCCACGATTTCCGGGTTTGAAGGGGGAATAGCCTGATTGTATATAACTAGAGCCGTTTTCGGCCTTAAATTACCCTTTTTATGGCCTATTTTGACCTTTACGCCCTCTTTTATGAGCTTTTGAGTCAAACTACTGGAGGAGACGTCCGACCCCTTGACAAGCCAATTTTTCGCTAAAAAATAGCGGGCCAGAGCGCTCATACCAATGCCGCCAATGCCAATAAAATGGACTATCCTTTTACCAAGAACCATTGAATTCAATATAGTAGATTAACTAGGGGGAAGAGGGCTTTTCAGATATCTCTACTGACGCACAATATATGTTTTGCGACAGATATATGCCTGACAGGCTTTTATTTCAGTCGTAAAACATAACGTTCATTTTGCAACAGTAAACTATCGCAAAATGAACTTCTAAGAAAATTATTGGATACTCGGCAAAGCCAATTTGATCAGCTTGATCATTAGTTCGAAAACCCAAATAAAGAGATTTGCGATGACCGTCAGGATCTGGCTGAAACTGACGCCGATATTGATCTGGAGCCAGCTGTTAAGCCTCCCCCACCAATTCTGGAGTTGGGAAAGCCAATTTTGGGGGTCTTGGCCTATCTGGGATACGGTTTCTTGGATGCCTTGGCCGATACTTTGGACAGCTTGGTTTTGGCCCACGTCAATGTGGATCTGGCCGAAGGTTTGGAATAAATCCTGAACCGGACCGGGAATTTGGACTTGATTGAGATTAATATCGCTTACCGCCGCAAAACCAGTTGCCGGAGCAAGAATCAAAACCGCTGCAAGCCAATATTTCATTGAACTGATTATAACACTTTTAAAACCGCCCAGCTTATACATTGACATAAATGAGATAATATTTTATCACAATTGCGTCATATCCAGATAATCCGTGGGGTCCAAATCGCCGCCGTAAGGCATTGACCCGCAGCCCCTCGAAAAGCCCATGTAAAAAGTCGGCCCGGCGTAAACCGTAAAATGCAGATGCGGGCCTGTGGCATAGCCGGTCCGGCCGACATAGCCGATTATGTCGCCTTTCTTCACGGTGTCCCCCTTTTTAACGATTATTTGGGAAAGGTGGCCGTAAAGCGTCGTTAAATTATCGGGATGTTTCAGTACAACAAAGCGGCCGTAAGCGGCCTTGCGGCAATAATTATCCTGATTGCCGGTCACAATCACGGTGCCGTCTTCAGGCGCCACGATCGGCGTACCGATGGGCGCACCGATATCAACGCCGTTATGGAATTGGCCGCGGTAGCCGTTTTTAGCGAACTTAGTGTAGCCGTAGCCTTGAGTCAGATTGCCTTCGACCGGGATTGCCAGCACGCCCGGCCGCGGAATGGGCAACAGATTGGGGTCAATGTGTTTTCTTAATTCGGCTTCGATCTTTTCCACTTCGCTCGAAATGGACAATTGCAGCTGGATTACCTGCTGAAGCTGTTCGCGATAAAGCTGTTCCTGGTCTTTAGTTTGGGCAAGGATCTGCTGTTTTTCCGTTTTTTGTTCCTGGACAATAGTCTGGCGATTGGCCAAATTTACGTTCTCAACCTGCTTTTGCACCTGGATTTGTTTCTGTTCCTGAATTTTTTTGGAGAGCTGAAGCTGATAGTTTTTGAGGTTTTGAATATTATCGATCAAGGCCTTGTTCAAAGTCGCCAAAGATTGGGCTTCGTCCACACTCTGGCTCAAGCTTTTATTCTTCAAAAAAATCGTGAAAAGATTATCGTGATCGGCCTGCTGCAACTCGGTAAAAAGCTGGCGGATCGTATCCTTGGAGTTCTGAACCGCGCCATTGATGTTTTGGACATCGCTTGAGGCCGCCGCGATCTGCAGGTTCAATTTATCGAGCGTGATCTTATTGGCCTGAATGGATAAATTCAGCTGGCTGATGTTGTAATCCATTTGTTTAAGTTCGTTCTTAAGGGATGAACCGGTTTGGCTTGTCGCCTGGATGGTTCTCTCGAGCTGATCCCGCTGATCCTGCAGTATCTGAAGCTGAACGCTTTTTTGGGTAATCAAATCCTGCAGATTAGACGTGGTGGTGGCAACCTGGGCAAAAACGCGATCCCCTTTGAGACCGAAAAAAATCAAACAAAGTGCAAAAGCAATAAAGATTTTTAAGCTCTTTCTAGTCATAGAAATATCAGGAAAGTTTCTTGATGGCCGCCTGGATCCTCTGCAAAGATTCTTCTTTGCCCAAAATTTCCAAGATATCCAAGGGGCCGGGCGAGGCTTCCCTACCCGATAAAGCCACCCGCAAAGGCCAGAATATCTCACCCCGGCCCCTGGCATCGGCCAAAAGCATCAGGCTGGATTCGAATGTTTTTTTGGAGAAATCTTCCTTGGGAACCGCCCTTAAAGCTTCGGCCACGGCCTTCAGATTATCCAGGGTTGTTGCCGCATTTGTTTTCTGCCAGTTCAAAATCAAAACCGGATAATCCGGCAAATCGAAGAAAAAACCGGCCAAATCGGGAAATTCATTCAAGCGCCGCATCCGTTCTTTTTCGATCTCGATCACCTTCTCCAAAAGTTTTTCTTTCTTGAGCCAGGCCGTCGGAATGAATTTTTTCAACTTTTCGACAATGATTTTCAGCGGCAAGGACCGCAAATAATAACCGTTCAGCCAATCCAGTTTTTCCGGATTGAAAATAGCGCCGGCTTTTTGGACTCGGTTCAAACTGAACTCTTTTACCATATCGGCCAGACTTATCACTTCCCGGTCTTCTTTGGGGTGCCAACCTAAAAGTACCAAAAAATTAATGATCGCTTCGGCTAAATAACCGTCCTTGATGTAATCGTCCATGGACTTATCCAAAAAACGCTTGGAAAGTTTTTTCCGATCCGGCCCGAGGATCAGGGGTAAATGGGCGTATTCAAGCCGATCGAAACCCAAAGCTTCCTGGATCAGAATCTGCTTAGGCGTGTTTGAGATGTGTTCCTCGCCACGGATGACGTGAGTGATCTTCATTTCAAAATCGTCAACGGCCGCCGCAAAATTATACAAAGGTTCTTGCAAGCTTTTCGCAATGACAATATCCCCGATAAGCTCGGCATTGAATTCCACATTGCCCCTGATCATATCGTGAAAAGCCACTACCCTATTTGGAACCTTAAAGCGGATCACGGCTGGTTCTTTTTTGAGACGCTCTTCGACTTCTTCCCGCTTCAAATGACGGCATTTGCCGCTGTATTTGGGCGGCAATCCTTGAGTAAGCTGGGCCTGGCTTTCCGCTTCAAGCTCTTCGAGCGTGCAAAAACAGTAATAAGCCAAACCC
This sequence comes from Candidatus Jorgensenbacteria bacterium GW2011_GWA1_48_11, assembly GCA_001003475.1. GTDB lineage: Bacteria > Patescibacteriota > Minisyncoccia > UBA6257 > GWB1-50-10 > GWA1-48-11. Next base: position 47,830 of record LCPF01000002.1, on the reverse strand, counting down.
GATTCGAAGAGTTTTTTGAGATACCCTTCGTAAAGGGACAACCTTTCGCTTTGCCGGTTCACTTCCTCATCCCAGTCAAGACCAAGCCATTTCAAAACATTGATTATCTCATCCTCGTATTCTTTCTTGGAACGGTTCTTGTCGGTGTCTTCAATGCGCAAAAGGAACTTGCCGCCTTCATGGCGGGCAAAAAGCCAGTTAAAAAGAGCGGTTCTGACACCACCCATATGCAAATGGCCGGTTGGCGATGGCGCAAATCTAACCCTAATCATAAGTTTTTTAATTATAGCCTTGTTTTTCGCCTATTTAAACCTTTTCTTGCTTGACTTCCTAGTAGATTTGTGCTAGAATATAAATAGCAGCATCAAGCAACGAACCCGCTCTGTGAGGCGCAAAATGACGAGTCAGCAGGCAGAAGAGATGATCGATCATCTCAAGGGTATCAAGTGGCTTCTCTCGTTCATGTGCGGCGCGTTGATCGTCATCGCCGTAACGGTGTAATCTTCAACCGGTTAAGGGGTTCCGAAAAAATCCCAAGAGTCCTTTTTTGGACCGAGAGCCAAACCTACGGGTGCGGCTCTTTTTGTTTAATCCAACAATTTTAATGATTCAATAGTTAATTTTTGAGGTGGTATACTACGATATACCACTGGGATTTTCACGATTTCAGTTGAAACTAAACCTAAAAACGATTTTAAAATCTCTTCCAACTCTCTTTATAATTTCCTTACACCGTTATAATTAATTATAGCGCTAGTTTTGAAAGAGATTAAAAAGTTAAACTCTCAAAAAGTCAAAGGAGCTAAGCTAAAATCAAATAAACCTCGCGCCACTCAAAAACAAAATTTCCTTGGCTAAAACCTGGGCGGTGTCAGGCTTAGCAAAAGCCTTTGCGGCCGTCGCCATTTCCCCCATTTTCGCGGCGTTGCCCAAAATGTCCTTAATTTGAGTTTTTAAGATATTGATCGTGAAATTTTCTTCCTCGATCACTTCGGCGGCGCCTGTTTCGGCGTAAGCGTAAGCGTTGACCCGCTGGTGGCCGTTGGCGGCTCCCTCGAGCGGTACCAAAATCGAGGGCTTGCCGAAAGCGGCAATTTCGAAGATCGCGCCGGCGCCGGCCCGGGAAATAACGAGGTCGGCGGCGAATAGCGCTTCCCGCAGGCTCGGCAAATCGAAAAAGCCGGTAAATTTGTACTGATCGCCGGCAAGCCGGATTTCTTGAGGCGCGCCGGCAATGAAGTCTTTAATCTCGCTCAAATTTAGGTCGCCGACCTGATGATAGACTTGGCTGATTTCCAAAATCGAAAGAAAATTATCCCAGATCAGGCTATTTATCACTTGGGCGCCCTGGGAACCGCCCAAAACGAGAATGAGCGGCTTATTGGTTTCGAAACGCAAATCTTTTTTTGCTTGGGCCTGGGTGAGATTCACCGATGCGAGCAAACCCGATCGCAAGGGATTGCCGACGAGAGCGGTCTTGTTTTTGGGAAAATACTTGGCAGCTTCCGCGAAAGAAATGCCGATTCTTTTCGCAAGCTTGGCGGAAAGCCGGTTCGTAAGTCCCGGCACGGCGTCGGATTCGTGGATAATGACCGGAATCAGATAGAACTTAGCGGCCAGAATAACGGAGAGGGCGCCCGGACCGCCCTTGGAGAAAACCACGTCTGGCATCAGAAAATAGAGCTTGAAAAATGCCTGAACAAGGCTCCAAAAGAATTTCGGCACGTCAATGAAATTCGCCAGGGAAAAATAACGCCGGAGTTTGCTCGAGGCGATATTGTAAACGCCAATGCCCAGATTTACGAACTCGGCGTTCAAAGCGCTCTTTGGGCCGAAATAATAAATTTGGGCCTGGGGCGCCTGCTTTTTCAACTCCTCGGCCACGGCGACTAAGGGGTAGACGTGTCCCCCGCTCCCGCCGCCAGTCAGTAAAATTCTCACGGATTCAACCATCTACTTATTATATCTTGTAATCTAATTAATTTGTTTTTCCAAAAAAGTAATTTATTCATACCACTTCCTTTAAATAACACTCCTCGCAGTAAATGGACAGCCGTTCTTGTTGCAAAGGATTATACGTGGAAAATGAACGTTCCCCGCATTTCGGGCAAATAAATGGATATAACCAAACACCACGCTCCAATTCCGACCGTTCTTCCATGCGTCGCCACGGATTTTTCATAGGAATCGGCACGTTCATTCGCCTATAAAAACCCAGCTCGGCACGCGTGATCAGAAAAGGTTTCTTTGTCGCTTCGCAGAGAATGACATCATCCAATATCTCGTCCGTCACGTTACGTATATCGTCGGGAATGTCTTCGGGGGCCCGCCTAATTCGCGCGTTTTCCGGCACATTCGTATCGGGTTCGTCATACCAGGGAATGCCTATTTCTTTCGCTCGAACTCCGTTAATGGGAAAATTCTTCTGCCCGTTACTTGACTGGTACGGAAAGAGTCCAAATTCAAGCGGGAAAAATTCACCATATTCTCCGTTCTTCAGCATCGATGATTTTACGTCGTCGATTTTCGGCCAATATTCATTTTCGGAGTAAGGTTTATTAAAAATGTGAAATTTTTTGTTCTTCAGACCGACGCAGCCGAAGCAATCATGGCAATCATAACACTCAACGCAATATTCCATATCGATTGAGTTTCTCACGTAAAGGGAAAAGCGGGCGTTCCCCGGTACTCCAACCACTGTTTCGTAGAATTTTTCCCCAAGAACGTTTACTGCATCCATCGAATCCTTCGTTCCAAGTAAGTTGTCCGCAAAGCGGACGTGATCCGATTTCATGGTCTGAAAAACGAAGTAACACTGATTGCATTCCATAAGGCTGTCGCCGACAGAACCGTTTGTATTCACGGTCTGTATGGAACGATGGAGGGCTTTTTCCATCAATTTATTGAAGTTTCGAAGACAAGCATTGAATTGCTCTCTTTTTCCAAGATTGATCCCGGCGATTTTCTTTTCGTATTCTTCTTTCGTAAATTGTTCATTCTCGAAGACGTAGGATTTGTTCCGCAGATTAGAGGACAAAAAACAATTAGAGCAGTTTTTGCAGTCATAAAGAAACGCGCAATCAATGCAGTGAGAACATCCGACCACCGAAATACAGTGATTGCAAAAAGCCGATGCCACGCATTGATAGAGAAATTCCGAGTTGGTAATGAGGTGCGAATCCGCTACATTATTAGAAAAACGTACGTCAAAACAATAGCGACAATCCTGACTTTCAAACCCCATGGAGCAATAGTAATTATTCTTCCCGCCGCGCCCGCCAAGGGTGTACTCGACGCCAACGCCCAACGGATCGCGTTCAAGGGAAATATGGGGTACATCAAAGAATAATTCTTTGAACTGCGTAAAAAAAGATTTTGACGCGTCGTATTCCCGCCCATACGTAGCGGCATCCCATCCATCGGAATGGTAAAAGGAGAAATCATATATCTTGTGAGGCGAAGAAGGAGGAAAAACCGTTATAGCCTCTTCTGTATGGCCCGGAACACCGCATTTCTTCTTAAAGAATTTAGGGACCCTCATAAATTGTCCGAATCGGCGCTTCTTCCGGCAGAGCGGACATAGCGTCGGCGGCGGCACACGAAGCATTTTATAGAAATCTATATCTTCTTTTTCCACCAAGAAATTCTCGCCGCAAGAAGCACATTTTCTTTCGTGCGGTTGAAGCTTGCTTAAAACTTCGTCTATAGCATTATCAAATTTGGGAGTTTTTGAGATCATGTCTGGATTTTTATTTTTCTAGCGCTATAACATGTCATAGCGCTATGTTGTAGCATAACGCTTCTCTAAACCACTTCGGCGTTATAGCACTGCTCGCAATAGACGATCTCCTTCCTCTCCGGAGAATAGGAGGTCTCGAATTCATTGGGGCACTGCCCGGCTCCGTGGAAATGTGAGGCGGTGTTTTGATAGACGCCGTTTTCCGACTTCTCCCCGGCGCAGGTGCATTGGCGGTGCCAGAGCTTCCGGGGATTACGCAAGGCAAACCGATCGTTCCGGCGGCAAGGAAAACATTTAGAAGGCAAAGAAATGCCCAACTTGCGATAAAGCGAGAGTTCAAGCGGTATAACTCGAAAGGCGGTGGCGCATTCAGGATGCAAATCTCGTTCTTTTTCCGATTCCTGCGAACTACAGCCGATCACTTCGTTCAAAATCGAATCGGTTGTCTCGGAAATGAATTTTGGAACATCGCTCGGACGCATTGTCGGTTTATAATCCTTCGACTCCTGGTGATCATACCATTCATAGCTTCGTGCAATCGCCTCTTTCTTAGTCAGCGGAAAATAATCTTGCGCTACCGATTCATTGTAGGCGAAGGGTGATAACTCCGCCGGAAAATATTCCCCCCACTCACTTGTTTTCTTCATATGCTCGATGATTCTTTTCTTCAATTCCAAATAATCTTCCCTGGAATATTGTTTGTTCAAAATACAGTACTGTTTCTGCTTCAAACCGAAACAACCCAAACAATCACTGCAGGAAAAGCACATGTCGCAATAGTAACAATCGGTCATTGTCCAGCAACTCCGCAGAACGATGCAACGATTGGTAAAAGCGCAACCCTGAAGTTCATAAGAACGCTCGTCTTTCAAGATTTCTGTTTCGTCCAAAGCATCAACCATTTGCCAAGCATCCTGAAGATAGGCCGTATCTTTATTTTCCCGGCAATTAAAGCTAAAGCGGGCATTGGTCGCATTTTCCAGATAATCGCCTGAAGAATTCTGGACCTTAGCGCCATGATAATTTTTCCGAGGCAGAACCAAAGACAATCTCTTCGTTTCTTCAATCGCTTTCAAAATTTCGCCTCTGCTCCAATCGAAAGCTTTGAGCCGCTGCTCGTATTCACCCTGCGATAGCTGCTTATTGAACCACGCACATTGCTTATTGCGAAAGCCGACACAGCCGAAACAATTCGAACAACCGCGGCAATCAATGGAAAAATTCAAAGCAACGCAGTCAAAACAGTCCTGGCACCAAACACACCGCGAGCATCGCCCGCAATTAATACATTCATAGCAAAATTCGCTTTTCTCGATCATATAGCAGTCGGCCGAAAAATAAGAACCCGGCTGAAACCAATTGCCGTACATACATTTTTCGCTGCCGCCGGTTGCCGAAACCATATAGCAATCCTTATTGTCTTGCGATTGATTGCTGTATTCGGAATTAACGCTATTCGAATTCGCTAAGGCCAGGTGGGGCACGACGCGGCGCAATTTTTCATACTGCTCGAAGAAAGACCGGTTAAAATCGAAGTTCCGCCCATAGGACAAGGGATCCCATTTGTCACCCCGCCAGACTTCCTGCTTGTAGACCGGGAATGGCGCATCGTTCCGATAAATAGAAACAACGGTTTCGCCGCTGAAATTGCAGTTCCGCCTGTACAAGCTCCATTCGTTCCTATCCAAGAGACGTCGGCGATAACGGCATTCCGGACAAAATGTCGGCGGCGGGACATCTATCTTTTTGTAGAACCCGAAATCTTCAGGTTCGATGACGAATGAACCATGACAATTCTGACAAACTTTAGTTTGTGATTCAGTCATGATGTTTGTCCGCCCGGGGCGGACTAGACTTGAGCTGGCAGTTTTGACACTCTCTTGATTTTTTGGTCATAGCCCTGATCTTTCTACCTTCTCTGCCTCGATATATTTAAAATAATACCACCCATTGTCAGAAATACAGCCAGGGCCGTGCCGCCGTAGCTCACAAACGGCAGCGGCACGCCGGTCAAGGGAATTAGGCCGGAAATGGCGCCGATGTTAACGAAAGCTTGCACACCGATCAGGGCCGTGAAGCCCGCCGCCATAAATCGGCCGAAATCATCCGGCGCCCTTTTCGCGATCTTCAAACCGCGCCAGATGAAAGCAAGAAAAATAAGGATCACGAAAAGCGCGCCCAAAAAGCCCAACTCTTCGCCGATCACGGCAAAAATGGAATCGCTCAACGGCTCGGGCAAGTAATGAAGTTTGGTCGTGGATGGGCCGTAGCCCACGCCGGTAAGACCGCCCGAACCGATCGCAATCAGGGCCTGATTGATGTGATAGGACGCCCCCAATTGGTTCGTCTGCGGGTTCAAGAAACTCAAAACCCGCTGCAGACGGTAAGGCGTAACCGCGATCAAGAGAATAAGGGCTATGAGGAATAAAATGCCGCCGGCGGCCAGGAATTTTATCCGGCCGCCGGCCGTAAAATAAGTGACGAATGAAGCCGCGCCCAAAATCACGGCCGTCGAGGTCGAGGGTTGGAGTATAAGAAGCACTGCCACAAGCCCAAAAACGAAAAGAAACGGCAGAAAACCCTCGGACCAGCTTTTGCTCCGCTGGCTTTTGCGGCTGAGCCAGGAGGCAAGATAGATCAAAAAAGTCAGTTTCACGAGCTCGCCGGGCTGGAAAGAAATGCCGTTAAAATCCAGCCAGCGTTCGGAGCCGTAAAGTTTCACGCCCAAAGGCGTGAAAACCAAAAGCAAAATCAATATGCTTGCGGCCAAAAACCAGATGGCAAGTTTTTCCCAATGGCGATAGTTGACGATGTAACCGACGAGAAAACCGACCAGGCCCAGAAGCAGACCGGTCAAGATCTGATGGCGCAAATAATAATAGCTGTCGCCGAACTGGGCCTTGGCCAGGTCGCCCGAGGCGCTCGCGAGCATGACAAGCCCGAAAATCAGGAGAATCATCAAAACTCCCAAAAAAACATAGTCCGGCCCCTTTCCGAATCTTCCCGTCATTCCTTTAGCGGGCCGGCCTCAAAACCATGCCGGCGGTCTTGTTTTTGCTCCGACCTTGGTTGAAAGCCAATTCCCCGTTCAAAACCACATCCCGCACCCGGCCGTCGGCCACGACGACGACGTCGGCAAAATAACCCTCTTTCAAAAGGCCCCGCAGTGGAATGCGATATTTTTCGGCCGGCTTCAAAGTCATTTTGGTCACTGCTTTTTCGAGCGGCATGAGGCCGTCCTTCAAAACCGAATTGATCAAAACCGTGAAAGCGTCCGTCAAAACATCGGCACTCGCGATCGCTTTCGGCGAATCCAAAAATCCGGCCGCTGTTTTCAAATCGACGTTTTCCAAACCAACCAAGGACTGGAGGTGCGTAAGCTGCATGAATTTCAAAATCGCCGGTGCGTCGTGGAGGTTGCGGCTCGCGGCAAAATCGCGCAGCGTCTTCGTTTCCAGAAATTTCAAGGGTCGCGGCGCCCGAATGATCCTTATTTTCGCGAGATCGAATTTCGCCAAATGGCCGAAAACCACCTCTCGCATGGCCGCGCTCTCGATGTTTCTAACCATGTCCTCCAAATTGCTGTTCCGGAACCAATCGGGCAGTAAATCGTGAATCGGCATGACCGTCAAGCCCGACAGGTTCAAATCGAAATTGACGTGGGTCTCGGCCGAACTTTTTTCGAAAATTTCTTTCGCTTCAAGGTACGCGCCAACGAAATTTCTGACCGGCGCGAAACGCCGCAGCTGAACGTTAACCGAAGTCTTTTTAGCGATCGTTATCATTTCTTCGATGGCCGCCGATAATTTTTCTCCGGTCTGACGCAAACCCAAAGCAAATATCTTTTTACCGCTAGCCGTCGCCTCGGCCAGGCTTTCAATTTCGTAAAGCGGCACGCGGCGGGAATAAATGGAGTTTAAATTTATCGAAAAACCGAAAGCGCCGTCCTTAAAACTCTGGGCCAATATTCTCCGGATGGCCAGGAGCTCATGATCGGTCAAATCCCGCGGTTCGCCCTTGGTCAATGATTCCCGGATGGTCGTATGGCCGGCCAAAGTGCCGAAATTCACCCGCAGCCGTTTCCGACCCAAAACGTTGAGGAAACTCCCGACCGAATGCCAATCCGCGTTCCGGTAATGATTGTCGCCCATTTCATTCATCAAAAAATAGGATTTTCTGGTGAAGGGCGCCAAAGAAAATCCGTCGTTGCCGCCGATCACGGTCGTGATGCCGTTCGCGATAAGCCGCTCCTGGACCGGTTCGGAAAAAACCTCGAAATAATGGTCGATCGTGCTGCCGATATCGATGAAGCCAGGCAAAACCAAAGCACCCGAAGCGTCAATGACGACGTCGGCCTTGAGGGCCGGGAATTGGCCGATCCGCACGATCTTTTTGCCGGAAATGAAAATGTCGCTCTTTTCCGGCGCTTTTTCACTACCGTCGTAAACCAGCCCGTTTTTAATGAGAAGGGTCACGAGTTAATTATGCCAATTTTATCCGAGCGAAGCGAGGTTAGAAAATTGAGCATCCCGCCTCACTTTTTATGAAAACAACCTTCGGAAATAGATGATCAGTTATTGTCTTGATTAATTCTATATTGCTCATTGCTGTTATAAAAAGTGGGGCGGAGTGAAAGTTTTGTAATCAAAATTTATTCGCCTTTCGGCTTTAAATTTTGAACAAAGCCTTTCAGGCGAAGCGGGCCAAGAAGAACAAAACCAGGCCGAAAATCGAAGCCACCGCCGAAACGATCCAAAAACGCATCGTAATCTGGCTCTCGTGCCAACCCAAGGCTTCGAAGTGGTGGTGGATCGGCGTCGAAAGGAAAACTTTTTTGTGCCGGATTTTCTTGCTCAATATCTGAATGATCACGGTCACGGATTCGAAGACCAAAACCAGGCCGAAAATCGGCATCAAAAGAGCGGTATTGGTCATCATTGCCATCACGCCCAAAGTGATGCCTAAAGACATGGAGCCGGTATCACCCATGAAAAACCGGGCGGGGTAGATATTGAACCACAAAAAGGCCAAAAGCGAACCCAAAATCGCAGTGGTCATCGCGGCGAGATCGTAACGGCCCAGGACGAAGGCAACGACCGCCATGGCGCCGAAAGCGAAGAACAAAACGCCGCCGGCCAAACCGTCCAAGCCATCGGTCTCGTTAGCCGAAAAAGCGGTTGCGACCAGGACGAAAACGAAGAACGGAAGATACCATAGACCCAAGGGAATATAGCCGATAAAAGGAATGTAAAGAATGTCGAAACCCAGCTTGAAATAAAACCACCAGGCGCCCAATGCGGCCACAAAGGTGTAAAGAAGAAGTTTTTGCTTCATGTTCAATCCCCCGCCGTGCGGCCCCTTGCCTAAAATGCCGAACATGTCGTCGATCAAACCGACGATCGCCGCCAAAAGCAGGGCGGCGAGCGGCAAATAAGTTTCTGAACGGCTTACGAAATTGAAATATTCGCCGAAGCCGTCGAAGAAAGTGCGGCCGACGAGAAAAACCATGGCGAGGCCGATGACGGTGAGCCAAATTATGACGCCGCCCATGGTCGGCGTATTGCCCTTTTTTTCGTGAAATTGATGGAAGATCGGAGCGCTCACCGCGTCCCGAATGTTCTTCTTACGCAAGTTCAATTTGACCAGCCAATGATAAACGAACGGCGTAATGAGAATCGCGACCACGAAAGCGATCGCGAAAATGACCAAAACCCTGACCGCCTCAAAGATAACCATCCCTCACCCTTCAAAGATTACGCTTCTCGGGAAGCGCACTTTGAAAATTAACGTACCTTTCCTTGAATATATTGCTTTTTGAAAACATTGCTTCATTGCCCTAATTAAGCTCCCTATCTTTGAAGGGTGAGGGATTACTAATAAGTGTAAGCCTTGTCCAGCCAATTTAAAAGATGGCTCATGTCGGCATAACGATCGGTGCTGCCCAGGATGATGATCGCGATCCGAAGATTATTGTGGTTGAAAATCGCCAAAAGATTTTGACCGGCGGCTTCCGAAGTGCCGGTCTTGCCGCCCAGAAAATCCGGTTCTTCGACCAGCCGATCGATATTCTGCAGGCTTTGCGTCCGAACGTCGTTAATGGGCTGGGCCAAAAAGCTCGTCAGCCGAGTCCAGGTGAAAATTTCCGGATGGTTCTCAACGATATAGCGGGTAAGGCGCATCAAATCGCTAGCCGAAGAAACGTTCGCGTCGTTCAAGCCGCTCGAGTCGAGAATAACGGTCTGGTTCATGCCTAAATCGCGCATCTTTTCGTTCGTCAGGCTCAGAAAATTCTCCGCGCCCAAATATTCCTCAAAAGCCGCCGCCGCGTCGTTGGCCGAAGCCAAGAGCATTATTTTCAAAAGGTCCTGGGCCGTGTAAACTTCGCCGCTCCGCAGGCCGGCCGAAGAACCGTCGGCTGCCGCCGCTGCGGCGCTCACCGAAATCTTCTTGTTCTGGCCGATATCCTCCAAAACGACGACGGCCGTAAGAAGCTTGGTCAGTGAAGCCGCCGGCCAGGAAACATAGGTGTTGTAATTGAAAAAGGGATAATAGTCGTCCAGAGATTGGATCAGGACCGCCTTCGCCGTTACTTTCGGATCCAAAACGTCCCAGTTTCGGACCGGACCCGGCGGCACTTGAGCGTTCTGCAGAAGGCTTGCCCGCTCGTAAGACAGATCGTTTGCCGCCGGTGTCACGGTGGTTTTCGCGGCTCTCGAAACCTGATTGCCGGCCAATGATGACGGCCCGATGCTAATCCTGGTCAATGTCAAAGAAACCAGGATCAAAAAAACCAAAATCAAGGCCTGGGAACGGATGCTCATGCGGGTTTATTTTCTTCCTGACCTTCGAAATTCTGGAGTAATGCCCGATATTTTTCGTATTCCGGCAATTTTTCCGTGTTTTCAAGGCCCATATGCTTCAAAAAATCAAAACTGGCCCGATAATAATACTGGTTGCCGTGCTCGGCTTCCGGATTGCGGTCAATCAAGCCCCGCATCAGGAGACCGCGCAGGGTAAAGGAAGAATTCACGCCGCGCAAATAATCGATCTTGCTTCTTGGGATCGGCCCCAGGTAAGCGACGATCGAAAGGGTCTCGAGCGATGCCGGCGAAAGCTCTTCGCGGAACTCGTCGGTCACGAGTCTCTTGCCGATCGATTGAAAATCGGGTTTCGTCGCCATTTGAACGTTATTGTCTTGGGATAAAAGAGTAAGGCCACACGCTTCATCGCTGTCCATCTTTTCTTTGAGGTACTGGACCAGACTCGGCACTTCCGTTTCCTTGATCTCGAGGAACTTCGCTATTTTCTTCAAGCTCAAACTCTCGCCGTAATAGAAAAGGAGGGCTTCGAGGGCGGCGGCTTTTTTCAAATCTATTTCGGGCATGGCAACGATGATTTTAATCGGTTTTTGCTTTTCTCACAATGGTCATTTCCCGGAAATGAGTCGGCTGATTGACCAGGATCAGCTGCTCCTTGATCAGGTGGAGAATGGCCAAAAAAAGGACGATCAATTCGTTTTTGGAATGCCTATTGGAAAGTTTTTGGAATTCCAGGGGCCGATCGGTCAATTTTTTGAAAACTTCCTCGATTTTCGCCTTCAAATTGATTATTTCCGTTTTGATGACGGCCACCGGCCGGAAAATCTTTTCAAAGTCGGCGAAAAGGCCGACCAGAACCGAATGGAGCGTCTCGGCCGTAACCTCGCGCGGCGGGTAAAAAACCGGGCCGATTTGGGCCAAATATTCGCGGCTGAAAATCTGAGGCAACGGCTGCCAACTCCGCTTGACCAAAATCATGGCCTGCTTGATTTCCTGGTAAAGCCGGAGCCGGATTTCCAAATCCCTGATTTCGAGTTCGTCTTCCTCGGTCACGAGCGAAGGCAAAAGGAATTTGGACTTGATCAGAATCAATTTGGAGGCCACCGCCAGAAAATCAGCCAAAAGAATTTGATCGATTTTCTCCGCTTCCAGCTTCTTTAAATAGGCTAGGAAGTCCGCGGTCACGGCGGCGAGGCTGATTTCGGTAATGGCCAGCTTCTTCTCCTCAACCAATTCCAAAAGCTTGTCTAGGGGGCCGCGGTAAGCGTCTAGCGCCAATTCATAGGTCATGATTGGAAATAAATTTTGCTATAATATAATCATAAGCCAAAATTGATGTTTATAAAAACCCTGGAATCTAAAATAAGGCCGACCGCAATTATTCGCTTCGGGTTGGGGTTGGTCTTCCTTTACGCTGGCCTCCTCATGTGGGTCGAGCCGGCGAGCTGGCTCGATTTCGTGCCGGCTTGGCTCGGCAAGATAATCGAACGCCATACTCTCCTTTCGATTTACGCCGTTTTCGAGCTTTTTGTCGCCGCCCTTCTACTCTTTAACAAATGGGTGAAGCTGGCGGCTTTCCTGGCCTTTCTCGATTTTCTCTCAATCATCGTCTTCTATGGCGTTGATCTTGTCACTTTCCGGGATGTCGGCCTGATGCTTTCTGCCCTGGCCCTGCTTTTCCTCCTGCTGGAAGAAAAAAGCGCCTGACCGGCGCTTTTTTTAACCGTGCCGAATGACGACAACGTCACCGTCAGCCATCACGTAGTCCTTGCCTTCGAGCCGCAGCCAGCCTTTTTGTTTGGCGCTATTCCAGCTGCCGGCTTCCATTAGTTTTTGCCAATTGATGACTTCGGCCCTGATGAATTTGCTTTCAAAATCCGTGTGAATGACGCCGGCGGCCTGCGGCGCTTTCGTCCCCTTTTGAATGGTCCAGGCCCGGGTTTCATCCTCGCCGGTAGTCAAAAAACTGATCAGATTAAGAATCTGGTAGGCTTTCTGAATCAATTCTGGAACGAAATTTTCGCTCGCCAGATCGTGGATCAGATAATCGGCCTTCATAGCCCTAATCTTATTTTTCAATTCGTCACTCACCTCTTCCGGCTTGCCGTTCAATAAAATAAGCTGCGGCTTGGCCGTCAAAAGATTCAAATCCTTGAACATGGCTTCGTGGCGTCTGACCAAGTCCGGATCGGTCACGATGAGCTCGCCCATCTCCAGCGCTTTCTTGATGTCCAGCAAATTATCTCTTAACAGGACCGCCTCTTTCTTGCCGCTCCGGGCATCGGCTTCGGCATTCTCGTGTCTCTTGGCTACGGTTTCCAAATCCTTAAGAACCAGCTCCATGTTCACTATTTCCAGATCGCGCACCGGATCGGTCGTGCTTTCGACGTGAATGATGTCGCTCGCCGAAAAACAGCGGACGACTTGCAGGACCGCATTCACTTCACGGATGTGAGACAAGAACTGATTGCCCAAGCCCTCGCCTTTATTGGCGCCTTTGACCAAACCGGCAATGTCGTAAAATTCCACGACTGCCGGCACGATTTTCTTCGACTGGCTTAATTTTGCCAATTTTTCCAGTCTTTCGTCCGGCACGGGCACAATGCCCACGTTCGGATCAATCGTCGCAAAAGGATAATTGGCAATATGCACCTCTTGTTTCGTTAAAATTTTGAACAAGGTGGATTTGCCGACGTTGGGCAAACCGACGATGCCAATGGAAAGTTTCATCCCGTTAGAAGCGGAACAAATCTCCGCGTTTGGTTTAGACCGGTTATATTATAACCAATTAATAATATTGTTCCCTTATGGTTATCGAGGCCGCTTCTAACGGGATTCATGCTTCTATCTTAAACCGATAGGGCTTTTTTGACCAAATAGGACCGGCGTAACCGACCCCGATTCTCGGAGAATTTCTAATTTCGAATTTTCCGCCAGAGGCGGATCTGCCTCGGGCGGACAAATTTCTAAACCTCGGATTGTCTTCTATCCATAGGCCAGTTCGGCAACTAGCAGCTTTATTATTGAACCTCTTATCTATTTTTAAAAATTTGGTCAGCCGAGCCGGCCCGTTAATATACTTTTCCGACGTGCCCTTCCGCGTATCCCGTAGGGAGGCTAAGACTTGGGCGTCGCCCCTGAGACTGCCTCCCGAGGAAGTACGCGGAAGGATTAACCGTACGCCGCGAATTAAGACGGCGGCCGGATAGCCCTCCCTCCCAGTCACGATGTTCAGCATCCAATGCATGCCATAAGTGAAATAGACATACCAATAACCGGCCGGCCCGAACATTATCTTATTGCGTTCAGTAAGGCCCCGCGCCGCATGCGAAGCCTTGTCTTTAAAGCCGTCATAGGCTTCGACTTCGGTAATCATCACTTTTATGGTTTTGCGGCCGATCCGCCGCACCAAATATTTGCCCAGAAGGACTTTAGCTATTTTCAAAGCCGGCTGCTCAAAGAATTTCTGCGATAAAATTTTCATTTTTGTCCAAATCGCGTATGGCGGGCAGAAAAGCCCTTACAAAATAAAGCGTGTGCGTCTCAGGAACTAATTTTAAAGGCACGTGATACAAATCAAGCCAAATATGACTGTATATTGAATAAAGAATAGATTTTTTTAGATAATTTATTTCCTGCCTTTTAAGAAGTCTTTGCTTTTCGTAGCCGCGCAAAAAACTCCTCACTAATTTCCCATCCAATTTTCCTCTCTTAACGCAATTAAATACGATGGCTTTCCCTACATCCAAAATCAATGGGCCTATATAAAAATTTCCAAAATCTATAATGCCCGTAAGCTTATCTCCCCTAAATAACTCATTATCTGATTTTATATCGACATGGATAGGACCCCGAGGAAGATTCTTGCCGAGCCGATTGAGAATAACCCCCCTTTCCACTTCTTTTACTACTGCTTTAAGTTCTTTGTGGGTTTGATTATAGGCATAAGGTTTCATAAATTTCATTCTGGAGATTGAAAAATCATAAAATTTGTATCTATCCGCAAATTTTCCTCTGAATCTTTTCTTTTGTCTCTGGAAGCCTCCAAGAAAATTACCAAGCGCAAAAGCTTTTTTTTCATTGATTGTATTAGTGATATGACCATCTAGATATTTATAAACGGTGACACCAAAGCCTTTAAAATCTAAAAGGCGTTTTCCGTCCTTATATGCCAGATATTTGGGCACTGGCAAATCTTTCAATGATGTTAAAAGGTTTATCTCATGCAGAATGGATTTTCGAGGCTTATTTTTGAAATTCTCGCCTTTGCCTATTTTGTATTTAGCGATAACATAACTGCCATTCGTTGTTTTAACTAATGCCTTCGGCGCTGCCAACCCCTGCTTAAAATGTTCAATTTTTTTAATATTGCCCAACCCGAAAACGTCAGCTATCTCCTGATATTCAATTTTAGAAAAGAAATTAATGTGTCTCATTATCTTATATTATAAAAGACGCCTCACCTCTTCGATAACTTCTTGAGGTACCGGATCTCTCTCTGGAGATTTACCTGGATATCTCCAGGCTGTAATTATTTTAATTTTCCCTACCTGTTTAAAGTCATTTGTTTTTTGTTTAGAGTCTTTTGTTGCTTGCTTCGTAAGCTTGTACATCACCCAAATCTCGCTGTAGCGCTTGCTCCCGGCCGGCTGCATCACGGCCACGGTTTTAGGCGCGATCCCCTCTTCCACTCTTTTGGGAAAACGGATGATCCTTTTGACTCGGCCTTCGCCAATGCCGTACTGCCGCATTTTGTCCGCCGCGTGGTAAGTCCAGGAATATTTTTGATCGTTTTTCGGCGGTTTCAGCATGATTTTATCGGATCTGACATTAATATAAATATAATAACAACAGATTTTCTTCGATAATTCTTTTTTTCAACAATTGGAAGAGCTATTGCTCAATATGGCGTTGCTCTTCCCATTGTCGGAATAAAATTATGGATTCAATTTAGATAACCAAATGAAATAAATGGAGTTCAGACAACTTCACTATTGTAACAGCTTTCACAATAGACGATTTCTTTCCTCTCCGGGGAATAGGAGGTTTCGAATTCGTTGGGACACCGCCCGGCTCCGTGAAAATGTGAGGCGGTGTTTGAATAGACGTCGTTTTCCGACTTCTCCCCGGCGCAGGTGCATTGGCGGGGCCAGAGCTTGAACGTACCTCGATGCTCCAGACGCTCACAGGTTCGGCAATTTGGGCATAGGCGCGGTAACGGCAGCTTCATCCTCCTATAAAATGATAATTCTGTGGGCGTGATACGGAACGCCGTAGTGCAATTATCATTGCATTCGCCTCGGTGCGCACACCTGATAATGTCTTCAATGATTTTATCCCCTACCTCATCTATGGAATCTGGAATATCCTCCGTTCGCATGGTTACGGAATAATTCCGCGTAGGCTGGTCACGCCAAGTATACCCCAACGCCTCAACTTCCGATTTTGTGCGCCGGAAATAATCCTGGGTTGCCGTTTCATTGTACGGAAAAGGAGAAAATTCGATAGGAAAAAACTCGCCATATCGGTACTCCCTTCCCTTTTTATCAATGTAAGGAATTTGCATCATCTGTTCTTTTATCCGCCTCACCAGTTCTTCGTATTTTTCTTTCGTATACTGCTTGTTCAAAACACAATATTGCTTATTCCTGAGACTCACACATCCGAAAAGATCCGATGAGGAGTGACACATGTAGCAATATTCGATGTTTCTAATGTTCGTCCAAGAAGTAGCGACGAATTTTACGTTATTCGCTCCGTCGCCAACCTGACCGCATTCATAAGTAAATGCGTTCCCCACTCCCCAAGTCGTATGATCATAACAATCCTTGTTTGGCGGCTCTTGCAGATACTGGCAATATTTCAGGTTTTCCCCATCGCGCACCAGAAAAGATTTTTTTACGTTTTTTGAATTGAAAATGTAGTTCCCGCTTACGTCGGAATTATGCGTTCCCTCGATAAACTTTGAAGGGTAAGCGATCGTACGCTGGGCAAACTCTCCTTTCCATTTCGAAAACTCGCAAAACGAGCCGGTATTCAATTTCGCCAGCCATGCGGCGTATTCTTCTTTTGAGTGCGGTCTATTCCAGATGTAATAACTCTTGTTTCGTAAGTTAAAGCACCCGAAACAATTCGAACAACCGCGAAGATCTTTCGAAAACCATATATCCGAGCAATCCTCACAGCGTTCCGAAAAGAATGCTCGACTGCAACGAGTCAGCCAGAAATTCCCGTAACAAAGTTCCGATTTCGAGATATGCGAATTGTCGACACAATCCTTCGAAAAACTCACGCCGTTACCGTACAAGCAATCTTCCGCATTGGTTGTATTGAAAACAAGATAGCAATTCTTTGATCCCGACGAATTATTGCCATAATCGCTGTTCACCGGTGAAATTACGCTCCGCGCTTGCAACGGCACGATCTTCATGAGCTCATCGAACTGAGAAAAAAACGGACGGTTAAAATCGTAATCTCGGCCGTACGACAAAGGATCCCATGCATCCGAATACCAGATATCCGATTCGTAAGTGACGTATGGCATATCGGGCGGGAAAGTTGAAAATATCTCCTTGCCAGTATAACCGCTCTTTCTCCTGTAAAGAGTTCTCTCGTTACGATAAACCAAACGCCGTTCCACCCTGCAAATCCAACAAAAAGTCGGCGGCGGAACTTCCATTTTTTCATAGAAAGCGAAATCCTCCGAATCAATAACGAATGATTGCTTACAATTCTGACAATTTCTGATTTCAGTTGTCATGCTTTGAATTTAATTTAATTGGTGTTATGACGCGTCACAACACTATGACATGTCATAGTGCTATGCGGCCGCACAGCGAGATTTTTGTTTCAGGCTGGTTCATAATCTTTTGCTTTATCCTTCATTTGTTTTAATGAAATTTCGATGCTTTCTTCGTCTTTGAGAAGGATTGCTCTCACGGCGCGATGAACGGTTTGGGCGCGCCAGAAAAAATCCAGCTTCCCACGCAATCTTTCAAGACTGTCATGGGGCAAAAATTTAAGAAGCTTTACCATGAAATCCCAGCCATAGTGGGCGTAAAGCCGCCACAAATCAAAATCAGGGTCATTAATCTCGGGATTACCGGCATCAACGATACCGGAAATTTCCCGCTTTTCGGGATCGAAAATAATAGCCAAACGGCCTTCTAAATCGCCGTGCACTACAGCCGGTTTAAAATCGAAATTGTCTGCGTTATTAAAATAATCTCGAAAAAAACCTTCGATGTAGGTCTTTAATTCTTCGGCTTCCTCGGGATATTGAGCTTCCAAAATCGGGTAGACTATCTCTCGGGCTTCCTTTAATTGACGAGCATAGAAAGTTCTGGGATCAACTTCTTCTATCCCCCATTGCCTGGCTTCGTCTAAATCAATTGAACTGATTTGCTTCAAAAGTTCTGCCAGTTGTTTCGCTAACTTCATTTGCGTCTCTTCATCTAAGCCGTTAATGCTTTCTTTTGTTAAGCCGATGCCTTCGATTTTTTTATAACCGAAGAATCTCAAACCGTTATCGGCCTGCCGGCCGGCGTATTCGGGATTGGGAATCGGCAAGCTGATCCGCTCGACAAGCTTGGGAAGCAAATTCAATTCCTGCTCAAGGCGCTTACTGGCCTTTTCGTGCCTGGCAAATTTAAATATGTATTCGCCATTTACGAGAAAAACAACATTGCCAAGCCCTTCACTGAAATAATCTATGCTTTTAAGCGAAATATTAGGAAAGTTTTCTGATATGCTTTTTCTCGCCAATTCTAGGCTAACCCCAAGGCGATAATCTCCCGGCTCGTAACTCTTTTCTTTACTCTCTAATTTTTCCTGGATCATATTTTATCAATCCTTTCAGCGCGGCCGAGCAATAAGGCCGGGTAGCCGCTGTGATTTATCTCCAGCGTGCCGCAGCCCAAACCCTTAAGAAAGCTTATCATCCCGTCCATGATTTCCTTGTGATTGGAGTGGTGGCTGTCGCCGTAATACTCGATCTCGACGAAATCGCCGAGGTTCTTCACCGAATCCACCGATATTTCGTAATCTTTATACCGCCAGATCTTCCTTTCCTTATCAACGACTATAACCGGCTTGAAGTCCAAAGTAGCGAGGATTTTTCTCATGGCCTCCGGATTTTCTATCTTTGTTTCGTGTTCATCGGCATAAAGACCGCGGCCCTCGCCGTCAAAATGCCACTTCTTGTAATTAATGGAGTACTTGCCGTTCGAATCGCGGAGGCGGAACCACTCTTCGATCGGCCGCGGCGCCAGGAAATCGCGATGGACGGGCGTAAAATATTCGTCCCGCTGATGGTTATCCGATTCGAATTTCCCTTCTTTTTCCAGGAACGCCAAAAGCGGAGCGAGGCGCTCAACCTTGGTTTGCAGTTCGATTTCCGTATCCTTGGCCATATTTAATGGCGGCCATAACGGCCAATAAGCACGGTCTGGTCCAAAATGTGGCCAGCCATGGTTTTTTCCAACTCGGCTTTCGTGACGCCCGAGACCAGATCCAGAACGGCATCCAAAGCGTAAAGCTTGAACATGTAGCGGTGCGGCGCATTGCCCCGCGGCGGGCAAGGCCCGACGTATTTGACGCTCCCGGCGCCGTTTATCCCCTCCTTGGCGCCCAACGGCAAGCTGTCCTCGGAAATATATTGGGTCTTGGCCGGCATATTGAAAACCAGCCAGTGGTCAAAGGTCCGGCCGCCGGTCGCATCCGGATCATCCACGATCAAAACAAGACTTTTCGTATTTTCCGGAATGTTCCGGATTTCCAAAAGCGGATTGATGTTGTCGCCGTCGCAGGTGAATCTCGGCGGTATCAAATCGCCTTCCTTGAAAGCCGAACTTTTTAAAATCAGATTGCCCATTGGAATTTGCTCGTTTATTAAAACATACGCCAAAACCGCGATCAGGGCAAATACGAACAGACTAAAAACCGCCTTTTGCATGCTTTAATTTTTGTTTTAGAATAGAGCTATTATAATAAGCTTATCATGGCGTTAGCGATTTACAGAAAATACCGACCGGCTACGTTCGATACTCTGATCGGCCAGGATTTCATCGTCCAAGTTTTGAAAGAGGCGGCCAGGAAAGACCTGCTCTCCCACGCCTATCTTTTTTCCGGTCCGCGCGGCACCGGCAAAACCACGACCGCCCGCCTCATTGCCAAGATCGCCAACTGCGAAACCAGGGCCAAAGACGCCGCTTTCAAAGCTAAAGGCGAGCCCTGCAACCGCTGCATCGCCTGCCAAAGCATTGACGAGGGCCGCAGCCTGGACGTCGTCGAGATCGACGCCGCCTCCAATCGCGGCATCGACGAGATCAGGGATTTGAAAGAGAGCGTCCGTTTATCCCCTTCTTTTCTCCGCTACAAGGTTTTCATCATTGACGAGGCTCACATGCTCACCAAAGAAGCCTTCAACGCTCTTTTGAAAACCTTGGAAGAGCCGCCGCCCTACGTCATTTTCGTCTTGGCCACGACCGAAGCCGAAAAAATCCCGGTCACCGTAAGCTCCCGGGCCCAGCAATTCTACTTCAAGCGGGTTCCCTTGGAGCTCGTCGTCGCCAAATTGAAAAAAATCGTCAAGGAGGAGAATATAAAAATTTCCGAAGAAGCCCTGGACCTCATCTCTTCTTCGGCTGAAGGCAGTTTCCGGGATGCCGAATCGCTTTTGGATCAGCTGGCTTCTTTCGGCGAAAAAGAAATCGCTCTTGCGGAGGTGGAAAAGACCCTCGGCAAGATCGGCTTCGATAAGGTTTCGGAATTCGGCGGCTATCTTCTCGGCAAAAACCCGGAAAAGGCCCTGAACGCCCTCTCGGAAATCGAGGAAGGCGGCTACAACATCGCCCAATTCACCAAAGATTTGATAAAATACCTGCGCCGCGTCGCGGTTTTAAAGTTCAACCCGGAGATAGAACAAGCCTTCAAAAAAGAGCTGATGGCCGAACACCTGGCCAAAATGAAAGCTCACGCCGGCGTTTTCGGCGAAAACGACCTCAGCCTCATCAAGGCCCTCTTGAACGCCTTCAGCCAGATGCGCTACAGCCAATTTCCGATCATCCCTCTCGAAATCGCCATTTTGGAAAGTCTGCCAAAGCAGAAATAAAAAGAAATAAGCTCGACCTCACATCGAGCCTATTCCTTTGTGGAACTATTATAGCAGATTCCCCTATCTTGTCACGGAAATGGTCGTGGTCGTGAGTTCGGTCGATGGCGCCGAAACCGTCACCCGGCCGGTCATAGAATCCCTCTGAACGTTATAACCGCTGTTATAATCGGTGTTCGAGGCGTAATGGGCGCCGGTCGCACTCGGATCAAAAGGCATTGACGAAACATAGGTCGGCACGACGCAAGGGGCAATATCGTAATTGCCGGCACCGACGGCCATCAAAGTGGAGGTGGTCGGAATCACTCCGGCCGCGCAAGTGAAGACGCCTTTGTTGTCGGCCAGATTCTGGCTGATCGCGTCCAAAATGGTCGTCACGTTGGCCGTCCGCTGGGTGTTCCGCGCCTGGGCAAACTGCCTGGCCGGATTCAGGGCGACGATCACAATGCCCGCCAAAATCGCGATGATACCGATCACGACCAAGAGTTCGATTAAGGTGAAACCGCTTCTGCTCCTGCTTTTATCTCCTGTCATATATTTCTTTCGGTAATTTATAAATTTATTTTTCGACCTTGAAATTCAATGTTGATATTTTAACACAAACGGATTTATTGTCATCCCCAATTAAAAACCGCCGACCTCCTGCAGAGAAACCGTTTTCAGGGTATTTTGGTCGGCCCAAAGCTTCAATTTGACGCTTCCTCTGCCCACGGTCGAACTGGCCTGGATCAAATATTGATTGTTTTGAAGACTGATCGGCAAAAGCGAACAAAAGTAGCCGCCGATGGGCCGAGTCTCATTGCCGGCATAGTTCGGATTCGTTGCCAATTGCAAGCGGGCGTATTCGAGACAGCCTTGGGCGAGACTGCGGGCCATATCTTTCATTTCCAGGGCTTGGCTGTCGAAACGACCCAAAAAATTGCTACCCGAGAAAACCAGCGCGATCACCATCACGATAGCCGTGATGATCACGGCTGAAACCACGGCAATGTAACCCGCCCTGCCCGCGGCCAAGCCCTCTTTTTTTTGAATGTTAATTTTGCGGGAAAACATAAAAAATAGTGGTTGACGACCGGATGTGGGTAAAAAGAGTGTCGCTAAAACCCAGAGTAACGGCCAGGGTCGAGGAAGTTTGGCTATTGCTGAAAGTCTGAACCAGAAACTGATCGGCCCGAACCCGGTTATTGGTCAAGGCCGCCGCTTCCTTGCCCGGCAAAGCCAGGGTGATCTGGCCGCTGACCAAAGTCAGATTCACGGGATATATCGCCGGGTCATTGCCCCCGACCGTCAAAACCGTGCCAGAGCTGTTCGGGCCGGGCGCGAGAATGCCGGTGGCCTGCCCCAAAATCCAGTAAATCTTCCTTTCCGCAAAATCCTGATTGGCCAAAACTTCGTTGCGCTCCAAAAGCGTGTCCGTCGTGCCCAAAACGCTCGCGATAAAAGAAAAGGCGGCGCCGATGAAGATGGCGAGAATGACGGAATAAATCAGGATCTCGATCAAGGTGAAACCCGAACGGGAATTTACAATTTTCAATTTACAATTTACAAACATTTTATTGAGAAGTGATTATGCGCAGGGCGTCGTTCGAACGGACGGAAACATAAACGACGTTATCTTCGTAGTCAATGCTCGTGGCGACCTGGGGAAAATTGAATTCGCTCCAAAGAGCGGGCGCCGTCGAACTGGCGATATTCCAAATCTGAAACTCGCTGTTGGAATCGGAGGTGGCCAAAAAAGCCAGATAATCCCGGGTAACGATGCCGTTCACGCTCACGCCTCCCAAATTATTGGAACTCAACTGCTGAATGGATTGGAGAACGGAAGCGTCCGCGATCACGAAATCATTACTGCCCGAAGTGCGGCCCAGATAAAGCTTATTGCCAACGAGGTAAACGCTCTTGCCGTCTTCGCCGGAGACGGCATTGAAACCGCCGACCTCGCTGATGCTCGCCGGATTAGCCACGTCCAAAACCAGAACTTCCTCACCGTCATTGGCAGTGGCCAAATAAGCAGTATTGTCCAAGACATAAATGTCATTAATGTCGGCACCGACTTCGTAACTGCCCATCTCGATCGGGCTTAAGGGATTTGAAACGTCGATGACGTGGAACTCCGGACCCGTTGCCCGCTTAGTGCCGAGATAAATCTTCTGGTTATCGTAAAAAACCGTATTGCCGACGGCGCCGCTGCCCGAGACACCCGGCAATTCATAAGACGCAACGAGCACGGGGCTATTGATATTCGATACGTCGATCACCTGCAATTGGCCGTCATCGTCCGAATTGCCGGCATAGGCATAATCGCCCGCCGCGTCAACCGATAAAAGGCCGGGGCCGGTATTCGAGCTGGAGGCAACGAAAGGATTTCCGCCGTCCGTGGCATCGACAACATAAAAATCCGGCTTTTTGGGATCCGAAGCCTGGGCCGAAAGATAAACGATCTTATTTTTGACGTCCAGGCCGGTAGCGGAATTACCGGGACCCAAATCGATCGTGCCCAAAGTCCGGGGGTTCTGCCAATCGCCGGAAAGGCCGCCGCCGCCGGCATCCCCGCCGCTCGTTTCGATCACGTTCCAATTCGTAACCAGCGTATCCTGTTCGACGCTCAATTGCCTCGTCGGACTGGCCAGCCAACTGACGATACTTTTGATCTGCTTCTGGTCGGCGGCCGTCGTCGAAACATTGATCACGCGGTTAAAGATGGATTGCGTGTCCGAAGAATTCGCCAACTGCCAAATGCCGTTCGCAAAACCTAAACCGTAATTGCCGTCCGAGACGCCGTTCCAATTGTTTTTGACGTACAGGACCGCACCCTCGACGCCGGCCCTGGCCAAAGCCCGGGCTTCGGTGGCATTGCCGCGGTCCACCAAAACGCTTTGGCCGCCCAAAACCAGGATGGTCGCCATGCTGATGCCCAAAGAAATAATGGCCAAGCCGATGAGAATGTCCACCAAGCTTTGACCGGACCTGTTTTCAAGGATTTTTCTCGTTGCTTTCATATTTTAAAAACAGTCAAATTAAGCAGCCCGACGAGCTCGCTCTCCCAGCCCAGAGTCACGAAACCGGCCAAAAACATCGGCCCGCTGAAGGTTGTGTAAGTTTCGGACAAAAACAAGCGGCGGAAAACGGAGATTATCAGGATGAAAATGAAAAGCAGGACGATGAAAACCAAAACGCCCGGCCAGCCGACCAAAAAAGCGAGCAAAAAACCCAAGGCTAACTCATTTTCTTCAAAAAACCTTTCCTGGTATTTTTTAAGGGCCTTCAGAATGAAATAAAAAGCCAGCGCCATTCCGAAAGCGACGACAAGGCCCAGCCAAAAACGGCCGTAAGAATAAAAAAGAAAATAACCCAAACGGCTTTGAAAAACACCCGGGAATTTGTCCAAAAGGAAAGGCAAGGAAAATTCCCGGCTCAAGGGCGAGTTCAATAGGAGCTTCGTAAGGCCGCTTCCGAGCCAAAGCCGGTATTGGCCGGCTGTTTCGAGAAAAGCGTAAAGCAGGCGGAAGATCACGAGCCCCAGAATGAGATTTTTCAGGTCCAAAAAAACCGAGGGGATGCGGCCCGCGATCTTGGCGGGCCGGAAATAAGCCAAAAGAGCCAGGACGAAAACCAGCCAGAAAAACACGAGCGGCGACCAGGTCAGGAACGGGCCGAAAATGAAATCAGCGAGCGGACGGATTACCATAAAATTGCACCCTGATCATTGACCGTGATCGTGAGGGAACGGAGACCGTTCGAAAGGACAATGGTGCCGGTCACGCTCGGCATGGCCGAAAGGTTCAGGAAATTTATCTCCGGCGTGCTTGAAACCGCCACCGAGGAAACCCGCGGATAATTCTCATCGAAAGCCTGGTTGCGGACAGCGTAAGAAGAGCCCTGGTAAAGGACGTATTGACCTTCCCCAAGGGCCACGCCGTGCGGCAAGCCGCCGTTATTGGCCAGAGAAAGGTTTTCGGCCCGGCGCAAAATACTCACCAGATTCCTTTGTTCGGAAGTCAAAAGATAATTGCGGTAGCTGTCCAGGCCGATCGGCAAACCGAAAGCCAGGACGACGGCAAAAATGCCTATCACGATCACCAATTCCATGATCGTAAACCCAGCACCACTTTTATGTTTCAAGACGCCTGCTTTCATTTACTTAATCTGCAAACCCTGGGTAACCTGGTAGATCGGCGTAATGATGGAAAGAGCGATGAAGCCGACCAAAAGCCCCATCGTGAGGAGCAAGACCGGCTCCAAAACCGTCGTCAGGTTTTTCAAGGTTTCGTCCACTTCGCTTTCGTAGTAATCGGACAAGTAAGACAGGTTTTCTTCCAGGTTGCCGGTCGATTCGCCGACCTGGATCATGCCCGTGAGCATCGGCGGGAAAATCCGGTGGTTCTGGGCCAGATAGCGGGCCATCGATTCCCCTTTTTTCACGCCCTCGGCCATCCGCTCTATTTCCCGCTGGTAATAAAGATTGTGGAAGGTGCCTCTCGCTATGTCCAAGGCGTC
Source organism: Candidatus Jorgensenbacteria bacterium GW2011_GWA1_48_11 (assembly GCA_001003475.1). GTDB lineage: Bacteria > Patescibacteriota > Minisyncoccia > UBA6257 > GWB1-50-10 > GWA1-48-11. Next base: position 22,665 of record LCPF01000002.1, on the reverse strand, counting down.
GACCAGGGTCATGCCGCTCTTCAAAAGCACGCTCAAAGATCGGGTAAAACTCGTCATGGTGATGTTCACGATGACCTGCGAAAGAAAGGGCAAGCTCACCATCAGCTGGTCAAAAAAGAAATGGACCCGCCGGAGGGCGAGCAAGCCCTTGCCCAAAATAAAGAGCAGGACCAAAACGCCCAAAAGATAAAGGCCGTAAAATTGGAGAAAGCTCAAAAATTGGATCACGAGCCGGGTCGTAAAAGGCAGCTGGATCTTGAGGCTGACGAAAATCGGCAGGATTTTCGGGAAAATGAAAAGCGTCAGAAACAAGGTGACGCCGATCGTCGCGATCAAAATAATCAGAGGGTAAATCAGGGCGCCCTTGATACGCCGGTTGATCTCCCGCTGCTTCTTGATCTCGCCCGCCAGATAAAGCAGGCTTTGGGAAAGATTGCCGCTCGTCTCCCCGACTTTGACCATATTCACGAACAGATCGCCGAAAACATACTGGAATTTCGCCAGGCTTTGGGCCAAAAACTGGCCGTTCTCTACGTCTTCGATGATTATTCCGATCAAGCGGCTGAATTTTTTGGAATTGGACTGCCCCTGGATCAATTTCAAGGCGTCAATCAAGGACATGCCGCTTTTGATGGAAACGGAAAGATGGCGGGCGAAATTGATCTTTTCCTGAAGCGGAACAGAACCCAAAAAGCGGCGCATAAATTCCCAGAAAGAATTCTTCTTGCCCCGCACCGAGCCAAGCGCTTCGCTTTTTGGAACGTTTTGGATTTGACCCCTCTTACCAAAAGAGAATAAAGACATGATTACTTAATGCTTGTTTTCAAGAAAAGCGCCCGGGCGCTGCAGTGTTTGATCCGGCGACGGGGCTTCATTCATAAATGATCCGGAGGATCTCTTCGATCGTCGTCACGCCCGCATGGGCCTTCAGGACGCCGTCTTCGATCATTGTTTTCATCCCGTTCTTGACGGCCTGCTGTTTGATCTGGTTGGCGTCGGCCCGGCCCACGATCAATGAGCGGATATCGTCGTTGATCTCGAGAACTTCGTGGATGCCGATCCGGCTCTTGTAACCGGTATGGTCGCAGTCATTGCAGCCCGGCCCCACGGTGTAAACCTTGTCCACCAGAAGCTCCTTGGCGATCGAGGACAGGCTCTTCAGCTCGGCGATGCTAAGGGTCCGCGCCTTGCGGCAGGAGGGGCACACCACCCGCACCAATCTTTGGGCAATGACGACGTTCACGGTCGAGGCGACGAGGAAGGGCGGCACGCCCATATCGATCAAGCGCGGAAAAGTGGTGGCGGCGTCGTTCGTGTGCAAAGTGGAAAGCATCAAGTGGCCGGTCAGGGCGGCGTTCACGGCGATGTTGGCGGTTTCCGAATCGCGGATCTCGCCGACCATGATAATGTTCGGATCCTGCCGCAGGATCGAGCGCAAGCCCGAGGCAAAGGTCAGGCCAGCCTGGACATTCACCTGCATCTGGGTGATACCCGGAATGGAATACTCGATCGGGTCTTCGACCGTAATGATCGAGACTTCCTTGGTATTGAGTTTCTTGATCATGGCGTAAAGCGTCGTTGACTTGCCGGAGCCGGTCGGGCCGTTCGCAAGGATCATGCCGTAGGGCTTTAAAATGGCCTTGTGGACGGCCGCGAGCTGGTCTTTCGAGAAACCCAGGTCGTCCAGCGTGAAAATCTGGGCCGCTTCGGCCAGAATCCTCATCACCACGTTTTCGCCGTAATAGGTCGGCGCGATCGAAACCCGGATATCGATTTCCCGGCCGCCTTCCATTTTGGCCTTGAAACGGCCGTCCTGGGGCGAATGGTGAATATCGGTTTTGAGGCCGGAGAGGACTTTGATGCGGCTCACGACCTCGTCCTGCAGTTCTTTGGCGAAGAAAAAAGCGTCGTGCAAAATGCCGTCGATCCGCAAACGGGCCATCACCTTGTCGTCGGCCGGTTCCAAATGGATGTCCGAAGCCCGGGAAACGTAGGCGAATTCCACAATCAGATCAACGAGCTCGATAATGGAAATTTGATTAGCCGCCCTGGCCAATTGCTCGTCAAGGGTGGTTTTAAGAGATTTGATATTGCGCACGTTCTAATTATATACTATATTGTGCGATTCGATTAAGATTTGACGTTAAAAAACGTTTTGCCGGGTCGTCTAACGGCCCCTAGGTCGCAAAGCGACCGGGGTCCCGGTATTTTTATGCCGTATTTGTATATATTAAAAAGCGATAAGGACGGCAAGTTATATGTTGGCACCTGCGATGATTTAAACAAGAGGGTTGAAACGCACAACGCAGGCAAAATGCAAAGCACAAAAAATCGCAGACCGTTGACTTTAGTCTACAACGAATCATTCAAATCCTTATCGGAAGCTAGGAAGAAAGAATGGACTTTAAAATACACCCCGTGGGGTGGTAAACTTAAAAAGAAATTGGTATCCAAAGCTGCGGGATCGTCTAATGGTAGGACACCAGCCTTTGGAGCTGGGTATCTTGGTTCGAATCCAAGTCCCGCAGCTTTGGATGGCAAAAAGCATAAAAATACCTAGGGATAGCCCCTAAGTCATCACTGAGATGACCGGGGTCCCGGCATCGTAAAACGATGCCTAGGGAGACACCAGCCTTTGAAGCTGTGAATGAAAGTTCGATTCCTTCCCTCCCAACAAGTTACAACATCGTTCGGCTTCGCCCATGAAACATTACCTTAAATTACTCTCTGTCCCGCTTCTGCTTTTATTGCTCTCGTGGTCCCTCTGGATAATTTGGGATGTTTTCAATTTGCCGCCGACAAATGAACTTGAAGAAATCGCCAGGCAGTGGTTCGCGCGCTACGGCCTCCCGGCCCTGCTCATAAGCGCTGTCGTCGAAGGCATGCTCCTCGTGGGAGGATATTTCCCCGGCATCTTCGTGATCTTCCTCAGCGTCATCCTGACAAAATCGCCGTTTGAAGCGGCAATTGTGGTGTCTGTCGCCACTGTCGGGCTCTTCATCGCACATCTCATCAACTATGCCCTTGGGAAATACGGCTGGTATCGGTTGCTGGTCCGGTTCGGGCTCAAAGGAGCGATCGAGAACGAGCGCGAAAAGGTCACGAAACGGGGTGTTCTCGCTATTTTCCTTAGCTACTGGCTCCCGAGCGCGGCCGCCCTTACCGACACCGCCGCCGGAATCATGCGAATGGCTTTTAAAACTTTCTTTTTCGCCGCTCTCTTTTCCACGATAATCTGGGACGCAATCGCCGGAATCCTCGTCTATCTCTTCAAGGATTACGCGCTCGCGGTCGCAGGCAGTCCCGGCTCGTCGGGCGGGGCCGTTTTCTATGTGATAATCGGCGTCTGGATAATCATCCTTCTTGCCATCGATTTTCACCAAAAAAGAAAGGTTTCCAACATCAGCAAGAACATCGACAGCATTCCATAGAGCCGTTTCTTCGATAGAAACCGCTCCAAAGAACCGCTATACTTATTGAAAATAAATATGAAAACCGCCATTATCCTCCACGGGAAGCCTTCCAAAAAAGACTACTTCAGTTCCAGGGTGCCGGCTGAATCGAACAAGCATTGGCTTCCCTGGCTGCAAAAACAACTCATCCTAAAAGGAATTCTTGCCCAAGCGCCGGAATTGCCGGAACCGTACAAGCCGAACTATGAAAAATGGCAATCGGTTTTCGAGCAATTCAAAATAGACAAAAACACCATGCTTATAGGCCACAGCTGCGGCGCGGGATTTCTCGTAAGGTGGCTTAGCGAACACAAGACGAAAGTCGGAAAAGTAGCCCTTGTTGCGCCCTGGATCGACCCCGACCGCACTTCAAAAATGAGCTTTTTCAATTTCAGAATAGACCCCGATTTGATCAAAAGAACCGGCGGTTTAACGATCTTCGTCTCCAAAAACGATTATCGCGATATAGTGGAAAGCGCCAAGAAATTGAAAAACACGCTCAAGGGACACTTAAAAATAAAAGAATTCGCGAACCGCGGCCATTTTACCTTCGATGACATGAAAACGGACAGATTTCCGGAGCTTTTAAACGCCCTCCTAAAATAAATAGCGGTCTGGGACGAATCGATATAAAACAAATATAAGATGATTAGCAAAAAGATAACGATTTGCGCCAGCGCTTCTTTGGCCGAGGAAATAAACGCCTGGAAATCCAAACTCGAACGCCGAGGCTATCGCGTGATCCAATTTCCTAAAACTCTCAAGAATTACGCGAAAGGCCACAAGCGTCACTACCAAAAGATAACGGAAAGCGATATTGTATTTGTCCTCAACCTCGAAAAGCGCGGGATAAAAAATTACATCGGCCCCAGCGTCTTTGCCGAAATAGCTTTCGCCATCGGTCTCAACCTGGCATTACGAAAAAATATAAAAATCTACTGCCTGAACCAGTTGCCAAAAAATCTCCCCTACTCGCCGGAACTGGAATTGTGGAAAAATGCAGGCTGGATACGCTTTTGGAAAAATAAACCCTAACATGAAACTTAAAATTCTTTCTTGGAACGTGTGGGGCGGCCGACACATGGAAAGCGTACTGGCTCTCTTGAAGAATGCGGAGGCGGACATCATTGCTTTACAAGAAGTCATCAAAGACGGAACTGAAGGCAATACGGCGCTGACCATCGCCCATACGCTGGGATACGAACCGCCGATCTACAACCTAAGCATGAAGGTTTCTTCGAAGTTTACTGGCCCTATACGCGAAAAAGAAGAAACCGTCATGTTCGGGAACGCAATTCTTTCCAGGCATAAAATCATCAAAAGCGATATTCACCAACTTACACGACGTACCGCCGTCCAGGCAGATATACAAATCGGAAATTCGGTTTTACACGCCTTTAGCATTCATCTGAGGCATTGCCATGTTCGGAATGCCACTCCCGAAAGCCAAATCCTCCAAAAAGAACAAATAAACAACCTTTTAAAGGTCCTGCCCTCCGAGAAAACGATTGTCATGGGCGACTTCAACGGCGTTCCGGGAACGTATGCGGTTGAAAAAATAAAAGACGTCCTCGAGGACGCCGAAAAAGACATTACCACGCCTACCTGGGGCGTCTATTCCGATGGTTGCGATATTTGTTTGCCATCGAGCGTACAATACAAATTCGATTATATTTTTACAACTAAAGATTTAAAACCACGGTCATTTGAAGCCATCAACTCGAAGGCTTCCGATCATCTACCCATTACTGCAATTATAGAAACATAACCAACATTAAAGTTTTGTAGTAAAATCAAGAAATGAGTCCAGAAACAAGAGTCTGCCAGAATTGCAAAAATCAATTCGGAATCGATTCGGAGGACTTTGATTTCTACTCAAAAATACAAGTTCCTCCCCCGACTTGGTGCCCGGATTGCCGCAACCTGCGGCGGATGTTATGGAGAGAAGAAAGAGCGCTCTATAAGGACACATGCAAGCTGTGCGGCAAAGCTATCATTACCATTCACGCTCCCGATGGACCATTTATAGTTTATTGCCGGGAATGTTACAAATCTGATAAGTGGGATCCGCTCACGTACGGACGAGCCTACGACTTTAATAAGCCGTTCTTCCTGCAATATCGCGAGTTAATGGAAGCCGTGCCGCGACCAGCACTCACGGGAAACAATCTCGTGAACAGCGAATTTACCCAATCCTGCGAGAGCGTCAAGAACTGCTACTACGTATTTTGGAGCTATTTTTCCGAAAACGCAGAAAACTGCCATAGCCTGCTCTTTTCCAAAGACTCTTATGACTGCTACACAGTAGATAACTCCGAACAAGTTTACGATTCGCTTCATTGCGACCGCCTTTATAAAGTGCGGTCGGGATATTTTTCCGATGATTGTTTGGATTCCTCGTTTATTTACGACTGCATGGGTTGTTCGGACTGTTTTGGTTGCATCAACCTAAGAAAGCAAAAATATTGTCTTTGGAACGAGAAGCTTCCAAAAGAAAAATATTTTGAGCGGGTAAAATACTGGGATTTGGGCAGCTACGCAAAGTTGCAGGAAGCGAAAGAAAAATTCCACTCGCTCTATCTTTCGCTGCCGCATAGGTTCGCCCATGTGGTTAACAGCCAAAACGTGACCGGGGACATCATACGGGATACTAAAGATTGTAAGGTCTGTTTTTCAACCCTCGATGGAGTACAGCATTGCAAATATATTTATTCCGGCGGTTTGAATCTCAAAGATAGCTGGGACGTAAGCGCTGGCGGAGATTCGTCGGAACTTCTTTATGAAATTTACGGCGTTATCGGCCACGCTATCCGATGCTTCTTTTCTGTGGGAGGCAATAATTGCCGCGAAACCTGGTATTCGGATTGGGCCAACAATTCTTCATATTTGTTTGGATGCATTTCCTTGAAAAACAAGCAGTACTGCGTTTTGAATAAACAATATGCGAAGGAAGAATACGAAACGCTGATTTCCAAAATCAAGCGGCACATGAACGAGATGCCTTATACCGACACGAGAGGAAGGATTTATAACTTCGGAGAGTTTTTTCCGCCAGATCTTTCCGCATACGCGTATAACGAGTCTTTCGCATTCTCTTTGTATCCGAAAACAAAAGAAGAGGTGTTGACCGAGGGGTGGCAGTGGCGGGAACCGCAAAAACGGCAATACCAAATAACCATCCTGCCTAAAGACCTGCCGGATCACATAAGCGACGCTAAAAATTCAATTACGGAGGAAGTAATCGGCTGTGAGCATAGCGGCACCTGCAACGAACAATGCACGACTGCTTTCCGCATCACCCCGAACGAACTGAATTTCTACCGAAGGATGAATATTGCATTACCTCGCATCTGCCCGAACTGCCGGAACGCGGAGCGCCGTAAATGGCGCAATAACTTCACGTTATGGCATCGAAACTGTATGTGCAATCAAAAGAATCATTTCCACAAAGACACGCCCTGCCCCAATGAGTTTGAAACGACATTCTCTCCAAAGAAACCGGAAATTATTTACTGCCTAGACTGCTATAAGGCAGAATATCTATGAGACTCGGGGATTTTAAAAAATACAGATATATACTCCGGCTATTATGGCAAAAGATGCTTTTTAAGCTTAAGGTGGCCATACGCAATCTTTCCAGGAAATAGAGAAGAAACTGACTAACCTGGAATTCAAACCGACCAATAAAATCATTCTATGAAAATTTTCACGTGGAACGTGAATGGAATCCGATCTGTTTTTAGAACCACATTTCGTGATTGGCTTGCCGTGAACGACCCCGACATAGTCTGCATTCAGGAAATAAAAGCGGATGCCAAAGAATTATCCGAGGAGTTCTCCCGGATTGACGGCTACTACGCCTATTTCAACTCATCATCTTTGAAGAAAGGGCATTCGGGGGTGGCGGTCTATACGAAAATAAAACCCGTCTCAGTGGAAACGAAACTGGGGATCGAACGATTCGATGACGAAGGACGCTGCCTTAAATTGAATTTCAAGGATTTTATTTTGTTCAACTTTTATATTCCGAATGGCGGCAGGGACAAAACCGACATGAAGTATAAATTGGAAGTTTACAAAAAACTTTTCCCGATTTTCAAATCACTTGCGGATAAAAACACGATCCTCGCCGGGGATTTCAACATCGCCCACACAGAACTCGATCTCTATTACCCGAAGCAGAATGAAAATAATACGATGTTTACGCCGGAGGAAAGAAAGCAGATTTCGACGCTTTTGAGCTTGGGATATATCGACACATTCAGACATAAATACCCCGAAAAGAAAACGTATACCTGGTGGCCCTACATGAGAGATCTGCGCGAGCGGGATATCGGCTGGAGGATAGATTATTTATTCGTGACTAAATCGCTTGGACCTCTCATTGAAGACGCTTTCACGCAAAGAGAGACATTGGGGTCGGACCACGGGCCGTATGGCGTTATTCTGGATAAAACCGCCGAGGTTGCCGAGCGGCCGACATACGCAAAGACAGAACCATCAACGCTTTTTTAAAAGCCGTCCGCCATCGCAATTTTTTGATCCTTATTCTACTGTCACCGATTTCGCCAAATTGCGGGGCTGGTCAATCAGGCGGCCAAGCTCCAAGGCGATGTGGTAAGCCAGAAGCTGGAGAGGAATGACGTTCACGATGGGGCCGAGCCAGCCCAGCGTCCTCGGCACCCGGATCACGAAATCCGCGAGCGAATCAATGTACTCGTCGTCTTCATTGGCAATAGCGATTATCCTCCCCTTCCGCGCCTTCACCTCTTCCATATTGCTCAAAACTTTCTCGTAGATTCCGTCCTTGGGAACTACGAAGACAACCGGCATGTTTTCGTCAATGAGCGCAATGGGACCGTGCTTCATTTCGGCGACGGGATACCCTTCCGCGTGGATATAAGAAATTTCCTTCAGTTTCAAAGCGCCCTCCAAGGCGGTCGGAAAATTAGCTCCCCGGCCGAGATACAGGAAATTTCTACTGTCTTTGAACGTGCGGGCGATTTCCCTCACGAGATTCTCGGTGCCGAGCGCCCGCCTTGCTTTTTCGGGAAGCGAATTGATTTCGGACGCAATGAACTTACCTTTTTCTTTGGACATTCCCTTCCCGCGGCCAATGGCGAGGGTGATGAGCGTGAGTACCGCCAGCTGGGAAGTGAAAGTTTTGGTGGAGGCTACCCCGATCTCCGGCCCGGCATGAATATAGACCCCGACCCCGGCTTCGCGGGCGATCGTGCTCCCCACCACGTTCACAATACCGAGCACTGTCGCTCCCCTCTTTTTTGCCTCGCGGAGAGTCGCGAGCGTATCCGCCGTCTCGCCGCTCTGACTTATCACGAAAACGACGTCGTCCGGGCCGAGGATGGGATTTCGATAGCGCAGCTCGGAAGCGTAATCGACCTCGGTCGGCACCCGCGCGATCTCTTCGAACATATATTTCCCCACGAGCGCCGCATGCCAGGAAGTACCGCAGGCGCTTATGACGAAACGCTTCGCTTTAAGGAGCTTATCCCACACCGGCGAAAGGCCGCCCAAAAAAGCGTTGCCTTCCTGAAGAAGCAATCGCCCCCGAAAGGCATCTTCTATTCTTTCGGGCTGTTCGTATATTTCCTTCAGCATGAAATGCGGAAAATTGCCTTTCTGAATGCTCTCGAGCGTTCCTTCGAATTTTTCGAATACCGGGTCTTTCTTGCGCTTATCCAAATCGAACGTTTTTATTCCGGCCGCGGCCACGACCGCGATCTCGTTTTCCGGAAGGTAAATTATTTTGCTCGCCCTGCCCAAAAAAGGCGAGGCGTCCGAAGCGATGAAATTCTCGCCGTTGCCCTGCCCGATGACGAGGGGGCTTGAGAGATGCGTGGCGTATATGGTGCCGGGATCGGAAAGAGAAACCGCCGCAATGGCGTAACTTCCCTTGATGGCCTGGGCGGTCTCGATGAAAGCGTCCATGAACGTCGCCCCTTCTTTCTTCATAAATTCCTCGATCAAATGGGCAATGACTTCCGTGTCGGTCTTTGAAACAAACCGATGCCCGCGGTCTTCAAGATAAGTTTTTAGGGCCTTATAATTCTCGATTATGCCGTTGTGCACGATCCCGATCCGGCCCGTACAATCAACGTGAGGATGGGCGTTGACCTCGTTCGGCTCCCCGTGCGTTGCCCAGCGCGTATGAGCGATCCCAACGGCGCTCTTGATACCGGTCAAATTCCGGGTCATGGCTTCCAAATCGCTCACTTTCCCGGCGGCTTTTTTAACCACCAGGTTGTTTTCCGAAATAACCGCAATACCGGCGGAATCATAGCCGCGATATTCCAGCCGCTTCAAGCCATCAATCAAGGTGGGGACTGTTTTTTCCTTACCCGCATAACCTACTATGCCGCACATTGATTAATGTTATCAAAGCATTAATGCCTAAAGCAACGTGCCAAGGCCGGGGAGGTCAATGGAACGCCTTATCTGTCCGGGATTCCCTGCCGGCCGGCAGGCAGGGAACCGAAGTGCTAGAATAAACGTATGGAACAGCACCGATTCGAAATACTCAAAACCGAGCTCATACTCACCCAGCAAGAAGTCGATAAGTACGACCAGATGTCGACGACGATAAAAACCTGGGCCGTTACCCTTTGGGTCGCCAGTTCGGGCTGGGCGCTCCAGTCAAAAAACAAGGAGGTTTTTCTCCTTAGCGCCGTCATTATGGTCGTCTTCTGGTTCTTCGACGGCATTAATAAAACCTTCCGGATGAACTACCGGAAAAGGCGCGAAGAAGTTTCAAAAATGCTCGAAAAAGTCTTCCTCAATAAGGCGCTCAATGAAAACGATATCGCTCCCAAACTGCCGATCCACGACCTCAAAGACGCTTTTCGCCACATGTCCACGCTCCATCTTGTCGTCCCTTACATCGCCTTAGCCGCCATCTCGCTTATAATATTCTTCGCCAGCTAGAGGGCGGACCAATAACCAGAATGGACAAATGAAAAAACTTAAAATTTTCATTTATCACGCTGCGGTTTTTATCATCGGTTCGGCCGGCATTGCCGTCTATGCTTTTTATCGCCTGTCATCCCCGACAAGCGAAGCGGGCTTGGGCGGCATAATCGTCATGCCGGCAGTCGTTCTTATTTACGTGGTTGTTTTCGGAATTCTATGCCTGATCTCGCTCTTTATATGGCTTCTAATCGCCTATCTCCGCGGGCGAAAACTCAAAAAGTAAAAAGATAAAATGGCTCCGCCGTCTATTGGCCCAACTCCCGACGCGAGCCGTGCTGGGCAAGATGCAGGAAGAAAAATCCGAAGACAAAAAGCAGGACGCTTGCGGTCTGCGCAACCAGGAAAAACGGCGAATCCAATATCGCCAAATACCAAAAACTGGGCGGATAAACCATGACGGTTTTTAGTATGAAAAAATTGCGCATCAGGCCCAAAACGGCTTCCGTAACAATGCCCGCGACGCCGAGAATCCCGTAAACATTCATTAATCCCGGCCGGCAAAACAGTTTCAGGACCGTAACAATAATCAATATGCGGATGGGAACGTAGAAAGCGACGTTGCCGGCGATAGGCAATAAATAATCTTTGATGATCCCGCCTTTAATAAAAAAGTGGTAGCCGAAGAACAATACCGCGATAAGAAACCAGACGGCGAACAATATTTTGTATTTTTGGTTCAAATTAATACCGGCTAGCCGAATAAGCCCCGAGTAAACGAGTATTAGCGCTAAAAAAGTTATGGGGAGAGTTAGGGCAAAGAAGAAATTGAAATCCGTGACGGTAATGGATTTGCCGAAACTAACGAAGATGGCCGGCGCCTGAAACCAGTACATCAAAAACAACGCTATGGCCCAGTAGAGAAGGGCCAGCGGCTTTTTTTTATCGCGGTGCCGCCACCAGGAAATGAAAAAGTAGACGCTTGTCGCAACGCCTAAAATTATCGCCAAGGCCGAGAGGAATATCCTGCCTAAACCCATAATTGGATAATTTTAGCATGTTTAAAAAAAACCGGCATTGAACCAGAGGACACAACCGGAACGAAATGTTCTATAATACATCCATATGCTTATCCGGGTCTGTACCGCCAAAATCCACAGGGCCACCGTGACCGAAGCCGACCTGAATTACGTCGGCTCGATCACCATTGACGCCGAGCTCATGGCGCAAAGCGGCATCAAGCATTTCCAATACGTGAACATCACGAATACGGCGAACGGCATCTTTTGGCAAACCTATGCCGTGCCCGGGAAAAGCGGCAGCGGCCAGATCTGCCTGAACGGACCGCCGGCCCGCCATTTCCAGCCCGGCGACAAGATCATCATTTTGGCCGAAGCCTTGATCGACCCCAAGGAACTGGACCAAATCGACCCGATCATCGTTTTCGTCGACGACAAAAACAAGATCACGGAAGTGAAACATCATAAAGCGGTTACCAACGGGTAATCGCTTTATCTATTTCGGCGGGGTTGAGTCTTCGAAATAGGCCTTGAAATAAGCTTTGGCATAAAGAAAAGGCAGGTGAAAAAAGCCCTCTTTCGTAAACCGGCGGGATGAACTCTTCACCATCAAACGGGTATCGAAAAGAACCCGGCCCGCTTTTCGACTCACGAGCATCGCAATAAAAGCGTCGTCGCCCCAAAAAGAATGCGTCGGAATGCCTTGGGTTTTCACGAAAGCCCAGCGCTTGACGGCAAAATTGCCGCCGATAATCACGCCGGCCTTGCGGCGGAAAAGCAATTCGAGAACAAGCGGCGTTTTCGGTATGAGAAAATGCTGATAGATTTTAGCCAAGAACCCCTGCCAACCCTTAAAATAATATTCATAAGGGCCGGAAACGGCCGCAATCTCCTCGGGAGCCAGATCCTCCACGATCCTCGCCATCCAATCGCCCAACACCTCCGAATCGGCGTCCAAAAAAGCGATGATCTCCCCTCGCGACTCAAGATAGCCCCGGTTCCGGGCTACATTAATGCCTTTGATTTTTTCGAGAACCACTTTATCGGCGCCGGCCTCCCGCGCCGCCGCCGAAGTTCTATCGGTGGAATTGTTGTCCACGACGATGATCTCGTAATCTTCTCGCTTGAAATCCTGCCGGAGGAGACTCCGGACGCTCTGCCCGATGTTTTTTTCCTCGTTAAAGGCCGGGATGACGATGCTTAATTTCATTTTCCTGTTTTGTTGTATTTTTCAGCGAACCTCTTCCCACTCCTTGCTCGCGGACCTCTTGAAAATGAGGACGGAAAGGCCGTTAATGGCCCAAGTCAAAAGCAGTTTCGGCCAGCCCACGGCGTGGGCCCGGCGGCCGGTATGAAAAACAGTGAGCGTTTTTTCGAATCTGGTCCGGCCGATTTTCCTCAGCCGGCGGAACAAATCATGGTCTTCGGCCGCCGCCAGACGCTCGTTATAGCCGCCCACCCGCCGGAAAGCGTTCGCTCTTACCATCTGGAACTCGCCCGAAGCCGCGCCAATGCCCAAAAAATTATTTTCAAGCCGGTACTGGATGCTTAGGGCGCCGAAAATGAAGCGGTCGGCCCAAGTGGCCATTTCCGGAAAAACCCGCAAATTAACGGTCAAACCGACCAATCCTGAATCTTTTTCAAAGCAAGCGATCGCCGCCCCGAAGAAATCATCGGGCTTGTCGATACACATATCCGCGTCCAAAAACAGAAGCAGATCGCCTTTGGCCGCGGCCGCGCCTGCGTTCCGGCCGGCGGCAATCCCCTGTTTCCCTATGCCCTTATATTCGATTACTTGATCGGCGTATTTTTCGGCAATCGCCGCGGTCTCATCAGTGCTCCTGCCGTCCGAAACGATTATTTCACGGGAACCGGAATATCGAATAAGACACCGCAATGTTTTCTCGAGCGTTTTCCCCTCGTTTTTCGTCGGAATAATGAAAGAGATCATGATATTACCCGCCGCACGTACTTGGAAAAATTATGGATCAAAAAAACGACCAAGACCGCCATCGCCAGCACGAAAACCGTCCGGAAACCGGCCGAAACGAAAGTGTAAACATGGCCGAAGAAATAGCCGACGGCTAGAAGACCGCCCACGAGGAAAACCTCGCCGCCGGCATTCAAGGACAAATAAGTGCGCATCGGCACCCGGCTCGCGCCGGCGGCGAGCAAGGTCGCCAAAGCCATGCCAAAACCCAAAGTAATTTTGGAGATGACCAGGATTTTCACGTCATGCCGCTGAAAGAAAGTCTTGCCTCTTTCGAACATCTCAGGAGTGATGCCCAAAAAACGGCCGAACTTCCCGATGAAGGGGTCGGCAAAATAATAGCCGACGCCGTACCAGAGCATATCGCCGATCAAATCGCCCACCATCAATGACAAGAAGAGCGGCAGCAAATCGAAAAAATCCAGACGATACAAAAAGCCGGCCGCAACCATCAGGACCGGCCCCTCTATAATAGTCCCCACGACGACCAACGGGTATTTCAACTGGGCCGCCAAACCCAGGGCGTAAGACAAGATAACCGGCAATTGGATGGCTTCCGTCATTAATCGTTTAAAACCCCTACTTTATTCTGCGCAAAACCTGGAAAAATCAGTCTTGACCCTATGGAATCATCTTAAATCAGGAATCGGTTTGGGACGAGGAATTTTCAACTTCCCAAATTTCCTTACTGATGTACTTTTCCACCGCTTCCAAGTCCTTCAGCATCTGCGCTTCCTGATTTTTTTCTTCAACGGAAAGGTCGCGGTTGAATTTCGCCTTTTTGACCAAATCCAGCTCGGCGTGGATGTCCCGACGCAAAACAGCGAAGCCCCGGCGCACTGATTCTTCCGCTTCCTTAACCTCTTTTAAGAAACGCTTATTTTTGATTCTGGCGCGGTAACTGTGAATCGCCAGGTAAATAATGAGGATCAATATCGCCAGGAAAAGAACGACGATCAAGATTAGATAAATCACCTCATAGCTCAAACGCGAAGCGCCGAACTGAATCGCGGTCTGGGCAACGGATATTTGAATCTGCGGACTGGGCGGACTCGAGACATCGCCAAGCCTGGCTTGAGCCCACAGAAGATAATTTCCCGGCATGAGGAAGGTTGGATTGCGGTAGAACCAATCGCCCTTCTGGTCCGATCTCGCCATTTCGCTCATCGTACCGCCGGTCCGAAGATTCTGGATATAAATGATCACGTCAACGCCAGCCATATCCGTTTTGCCACCGATGTAGAATATGTCCTGGTCGGTAATGTTCTTCGAGACATTCGTCACTAAAGGCGGCGACAAAGCCAAGTCCTGAGCCATTACCCTCTGGCTAGTGAAACCAAACCAGACAAAACCAACGAGGAGCAAAACCATCAAACTTTTGCGGTATTTTTTACGAAAGTTTTTCAATTCTTCAAGCTGAGCCTTAATATGACCCGGCAACTGACTGGTTGCCACCTTTAGATCATGCTCTCGATGCCATTTTCTCAAACGGATTGTGAACAAAATTAAAATCCCCAAAAGAATAAACCCGACTAGAAAAAACCAAAACCAGGGAATCACCAAATAGCTCCGCAAACGCAATCCCCCGATTCCCAGAAATTCGAAGATGGCCTGCCGAATTTGCAATCTTTGAGTGACGTCGCGGTAATTTCCGGCCTTATCATAAACGCGCACGATCACGTCGTAATCGCCGTCCTGAAGCGGTGGCGTCACGTAAGGATTTTGGGTTTCGACGAAAAACTGCTGATTGCCGTTTTGACCGAAACTGCTTGAAGTCTGAACAGAAAGCGGTATCAGCTTCAATTCATAGTGGTCAATGCCGGAATTGGCGTCAGTGGTAAAAAATTGAATGATTGGCTGTCTCCTGGCCGTCGTTTCCGAAGGAATTATTTGTATTTTAAAATCGGCTGGCGGACTCGCATCCACATTCACGGCGAAATCAGTGGTGCCGCCCCAAGTTCCATCCCGCAAAGACCGAACGTGAAAATAATGCGTGCCATCGGCCACGCTTTGATACGCCACCCGGGTTTGCATTCCTTCGGAAATTTTATCAGGCTCGTCAACCGGATTATCGTTGAAAATGTAGCTAAAACCCTGGATGCCGGTAAAACTCGATGCCCAATCAAAAGTCACCAAAGGACCTTTATACCACTTGGTCTGGTCGGGATTAGTCTTCGAGACGACGATCGGCCCGGCCGGCGACGGCAAGACAAAGTCATAGATCGCATTTTGGGTTTGACTTAAAACATCCGTACCCAAACCGTCGTTCAAAAGGACCTTGCTGGAATCGGAAAATTTCAAGACCGCCTGACCGACGGATTTGATGCGGAACGTTAAATTCGTGATCAAACCACTCGAAACATTGATCCCGTTGGGGATACCGCCTTGAAAATTGACTTCGCCGGTCTGATTGTTGAATTGAGGCGGACCAGTCCAGATTCCGATAACGGAACGGCTGGCCGCCGGCGAAACCAATTGCAGCTTGTCCGGCGGAAAATTCAAGACCATTTGAACGGCATTAACCGACTGGTTTTTGGTATCCAGAAGAACCGAAACGTCAAAAGTGCTCCCAACCGTAAAAGTGCCGGTCGAGGGACTAATTGAGAAAGTGGCGGCCGAAACCGTCGTAGCGGCGGCTAAGACCCCCCCAAACACGAATAACGACGTGAAAATAAGACGTTTCATAGCCTGCGCCTCTTATGTTTATTATAGAACATAAAAACCAGAATGATTAATAAGACTAATCCACCGAAAATAAGAATGCTTTTTTTGGAAATTTCCGGCCAAAGATAGATTGTTCGAAAGACAGATTCGTTCTGCCTGTTTACGGCCTGAAACTGGATCGCCCAAGCGCCGACCGGCGACAAGACCGGATTGATCACGATTTGCCAATCGTTCCAACGAAACCAATCAATACTCCTCATCGCGACGTAATTAACGCCGGATTCCCTGTCCTGGACATTGAAAACGATGAGGGGGGTCTTGACGTCGGTCAAATTCGTAGTCTGAATCTGCAATTCCGGCGGCGTTGCATCTCGAGGAATCGCCGCCGTTACCAATTCGCCAGCAGCACTGATCTCCACCTGAAATGATCGGCCAACCGGCTTCACGGCCGTGCCCTGGCCGTCGGCCAGATAAAAATTTCCACTTGCTAAGCGCAGATTCAAAACGCCGCTTTTGATCGCACGGAAGACCAAGCTTGCCACTTCGCCGTTATCGCCTTCAAAAAATGGCGGCGATGCAGCGCCTTCTAATTTCAGAATGCCGGGCGACAATACCCTGGGACTGTCCTGCCAGAAACTGACCAAAGAATTTTTCGTATCCACGTACTTTAGTTCGGCCACATCGGCCGAATAGCCGATCTGAAGATTCAAGGCGTTAATCGTTTCCGGACTACCGGCCAAAACAGTCACCCGGAATTCCGAATCCGGCGCAACATTCAAAGCATCACTTTTAAAATAAACCATCGGCCCGGAAGCGGCCCTGATGCCAACGCTAAAGCCGAGACCGATCGCGATCGAAGCAAAAACAATGCCGATTTTCAAAATCCTGTTCATGCGATTTCGGTCCAGTAATAAAAAATTATTGAAACGTCCACCAGATCAATCTTATCATCGTGATTCAGATCGTAACGCTGAATAACTGACCCGGTTTTGCCGTAAAAATACATAAAAATGCTCAGATCGACGATATTGATCTCGCCATCTCCATTAAAATCGAAAGAAGCTAATGGATTGCCGCCGCCCCCGCCGGAACTGGGCGGCGTTTCTGTCGGCACCACGGCAGAAGTCGCCACTGTCGGCGCCGGAAAATAAAGGAAGCCGCCCCGAAGACCGAAGCTAGTGACCGAAGAAATGCCGATTGCCGGTTGGCCCAAGGCGCTCCAAAGCCGGTAACTCGCGGAAGTGGCATAACCCGCCCCGGATTCGATCACCGGATCCTTAACTGTAAAATTAGTGGAGGAAAAATCGGCGGCTTTGACGCCAAGCCCGGCAAACAGCAGGCTGCCGGATAAAATGATGATGAAAAAATTTCTGATCATGCGGCATTACTACCTGTTAAAAGATTCGCTCCAGACTGAGTCGCCGTTCAAACGGTGGCTGGCTTCAGCCGCTAACTTATTTTTTAGCCGTCGTTTGGAGTTGATCAATCGCCTTCACTACGCCCGAATCGGTCCTTAAAGTCTCAATGAACAATATCTGATCGCGGTTGATCCTCATCTCGTCGGTCGGTCCATGCAATTCACCGCCCAATTTCACCAGATTGATGTTGGCCGAAGAATTCTCGCTCGGCTGAAGCGACTGCGATGGCTGATTCACCTGCAAGTAATAAATGTCCGTCAAAACCGGATACTGGCTGCTCTCTTTAGCCAAATGACCAAAATAAACCTGGCCATTGGTCAAGAAGACCGCCTGATAGCGGGATCTAGCGCCGGGAATGACATTGGACGGCAACCAACCCAACCAGTACAAAACCACGAGCAATACCACGATGACGACTAATCCTAAAATTATTTTTTTAATGATGTTCAGATCCATTTGTAATTCTAAATCTCAAGTTCTGCTTCGACCGTTTTTTTATTCACAATTATAAACAATTCTTGGAAAATTATCTATTACGGCGCTTCGCCTCCACCACCGCCGGCGCCGCCGCCGCCGACGCCGCCGCCCGTGGGCGTGCCGCCTTCACCGTCGCCACCTGCGGGTGTCCCGCCTTGGGCGCCGCCGCTCTCCGGCGGAGCGCCGCCTTGGGCGCCGCCGCCGGCACCGCTGCCGCCGCCAAAACTAACATTTGGCCGGGCATGATTGATGCTTGTCACCGTTCCCGAGGCCGGCACCGTTACCGCCGTTACCGTGCCAGTCGCATTTAAATTGGCCGACGGCAAAGCCAGGGTCATGTTGTAGCCGACATTAATGCCGGCCACATCCGCTTGCAGGATAATATCCCGCGTCGTGGTCGCGCTCCAGCTGCCGCCCAAGACTATCGTCCCTGAAGAATTAGCGATGGTCGTAACTCCGTCGATCCCCAACTGCGGTTCACCGGCATCAAAAGAACCGTTATCGTTCAAATCCATGTAAAGTTTGGCATTCGTGATATTGCCGCTCGTAAACCCGTTCACTTGCGTGATGGAAATCGTGGTTGTCGTCAGGCTCATATTTTCGCCGGCGGGAACGACCTTGTACTGGTAAAGAACGGCACCGGTCAAGGACGATGGTGAATTAGCGAACTGATTAGAAGTTTGCGCCAAGGCGTGATTTTGGATCGTTAGAGTGCCGCGGATAGTTTTGGAGCGCGTGTCGGTCGCATCACTAACCGCATCGCTTGATCCGTCCACTCTTATTCCCAGAATAGTCGTCGAGGCATTCACGGCTGAGAAAGAACCCATTTTTAAGCCGGCGATTTGCACCCAATCGCTGCCCAAAAAATTATTCAGAACATTGACGACGGCGATACGGCTCGAGGAAGCATAAGTGACGCCGGTGGTGGCGATCTTATCGCAGGCGTTGCCGCCAGCGCAGGTAATCGAGGTGATTGATTCGTCCCAAAGAGCGGGGAAAGATATCGGAATCACGACGCGAATGTCCGTTGAGGAAGTTATCCGGCCGCCGGGGCTGCCGGTACCGCTCCTGATATTGATATTGGCCACGGTCGTAGTCGCCCCCCCGAAATCAAAGACATCATCGGCCGTTGAACTGACCATTGGCGCGGAGATAACGAAGTCCCAGTTCGAATTGCCGCCGGAATTCAAATTGGTGCCGTCCGCGGCGGCGATGGTGTCGCCGACCGAAGCATTAGAATCTTTGGCGTCAACGTAAGAAACGGTCTGGCTGCCGCCTGGATTGGCGTTTAAAAACCAGGTCGCTGGCGAAGCCGACGACCGCAGGGCCACCCGGGAAGTGCTGGCTTGGCCGTTCCAATTGATGTTAGTGAAAGCGAAGGTTGAAGAGGCCTGAAATCTAACGGTCGTCGAAGCGGTGACGGCCGTAAAAGTGCTGACGGTTGAAGTGGCCGTGAAGATGATTGACGGTGAGGTATCGGGATTGGTGCCGGAATTATTGGTAATGGTCAGGTCATTGAAAGCCGAGCCGCCGTCCATCGTGCCGGCGAGGGTCTGCGGCGTGGCGCCGTCCAAGGTCAAAGTGCCGGAATTACTGGTGAAAGTGCCGCCGGTATTCGTATAATTGCCGCCCAAATTGAAATTGCCGGCCGGCGCCGTGAAACTGCCGTTCGAAATATCCAAAGCCCCGACGACGGTCCAGGGAGCCGAAGAAAAAGTGATTATTTCCGAACCGCCACCGCCGCCCAAATATTTCAGATCGCCGGAAATGGTACCGGTCGCATTATTGGTCGAACCGTCAATGGTCAAATTGCCGGTTGAAGAAGCGTAAAGGTAAAGATTGGAGCCAAAAGTATAAGTGCCGGCCGCCAGGGTTAAAATTCGCGCCGTGCCCCCGGTATTGACCGCTTCCACCTGGCCGCCGTAAGTCCGTGCCGCCAGCGATTGATCGGTGTTCGTCGCGTCAAATCTCAAAACAGAAGAAATCGTACCGCTCAAGGGAAAAACAGCGGCGGACTGATAGATCAACCGGCCGTTCCCGGAAACAGTACCGTATAAAGTAAGGGTGGTGCTGGCGTGGGTTAAGTTCAATCCGGTGGAAATGGAAAAAGTCGTAGAAGTCGCAACAAATAATGTGCCGCCGACCGTAAGACCGGAGGTCTCTAGAGTGATCGTGCCCGTCGAGGAGGCTGTCAGGTTATTCAAAGTCTGTCCCCCGCCGGTGATGGCGGCGGTGGAACTGGTCATTGTGACCGTGGAACCGGTGGCAGTCACGGTGCCGCCCGCCATGTTCAGGTTGCCGTTCACGATGTGGGAAGCGGCCGCCAAAGTGACTGTGCCTGAAAGAGTGAGGTTTTGGAGAGTTTGAGAATTGGATGTTAGGGTGCCGGAACCGGACATGACGAGAGTATTCCCGGTCGAAACCGTGAAAGTCGTAATATTCGAAAGGTTATAATTTCCGGAAACGGTCCAAGTGCCGGCGCCGGTTGTCAAAACCTTACTGTTGGCGCTCGAAGTGATCACCAAATTAGCC
>LCPF01000002.1:0-2158 GCA_001003475.1 Candidatus Jorgensenbacteria bacterium GW2011_GWA1_48_11 | reverse complement strand
TAACGACCGCGCCGCTGAAAGTTCGCTGCGGGATGTTTTGATCCGTGCTCGTCATGTCAAAAGTGACGGGCGTTGAAAGGGTGCCGGTCGTGGGAAAAGCGGTCGCCGAAGTGTATTTCAAAATTCCGGCGCCGGCAATCGTCCCGCCATCGGGCAAAGTGAGCGTACCGGCAACAGTCACGGTCCGACCGCTATTAATGGTCAAGGTGCCGCTCGTGCCGAGCGTGAGCGCGGTCGAAACCGTAAAATCGGTGCTTGTAGCCGTAATCGAACCGCTTATCGTCAAATTAGGAATGGTATTCGCCGCGCCATTCAATGTCTTGCCGGTTCCGGTCATGGCCAAGCTAACGCCCGTCAAGGTCATTGATGATTTAAGCGTGACATCGCCCGTCGAGGTGGCATTCCCGGAAATAATGGGCGTCGTCGCCCCCGAGAAATCAAAATTGCCGAACTGCTGGCCCACCGGGGTCAAGGTCATCGAGGTGCCGCTGAAAGACAAAGTGTTGCCCGAAGGCGCGGTAAAGACCCCGACATTCGTCAAATTGAAATTGCCCGAGACCGACCAGGTGCCGGTGCCGAGATTCAGATCCTTGGAGCCGCCGCCCAAGGCAATCGTCGTCGAAGCCACGATAATGTCCGGATTGGCACTGGCGCCGGTAAGAAGCACGCCGCCGGAACCCGATGATAAAATTATAAGATTGCCGAAGGTGGCGCTTCCGGCCAAGGTGGCGGTGCGGCCGGCCGTGGTCCCGGAATTGTTAATTTCCACGTCGCCGCCGTAAGTCCGCGCCGGCACATTCTGGTTGTTATTCACGGTATCAAGCCTCAAAACAGAAGAAACAGTGCCGCCCGAGGGAAAATCGGCCGATCCCTGATAGACCAATCGCCCGGCGCCGGAAATGGTGCCGTTCAATATCACGGCCGTCTGCACGGTGCTTGTAACGCCTATGGAAAATATTGTTCCGGTTGCCACGCTCAGGGTGCTCGACACCGTTAAGGCCGACGTCTGCAAAGTAATCGTGCCTGTCGAGGAGGCCGTTAAATTATTCAAGGTCTGTCCCCCACCGGTGATGGCGGCAGTGGAACTCGTCATTGTGACCGTGGAACCGGTGGCGGTCACGGTGCCGCCCGCCATGTTCAAATTGCCGTTCACGATGTGGGTAGCGGCGGCCAAGGTGACTGTTCCCGAAAGAGTGAGGTTCTGGAGAGTTTATTGGATGTTAGGGTGCCGGAACCGGACATGACGAGAGTGTTTTTCACCGGCGCGGTAAAAGTGGTATTCGTCAGGTTCACGTTGCCGGTCACGGTCCAGGTGCCGGTGCCGGCTAAGATCGTTTTCGTGCCCGCCGCCGAAGCATCGAGATCGCCCGTGATGTTCACGGCCGGATTATTGGCCGCGGCCGTCGAAGTAACCGAAGCGCCCGAAGCCAGAAACGTCAGGCCGCCCGAGAAAGTCAGGGTCTGGCTCGCCCCCGTGCCGAAAGTAGCTGTCCGGCCAGCAGTCACGCCGCTATTATCTATCGTAACCAAACCGCCATAAGTGCGCGCGCTAAGTATCTGATTATTGATTGTTGAATCAAATTTGATCGTAGAGGAGGCATTGCCCGTTGCGGGAAATGCCGTACTTGATTTGTAAATCAGAGTCCCTGAACCGGAAATAGTGGCGGTGTCAGGCAAGGTAAGGGTGACGCCGCTGTGAGTCAATGTCCGGCCAGAATCGATGTATAAAGTATCGTTTACCGCCACGCTTAAAGTCCCCGAAACGGTAAGATCAGAAGTGTTTAAAGTGATCGTGCCGGCTGACGACGGATCAATTGTCAAACCAACCAAGGTATTCCCACCGCCCACAATTGAGGCGCTCGTACTCGACATTATTACAGCCGAGCCGGTGGCGGTAATCGAACCGCCCGCCATATTCAAGTTACCGTTAATGGTATGCGCAGCCGCTGCCAAAATTACGGTGCCGGTTAAATTAACATTTTTTAATGCCTCGGCGTTTGAAGTTAAGGTGCCCGAACCAGACATCGTTAAAGTATTGCCATTCGATGCTGTAAAACTTGTAATATTCGAAAGGTTATAATTTCCGGAAACGGTCCAAGTGCCGGCGCCGGTTGTCAAAACCTTACTGTTGGCGCTCGAAGTGATCACCAAATTAGCC
>LCPF01000001.1:307325-393512 GCA_001003475.1 Candidatus Jorgensenbacteria bacterium GW2011_GWA1_48_11 | reverse complement strand
ACTTGAACATTTATCTTCCCTTCTATTTTTCTCAAATTGTCCTACTTCTCCCTTTATTATAACAATAAATAGTTACTTAGTCAAATATAGGCCCAAGAACTCTTTTTTGTACCCTTCAAAATTATCATCCAAAATAGACTGTCTAATATTATCAACCAAAGACACTAAAAAGTGTAGATTATGGACAGAAGCCAAAGTTGCCCCTAACATCTCATGAGAACGAAATAAATGGGCTAAATAGGCCGCTGTGTAATTAGAGCAAGTATAACAAGTGCAATCTGTTTCTACTTTGGTAAAATCTGTTTTAAATTTATTATTCAAAATATTTATTTTACCGGCCTTCGTATATAAAGTACCATTCCTAGCGATTCTGGTCGGCGCCACACAATCAAAAGTATCCATCCCAGCCTCTACCCCTAGAAAAATATCTTCCGGCTCCCCTATCCCTAGTAAATGCCTCGGTTTATTTTCTGGCAATATTTCAGTGACTACTTTTATCGCTTGTCCTAAATCATTTTTAGAAAAGGACCCCCCAATACCAAAACCAGCCAAATCATCCATTTCAGCTAAAAACTTCGCTGATTCTTGTCTCAAATCTTCATATTGCCCTCCTTGAACTATGCCGAATAAACCTTGTTTACTACTAGACTCTTTATTTTTCAAATGAGCTTCCAAACTTCGCTGAGCCCAGCGGTGAGTTCGGTCTAAGGCTTCTTTTTGATACTCATAAGACACAGTTGGCGAGGTGCATTCATCGAAAGCTAAAACAATGTCCGCTCCCAGCCGCTCCTGGATCCGGATCGATTTTTCGGCATCCAGAAAGAGCTCTTCGCCGCCGTCCCTGAAATAAACGCCTTCGTCAGTGATTCGCACCAGATTTGCCGCCGGGCTCATCCTCATAACGCGATCTCCCTCGGCCGGAAAGATGTTCGCAATTTTGCCGACGCCGTGCTCGCGGGCAAAACCCAAACTAAAAACTTGAAACCCGCCGCTGTCGGTCATGATCGGTCCCGGCCAATCCATTTTCTTATGCAAGCCCTCGAAACGATCGAGCTCATCTCCCAATGTCCGCCAAAGATGATAGGTGTTCGCGATAACGACCTGGATCTTCGTGGCGACCAGATCCGCCGGCGCCAAAGTCCGCACGGCGGCGTGGGTGCCGACAACCACGTAAGCCGGCGTTTCCACAACGCCGTGTCCAATCTTTAACAAACCCAAACGAGCCCTTGAATCATCGGCGGATTTTATTACCTGAAACATAACGGCCAAACAGCAGAGAATGGTTAATGGTTGAAAATATATTCAACGATTATGAAAATCAAATAAAAAGCGAGCAATGCCACGCCTTCTCTTTTCGTGATCAAGCGGCCGGTTTTCATGAAACGGAACAGAATCAAACCGGCCAAAAGCATGAAAATGCCGGTGACGTAGACGATGCGCGGGTTAAAGTCGAAAGGATGGATCAACGCCATCACGCCCACCACGATGACGGCGTCGCTGATAACCGTTCCCAAAATGTCGCCCAAGGCCAGTTCGTCGTGCCGCACGCGGGATGCCCGGAGCGAAAAGAAAAGTTCGGGCATGGTCGTGCTTAACCCGACAAAAAGCAAGCCGATGAAAGCCGGATTAATGGCGATAACGCGGGCTAACGAGTTGCCGAAGCGAACGGTGAGATAGGCGCCAAAAAGCATCACTCCCAAACTGATCAATAGAAAAACAAAGTTCGAAAAATTTTGCGGCGGCCTCAAGCCGCGATTGCCAGCTAGAAACTTGTGATCATTTCTCAAAAGCCGAAGGTAGAAAAAGATGCCGGCCGACACCAAAATAAACCCGTCGAGACGCGAATAATAGCCGTTCAGTCCCAACGCGATCGGCAACGCCAGAAGATAAAGAAAAAAGCTACTTTCCTTCAAAACGCTGCTTTGCACCCGCAGTCCTTTATGTCGCGAAGCTAAAACGACGATGGCGAAAACCAAAGCCAAATCAGCCACGTTGGAACCGAAGAGAACGCTCAACCCGAATTCGGGAACGCCCTTGAGGGCGGAGATGATCGAAATGAACGCTTCCGGCAGTATGGAGATGACGGCCACGACCAGAAAACCAATGATGTATTCGGTGATTTGAAAACTCCTTCCAATCCGCGAGGAGTAACGGACGGCAAACTGGGCGCTCTTCACGACGATGAACAACGATAAAATGAGTAAAATAAAATCCGTCATGTTCAGGCGTTTTTGATGTGATCCAGGGAATAATTCAGGCCGGCAAAAACCTTTTTTCCGGGATTCATGATATTCAGGGGATCGAAAATATTCTTGACCTTTTCGAATAAAGCGACGATCTTATCGCCGTACATTTCCGCCAAATAAGGCGTCCGAATCAGGCCGTCGTTGTGTTCAGCCGTAATCGAGCCGTGATATTTGAAAACCAATTGGTAGATCTCTTCGGTCACGATCGGAATAATCCTTCTCGTCTCCGGATCGCTGAGCTTCACGAGCGGGATGATGTGGAAATTGCCGTTGCCCGGATGGCCGGCAATGGTGTAAATCAGCTGTTTTTTGTATTTATCCAGAATCGCGTTCACTTGCGGCAAAAACTCGGGCATGTATTTCGGGTCCACGATAATGTCGTCTATGAAAGCCGCGGCGTAAAGGCCCTTGACGTGACTGTGGAGAAGGTTGAAACTCTGCCGCCGGATCGTCCAATATTCCTGGGCTTCGGCATCGTTTTTAACGTTCCGCGCCAGAACCGGGTATTTTTTGGCGACGACTGTGGCGGCGGCGGCTTTTTCCTCCAAATCCTTTTCGTTGTCCGCCGTGAGCGATATTAAAAGCACCATCTTGGGATTGCCGCCGCGGATGAACATCCAAAGCTCCGGCAGGAACCTGAAAGCCAATTTAAAAACATCTCCTTTCATCAGCTTCAACATGGCCGGGAAAAATCTCAGTGCCAAACCGAAAGTCTTATCGTCATAAGATTCGATGCTTTCCGGATCCATTTTTAGCAAATCCCTGACCAAATCTGGAATTGGCGCAAGGCTTTTGCTAAAAACCACGACGAGCCTCGAATATCTCTTTGCCGGCACAAGCTTCAGACGGGCCGCGGTTAAAAGCCCCAGCGTACCCTGGGAGCCCACGAGCAACTTCGTGATATCAAAGGTTTTCCTGTCCCAAACGTTCCATAAATAATAGCCAGCCGAGTTCTTGGAAACCCCCGGCTTGGCCTTTTGGATCATTTCGTAATTGTCTTCGATGAGCTTGTAAAGTTGGCGGTAAATGTCGCCTTCAAAACTTTTTTTCCTGAGCTTGGCCCGTAGTTCTTCGCCTTCGAGAGGCTCGAAACGATGCTCTTCGCCGTCGGCCAAAACAATATCAATACCCTCCACATAATCTTCGGTTTTGCCGTAGAAGAGGGTTTTTTCGCCGCCGGAATTATTATTGATCATGCCGCCTAAAGCGCACAAGTCTTTCGAGGCCGGATAAGGCGGGTAGAGCAACTCCCGCTTCGCGAGTTCTTTTTCAAAATCCCGAAAATAAACGCCCGGCTCGACCACGGCGTAATCCTTGCCGATTTCCCTGATATGGTTGAAATATTTGGTGAAAGAAACGATGATCGAATCGTTCAAAGGACCGCCGCTCATGTCCGTGCCGGCCGCCCGGCCGGTCAGGGATACTTTTTCTCCGGTTTTGGCTTTCTCTGCGGCGAATTTGACAAGTTTTTTCAAATCTTCGGCGTTTTTGGGAAAAACCACGACCTCGGGCCTGACCTTAAAAATTGAATAGTCCTCGCTGTAAAGATTTAGGGTTTTCTCGTCGTTTGAAACGTCGCCGCTGAAAAACTTCTTAATTTCGCCTGCAAGCATTTCCTAATTATAACAGAGAGCTATAACTTCTTAATTTTTTGTGATAACTCACGGCGAAACGATGAGCTTCATCCCGAACCTGAATCAGGGTTTTTTCACCGATTTCTTTCGGCACCGGACCGATAAATTCGTTTTTCTTCCTCTTTGCGCCCTTCGCAATGCCCACGACGGGCAGTTGCAATCCAAATTCGTCCAAAACCGAGCGAACGGCGTTCACTTGGGGCTTGCCGCCGTCGATCAGGAACAGATCCGGCAAGGGCCATTCGCGGTGGTTCAACCGGCGACCCAGCATTTCCGCAAGCATAGCCGTGTCATTAGAGCCAAAAACCGTGCCGATTTTGAATTTCCGATATTGGTTTTTGTCCGGCTTTAATATCCTGCCCGAGGCTGGTCCGCCTTGGGCGGAAAAAACCACCATGCTCCCCACGGCCGAGAGCCCCGAAATATTCGATATGTCATACCCTTCAATCCGGAAGGAATTTTGAATTTTAAATTTTAAATTTTGAATTCGCCCATCCGTGATGAGCGCAGTATCCTGAATATGCTGCAAGGCGAAGATCTGACGGCGGATTTTCCCGGCTTTTTCGAATTCCAGCTTTTTGCTAGCCGATTTCATGGCCGACTGAAGATTTTTCAAAATTTCCTTTTTTTTACCCTGGAAAAGCAAAATTATGTTTTTGATGTTCTTGAGATAATCCCCACGGTCAATGATGCCGATACAAGTACCCGGGCACAAACCCAACTGATAGTCAAAGCAAGGTCTTTTAAATTTACCGATGGCTTCGGCCGAATGAGTACTAAAGGGAAAAATCCGGCGGATGATCCTTAGGGCCTCCCGGATATCCGAAGCTGAAGTATACGGCCCGAACCCCGCACTAAACCGAGCACCGCGCTCTTCGCGCTTCCGCGCGAAGCGATTTTGGTAGCGCTCGGTTAGTGACGGGGCAAGCGCCTTCCCTTTTATAACCTTACCTCGTACCAAAATTACTCTCGGGAAATAATCATCAGTGATGCCGACATAGAGGAAACTCGTATCGTCCTTTTCCCGGATATTCCAGGGCGGCTGGTGTTTTTTTATGAGCGCCGACTCCAGAATCAATGCTTCCAAAGCCGTATCGGTTTTCTTAAGATCTATTTTTTTTATCTCCCGGACCAATTTTTCCAAGCGCAAATCATGCTTGCCCGCCAAAGCGTAAGCGACGGCGGGGGACCGCCCTCCTTCGCCTTCGCTTCGGCGGGTAAACGTGAAATAACTCGCCACCCGCCGCCGCAGATTGACGGCCTTGCCGACGTATAAAATCCGGCCGGCGGCGTCTTTCATCAGATAAACGCCGGGCGTCTCAGGCAAATTTTTATAAAGCTTTTCCATCCCTCACCCTTCAAAGATTACACTTCTAAGGAAGTAATCTTTGATCAATAAAGACCTTTTTAGACTAATATTGTTTTCTAATGAGTTCATAAATCGGTTTATCGATTAAGCTTCTTATCTTTGAAGGGTGAGGGATTATTTTAGAACTTTCCTCAAATATTCGGCCGTAAAGCTGCCGTTTTTTTTGGAAATGTCCTCGGGCGTACCTTGGGCCACGATCCGGCCACCCTTGTCCCCGCCCTCGGGCCCCAGATCGATCACCCAATCCGCGGTTTTGATCACGTCCAAATTATGCTCGATCACGACAATTGTATTCCCCCGCTCCACGAGCCGGTTCAAAACGTTCAATAAATTGTCCACGTCGGCGAAATGAAGGCCCGTCGTCGGTTCATCCAAAAGATAGATCGTTTTTCGGGTGTCGCGCTTGCCGAGCTCGGCCGTAAGCTTAATACGCTGGGCTTCGCCGCCGGAGAGGGTCGTGGCCGACTGGCCGAGTTCCAGATAGCCCAAGCCCACTTCGTTCAAAACCCGCAGCCGGTCATGCAGCCAGGGAATGTCCTCGAAAAAACTAACCGCTTCCTCAACCGTCATTTGAAGCACGTCATAAATATTTTTGCCTTTGTATTCCACGGCCAAGGTTTCCCGGTCGAAACGCTTGCCTTTGCAAATGTCGCAAACCACGTAAACCGTGGGCAGGAAATGCATCTCGATCGCAATCAAGCCGTGGCCTTCGCAGTTTTCGCAGCGGCCGCCCTTGACGTTGAAACTGAACCGGCCGGGCTTATAGCCGCGGACGCGGGCGTCTTCAGTCGAAGCAAACAGATCCCGAATGAAGGTCCAGGCGCCGACATAGGTCGCTGGATTGGAACGGGGCGTGCGGCCGATCGGAGACTGGTCAATATTCACCACCCGATTGACGTATTCGAGACCGGTCATGGTTTTATGAACACCGGCCTTGTAAGCCGCGCCGTTGAATTTATTGGCCAAAGTCTTATAGAGCACGTCGTAAACCAAAGTGCTTTTGCCCGAGCCGGAAACGCCGGTCACGGCCGTGAACCGCCGCAAAGGAACGTTGACGTCGATGTTCTGAAGATTATTTTCGGCGGCGCCCTTGATCTTCAAAAAATCGTGGTCTTTCGTCACTTTCCGCCTACGTGACGGCACTTCAATAAAACGCTTGCCACGGAGGTATTCCAGGGTAAGCGAATTTTGGTTTTTGTCTTTTATAATCTCCGGCATTTTGCCGTACGCCACGATTTTTCCGCCGTGGACCCCGGCCGCCGGGCCGATGTCCACCAGATAATCGCCGGAACAGATGGTCTCCTCGTCATGCTCCACGACAATCACGGTATTGCCCAAATCGCGCAAATCATGAAGCGTCCGGATCAATTTGGCGTTATCCCGCTGGTGGAGACCGATCGTCGGTTCGTCCAGGATATATAGGGTGCCGGTCAAGCGCGAACCGATCTGGGAAGCCAGCCTGATACGCTGGGCTTCGCCGCCCGAAAGGGTGCCGGCCTTGCGGGCCAGGGTCAAATAATCCAAACCGACGTCGATCATGAATTTCAAACGGTTCTTAATCTCGCGCAAAGGCACTTCCGAAATCTCCTTAAAAGTGTTTTTGCCGGTCAATTCCAGCTTGTTGAAAAAATCATAAGCCTCGGCGATGGAAAAAGCCGTGGTCGCCGCGATGTTCTTCTTATTAATGAGGACGTTCAGGGCTTCAGGCCGCAATCTTTTTCCCAAACAAACCGGGCAGATCTTTTCCGACCAGACGGTTTCCGTACCCAAGCCGTTGCAGGCCGGGCACGCCCCGTAGGGACTATTGAAAGAGAAAAGCCGCGGCTCGATCTCCGGAAAAGAAAAACCGTCGTGGGGGCAGGTGAATTTGGCCGAAAGGGAGGTTTCTTTGTCGGTAATCAGGGTCACGACGTCGTGGCCATATTTCAACCCCGTCTCCACGGCTTCGGCCAAACGCAAACGGTTTTCCTTGGTCCCGAAATCAAGTCCGGCCGGCAACCGATCCACGACCAAATCAATGCTGTGGATCTTGTAACGGCTGAGCTCGATTCGGTCGCGCAACGACATGAAAATGCCGTCCACCCGCACTTCGGAAAACCCGGCGCCCAAAAAATCGTAAAGCATCTGGTAATACTCGCCTTTGCGGCCGCGCACGACCGGCGCCAAAACCACCATGTTTTTCCGGGAAACATTTTCTTTGTACACCTCGGTGGCGACGTCCACTATCTCCTCATTCGTCATTTTTTTAATCTCGAGACCGCAAATCGGGCAATGCGGCTTGCCGGCCCGGGCAAAAAGCACCCGCAGATAATCGTAGATTTCCGTGATCGTCGCCACGGTCGAGCGCGGGTTCGAAGAATGGCTTTTTTGGTCAATCGAGATCGCGGGCGATAAGCCGTCAATCTCATCCACGTCCGGCTTGTCGAGCCGGCCCAAAAACTGCCGGGCATAAGCCGAGAGCGACTCGATATAGCGGCGCTGGCCTTCGGCAAAAATCGTGTCGAAGGCCAAAGAAGACTTGCCCGAACCGGAAAGACCCGTAAAAATCACCATCTTATCGCGCGGGATCTCGAGATTTATATTTTTCAGGTTATGTTCTCTTGCTCCTTTTATAATGATTTTATCTTGCATATGTTTAAGATTGCCTGCCCCGTCACTAAAAGAGCATTTTCAAAGGCTTGCCGGCGGTAGCCGAAGCAAGCAATGCTCTTTTTGGTGCGGGGTGCTCGCGGGCGCCTTTAATGATTATTTTATCCTGTGCCATAATTGTTGAAATTTTCTAGCTCATAGTTTATAGCGAAGAAAATTTCACTACAATTATGAGCATCCCGCCGAAGCTTTTAGAGAAGGCGGACGACTAAACAAGAAACCGTCCCCCTTCTTAAGGTCACGGGGGGTAGTATCACCAGTTTAAGGTTCGAAACCGGGAAAGTCAAAGCAAAAAAGAGAAATTGATTTGACAAAAACGTGAATTAGAAATATAATATTACCGCTCTTTGATTTGACAATAAGGTAAAAGGGAATTCTAACGGCAGTCGTCCGCCCAACCACCCATATAAAGGACTGGTGATAATGACCGCCACGCTAGCCCCCACCCTCGAAGGCATCGCGACCGAAGCAACCCTGAGCGAGCTCATGGAGGGCCTCGGCCGGCAAGCCGAGAAGGATCTGGCTGGCCACGACAGCCAGATCCGAAACGTCCTCAAGCACTTCCCCGCACTCGCCGCCATCGTGAGAAGGGAGATCGCGAACCTCGGCGTATCGAGACCATTCGACGCGATCCAGCAGATGGTCCCCAACGCCTACCCCGCGAGCTACCGCCTGCGGGACATCGCCGAGCAGGCGATCCAACTCGGCCAGCTTCTCGACCTCCCGGTCGAGGGCACCCTCGCCTTCATCGAGAACAGGCTCGCGGCAGACGTTTCGATCGGCGCCGAAGGCAAGTTCGCCGTCCCCTGGCATCAACACCTCAGCGGCACCTTCTTCAACCGATTCCGCGACCCGCGGAGCCGCTACTGCGCCGTCGTCCGGCACCTGGTCGAAATTCTCGGCAAGAAGCGGGGACTCGAGATCGATCCGGACATGACGATCACGCCGGACCAGATCTTCATCGCGCCCGAAACCGCCGAAGCCCTGGATGCCGTCGCCGACGATCAGGAAGGCAACCCGATCCTCGTCATCGACGGCCAATTCGGCCGTCAGCACGGCGGCGACTCGGCCAAGGGCAGCATCGCCAGGTTCATGGAGAACGAGTTTCACCTGGACTTGGTGTGCGTCACCGCCACGCTCCTCACCCACCCCGAACGGCTCGTGAACGGCCGGAATCTCACGGTCGGCTGCGGCGGCAACCAGATCGTCACGGACGGAAACGGACCGAGACGCACCGTCTGCTTCAGCTACCTCAAGCGCGAGAAGACGCTTTCGCTCGAGCTCTGCCTTTTCGGCGGCGGCTCCGGGCAATCCGGCTGGGCCACCGGCTTCAAGCCGGAAATGGTTTAGAACCGGACCGCCGCTTAAACGAATTTCCCACCGCATCCGAATCTCCCGGCAGGCCCTCTGCCGGGAGATTTTCGCTTTTAAAAGCTTGTCTTTTTTGAAAAAAATCGAATAATGAAATCAGCCATCTTGACGTTCCCACGTTCTTCCGTGAGGTCAGAATGCCGACTCCAGAACAGCAGAATGTCGACATCGTGCTCGCTCTCCTGGCCGCAATGGCGAAACTCAGCGGGAGAATGGGCCTTGACGGGGACAAACTGGAAAAAGCGCTCCCGGCCGCCCTCGAAATTCTGCGCGACGAATTAGCTTTCTTCTACCGCGACCCCGTCACCGGACGCTACAAGGAATTTCACACTACCCTCTCCCAGGCGCAAGCGCTCGGCTTCTGCGCCTGGCGGTCGCCGCACTTCCGGACGCTTGACCTTTCCTTTTCTCCTCTTGCCGCCCACCAGCTTCTCGAAGAGCGGGCCGATCGCGAGATCATCGAAAAGGCGGCTCGGGCCTGGTATACCCGCTACTGCAATGCCTAACGCCGCCGCAAACGTCTCACCGCCGCTCTCTTGAGCGGCGGAGTTTTATTTTATTTTCCTGCTTAATTCCTTAAGCTCATCCCGCAAAATCGCCGCCAGTTCGAAATCCAGCCGCTTAGCCGCTTCCCGCACCCCGCACCAAAAAGAGCATTGTGCTCTGCGAGCTTCCGCTCGGAGCGATTTTTAATAATGCTCTTTTAGTGACGGGGTTAGATTTTGTTACTAAAAATTTTTCGTCCAGCTGGACTCAAATTTTTAGACAAAGCCCTAATTTCATCTCTCAATATAGTAGCTAACTCAAAATCCAAACGTTTTGCAGCATTTCTCATCTCCCTTTCTTTGTCTTTTATTGTTTGCTCTAGAGCCTTCTTGGATTTCGGAATCGGTTTCATTTCCAATTTCAAAATCTCCTCGGTCGGCAAAATATCGGTAATCGCCCGAATAATGGTCTTGGGCGTGATCCGGTGCCTTTTATTGTAGGCAAGCTGGATTTTTCGCCGGCGTTCGGTCTCACCGACTGCCCGCTCGATCGAGCCGGTGATATGGTCGGCGTAGATCAGAACCTGGCCGCGAACATTCCGGGCCGCCCGGCCGATCGTTTGGATCAAGGAAGTCTCGCTTCGCAAAAACCCCTCCTTATCCGCATCCAGAATCGCCACCAGGGACACCTCGGGCAAGTCCAAGCCTTCCCGCAACAAATTCACGCCGACCAAAACGTCAAAATCCCCTTTCCGCAAACTGGTCAAAATCCTGATCCGATCCAAAGTCTTCACGTCGCTGTGCAAATAAGTAACCTTGATTTTCAAATCCTCGAGATAAGCCGATAAATCCTCGGCCATCCGCTTGGTCAGGGTCGTCACGAGCACCCTTTCCTTTTTGTCGGCTCTTTCTTTTATTCTCGCGATCAAATCCGGCACCTGGCCCTTCACCGGCTTCATCACGATTTCGGGGTCAATGAGGCCGGTCGGCCGAATGATCTGCTCCACCACTTTCGCGCTCGTTTTTCTTTCATAAGGGCCGGGCGTGGCCGAGGTGAAAACGGTCTGGCCGATTCTTTTCTCGAATTCAGCGAAGCGCAAAGGCCGGTTATCGGCGGCCGAAGGCAGCCGGAAACCGTATTCGATAAGCGTCTTCTTGCGCGAAGCGTCCCCCTCATACATTCCCCGGATCTGGGGCACTGAAACGTGTGATTCGTCGATCACCGTCAAAAAACCATCGGGGAAATAATCCAGAAGCGTGTCCGGCGGCGCGCCGGGCGCCCGGCCCGACAAGGGGCGGGAATAATTCTCGATACCGTGGCAGTAGCCGACCTCCTTGATCATAGCCAGGTCGAATTTTGTCCGGCGCTCCAGCCTTTCGGCTTCCAATAATTTGCCGTTCTTCTCGAAATATTTCAGCCGCTCTTTCAATTCCTCCCTAATAGCCTTGATAGCCCGTTCCCGCTCCGGCGTGAGAGTAATGAAATGTTTGGCCGGCGAAATGTAAAGCTTAGGCAAGGTTTTCGTCTTTTCCGGAACGAAGCCCAAAACCGGATCGATCTCGTAGATCTTCCGAATCGTATCGTCCTTGAGCTCGAAATTGTAAATCAATTCCCTGTCCGGCGGCATGATCTCCCAGTTATCGCCCCGCAGACGGAAGGTGCCGCGCGTGAGATCGGCGTTGGTCCGGCTGAACTGCAGTTCAATCAGTTTTTTGGCGAATTCCGCCCGTTTAATCCTGTCACCAATCTTGAAATGAAAGATGTTTTCGGCGTAAACCTCGGGCGCGCCCAAGCCGTAAATGCAGGAAACCGAGGCCACCACGATTACGTCCCGCCGCGTGAGCAGGGCCGTTGTCGCCGCATGCCGCAGCTTGTCAATCTCATCGTTGATCATCGCTTCCTTGCCGATATAAGTGTCGGTCGTGGGAATGTAAGCCTCGGGCTGGTAATAATCATAGTAAGAAACGAAATAATTCACGGAATTTTGGGGAAAAAGCTCTCGGAATTCGTTCGTAAGCTGGGCCGCCAGGGTTTTGTTATGAGCAATAACCAATGTCGGCCGATTGGTTTCGGCAATCACGTTCGCCACAGTAAAGGTCTTGCCCGAACCGGTCACGCCCAAAAGCGTTTGACGATTCAAACCTTTCGAGAGGCCGTTAACCAGCTCTTTTATTGCCCTGGGTTGATCCCCAGCGGGCTTATTTTTTGAAATCAGTTTAAATTTATCCATCTGCAATTAAAATCCAAAACCTCCGGAAGTCTTGCCTCCGGAGAACCTTTACTCCAATCTAGTTTTCTAAAGCCGAAAAGTCAAACCTCTCTTCCAATAATTTCCAAGACCCGGTTTTTCATACGTCCGAAAAACCTTTTTCTTTCCGAAGAAGCCTTCTTTATAACTCTCAACTAAAATTAACTTCGTATTGTTTTCGAACGAATGCCGGAAAGGCAATAATAAATAAATGAGTGAGGCGATGATTTTCCGATGACACAAGATTTAGCCGGAAAATCCAGCGGCACGAATATTATTTATTTGCCTTGGAGATCTAGCGAGAAAATGATACAAAGTTAATTAACTGACTTTGCTGCCGGGCGCCGCTTCCCTGTCGGGCTGAAGCAATATTATTTGGCCGTTGTCGCTTGCAGCCAAGAGCATGCCTTGGCTTTCCACGCCCCGCAGGACGCGAGGCTCCAAATTGGCAATCACGATGATTTCCCGTCCGATTAAATCATCGGGCGCGTAAGATCCGGCGATGCCGGAAACGATCTGTTTTTGACCCAGCCCCGAGCCCGTCGCAGGGTCGCCCAAATCCAATTGCAATTTCAGGAGCTTATCGGCTCCCTCTACTTTTTCCGCCGCAAGAATCCGGGCCACCCGCAAATCCAGCTTTTTAAAATCTTCCAGAGAGATCATCGGTTTGAATCATTCTTTCCAGATCAGTCTTAAGAACCACTGCGCGAGGAAAAAAAGTATCAGGTAACCGATCATGGCTGAAAGAGCGACGACGTCAAAAAGATGCCGGCCCAAATAAGCGTTCGGAAAAATGAAATTAAACGGCCAGATCAAAATTTGCGTCGTTTGATAAAGGAGATTCACGATCCAGGCATCGGGATTGGCCGTCAAAAACTTCAAGACCAACCGCAAGGCCAAAATGACTTCCACGAAAATCAAGACTTTCTCCAAAAGACCGAGCAGACCGCGATGAACCTTGGAAATGATGGCCATTTTTTTGATTATAACTGATTTTCGTATTTTTCGGCGGCCGAACGGTAAAAGCAGTACTCGCAACGCGCGCCCGGCGGCGGCAAGTCGCCCAACAAGCATTTTTTGGCGGCCAAAATCGTCACCGGCACCCATTTATCATCGCCCTTATAAGGAATGATCTGAACCCTGAATTCAAGGTTAGCATCGAAAGCCTCCTTGTCTTTCCGGCCGTTCGCATAAACAAAATAACCCGTATCCGAAACCTTAAAACCGTTGCGGCGCAAGAGCCACTGATAGATCTCCATTTGCCGCTTGTAAGACTGGCGATATTCGGTCTCAAGGGTAATCTCGCCTTGAATGCTCGTCGCCTTATAATCAACGACCATCAGTTCTTTTTTGGGATTGATCCAAACGTCGTCAATCGCCCCGGTAATAATCAGATTGTTGTCGCGGTCCAAATATTGGACGCCTTTAAAATTTTCCCGCCACTCAGCCAGCATCTCGTGCTGGAATGGCACGGCGTCGATGCCGTAAGCTTCCATCAAGGGGTGGGCGGAGCCGGCGGCGCGATGAACGTCAAATTCTTTCTTTAAAAGATGGTCAACGGCCGCATTCAAAGTGAAACCCGGGCCCTGAGGCCGGCCCACGCCCAGTCGGCGGTCCAGGTAAAAACAGCGCGGGCATTCGGTAAAAAGCTCCAGCTTGGAACGGCTCAGTTTGAATGGTTCGTCAGAGGAGGGATTAAAGAGATTTTTCGTGCGCTGACCGTTCGTTTTTCCGTTCATTGCCTTAACGTCTTCAAACCGTAAATATCCTTGTCGATCGTCCGTTCGAAGCAAACGCTGCCGGCATCATGGGTCCAATTCTGGCTGGCGTAATAGGAGGTTGGGCCATAGGGAGCGGCGACG
The DNA here is from genome assembly GCA_001003475.1 of Candidatus Jorgensenbacteria bacterium GW2011_GWA1_48_11. Lineage (GTDB taxonomy): Bacteria > Patescibacteriota > Minisyncoccia > UBA6257 > GWB1-50-10 > GWA1-48-11. The sequence goes on along the minus strand of LCPF01000001.1, from coordinate 379,647 downwards.
GCCGGTTCGTTCCGGTCAAGGCTGGGCAAAACAAAATTCGCACAGAGCGAAAAAGAAAGCGGCCCCCGGACTTCGTAACCGTAAGCGGCGCCGCTTTCGGGATCGTTAGGCGGGTAAATGCCGCGGATGTCGTCGCGCAGGGCAACGAGATCGTCCGGCAATTTGTTCTTATTCTGCCAATAACTTATTATTTCCGACTGCAGGAACTGCAGATCGCTCACCCGTTTGTCGTCGAACCGCCTCAGTCTTTCTTCCTGCGGCGAACCGACCATAAAAAAACCGGCGACGACGGCCGCCGCAACTATCAAAATAACGGCATAAACGAAGAATTTCATCCCGTTAGAAACGGAACAAAATTCCGCATTTGGTTTGGACCGTTTAAATTATGATGAATCATCTTGCAAGTATTTTTTGGATATTGGGGCCGCTTCTAACGGGATTCATGTCATTCCGTACCGTGCTTTTTCAAATCGGAAAAATAGTAGTAAAAAACCGAACCGGCGACGAAAAACACGGCCAGAACCTTCAAGATGAACCTAATGGTCAATCCCCCTTCCAAAAAGTTGTTGATCAGGACAACGAGGTCGCCGATGATGATCAGGGCCGCCGCAAAAAGCGTGAAATACAAAAGCCACTTCCGGATGCGAAGATTTCTCTTGGCTGGATTAGATTCGTAGTTCTTATTCAAGAACCGGCCGACGAAAAGGTAAATCGGAAAGAAAACCAGAAGCGTCGCCAAAGACCAACGAATCGGGCCGTAATTGGCAAAGCGGGCGTAGTAACCGCCCCCTTCAAGGACGTCCGGGAACCAAATGTTCACGTACTGGAAAATCAAAACCAAAAAAGCCGTCGCGCTCGTATAAAGGGCGATGATGCTCAAGAGGTGAAGGAAAAAATCCTTGGGCGAGGTTTTGAGCGGATTTGAATCGATCATTGGTTAATTTTAACTTTCCGGCGGCAAACTTTCAACATCCCGGGTTTCCCTGGGGACCGTTACGGCTGCAGAATATCCTCGGTCCGACCGTTTATGGATATAATCACGTCGCGCACGGTCGGAAACTGTTTCAGGGTTTCCGTAATCTGGGCGCGGATAGCCGAAACGCGGCAGGATCCGCCCACGGCCCACTCCAAAGCCTCATCGAAATCAGCCTTGGCCAAACCGCCGGTTATAACCAGGCTCTGGAGCCGGACGCCCGGGTTGAAACTCGTGAAAAAACCATTGTCTTTTTCGGCTTGGGTCGGGCCGTTCAAGAGCTCGTTCAGGGCGGCTTGGCCCACGCTTTGCGTTTTCGGAATTGTTCTCGTCACGCTAAAAACCCTGTTGCAGGAAAATTCCGGATCAAGCCGGCTGTTGTTGAAAAACGCCTGGATCGTTTGCGATTCGGTTTTATTGAAACGGATCGGGATTTCGATCTGTTTGTCGTTTTCCGGGAGACCTGAGGAATTGTCTTTTTGGATAACCAGCTTGCCGGTCGCCGTAACCGGCGGCTGAAACTCGATCGTGCCGGAAAACGGCACGAAATTTTCCGTCATCCAGTCACTTTTAGCCTGCATGATGCCCACCCCAAGTTCGCGGCCGTTGCCGTCAAAAACCTTGGCCGGAAAACTCGCTTCGAAAAACCAATACCCCCGCGCCTCGCCGCTCACGGCCAACGGACTCTCGATGATTTGGTTCGGCGTCACGGAAACCGTCACTTCGGCCGAGGTTTTTTCCCGGAGATTAAAAACCAATATCAAAGCCAAAGCCAGAACGACTAAAAGGGAAAACGCGGCGATGGCTGTTTTTTTGTAAAGCATTGTTCGTAGCGCAAAGCTTCAACCCCGCACCGAAGCTACGCGTTGGTACGGGGCAAGTCGAACCAGACTTCCATGAAAAATAATTTTACTCATATCTTAAAGCCTCAATGGGACTCTTGCGGGAGGCTTGGCGGGCCGGATAAAGGCCGAAGATCAAGCCGACCAAAGCCGCCACGCCCAAGCCCAGGATCGCCGCACCGACCGGAAAAGTAAAAGCCCAATTCGTGGCCAAAACATTGCTCAGCACCAAGGAAGTCAAAAATGAAAGCGATGCGCCCAAGAAAATCCCGATAATGCCGCCGATGGCCGTTAAAATCACGGCTTCCAAAAGAAATTGGGTTAAAACGTCGCTTTCGGTCGCTCCCAAGGCCTTGCGCAAACCGATTTCCCGCGTCCGTTCGGTCACCGAAACAAGCATGATATTCATGATGCCGATGCCGCCAACCAAAAGCGAAATCGTGGCGATGGCCGCCAGAAAAAGCGTGAGCGCATCGGTAATCGTACTGACCATCTTCAAGGCATCGGCTTGGCTGTTCACGTTAAAGTCGTCTTTGGCCGGATCGGTAATGTTATGGGAATTCCTCAAGGTGATTTTTATGTCGTTCACGGTCTCCGGAACGTTGGCGTCGGAGTCAGCCTGAATGATTATGTGATTGAAATACTTTATGCCCAAGATGTAGCGTTGGGCCGTGGTGTACGGGACGATCACCGTATCGTCAAAACTAATGATCATCCCCTGCCCCTTGCTGGCCAGAATGCCGACGACATTGAAATTTCTTCCTTTTATCTTTATTTTCTGGCCGACGGCGCTATCGTTGCCGAAAAGCTCCTCTTTCACCTTCGAACCCAGGACTACGACATCGGCATAGCTCTTCACGTCTTCTTCGGTAATGAATCGGCCGTCGCCCGGATAAACGTTGTACATCGTGCCGGCGGCGTCGGTCATTCCGTAAAGCGTCGCCTGGTAAGTCTCACTGCCGTAAACGGCGCTCTCGCTGCCAAAAACCAAGGGCATGATCTTTTCCGCGTGGGGCACGTTGCTTTTTTTCATGAGCGCTTCAAGGTCTTTTTGCTTCAAAGAGTCGGAAAACATGGATAGAAAATCCGTCGGTCCTTTCGGCTGCCGGCCCGGAGCGATTTCGATGACGCTCGAACTGACCTGGCCCTGTATCTGGCCCAATATCAGGTCTTGCGCGCCCTGGCCCAAAGACATCACGAGGATTATGGCCATGATGCCTATCACGATGCCCAAAATCGTCAAAACCGAACGCGACTTGTGGGTTTTGAGGCCGTTTAAGGCTGTTTTAAAACTGTATTTCAGCGTCATTTTGAAAATTCGTTGCTTTTGCGGCGCCGGTCGACTTTTTCATCGCTGTCTATTTTTCCGTCCAAAATATGGATGATCCTTTGGGCGTGTTCCGCCGTGTAAGTCTCGTGGGTAATGAGGATCACGGTGTGGCCGTGCTCCTCGTTCAAATGCTGGAGGGTTTCCATGATCGCCTGGCCGGATTTGGAATCGAGGTTGCCGGTCGGCTCATCCGCGAAAATCACCTGCGGATTCAGGACCAGGGCTCGGGCGATCGCCACCCGCTGCTTTTCGCCGCCCGAGAGCTTCGCTGATTCGTGTTCCAGCCGGTGGGAAAGGCCGACGGCTTCAATGGCTTCCTTAGCCATGTGATCCCACAACGATTCTTTGATGCCCGAATAAAGCAAAGGCAGTTTCACGTTTTCCAAAACGTTTATCCGCGCCAATAAATTGAAAGTCTGGAAAACAAAACCCATTTCCTTGTTGCGCACTCGAGCCAATTCTTTGGACGAATAATCATCGATGGTTTTGCCGCTAAAACGGTAAGAACCGGCGGTCTGCCGGTCCAGAAAACCCAGGACGTGGAGCAGGGTCGATTTGCCGGAACCCGACGGACCCATGATCGCCACAAATTCCCCTTTTTGAACTTCAAAAGTCACGCCCCGCACCGCCGGCGTCATGACGCCGTCGTCGGCATATATCTTTTCAAGACGGCTGACTTCGATCAGAGCCATGAATCAGGAATTGTTGACAATGACTTTATCGCCTTCCTGGAGGCCCCCGAGCACTTCCACGCTGCCGTCCGCGCCCCTGAGGCCTATCTCGATCTGCCTTTCTTCGGAAAAACCCTTGCCTAAATCCACTGTCACGCTTCTGATGCCGTTCTTGGTCGTGACCGCCCGCTGGGGAATGACCAAAACGTTTTCTTTTTTATTCGTGAAAATATCGATATTGGCCGTCATGCCGGATTTTACCCGGTCGTCCGATTTGACGAATTGAAATTTCGTTCTGTAGGTGGCGACGCCCTCGATCATTGTTTCGCCGGGATCGATCGAAGAAACCGCGGCGTCAAAAATTACGTCGTTGCCGTAAGCGTCGAGGGTGATCTGGGCGGAATCGCCGACTTTCACTTTGGCAATGTCGGCTTCGGCCACGTTCGCTTCCACTTCGAACTTACTCCCGGAAATCACCGAAACCATCGCGGTATTGGCCGCCGCGATTTCGCCGACCTTGGCATTCTCGACGGTGACCACGCCGTTTATGGGAGAATGAATCGTCATCTTCGCCATCTGGGCCTTGATATTATCAATGCTGGCTTCGTAAGATTTGACGCCGGCCCGAACCGAGGCGATCGTCGCTTCCTGGGCGGCGATGGACTGGGATTGGGCCGTCAGATCGGACAGGGCCGCATTGACATTGGTCCGGGCCGTATTGATGTTCGCTTTATAAGCGTCGGCGGTGGAAGAACTCAATGATCCGCCGCTGGCCGCGCCCACGACCGCATCCATTGATCGCGAAAGCAGGGAACGGATGGTCAGCAAATAACCTTCGGCCTTGTCGAGCTCGACCCGCAAATCCGCCGGCACGGAAACGCCACTGATTCCCTTGAGCTCGCCGGCCCACTGGTTTAAAATACCCGTCGCATTAAGTCTTAAACCCCTCACGTCGTTATCGACGGCGATATCCGCGACCACGAAAGTCAACGTCGGGTTCCGCGATTCGTCGTTATTGAAAAGTCCGTCCAGTTGTTTTCTCGTTGCGTCATCGGCCTTGGCATAAGCGTCGTTCAAGAGATTCGGGATGACGCCGTAGTAATTCGCCAGATCGACGTTATCTTTGTTCAAATCGGCCTCTTGGGTGGCCAAGTCCGCCTCGGCCTTGGCCAGTTGGGCCGCGAGAGCGGATTTATCCAGGGTCACCAAGGCCTCGCCCGCATAAACCTTGTCCCCGACTTCGGCGTAAACGCCGGCGATCCGGCCCGACTGCTCGAAAGCCAAATCGACGCTTTTGATCGGTTCGACCTGGCCGGTCACCGAAACCTCCTCGGAAACATCGCCCCGGACCACGGTCACGGTCTGGAACGCCGATTTGTCTTTACCGCTGAACAAAAAATAACCGCCCAGAACGACGATCAGAACCAGGCCGGCAACAATAAACCATTTTCGCTTTAGAAAGTTCATCGAAACGCCTTCATTATATCAATTTTTCCGGATTAACCCAACCACTCGCGCAATTTCGGAAATTTGCGGCAAAGCGGCAGGTTCGCGCACCAATTTTCCAAGCCCCAAGCCCGGCCGGCCCGGAAAACCGCGAGCACGATCAGGGCGCCGATAAAAATTATATGCTCGTCAACGATGAAAAAATTGGTATTGGGGTAGGGAAAATCCAAAACCGGCAAATAGTAAAGAACCATTAAGATGATCGCGGAAAAAGAACTTAACCTGACGAATACCCCCAGAATCAAAGCCGCCCCGATCAGGGTTAGCCCCCAAGCATTCAAAAAATTAATGACCGGCAGGATCGAGGGACCGGCTAGCCAGTGATAAAAGTCAGGGAAAGTTTTCGCTTTTTCCAAATAACCGCCCGCTGACCAGGCCGGATTCAAAACCTTGGTGATGCCGGCGTAAAAATAAAGCCAGCCGAGAACGATCCTCAAAATGAACAAAGACGATTTTTGCGATTTAGTCATATATTATGATTTTAATTTACCTCCGACTTTTTTCAACAGGAGGGCGTTAAAAGCCACAATGACCGTGCTTAAAGACATGAAAACCGCCGCCAAAGCCGGCTGGAGCAAAATCCCCTTCGAGGCCAGAATGCCGGCGGCCAAAGGCATGGCAATGACGTTGTAGCCCGTCGCCCAGAACAGATTCTGAACCATTTTATTGTAGGTGGCTTTGGAAAGCTCGAAGATCTTCGCGATGTCGCGCGGGTCGTTCCGAACCAGAATGATACCAGCCGATTCAATGGCCACGTTCGTGCCGGCACCGATGGCAATCCCCAAATCGGCCTGGGTCAGGGCCGGCGCATCATTAATGCCGTCGCCGACCATAGCCACGGTCAGTCGCCGGCTGGAATTTTCAATTTCTAATTTCCAATTTTCAAATTTTTTCTCTTGGAGTTCCTTTACTATTTTCGCTTTTCCGTCCGGTAACACCCTAGCAAAGTAAAAATCGATTCCCAATTCCCCAGCTACCCGTTTAGCGACTTCTTCCGAATCGCCGGTCACCATGGCCGTTTTTACGCCCATTTGCGTCAGGGTTTTTATGGCCGCTCTCGATTCTTCCCGAATCAAATCGGCCAGCGCGAAAAAACCCAGTAACTTCCCGTTCTTCAAAACGAAAATGACGGTTTTGCCCTTCCGGCCTTCGGCCCCGACTTCGTCTTCGATCGGCGGCGGCAGCGGCTGAACCAGCATCCCCAGCCCGCCCACGGAAATTCTTTCATTCCCGATGTCACCCTGCGTCCCTTTGCCGGCTAGACGGCTGAAATTCTTCACGTCGAACAAGCTTAGATTTTTTTCTTTAGCCTTGGCCACGATGGCCTTGGCCACGAAATGCTCGGAATGAAAATCAACCGAAGCCGCCAAACGCAGAATCTCTTCTTCGCTTCCTTCGATCACCCGGATTTTTTCCACGCCGTATTCGCCCTTGGTCAAAGTGCCAGTTTTATCGAAAAGAACCACGTCAATTTTCCTCGCAAGTTCCAAGGCCAGGCGGTTTCGCACCAGAAATCCGTTTTTGGCCGCGAGAGTCGTGGAGATCGAAGCCACGAGAGGGATAGCCAGGCCCAAGGCATGCGGGCAGGCGATCACGAGAACCGCCACCAGCCGTTCCAGAGCGAAAGACGGTGTGGCTTTCGCCAAAAGCCATAAAACCAAAGTCAGGGCGCCCACGCCCACGGCCACCAAAGTCAGGTAAAAAGCGGCTCTGTCCGAAAGAATCTGCAAACGCGATTTCGAAGCCTGGGCTTCGGCAACGAGGCGCATCACGCCGGCCAGGAAAGTCCCTTCGCCGATTTTCGTCACTTTCGCTTTGAAAGCGCCGTCGCCGTTAATGGTGCCGGCAATGACTTCGTTCCCGACGTTCTTTTCGACCGGTTTCGATTCGCCGGTGATCATCGACTCGTTTACCTGGGAACGGCCGTCCGTAATCACGCCGTCGGCGGGGATTTTCGCACCCGGCCGCACGACGACAATGTCGCCGGTTTTAAGCTCGCTCAAATTTACGACGACGTTCTGGCCGTCGCGGATTATTTCGGCTTTGTCAGGCAGGAGTTTCGAAAGTTCTTTCAAAGCGCCTTGGGCGCCCTGGACGGCTTTCATTTCCACCCAATGGCCCAAAAGCATGATGGTAATCAGGGTCGCCAATTCCCAGAAAAGCGTATGCGTTTCGCCGACGATTATTTCATAAACGCTCCAAACGTAAGCCGTCGTAATGGCCAAAGCGATCAGGGTCATCATGCCCGGCAATTTCGCCTTGAGCTCGCGCCAAGCGCTGCCGATGAAAACCCAGCCGCCGTAAAAGAAAACGATGGATCCCAGGAAAAACGGCAAATAAGCTGACCCGGGAAAAGCCGGCGCGGTCCAACCGAACAAATTGAAAAACAAATCCGAATACAAAACGATCGGTACGGTCAAAACCAAACTCAGCCAGAATTTTTTGGCGAAAATATTTACGTTGTGGCCGGCATGCTTGTCGAAACCGTTTTCGCCGCCCCCATGATGCTCGTGACTCTCTTTTTTGCCGGCTTTCTGCGGCAGTAAGTTCATTCCGCACTCCGAACAAAGCCCCGGCTTGTCCGATCTGACGTTGGGATGCATGGGACAAATGTAAATTTTCCCGGTGCCGGCCGCCTCTTCGTGATGCCCAGCCGAATGGTCGTGATGACAATGATTATGATTCATGACGATTATTTATATTTAATCTTACTTTATGCCAGGTAAAATGCTCGTAATAGCTCGACCACAAAAACCCCACCCCAAAAGCGAACATCAACTCTTCAAGCGGAATACCCAATATCAAAATGCCTGATAAGGCTTTTAGGTTCCAAACCCGCTCGACATAACCGGGGTACAAAATAATAAGAGTTAAAAAATAAAAAACGTACAGGCCCAGGAACAAGAAAGCGCTTACGATCATTTTCTTTTTCAAATCGGGGCGGCAATACCAGGCGAAAAGTCCGGCGGCCATGAGAGCGATAAAAGCCGAATAAATCGGATTCCAATCGGTAAAAATCACGAACGCGACAAATAAGACCGGCCCGGAAACAAGCGCCCAAAGGTGGTATTTGTGACGCACTTCATGCTTTTCGGCCGGCCGCATCGGCTGATGCTCAGTTCTAAACAGTCCCTCGTAAATCACGACGGCCAGGCCGCCGACCGCAAAGGCGAAAATGAAGCTTTCTATGTCAAAACCGGTCCTCTGGGTCAAATCGAAGAGTGATGGCGGATTCCAATATCGGGGCACGAAAAAAGGTTCGGTGAAACCGGCAAGCATTGTCCATAAGCTCACTCTAAACATTTCTTTTTTGCTTTCTTTGTTTTTGAGAGAAAAATAAAACACCGCCCAAAGAACCAGAAAAAGCAAACTCCAAATTAACCAAGCATATTGCATATGATTTAATCTAAAATTGCCGGATAAAAACCCGACAATACTGCCGTTCAGAAACTACTTCGTAATTGATCTATTGTGCAGCCAGGCGAAAATATAAGCCGTCGCATAAGTCAATATCACCACCTCCAAAAATCCATAAATGGCCTCCGGAAAACTCACGCCCGCTTGAAGATTCACCAAATGGACCATCCAACTGAAAAGCTTCATGGCTAAATCGGGAACGATAGCTACCAATAACGCACAAATGACGTACCAAACGCCTATGACTTCAGTGGCCGCTAAAGCGAATCTTTTTTTGTTTAGTTCCATATTTTTACAATACATTTAACGCGACCTTTGGATTCAAGATTTTCATTTTCTTTGCGAAAGTTTATAAACAGAAAGGATTTCTCGCATGGCTTTTGATTTTTGACCGAGCTTAACCTGTTCCACGACGTGACTGGCTAAATGGTTTTCCAAAATCAAGTTTTCAAAACCAGAAAGCGCCTGCCTTACGGCAGAGGATTGAGTAATAATATCAATGCAATATTTTTCATCATCAACCATTCTTTCCAAACCGTTCACCTGACCCTTGATAATTTGAAGTCGCCGCAGAACTTTTTTCTTGATTTGCCTCCTCATGCCTTATATGATACCCCCTGGGGGTATTTAAAATCAAGTCGCGATCATCCACAGCCTAACCAAAGTAAATTCGTTCAAAAATCACTGCACACTGCAGCCGCCGCCGGTTGAATTCTGGACTGGCGCAATTTGCTTCAAGATGTTTTGGAAGCCGGAACCGCTCGAAAAATCCACTCCCAAAACCTGTTTCGGGTCAACGCTCTGCCAACCGATGCCCTTGCTTTGCAAGTATTTTTCGATCGTAAGATAAGTGTCCGAGAACCAGAAAGAATTGACGACCAAGGCCGCTTTGTACATGTCGGCCTCGCTCGCGCCCTGGCTCGCCATGAGTTCCAAGAGTCCCAGCATGGCCATGCCGTGGTTGCAGTCCGGAAAATAAGCGGAATTGCCGCAGCAGGGCCGGTAAATACCCCCACTCACCGCCTCCACCAATTTCTGCTGCTCGGAATTCAAAACCACCAAAGAATACTTGCTGTAATGATCCATGGCGCCGCCTTTGGCAATGGTCCAGCCGCCGGTCGAGGCGAAATTCCCCGCACCGCCGTAGCGCGGATCCGTCATCGGCCCGTTTTCAAGGATTTCATTCTTATTAGCCAAACCGAAAGCCCAGAGCAAATTGAGGATAACGCCGGAATTTCGGGCATTAATGGTCAAATTGCCGTTAGCCGCGCCGTAAAGCAGCTGTTTCTCTTCAGGCGTGAGTCCGCCCCGGTTGGCATAAATCGCTTCGAATTTGTCGGCATCGATTACGCCTTTCGCGATAAGCTGCTTTCCCAAATCCCCCCACCTTACCGGCAGTTGAATGCCGTCTGTCGCGAAAAGCATCGCCGCCAGACTATCAGCCTCGAAATCGCTCGACTGCGCCGTGATGTTATTCGTATTGACGCCGGTTTTGTACACAAAAGCGCCAGCGATCAATATCGCCGCCAAAACAATGCTTACTGGCAAAAACCTGTCTTTTTTATTTTTAATTTCCTCTTCTGTGTTATTAGTCATATGTTATTGGTTATTTGTTATCAGTTATCTGACTTAATTCAACACGCACCCGCTTTGCGCCGACAAATCGTTCAAACTCATTTCGCCTTCCAGTCTCCTGCCGTCGGGAAAAATCCAGGTCGGATAACCGTTGATCTTCTGAACCAGGCATTCCTGGACGTCCCGCGTGCACTCAACATAAGGCACGTACTTGAAAGAACCGCCGAAAGCATTTTTTTGGCTCTCGCAATGCGCGCACCAGTAAGCGCCGTACATCGTCACTGGTTTTGAGGCGAGGCATTTGGCGAAATCGTCGTACTGGCCGAAGACCGGTCCCCGCCTGTAAAAAAGATAAACCGCCAGTACGACGACCGCCAAAACAAGGAGGGTTACGACCGCTTTCTTGTCTTTATTCATCGCAACAATCCACCAGCTTATCCACGATATCGCCCAAGGTCCAAGGCTTGTCTTTTGCCGCCGTTTCCTTGAAATCCGCAGTCTTGATCAAATTCAAACGCAAACCCCAGAAGAACGAGTACATTTTGTAGGCGTAATCGAACGTCTCTTTGGCTTCGGCCGGCTTCCCTTCTTTATGGAGCTTGGTGCCGACTTCGATGAGGCGCATGGTCGTGGCAAGCAAGTGCTTCGAAATGCACCAAGTCTCGCCCTCATGGCTCGGGATCAAACGGCCCATCAAGACCTTTCTCGCTTCCCTTACTTCCTTCAAGAGATCGAAATAATCGGTCTTGCCGGTTTTCTCGGCCGTGAAAAAGAAGTGTTCCTCCAAACTCAAAAGATTCATGACTGCGATCGACAAGTCCTCGTCCATGGACAAATCGATCTGGCCCGCCTTCTTCAAGCCCTCGATCTTTTCGAGAAGCGCGTCGAAACTTTTTCTATCTTGAGTCATGTCGATTTAATTATATCGCGAAGACCAAAAGACCTAAAACGACCATGGCCACTCCGCTCCACAGGCGCATTTTGCCGGTCTCCGATTTCCGCCAGGCTTGGACCTTTTCTAACAGGTTTTTATCGCTGCCGATCAAAAGAATGATCGCGAGCGGCAGGACGAAAACGACGTTGTAGAAAACGAGGTAGGCAAAACCGCTCCAAAACCGGGCCTGGTCGTGCAAGAATCCCAAGATCATCAGGTACGGTCCGCCGGTGCAGGGAAATTCGCAAAGCCCGACCAGGACGCCCAAGAGGAAAGCGGTCGGCAGCGAGGCTTTTTCCATGAGCTCGGCGATTTTCCGATGGGCCGCGTGCGGAATCCTCAGCTTCACCGGAAAAGCCGGGAAAAATTCGTTCACGAGATTGATCGCGCCGAAAGCGATAAGCAGGACGGCGCCGACTTTAGCCATGAAATGCGGGATGGAAAAGAGATGAAGAGTGCCCACAATACCCAGCCCGATCAGGACATAAACCAGGAAAATTCCCAGAATGTAGAATCCACCGATCTTCAGAATATCCTGCCGCAGGCGGCCCAAGCTGAAAAGAAAAGCAATCGTAAGGACCAGAATCGAGAAAGCGCAGGGATTTACGCTATCAATCAGGGCCGCCACGAGGACCAGCGGGAAAAACCACTGGCCGCCGTTCGAAATTCCCCAAAGGGCCTGCGTGCCAAAACCGCTCAGCTTGAAGAAAAGAACGCCGGCCAAAAGCACGACTGCAAAAGACACGAGAACGATGAATCTTCTGGTCATGGTTAGGGAATGACGTTGGCCGTGAAGCTGAATTCGAGGGGCGCGGCCGACGCCTGCTCCAAACTGACGACCCGATTGATGCGGCCGACGCCGGCCGGACCGTGCGCCGCCGGATCGAAAACAACTTCCACCTCGCCTTCGCCGCCGGGCGGGATAGTCTCCCTAATCGGCGGATTAAAGCCCATTCCCAGCATGCCGAACGGTCCGAGCCGGCCAGCCGCCGAAATAAGACTCGCTTCCGTGCACATACAGGAGGTGTAGACCCGGCTTAGGACAGCCGGGCCGCTCCCGTCATTCCTGAACTTGAAGACGCGGCTCACCTTGCCGCGGGCCATGGAAATCGTGCCGAAATCGAAACTGGACTCATTGGCCACAAGCTGGCTCGGCCCCAGGTTTTTCAAGGCTGCTGTTTCGCCGGTCTCGGCTGACTGCGACCAGGCGATCAAGCCGGCCACGATCGCCAAACTGGCCAATATTCCTATAACTATATCTTTGTTTTTTTTCATGTTTTTGATTTTTTCGACAAATAAAAACGCCCTTTCCCAAATCAAGGTTCTTCTGACGAAAAATTCGTTCCTAGGAAGAGTTGTCAGAATAACCTCAGAAAGAAAGGGCCGGATCACGCTTCTCAAAAAGCGTTAGCCATTGCCTCAAGCTCGAATTGTCCGGTCTTACCTCCCTCGGACGGAAATTGATTTCCCCGGACGGATTCAAAAGACCGCCGCTGCCGCCCGGAGCGAAGACCAAAGCCAAGCTCACGATCAAAAAAATGACGAGTACGATCAAGGCCAGTTCAAAAGTGGCGTTGGAAAAGATCTTAAAAGCGTTCAGATGGAAAGAAGCGAAGCCAAACCCGTCGCCCGAGGGCACGCAAACGCCGCCGCCCAAGGTGGAAGCCAGGCAACTCGCGCCGTGCATGCCGTTATGCAGGGCCGCAAAGCCGAAAACCGAAATTCCAAGGAAAATCAGAACAACGAACGGGGTGAACAAGGTTTTCATTGGTTTCATTATAAACCGCGAACTTTTTTTGTAAAGAAGTGGGAATAAAATGAGCCGCCGGGCGACCGAGCGGCTCACTGGATTCTCCCGGGATGGGCGTGTCCCGGGAGCAAAGCGGATTTGGCAGGCTGGCGGCCGCGGATATCGCCGAGATCATCGGCATCCGCTTTCCTCGAGGCGCCACCGGCCCGAGGCAGACTGTTTCGGGAAGCGAGCAGCCCCGGCTCTGTTAGCGGCGCCACCACGCTTGGCGATGGTTGGCGAAGAAGAAGGCCACCGGGACAATCTCACAAGCGCCCACTGTCGGTCACTTGCCAGCTGCGCGCCAGCATCTGCCAAATCCTTTCCTGATGCTGGAAATAAAAATAGCACTTTCCGGCGCTGTTTGTCAAAAAAGAGAACCGCCGGAAACGCAAGCGGTTCTCGGCGGTATACCTCCTCCGGCTAGGCGGGAGTGGCGGCGGGCACCTCGGTCGACGCCGGCACGAAGAATACGTCCGGCAAATGAGTGGTCCGACCGCACTGCCCGCAGCCCCAGATCTGGTCCGTGTAGGGGTTCTTCATGGCCGGACCGTCGCACTTGAGGCAGACGAAGCCTTTGGCCGGCCGCCAATTGCCGTCGGTCACGAGCATCGCCTCGATCTTCTGCTGCGTCACCCCTGCCGGGATCGGCAGCGGATTCCGGTCTTCGCCCGCATCGGCCATATACGCTCCGGGAAAGGGTCTGCTTACTTTATAGACCCGCCGCCGGATAAAAGCAATGAGCGCCCGGAAATTTGCAAATTCCCCGATAGAAGCCGATAATTCCTTCCGGCCCTGATACATGGCAATTCTTCCGAAAGAGGTGACCCGTGAACATGAGAGTGATTACCAGATTCGGTTTCGGAACGGTGAACAGCTTGGGCTACCCCGACAGCCGGGTAAAGGTCCAGCTGGACGAGCCGTTCTTCGGCCAGGAGTCGCAAATCCTCGAGCGGCTGGGGGAGATATTTCCCTGGGGGGACTGGGCCATTGTCCGCGTCATCAACAGCGGGCCGAACAGCATCATCTCCAACATCCAGTTCTACCCGATCCGCGGCGAGGCCTGGGAAGACCTCCAGAAGCCGGGTCCGTCGAACGAGACGAAATTCTTGCTCGACCTCGAAACCGGCCAGACCCTCGTGAACCACGCGCTTGGCGTTCCTGGCCCGGAGATTCATCGTCCTGAACCCCTGGCTTGACCGCTGGGCCATGGAGCGGACCGACCTCTTCAAGACCCTAGACGAAGCTCTCGCCGCTTTCGGCGAACGGCTGGAGAAAATGGCCTCGGGAGCCGGCATCTGCGCTTCGCTCCTCCTCGACGTCCGGGACAAGCTCCGGCCGAAACTCCTCTGGCTCTACGTGCTCGTCGAAGGAAACACTAAGGGTCCCATCTTCAAGAAGAAATTCGCCTAAAAGCGGCGCCTGAGCGCCGACCCGCCCGAAATCATCGGGCGGGTTTGTCTTTTCATCGGGAAAAAACCCTCACCAGTTCCTTAAATTTACTGAGTCGGTCGCCGTAAGGCGAGCCGATCTTCACCCCTTGGGCGTTCCCGGCCCGGGCGATGTGGATCAGAAAATTATCCGCTGTTTCGCCGGAACGATGGGAAACGATCACATCTACTTTCGATTCCTTGGCCGCCTTGACCGCTTCGCAGGTCTCCTTCAGGGTGCCGATCTGATTGGCTTTGATGATCACGCCGTTCACGAATTTGTGGCTGGCGCAGGACTGGATCATTTCCGGCCGCGTAGTCGTGAGATCGTCGCCGATAATGAGCTTGCCCGGCGCCTGCGCCAGAAGATTGCCGAAGCTTTGGCCGTCGTCCTCGTCGAACGGATCTTCCAGCGAAAACAGGAACGGTGCCCGGCGGAAATAGTTCAAATAAACCTGTTTCAATTCATCGGCCGAAAGACGCTGGTTTTCGAACCGGTATTTGCCTTCGCTCCAGAGTTCCGAGGCGGCCGCGTCCATCCCCAAAGAAAATTCCCCTTCCAGGTTTTCAGCCGCAATCCTCTCGCCCAAGATCCGGAACGGCTCGAAATTGTCCTTGAAATTCGGCGCATAGCCGCCCTCGTCGCCCAAGCGAGTGTTTGCCAAGCCACTTTCGTTCTTGAACCATTCGCCGAGTTTTTCGTAAAAATCCCCGAGTTTGGCCACGGCCGCCTCGACCGAATCTTTCGGCTCAACGACCGCCAAAAATTCCTGGAAATCGAGATTGTTTTCGGCGTGGACGCCGCCGTTAATGAGGTTTGAGAAAATCCGCGGCAGAATTTTGCCGGTTTCACCCGGAAAAAATTCTCCCCGCAGAATTTCCCAAAGCTCCAATTTTTTCTCCCCGGCCAAGGCCCGGGCGAAAGCCAAGGAAAGGCCCAGCGTCAGATTGCCGCCCAGCCTTTCTTTTTGGGAAGTGGGGTCGAGCTGGAGCAAGAACGCGTCCAGTTCTTTCACACCGCCGAAATCGCGGCCGATCAGCTCTTTTTTGAGAAGGCCGTCCAAAACTTCCCGCGCTTTCCCAAAAGGCAGAACAATGGCCTCCCGCTCGCCCACGCTCTTGCCCGAAGGAACTTGAGCGTTGAAAAAATCGCCTGTTTCGCTCACAAGACCGACCTCGATCGTCGGGTTGCCCCGCGAATCCTTAATCTCTTTAATATTTAAATCTTTTATATTCATACCACTTCGGCGTTGTAACACTGCTCACAGTACACTACCTCCGGCCTCTCGGAAGCGTAGGAAGTTTGAATCCCCTTGCCGCACTTGGCACAGGCACGATTGTAAAGAACGGGCTTGTTCCGCCTCCCTATTCTTCTCTTTTGGCGCACTTCTGGCAAACAATCAGGAAGAGGCAGATTAAAAACTCGATGCAATCTGAGTTCATCGGGAACTATCCGAAAAGCTTTGCCCGATTCACGACAAGCAATTACTTCTTTAATAATGGTGTCGTCGGTTTTATCGATTGTATCCGGGATCTTATCAAACGATAGTGAAATTTCGTGCTCGGTTAGCTTTATCTCGCTCCAAGAATACCCTTTTTCTTCGGCGTCTTTTTCGGAAAGAGGATAAAAATCTTGAGCCGATGATTGATTGTACGGAATTACACTTAACTCGATGGGGAAAAATTCGCCGTATTTATAAACCCTGCCCTTTTTATCAACATAGGGTTTTTCGTTCATATGCTTTTTAATCTTCGGAATAAATTCGTTATATTCTTCTTTAGAATATTGCTTGTTCAGAATGCAGTACTCCTTATCTCTCAGATTGCTGCAACCGAAACAGTTGGAAGAACCATAAACAGAGTCGGAGTATTCGATACTTGAGCTCATCGCGGCAACAAGATAACTAAACTTCACATTGGAGGTTTGGTATCCGGCTTGCATCACTTCGTACATGAGTTCTGTATTCTGACCAAATTGGGCATAGTCGTAACAATCTTCATTGTTTCCAACAATCAACCACATGCAGTATTTACAATTCTTCGACCCCCGAACAATGAAGCAATTGTGAATGTTCTTTGAATTATTAATATAGTCGCCGGAAACGTCATCGTTTTGTAAACCGTGAAAGTGTTTATATTTTCCCTTGGTTTCCCAAAAATCTTGGGTTTTCTTTTGCCAACCCCTAAGCGACGCTCGAGACGACAGGTTATACTCCTTAATTCTTGCTTCATATTCTTCCCTCGTATAAGGTTTGTTAAAAATGTGATGGCTTTTTTTCCGGAGATTGACGCAACCGAAACAATTATTGCACCCGATGCAATCTTTTGAGAAATAGACGTCGTTGCATTCATTACAGTCCTCGGAGAAAAAAGTTTTATAACACTTGTTGCAATTAATGCATTCGTAACAGAGCGTACAAGAATCGATCATCAGGTTATCAATGCAATCCTTGGAACTTTCTATTTCAGAACCATATAAACAATTCTCGTTATAGTCGGAGTTGAAAATAAGATAGCAATTCTTCAAATTATGAGCCATATTCACGTATTCGCTATTCTCAAGTGTTTGATGCAAACCGATTAGGTTCATGCGCGGGGTTCTGTTTCTTAATTCTTGTATCTGTTTCAAAAACGGCTCATTCCAATTTATTTCCTTTCCATACGAAAGGGGGTCCCACTTGTCGCTCCACCAATATTTTTGTTGATAAACGGGGAATGGGGTATTCGGTGGATACAACGAAATCATATTTTCTCCAGAAAAATCGCATTTTCTTTTGTGCAAACTACGCTCGTTTCGGAAAGCCAAGCGCCTCTGATTACGACACTCCGGGCACCAGGTGGGCGGCGGGACCTGGATTTTTTCGTAAAACTGGAAATCCTCCGGTTCAATGACGAATGAACCATGACAATTCTGACAAACTTTAGTTTGTGATTCAGCCATGATGTTTGTCCGCCCGAGGCGGACCAGCCTTGGGCTGGCAATTCTGACAATTCCTTGTTTCTGAATTCATTTAAGGCACGAGGTTTTCCGGCCGGCCGGCGAGGAAGCTTTTGATATTCTGGATCGTCGTATTCAGAATCCGCTCCAGCGCTTCCTGGGAATTGAAAGCGTTGTGGGGCGTGATCAAAACGTTCGGCATTTTCATCAAAATGTGGTTTTCGAGGATGGTCCGGAGATTCTCGCCGTGCCCGCCGATCGCGCTCAAAAATTTCATTTCGTCCTTGGTTTCGCCCTCTTCCTCAAGCACGTCCAAGGCCGCGCCGGCCAAAATCCCCTCGTTCAGTGCCAAAACCAGAGCCTCGGTTTCGACAATGCCGCCCCGAGCGGTATTCACGAGATAGGCGCCGCGTTTCACGAACTTAATGTTCTTTTTATTCAGCAGGTGGCGGGTTTTCCTGTTGTAAGGACAGTGAATGGTCACGATGTCCGAATTCTTGAGCAAATCCGTAAGGCTCACATATTCGTAACCAATGAGCTTCGCCAAGTCGTTCTTCGGGAAAGGATCGTAGGCCAGCACGTTCAGGCCGAACCCCTTCGCGATCCTGATCACCTCTTTGCCGATGCGGCCGGTGCCGACGACGCCGATCGTCTTATTCTTCAAATCCATGCCCCGCAGATTTTTCAAATCGAATGATTCGATTTCCTTGACCTGATCGATCGCCAGATAGATCTTGCGGGTCAAGTTCAGGATCAGGCCGAAGGCGAACTCGGCCACGGTGTTGTCGCCGTAGCCCGGCACGTAAGCCGCCTGAACGTTCCTTTTTTTCAGGGCTTTCAGATCAATATGGTCATAACCCGTCGAACGGGTGGTTAAAAATTTCAAGTTCGGGAACCGAGCCAGGGTTTTGGGCGTGATCTTGGAATCGACGAAAATAGAGACGACGTCGAACTCGTTTTTCGGCGGCGGCGTCAGGTCGTCGAAATGCCCATCGAAAAATGAGAGTTCTTCGTTCGGAAAATTGGCTCGGATGATCTTTTCTTCCCAGCCTTCAAGCTCAAAAAAAGCGATTTTCATCCCCCGCATACGTTTTTATTATACCCTACCGGCGATTTTCAGGATTTCGGCTAAAACAACCGGCAATTCCAAAACGCCGCCAACCATCTCGGAAAAATGCCCCTGCTCGTGCAGAATAACGGTCTTGGCGCCGAGTTTTTCCTTCACGATCTCCGAATTTTCCTGCCAATCCACCCAAGGGTCGTTGTCGGAAAAAATAGCCGTGAATTTGCCGGTCGCTTCGCGGATCTTTTCGAAATCGATCGGCGTCTTAAGCCACGGCTCGGCGATCGCTTCGTCTTCCGCAGTCTCGAGGGCGCCGGCCGCGAGCGAAAACCAGGGCGCGATGAGCACGGCGCCGCCGATTTCGCCGCCCGTCGCAGCCAAATACCGCAGGACGGCCTGACAGCCGACGCTATGGCCCACGAAATAGGTTTCTGCATCGGGCAAACCGACCGCACCGTCTATTTGCGAGATCCAAGATTTGATTTCCGGCTTGGCCGGTTCGGGCATATGCGGCGCGAAGGCGTCAAAACCTTTTTTCTCAAGCTCCCTCTTCAGCCACGGCAACCAGTCGCCGTGCGGCGAACCCATCCAGCCGTGAATCAAAAAAACCCTGCGCATGAATTAATTATACTCCCGGCGTTTCAAAAAATTGTCCGGATTATAGACATTATTCGGATTCCACAGCATCCAGCTGTTGCGGAAACCCCGATCGAGCAAAGCTTGAATTTCCTGCCGCACCATTGCCGGCGTATATTCGGCCCCCAAATTAAAACTTTGGAGCCAGGGTCGGACGATCGCCTTCTTCAAAGAATCCGGAAAAAACTTTTGGCCGGAAGCCAAGGTGCTCGAGACGACCTCGTAAGGGTGCTCGGCCGGGTTCTCGAAGCCGAAATTGCCGGGCGTGTAGTGCGAAGGGTAGATCATCGGCGAAAGAACGTCGAAATATTCGGCGGCCACGGGCACTCTTTGGCCTACGCCCAAACCGTCATCCTGAATGAAACTGAAAGCGAAAAGATCCGCCGAAAGAACGGCTTGCGGCCGGTCGGCTTTGAGACGCGAAGAAAAATAATCGAAAAAATCCCGCATGACCGCGCTCTTCGAGCTTGAGGCGTTGTAAAAAGGATAAACTATCTCCGAAACGTCGCCGTCCGAGGGAAAACGGATGTAGTCAAGGTTTATTTCCTTGAAACCGATGGCGAGCGCTTCTTCGGCGATATTGGCATTGTAATCCCAGACCGCGATGCTCGCGGGGTCGATCCATAAAGCGCCGTTATTGCCCCGCCAAAGGGAATTGTCCCGGTTCTTTAAAGCCAGTTCCGGCCGGGTTCTCGCCAAAAAGTTGTCTTGGAAAACCACCATCCGGGCGATCGGGTAAATGCCGTTCGCCAAAAGTTTCTCGACCACCCGCCTCATGTTCCCGTCGAGATAAATGCCGTCACTGTCCTTGACGTTAATGACGACCGCATTCAATTCCGTGGTCTTCACGAGATCGATCAGGGCCTGAACCCGTTCGGGCCTGGCCGCCGTCTGAGCCGTAAGATAGATCGCCCGGACGTCGTCGACCGAAGCCATCGGGATCGAAAGAGGAGGAATAAAAGAAACCGTCTCCTCGGTTTGGGCTGGCCGCTTCCCTTCGCCGGGAATGAAAAAAAACACAACGAGGAACACCGCCACAAGAGCCAGAATCGTCGAACGCCACTGCTTTTCAGTCATTAATCAATTCTAACATTGCCAAAGTTCCTCAAACTCCGCTTTTTATCTTTTTCGAAAGCTTCCAGTCGTGGGCCTCGCCCAAAAGGTAGATGATGAAAAAAACGCCGGCGAGTACTATCATGGCGTCGACATTGTAGCGACCAACCCGATCCCAATAATTGTTGTCCAAGAAAAGCCAGAGCGTGAACTCGTCCACGGTCAGAGCGGCGCCGATGCCGAAGAGCACGGCCGTAAATGATTTGAAATCTTCCTTGTGGCTGTAAGAAATGGCCAGGTAGCCGCTCATGATCAGGAAGAAAATCCCGAAAACCAAATGATGGATGTGGACGCCGCCCACGAAAAGAAAGGAAAGATAGCCGGAATCCTGCAGATCGGCGACGAACCGCGCGACAATGAAAGTAACGAGAAAACTCAAAAAAATAAGAAACTGCTCCTTTCTTTTCTTCGCCTTTAATCCAAGATGAGTCTGCTTCAGAAATTCCCACATAAGATTCATTCTAGCAAACCCGCCCGGAATTCCCCAATTGGAATAGTACTTTGAGAATTGTATAGTATCTATAAATCGATGGTTAGAATTCCAAAAACAACATATCTTATGAAATTAAATAAATTACTAAATGGAAATAATTGATATGCTGGAGAATAAAAAACTTATTTATATTACACCTCTCAACTTTAGGACGTGCTTTGCCAACCAAATCCAAGTACTCTCGATGGCTCAAGCCTTCAGCCAACTACTCGGTAACGGATTTATTCTTGTCTGCTCTGGAGAAGAAAATGAAAATCTTTCAAAAATACCGCACCATATCGTAAACCCCCCTTTCTTTAAACGCTTTTTCTCCATCTACTATTATTTTTTATGGATGCCTTTTTTATTGATCTCAAATCGATCAACCGTTTCCCAAACCATTCTGTATTTTAAAGACACGCGTCTTGCGACTTACGCCTTGATTTGGAAAAAACTTTTTTCCAGCAACATTAGAATTGTTATGGAAGCTCACGTACCTTTTCCGCTTGATCGATATGTTTTTCCTCGAGTCGATCTTATCGTAACCATTACAAAAGCGATGGTTGAAATAATTAAGAATCAGTATTATATCTCACCGCAAAAAATCTCTCTTCTTCCAGATGGGGTCGATTTGAAAAAATTTGACCTAAATACAAATCATTTGGAAGCCAGAAAAATCACAAATCTGCCCTTAAACAAGAAAATTATCCTATATAGCGGTAGTGTAGGATTTTACAAGGATTGGAAAGGAGAAGATGTTTTTATCAAAGCCGCGAAATTTTTCACCAATGATTTTATTTTCGTAGTCGTGGGTGGAAATTCGTCGGACGCGGAAAAATCTACCGGAGAATTCTTGCCCGAAAACGTCTTATGTGTTGGTCGTCAGCCACACGCCTCAATCCCTCTCTATCTTAAAGCAGCCGATATTCTGATACTACCTAATAAAAAGGGGAATCAAATCTCGGAAAAACTGACTTCTCCGTTAAAACTTTTTGAGTATATGGCCAGCAACACACCAATAATAGCTAGCAATTTGCCATCAATACGTGAAGTATTAAATGATGCTAATGCTCTCTTGGTTGAACCGAATAATCCAAAAATACTGGCTGATGGTATTGCAAAACTTATTCAAGATAAAAAATTGGCTAGTTCTCTAGCGAAACAAGCAATAATTGACGTTAAAAGTTATGAATGGCGTAACCGAGCAAGACAAGTCTTAGATATTTTTAATAAAAATCTTTTAAGGAATGAACATTATTTTAATCAAGAAAATTAACGAGTAAATCTATTGCCTTCCGCCCAACACTCTAAGATCTCCTTAAGCGGCATCGGCAAAGGAATTTCTTTGATAATTGAAATCGCTTGATCGGCAAGATCATTTATCTCTTTACGCAATATTTCAACTACATTATATTCCTTCATTAAATCCATAAAACCATCCACGTCTTTCTTCTTAAGAATATCGCTTAAATGAACTCGATCGACTACTTCTGCAAGATATGCGAGAGGGTATGTGATATATCCATTGCGAAAATCGGATAATCCCCTTGATTCGGCATATCGCGTGAAATCATAAACATCATTTTTAATCTGTCCGGCGCTTCCCAACAGTTCCGCGTAGCGTTTAAATATTCGAGATAACTTTCCGGCCGATTTTTGTTCTGCTAGTACCCCGATACAATAAAGAGCGTTAATTCCCTGTGCCGTTTTCGCTAAATGCACCTTCCTCACATATTCTTTGGTAATCTCAATGGTGGGAAATTGAAAGCCTAATTCCATAATAAAACTCTGATAAAGATCTCTATGGGATTTCTGAAATCCTTCCAGGATTGTTTTAAAAGCGGCCGCAGGCACATCGCCACGAGATAAATCCGAAATCATATCGTAGACCGCACCATACGCATAATCAGCCGATGCTAAGACTCGCCCTGCGCCGTATTTCTCGTGAGCTGCTAAAATATCACCCCTCATCTTATCGCCGTCTATAAAGTCGTCCTGAACTAAGGCGATGGTAAAGATGAGCTCGGATGCCGCTCCAAGCGCCAAAGCGTCTTCATAATTGACGCCGGTATGTTCGGCGATAATAAGAGGCAATACTGCGCGGAAACGACGCATTTGAAAATTATCAATATAGTAATAAATCGGTTCTGAAAAATAATCCCGTGGAAGCTTTTTCTCAATGTAAGGCAGTACTTCCTTTTCAAATCTCGTATCGAAAGTTCTATAAAGGGTTTGTGTTTCCATAAATTTATACAATAGCACAGGCAATATTATTCTGTTTTTTAAAAGTTATGCCGTGATTCTTCCGATCACTAACGACTATAATTTTCTCGCTCTCATCAATTGCTCCTCTAACCGTCACTTCGTCGCCTACCATTACGCAGTAAGAATAATCCCAATGGTAAGTAATGGTCTCGTATTCTGCACCTTCGTTCAGACGTAATCGAAAATGTCTGGGCATGAAAGCGACGCCCTCGTCCTCTATAACTTTCCCATTGACCGATCCTTCCCTTAAAGAAAGGTTGGAAGGTGCGGAGAAAATAACGTCATTGGCCGGATTCAACGTGAAACGGATTTTACAAAACAATTCACCTGGCATATGAATTGTGGGCCAACGGTTTTTAATCATTGTCGCGAAATCGTTATTGACTCCATTGAATAACCGTTCGTATTTTACAACAGATTTATAAAACTGTTCCCTGGTTATCGTGGCGCATGCCCCTAAAGCATTCAGAAAATCCTTGAACTGGCCGCGTAAGGTCCGGTAATTCTCTAGACCGCGAATTACTATATCCAAATCGGAACCAGCCGTCTGGAAACCGACCAGGCTCGACCCGATAAATCCAATGCTCTCTCTGGGGACAAATTTAGTAAGAATATCGACAACCCGCCGATAAATTTTTTTGTCAAAAGAATCATAAATAAGCCGAGGGTTTGCAAAAGGATCGAAGGCGCGCGTAATCTGGTCCTCCCGTATCGCTACTCGCTGGCCGTAAGGCGTAGACCGAACCAATTCCGGGTGAAAATGCCGATAACGTTCTGCAAATTCATCGACGTATTTTTCGTATTTTTCCCCGCTATAAGTGCGGCTACCTTTATCTGAAAGGAAATAAAGAGGCACTACATAAATTAAATCACCGTCGTTAAAACCCCTTGCGGTTACTATATCTCCCCACTTTGTCAGTATATGCGTATGATCAGTAATCACTGATAATTTTAAGAATTTTATTAAGAGTTTGTTTTACGATATCAAAACTTGTATCCACAACAATCGTCCCGTTTTCTTTTGCTTCTCTTATAAGGAATTCCTGAATTAATCTTGCTGTTTTCATGCCGTCAAGCAACCTCTGTTCTAGTTCGTTTCTTCCATTGCATTTTTCAATAATTCTTCTCTTATGCGCCTCTTTGTCCTGAAGGGTAAGTAATATGGGAATTATCTTTACGGCTTTATCCGCTTCTCTATTCTTTGGCGAAAAATGGATTCCCTCAAATATCATTGTAAAATTTTCTGTCGGCACCCGGTTTATTAAAACATCTATATCGGACGAAACAATACTCCTGTATATTTTAAACCCTTCAATAATGTTAGTTTCGTTCTCTTCGCCGATAAGCTTCCACGCCGTACGACTCGAAAGGCCGACGTATTTTGGATCCTTGTGATAAGACTTAAACAATTTCATTAAATTGTCGGTAGATTGTATTTCGCATATGGGGATTTCTTTCATAAGCAACCGAGAAATAGCGGTCTTACCGGCAGAATTTATTCCGTATAGCCCAACTACATAAAAGTCTTTTTTTACGTTAGTCACGATTTTATCACCATGAAAACCGCGTCCGCCGTTTTATTCTTGGATAAATATTCCTTGTAATGATTTTGCAACCAGCTGATTAATTTCGGCCGTTCGGCAAAATAAACGACTTCGGCTGGCGGTTGAGGCGCTCGCCGTAATACCCAATTCATCAAATTGAAAATATCCCAACGTTGGTAGTAAAAAGTCTTTTGCAATTTAAGACCGGCCTTACGAACACAATAAGCTAGCGTTTTCGCGTTAAAGTACGACAAATGTTCTATTTTCCAATAAAAATCTTTATATTCCGGGACGAGAGATATCAAATGGTCGTCGAGGTTTGGCACCTCAATGATCAATCTGCCTCCCGGTTTTAAATATGATTTCAGCGTTATAAGTAAACCAATTGGATCACGAACATGTTCAAGAACATGAAAAGCAGTAATACAGTCAAAAGATTTTTGCGAAAGATCCGTAAGATTTTGTTTAATTTCTATCTTCGATGCATTTTTTTTTGCTACGGCAGTACGGATTGTAGAAATATCCACTCCGCTTATATTATATTTCCTTTTTTTCATTTCTTTAAGAAAGAAGCCGTAGCCGCATCCATAATCAAGAACAGTTGCTCCTTTGGGGATGAGAGAAGAAACAAGATCGGCATTATAAATAGTATCTCGAAGAGAAAATACCTCTTTATCGCTCAATCTTTTCTTTTCCGATTGCGGTATTGATACGGCCGCGGTCTCGTATCGCTCCTGTATTTCTTTTTCGGTTGGCAATGGATATAACTGCACGTGTCCGCATTTTAGACACTTTTTTACATTTATTAACTCTCCTCCTCGGAGTGAATGAGCAATTTGGTCAAATTCCGTGTTTTTACACAGAAGACATTTCATTTTACCGGACCTCAAAATCCTTGCCGTCAAACGGCTTATTGAACAAATCAACGTCCTCCTGAACTAATTTCGAACTGAGGGATGTTTGATAAACATCAAGCGGTGCCGTAACGATTTCTGCGCCATGAGCCACGGCTTCCGCAATATCGAACGGAGTTTTTATAGATGCGGCCAAAATTTTTCCGGGCCAATCTACCTGTGATATTTTCTCAAGGATAGGCCTCCAGTCATAGCCGGCTTGATTGATTCGGCCGCAAAATACGGAAAGTAAGATGTCTTTCGGTTTATGTCGCGCGGCCAACGCCTGACACATCATGGCTTGCGCAGGAAGCTTTACAACAGTCATGTTCAAAGGAATCTTTTCGATCAACTGCTCTGCAGCCTTAAGACCTTCCACGTTTGTCGGCAGTTTCACGCGAATCCGCTTATCCATAACAGCCAACAACTTCGCCTGTTTTACCATATCTGCTGTGTTCCCCGCCTTCACTTCTGCGCTTAACTCCCAATTTTTGGGAATCGTATCCAATATTTTGATGAGAAAATCCTTGTAGTTGTGTGTTTCCTTAGAAACAATAACTGGATTTGTTGTTACGCCCGAAAAAACTCCCAGAGTTATACCCCCCTTAATATCGTCTAAGTTAGCGGTATCGAGAAAAAACTTTACGCTTTTTTTCATAAATAAATTCTAATCCTTATTTTTATAGCGGTCAAAATTTTCAATTCTACCATTCGGGCCGTCACTTTAACGGCGGCCGCGCTCGGCGCGCGCCACTTCGTCCTCGCTCATGCCGAAATGGTGGGCGATCTCGTGCCGGATAGTATCGGCGACGATAATCGATATTTCTTCGTCGCGCCCGGCTTGCTCAAGGATCGGAAAACGAAAAATAGTGATGCGGTCCGGAAAAATCCGGTGGGTGTGGCCGCCTTCAAGATTCGAGACGCCCTCGTAAAGGCCGAGAAGCGTATCGCCGCCATCTTTCCTTATCCCCACGCTTAGGAGCTGTTCTGCGGTCGGCTCGTCCTCCACCATAATCGCCACATTCTTCAATTTTTCCAGAAACCGGGCCGGTATCCGTTTTAGACCGACTGCCACCAATTCCTCAAATCGTTCACGATCCATACGAACATTCTACCTCAAAATCGAAACTTGCCGCTTCTCCGGCCTCATGCCCGACGCTTCAAACTGAGCTCTGCGATAACATCAACTGGCCCGTTCTCTTTTTAAAAGCAATGGGGCCTGACACGTGTCAGGCCCCGGCATAGACGAAACTGAGGTATCCGGCGCCAAGGAGGGCGACGGCGACCCCGAACTTCTGGACAAGATTGAGGCGCTCGCCGACCAGGAAATAGGCCAGGAGCATCACCGCCGGCGTCTCGCCCTGAGCCAGAACGCTCGCCACCGTCGTCGACAAATTGTCGAAGGCGGCGATGTTCGCCCAGAAGTAGAAGAAGCCGGTGAGAAGCGCAAAGGTGGCGACGGCGGAGAGTTTCCGCCAGCCCGACCAGAGCGGCGACCAGTCGGCGCGCCGGCTCATCGCGAATCCGATGAGGAAAAGCACCACCGCCTGCCAGAAGCAACGTTCGAGCCACGGCACGCCCTGGGTCGAACGGAGCGCCTCGTAATAAAGGCCGTTCATCAAGACCCCGAGCCCGCTCCAGAAAAGACCGGCGCGGAAATTCCGCTTCGGCTTTTCCTTGCCGGAACGGCAAGCTTCGGTTCGCGACTCGCGCTCGGCGTAATAAACGACCAGGCCGACGCCGAAGAACATCACGGCGAGGCTTGCGATCTCGACCGCGGCCACCGGCCGGCGGTCGCGCAAGGCCGCGACGAAGTTCACGACCGGCGTCGTCGTAATGACCGCGATCGTGAGGTTTGCTCCCCAGGCATGGATGCCTTCGTAGAGAGCGAGGCAGGCGACGGCGAACGTAACGCCGATCCAGACGACGCCCCAGGACGGCGCCTCGAGGCTGCCGCCCAGGATTCCCATCGCGATCATTGCCGTCATTGCGCCGCGCAGGATCATCAGCTGGCGGGAAGAAAATTCACCCTTGAACCTCTGAACCAGAGGCAGGCCGATCCCGTTGCCCAACCAGATTCCCAGTACTCCGATGAGTCCGAGGAAAAGACTTCCGTCTCTCACGGTCCGCCTCCTTTCCTTATCCGTTGGATTTTTTTTCGGGAATACCCCTTGGAACTACCTGAAAGTCTAAAATAAAAACGGTTTTATGTCAAGAAATTTATTAAAGAGAAGCCGCCCGGAGAGCGGGCGGCTTCTCGGGCGGCGATGCGAACTCAGCGCCGGAGGACGAACCGGCCTTCAACCGTGTTCGGTTCCCGCGGCGGAACAGGAGTAAGAAGAATGTCATCGATCGAACGCGATGAAGCGGTCCGTTTCCGTCGAGCCGGGCAGTTCAGATGCTCGTTGCCGCCGTAGTAGTACTTGCCGCAACGCAAGCAAGTCCTGCCCCTCTCGATTTTATCATCGCAGCGCATTCCCTCTCCTGGTTGGAATTACCAAAATGAATATAGCACTAAGGCCAAAGTCCGTCAAAGCTGGATTATTAACCGCTTAAAAACCCGGAAAAATGCTATAATTATGGCAGAACCAGAACCGGGGAGGTGATTCGCGTGCTCGGTCCGGGAGAAAAGAACGAGGAATGCCTCGACGACGAAGGCGAAGAGTGTTTCGATGACGAAGTCGGGGAGTGTTTCGATGACGAAGACGAAGTCCGCCTGGCCGATATCGCGCTCGAACTGGGAGACCAGGACGAATGACCTTTCGCCGGCCAGAACCGCAAACGGGCCCCGCGCCAAAAGCAACGGGCTCGTTTCACTTTCGAAAACCATCTATTCTTCTATTCCTGCCTGCGCAGGCAGGCGCTCGAATTAAAAAATAGAACTAGGGCTTCTTTTTTCAGAGAGTCGCTTTTAGTTTATGAAAGTTATCGTGATCTGCAAAATCGTCGCGAAGGCGCCCCACAAAAGATACGGCAGAAGGAGGAAGAAAACGACTTTCGAATGACGCCAAATTTTGTATTCGAAGAAAGCGAGCGTGCCGAAAATGAAGAGAATGACCAAAGACGCCGGCCATAGAGCGGCGAACCCGAGTTGAATGGGCGTAAAGAGAAAATTGGCAATGAGGTTTGCGATCAAGACCCAAAGGAGATTGGTCGGAACCCTTTTCCGGATCACGAGAACGCAGGTATAGATGAAAGCGATCGTGATGAGCGGGTAGATGATCCCCCAGGCCGTCCCGAAAACCCACCCCGGCGGGGCAAAGAACGGCTTTTTTATCGCTTCGTAAAATTGCGCGTAGGTTTGCATAAATTCATTCTATCATTTTCAAAACACGGCGCCGCCAATAAAAACCAGACAAGGATGCATCCTCAAAATCGCGTATATACGCGATTTTGAGGCGGGTGGCGGGACGGATGAAATGAGACGACTGAAACATAACGATCTGGGGGCAAAGCCGCCGCCATTTAGTCGAAAAAAAAGACCCCTTAACGGTTAACCCGAGTAATTGCCCGGGCAGGGGTCTCACGGGAGAAATTTCGCTTTCTCCGGGCGGGGACGAATCCCGCTTCTATTCCATTGTTCTATGGTGATACTACTTCTCCGTCATCTTCCGGTGCATCTCCCTCAACTCCTTAATGCTCGTATCCGGCGGCAAGCCCATGAGCGTGCATGCCGTTCTCCGGAGCGCTTCTGTCTCCCGCCGCTGTCTGAAGTACGGGTAGACCACTACGGCCACGAAGACGCCCCAGTAGACGAGTAGAAGGACCAAACCAATCAGCTCTTCCTTCATCGGTATCACCACCTTTCGTACTGTTAAAAAGGATGGCACTCTTTACACTTCTCGTCAAGTAAATCTCCAAAAAAAACCGGCAAAGCCGACGCCAGTCGTCCAGGTTCTAAGGGCATAAATCTACTTGCGGTCTTGAATTTATAGGTTAACATATGTTAACCTATAAATATGACGGATTTCCTTTCCACCGCCGAAGTCGCGAAAGCGCTTAAAGTCAGCCGAATAGCCATCCATAAAAAAATAGTGAATGGCCAGATTAAGGCCAGCAAGATCGGTCGGAACTATGTCATCCCCAAAGAAGAAGTCTTGAAACTCCTCGGTAAATCGATCGGCGAAGAAAATAAAAGCGAAATAGACAAAGCCGTGCGGCGAGCCGTGACCGAATATGGAACGGCTTTCAAAAAACTCGGCCAGGAATGAAGATAAAAATAATCAACTTAAAAGAGGTTGAATATACTGCTTTCAGGCTAGCCAAGGAATTGATGACCTTCGATGAGCCAATACCGGACTTTGGCACGAGGTTCCCGAATGTTCTTGAAAGCTACATTCAAACGCCGTTCCAAACGTACGGCAAGCCGCTTTATCGGAAATTAACCGGGAAGGCAGCTATCCTTTTTTATTTGATGATAAAAAATCATCCGTTCGAGAACGGCAATAAGCGGTTAGCGGTAATGACGCTTTTGGTTTTTCTCTTCAAAAACCGGAAGTGGCTTAAGGTTTCGAACAACGAGCTCTACCGATTCGCAGTTGAAATCGCGGAAAGCAAACCAAAAGAAAAAGATCTTTATCTTTCAAAAATAAGAATGTTCTTGGAAGAAAATATAATTCCTTATTCAAAATAAAATCGTCAAATCCGCCGCCAAAATATAAAATAATGAAGCCCGCGCACTTTGCGCAGGCTTCGATATAACTAAAGCTAGAAACAATAATAATATTAAAACTTTTTGCCTTTCTTCATTGCCGCCTGTCCTTTTTTACTCAACAGTGAAGAAATACCAAATCCTCTATGATGTTTTCGAATATTCCCAAGGAAAAAACCTTCCATTATTGCCCACGCATTAGCGCCATATTCTAATTGATCAAGTTTATTAAAAGGTATCCTAATAAAATAGCTTTTTATATCTTCAACGATTTTTGTAGGCAATGCATTATTTTCCAAAGCAAAGTTTTTAAATACATCTTTTGTTTTAGAATCATTTAAGAAATGTATTGCTATTCTTAATAAACCACCGAAATCACGAGCCGCCATTTTTGTATTTCTATCGATTATTTCTCCAATAATACTGAAATATTTTCTAACAAAATTTTCGTAAAATTGCTCTTCGTTCTTAAATACGACCTGCTGTAAATAAATATCTTTTAAGCCTATTAAATTCTTTTTCCCTTTCTTTACTCCATTAGAAATCCTTTTAAGGCCAGAATAAGATATTATACTACTTATATTAATCCCGTTTTTCTCTTTACGTATTTCTTTTTCATCAAATGAAATTTTTTCAAAAAGATAATTGTCTCTTTGATCCATGTTATTTAATTTTTCAAAAACCCTATACCATATTGACTCCATATCGGAAGGAATAATTTTGGAACGTATTCTTAACGACACCAGAGATGTAAGTTTCTTTTGTTTAGTATTAATGAGATAAAACAACTCAGCCATTTGATCAAATGCTTTAGCTCTATCTTTAGTTTCAAATAAAATTACATTTACCAAAACTGATTTTAGATAATCTCTATTTTTTTCTAAAAGGTGAGCAAGTAATCTATGTTGTCCATCTATGACGATTAGCGAACCAAACTCCTTATAAAACTTTATTCTTTTAGCTCCTGCGAAATTAATAGCGCGTCCATGATTATATATATCTGGATTAAAGGCAAGAATTATATTATTGGGGAAAGATTTATTTTTATTAAGATACTCATTGGAAATTCTTTTTATAATTTCCCCATTTATCATTCGTTGAAATGCCTGTTCATTATATTCATCGGCAACTCGCAACACCTGAATATAAGGAATAATATCACTTACAGAAACACTAGTTGAATACATTGTCTGATTATCATTCAATTTAGTTTCTATACTTTGAAAATCTGCAGTTAACTCCGGCTCATCACCAACTCTACTTCCCTTTAAACGTTTGAATTCCCGCATTTTAATCTTAAGAAAATAAAGAAATTCTTGTCTCATGTATTCTCCTCCTATATTTTCTATACCATATCCAAAATAATCGTTATGTTTTTTATCAAAAATTATCTCCTGATTATTAAGTTCAATTTTCCCGATGGGAATATGGACGTTTGGAGAAAATGCTAATTTTATAAGTAACCAATCATAAGAACTTTTTTGTATAAGGTCTTTGATAAGACCTATGGATTTTAAATTTTTATTACCAGCTGGTAATTTCTGATTACTAACAACTAGATTTAGTTTATCAGGGGTGTCTAAATATCTTAGTTGTCGAAAAAAATCAGGTATTTTATCAAACGCCTTTCTACTGCGTAAACCTCTATAAGCGTTAATTAAGATAATAACGTTTTCGTGTATAGCTATAGCATCTATTTCACAAGGCTCCTGATCTTTCGTGCGTTGTATGGTAATACCACTTTTATCATCTCCCTCATCAAATACAAAAACATTAAAACCAAGAGATCCTAATAGACTTTTTAATTCTTCTTCTCCAGTCATTTTTATTTTTTTAATCTCTTAACACCAAATTTAATAAATTTAGGATTTAAATCCACTCCTATAGAATTTCTGCCCAAATTCGCTGCGGCGGCTGACGTGGTGAACGTGCCAGCAAAAGGATCAAATATCACAGAATTTGATTTACTACTAACTTTTATAAATAGCTCCAATAAACTAAGCGGCAATTGGCATGGGTGATCAATTTTTTTAAGCTTTTCCTTATTGTTATCTAAAGAAACAAATTTAGAATCAATATTTCGAAATCTTTCTGGAGAGTTATTCTTAAGCAAATCTATCTCTATCAAATCCTCTAAACCTAGTGCATCGTAAGCGGCTCTTCCTTTATAACCCAGACGGTAGCGTTCTTTAATTACGGGAGCAGTAGGATTCTTATATGGTTGTATGATTTCTTTTTGGTTAAAAACGTATCCTTTTCCCCTCTTAGTAAAAAAGAGTATCGAGCGTTGGCTTCTTGTAAAATTTTTATATGAATGGCCAATATTTGTTGGATAATGCCAAGTAATCCAACGTCTGAAATTTAGCTTTAGTCTATCCTCAAGAAATGGTAATATTCGCGCGTTAATTTCTGGATAACTTATTAAATAGAAACTTCCTTTATCACTTAGTAATCTTGGAATCTGTGAAAGCTTTTGCTCCAACCATGCATAATATTCCGCCCAGCTTTTATTATCATTAAAACGTAATCCGTAATCTAGAGATTGATTATACGGCGGATCAGTAATGATTAGATCGACACTCTTTTCGGGCAATAACATCATTACCTCATCACAATCACCATTAATAAGAAGATGATCTGACTTATTTTTAGAAATAAGCTTGTTCTTAATATTCTTTCCTTCTAAATACTTTTGAATTTTTTGAATTCTGTTTTTCATACTATTTTCTAATAGCCTTAAACGTAATTTTAATCCTTTATTGTTGTTTCTACTATTTTAATCTCCTCCGGCGTAAGGCGGTAAAGCTTATATATCTCTTCGTCTATTTTCTTGTCGGTTTTTTCAATTTCGGATTCTAATCGTTCCCAGTCGTTTGAATTCTCTTTAGTGATATGAAATTTCTTCTGCGATTCAGACATTTGATCAACTAGTACAAAAATCTTATCGAATTCTCGCTTTTTAGAAATAGGGATCTCTGCTAAATGATTAATTTTAATTTCAGCAAATAACTTCCCTTTACGAGGTTGAATTGCAGTAAAATACCATGTTCCTAGTTTGGAATTTAGAATCGCTAGAATACATTTTAAATCAATTTCTTCTTTTAAAGATTTCTTATAATACAAAACAAAAAAATTATTACTCACGAAATACTTATCGTTATCAATCGTAGCAATAATCCTATCACCGGTTCTTCTAACTAATATCTTTTTGCTTAAAAAATATTCTTCTTTACCTAGGTTTGCATAATTACCTGCCGTTTTATTGATAATGCTTTTATCATAATTCACGAATTTTCCTCCCCATTTTTCAAAATATCGTTCTACCTCAACACCTTTAAATAAAAGTTTTTGGCACTTATTAGACAATCGCGAATCCAAAAATAATTTATCCCTAATATTTCCAGAGTGTATTCCTTCATGAATTTCTAACAAACCCCCCAACTTAATTGATTGACTATCTACTTTATTTTTCAGTTTAATGATGTAGTCATCGAAATATAAATTAAATTTATAATCAGAATTATTTAAAAATAGTTGTTGTTTAATTCTTTTCTCCCTACTGTCCATAATAATTTCTATATAATTTTCATTCCTTTTTCCCTCTGATTTTTCCTTCTTTAAAATTGCAATCACAGAATCTAAATTGACACCATGGAACGCCATACCTGTATAATAAAGATTTTTAATAAGACAATTATCCAAAATAAATTTTCTTATCTGAGGATAATTTTTCAACAAAACGATATCGGGGAGAATAAAACCCAAATATCCCTCTTCTTTCAAAAGACCAAGTGATCTCTCTATAAATAATGCGAATGTATCTATTATTCCCTTACCAGAAACAAAGAAATCTTTATAAAAGCTCTTATTAAACTTATCTATGCTCGCTCCCCACGGCGGATTCCCAATTACTACGGTAAAACCACCCTTCTCAAATACATCGGGAAATTCTTCTTCCCAATTGAAGGGTTTTTGATCCTTAAAGGTCGTACCAAAATACTTTTTTAATTCGGCATCAGTACCATAAATAAGAGAATTACCACATTTAATATTCTGATCAAGTTTGGGTAAAGGATTTTTACCATCTAAAGCGCTTACTAAAAGATTAAGACGAGCAATTTCAACCGCTTGTTCATCCAAATCAACGCCAAAAATATTTAGGAGAAGAATTTGGGTTTTTGTAAAAATGTTGCCGGGCGCGCCCATCCGCTTATATTTTTCATTAATAAGTTCAAGTGCCTGAACAAGAAAAGAACCAGAACCACAAGCAGGATCCAGAACCTTAACTTTTTTTAGATCCTCAATTGTTTCACATCTATCTAAAACAGGACCAAGTGCATTCTTAACAATATACTCAACAATAAAATGAGGCGTGTAATAAATACCTTGTTCTTTGCGCTTCTTCGCATCTTTATGAACATCAATTCCTTTTTTCGATTGAGAAAGCTTATAGCCGAGGTAATTTTCATAGACCGTACCCAAAATATCGGCAGGCATAACTTTAAAATCATATTCATAATAACCGGGTTTACCATATAAAATTTTAATGACTTCTTCTGTGGCATCTCCATATTCTTCCCATTTTTCAAATGGATGCTCAGAAAATAAATTAGAGTTATAAGTTTTGTCCAAATCCCTAAACTTTTTAACCATATGAGCGTATAATGGAACTTCATTTTTATCCTTACGGGAATGCCATTCACGTAAAAGTGGAATAAGTGTAGGTGGCTCAATGCCACGATCTTCTGCTACCCTCAAGAAAATAAGGCGATCTAATAATTTCTGGACGCCTTCGTCTAAAAGTTTTCTATCTTTTTTGAGATTTGGATTCCAAGCAACAAGTGATTTTGTAAGCATTTCACGGCATTCGTTTAGATCGTTATACAGAAGTGCAGTAATCGGGACTTTTTGAAACTTTTTACCATTTTTTTCAGCCCAATCATCGATAGAATTCTCTTTAAAAGATTCTCGAGACAAAAGCGATAATTGGTCGAATCGTTCTAGATATTCACTGTATGGAATCTCAAAAAGTAACTTACTCGCTAGAGAAGCCTTTACGTCTTGCGTATTAAATACGATAAGACTTTCAAAGTCGGTAAGAACTGCCCAAGTAACGCCCTTATTCCAAGAATATTTTATGGCTTGCTTAGCGTATTCTTCCTTATGTATATCTGCTCTTAATGGTTTTGCTTCTAGATAGAATTTAATATGGCCGTCGATATAAAAACCATAATCAACACGATCTCCTGATATTTTTTCCTCAGCAGAAACTTCTCTTTTTTCGCGAACGTCCCAACCCAATGCCTCAAAAAGGGGCAAAATAAAATCCTTTTTTGTCTCTTCTTCGCTATATTTCTTCACTAAACCTGACTGTTTAGCGCGTTCATATTTTTGAATAAGATCAGCTATTTTGCTTCTAAAATCCTCAATTTTCATTACCTAAATTATACCACCCAAAGTCTAGAATATAGAATTCAGAATTTAGAATCTAAGCTGGGTAAAATTGAAAAACAAAAGAAATCTCCTTTTTTAGGAGATTTTTTATTCAAACCAGCTTCTCCACCCTAACGCCAATAAGCCTTATCAACTTGCCGCGCGGGTTTTCCCTTTTGTCCAAAAACGGCACTAAAAGACGCATGGCCTCGAAGCGGAGCGTAGCAAGGTCGCAGGCCGGCTTTTCCAAGGTATGAGCGCGAGACTTGGTCTCGAAATCGGCAAAACGAACGCTCAAAATGATAGTTTTATAGGTCTTGAAACCGCTTGCTTTGAAGCGGGCAATGACGCTTTCGCAAAGCCCGCTAAGCCGCTCGGAAATGAAATTCAGGTCGCGGGTGTCGGCCATAAAAGTCTCCTGCTCGCCAATGGACTTTACTTCATAATCTTCAACGATCGGCGAATCATCTTTGCCGCGGATCTTTTCGTAAAGTTCCAGCCCCCACTTGCCCATAAATTTTTCAAGGTCGGCTTTGGAGAATTTCTTAAGGTCACGGACGATTTTCACGCCCTTCGCCCTGAAAAACTCTTGGGTCTTGGGGCCGATGCCCGGAATTTTCCGAATGGCGAGCGGCTCCAGAAATTTTTCGGCCTCATCATCTTTCACGACCGTAAGGCCGTCCGGCTTCTGCATATCGCTTGCGATCTTCGCGATCAACTTGTTCGGCCCAATGCCGATCGTAGCCGTGAGCCTTTCCTTTTCCTTAACCTCGGCTTTGATCTTTAGAGCCAACTCCCTGGCTTTTTCATAACTGCCGCAGGAACTCAGATCAAAATAAGCCTCGTCAATGCTCGCTTCCTCGACAAGGAGCGCGTACCCGCGGATAATGACCATTATTTCGGCCGAGACCGCGCCGTATTTTTTGAAATTGCCGCCGAGAAATATAACGGCCGGCCCGCCCTTGCGCTTGCCTTCCTCGGCCCGGCGCCAAGCTTCGGAAATAGCCATCGCCGAATGGATGCCGTATTCGCGCGCTTTGTAATTGGCGGTCGAAACCACGCCCCGGCCCCGGCCCCCCGCGGGATCGGCGCCGACCACGATCGGCTTCCCCCGGAACCGGTCATTATCCCGCTCCTCGACAGCGGCAAAGAAAGCATCCATGTCCAAATGCCCGATTATGCGCATCGGCGTTATCATGCCACATCCCGCGCTTAGTCAAAAGAACGCCTTTCCCGAAAACTCCGCCCCAAAAACAGAGTTAAAATCAAAAAATCCAGGTGGTATACTACAGTATACCACCCCCCGAATTTTCACCGTATAAATCCTTCGATGCCGTTCAAGATAAAAAGAAAAGGCCCTGTCCCGGAAAGGACTACTAGGCCTTTCCGTAACAGGGCTAATCGCTTTACTCACGCATTCTGCTTCAGGCGCTCGAGAACCTGCTCGATCTCCGCGAGATCGGCCCGGCAGGCCCTCACTTCCCCGATCGTCTTCTCCCGATCCTTGGGGTCGCGCGCCAGGAACATCTCTTCGAACGACCGGTTCGGCATGCTCAAAACGAGCTCGGCCCCCTCGTGGAGCCTCCTCAAGAAACTCAGGAGATTCCGGTAGTTGTCGGAGGGCCTTTTCGGCCGGACGCCAGACCTGATCTCCCCGGATTCGGCGGCAAGGCCCGCGGCGTAGACCTCGACTTGCCGCAGGCTCCAGCCCATCGTCACCGCCCGCAAGGCACTCTTCACCTGGATCTCAGGCGAGTAGCCCAGCAGGAAATACGCGATCGAAACATTCAACCGCTCGTCCTCGGACCGCTTGCCGTCCATCAGAACGTGCACCCGATGATCGAGCTCGAGCAGACGAAGATACCGGTAAGCCCAGATCTCGTCGTGGCCGAACATCGCGCCGATGTACTTCATCTGCTCGGTCCGCGGCATCCTCTTCAACTTCTCGCTCTTCCGGATCCGCTCGATCGCGTGGGCGATCTCGAGCGGCGTGTGCTCCTGCGAAGGAATGTTCAGAATGACCGAGCTGATGAACTGCTCGTCGTCGTTCTCCGGCTCCTCGACGACCGCCTTCATCTTCGCGGTGCCGATGCGCTTGCAGCAAAGCCAGCGCCGTTCGCCGTCGATCAGCTCGTAGTCGTGGTCCGGATCACCGGTAACCGCTTTTACGGTTATCGCCCGTCGCTGACCGATGTGTCTGATGCTCGCCTCAAGACCCATGAGAGCGAGCGGCTCGATGTAGAGCCTCGGCTGGCCCGGATAGCGGCGGATGCGCTTCGTAGGGATGAGAAGATAGCCCCTACTCTCCTTGGCAATACTAGCCGACAGAGCCATCTTCGTCCCCCTTGTTTTTGGTTTGGTCCTTCCCGAATGTGAACTGCTGGATAAAAGCGTATCAGAAACTTATGACAGAAACAATCCTTCAATGCCATTCAGGACAAGCCCCTCGGTGTTACCAAGAACAAAGAGAGAGCCGCCGATGCCTTGGCGGCTCTCGGCGGCTTAGCGGCGAATCGCTCGCCGTCCCTGATTCACGAACGTCATGGTCCTTCTGTCCTTCCGGCAGCGCTGCCGCGAACCCGGCGGCGTGAGGAAGGTCAATATCTGCTGCTTCAGCGGATCGAAGAGAAGATAGAGGATCCTCCCTTTGAATCTGACCGTCATTCGGTTCACCCCGTTCTTCTTCACATGCAGCACGTCCGCCTTTCCGGACGTAATGAGACGCCGCAATTCGCGGGCATCGTCATTGCTGGGGTTCAGGCCGTAACGCCTGGAGAGACGCCGTTTGGCGTGAAGACGAAAGAACCTCGACTTGCCGTTCAATTCGCCGTCCCTCTCGAAGAAGTTGGACCACGACTGCGGAAGTTGCTGATTTAATTTTAAGTCTGCCGGGGAATATTGAAAGCGTTTTTATCAACACCTCGACGCGGCTCGGTGCAGGCGCTTCAACGCAAATCGTATTTTTCGCCTCAAAAAACTCAATTTGCGAATTTTTCCTTCAATTTCGCCACTAATTTTTCGAAAATCTCCTCGCTTATCTCGTTCACGGCCTTCGTGTCCGGCGGATTCGGCCACCCGACATCCTTAAAGACCTTGTTTTCGAATTTCCGATCGCTCGCATACCGCGGCAGGATGTGAAAATGCACTTCGGGGTCGGCCATCATGAACATCAGATAATTTATTTTGTCGTTTTGGAAGAGCTCTTTGAGATTCTTCTCTATCTCTTTCACGATCTTCGGAAATTCGGCGAAGCTTTCGGCGGAAATTTCGGAAAAAGCATAGACCTTATCCTTGCAAATAAGAATCAAGGAGCCTAGAGTCGCCTGTTTGTAGCGGCAAAGCAAGAGCCAATGCCCGTATTCTTTGACCAGGGATTTGGGATGGCGGAATTTCTCGAGGGTTTTCTGCATTATTGTTTTCCTTCGACGTGGCTCAGGACTAGCGCTTGCCCAAAGCGAGGATATTCTTGATGACCGTGTCGGGATTCAGGGAAATGCTTTCGATGCCTTGCTTGACCAGAAAAGCGGCGAAATCGGGATAATCCGACGGCGCTTGACCGCAAATGCCGATGTATTTTTTCCGCTTCTTACATTTCGCAATAATCTCGGCAATCATTTTTCGAACAGCCGGGTTATTCTCGTTCGCAATGTGCGTCACGATGCCAGAGTCCCGATCCAAACCCAAAACCAATTGGGTCAGATCATTCGAACCAATGGACATGCCGTCAAAGATATTCAAAAACTCGTCGGCAAGCAATATATTCGAGGGAATCTCAGCCATGACGTAAACCTTTAACGCTGATGCATGCGGATTTTTGGCGGATTTATGCTGATTACGTTTTAAGCCATATTTG
Source organism: Candidatus Jorgensenbacteria bacterium GW2011_GWA1_48_11 (assembly GCA_001003475.1). Lineage (GTDB taxonomy): Bacteria > Patescibacteriota > Minisyncoccia > UBA6257 > GWB1-50-10 > GWA1-48-11. The sequence continues at coordinate 340,319 of LCPF01000001.1, read as the reverse complement.
GCCATTACCTTAATGACCTTCTCGCCTTCTTCGGGCGTGCGGCAGAAAGGGATCATCGGAATGACGTTCGTAAGCCCCATCGCCTCCCGCACTTTTTTCATGGCCTTCACTTCGAGGCCGAAAGCTTTTTCGAATTTCGGGTCGTAATAGCGCGAGGCGCCGCGAAACCCGAGCATGGGATTTTCTTCCTTGGGCTCGTAAGCTTCGCCGCCCAGAAGAGTGGCATACTCATTGGTCTTGAAATCGGAAAAGCGGATGATGACCGGGTGAGGCCAAAAGGCGGCGGCGATTTTCGCGATGCCTTCGGCGAGCTCATCGACGTAATATTTGGTTTTGTCCGCATAACCGGCAGTCAGTTTCTCGATCGCGTCCTTTGTCTTTCCTTTTTTAAGCTTCTTGAAATTCAAAAGGGCGTTCGGATGGATCAGGATGTGCGAAGCAATGATAAACTCAAGCCGGCCCAAGCCCACGCCCTCTACCGGCAGATGGTGGTTCTTGAAAGCCTCATCCGGCGCGGCAATATTCACCATTATTTTCGCTCTAGGCCTCGGTAATTTGTCCAAACGGTGGATAACCTCATGGAAAGGCACTAGGCCGGAGAAAACCCGGCCCCGCTCGCCTGCCGAACAGTCAACGGTGACCGGCCCCCCCGTTTTCAAAACCCGGGTGGCCTTCCCCGCACCCACGATGCAGGGAATACCAAGCTCGCGCGAGACGATCGCGGCATGCGACGTGCGGCCGCCCTCGTCGGTCACGATCGCCGAGGCGATTTTCATTATCGGTTCCCAATCGGGATCGGTTATCTTCGTCACCAGCACTTCGCCTTTTTTGAATTGGCCGATGTGCTTCGCATCCAGGATGACCCGCACTTTGCCCGAACCGATCCGATTGCCCACGGCAATGCCGGATAAAAGCTCGCGGCCCTTGCCGCTCAAGCGGTACTCTTTGTAAATATTTTTGCTCTCGAGGGCGTGCACGGTTTCGGGCCGGGCTTGGACAATGAAAAGTTCCTTGGTTTTCCCGTCCTTGGCCCACTCGATATCCATGGGCGTGTATTTGCGGTGAAGTTTTGAAAAATGCTTTTCGATTTGGAGCGACCACTTGGCCAAAATGAGGACCTCGCTTTCTTTCAGGGAAAATTTGTTTTGGCTTGCTTCGCTCACCTTCGCCATCTTGGTGCCGATCCGGCCGTAAACGAGCTTCACGTTTTTCTTCCCCAGATCGGTCGCAATAATCGACTTCAAACCCTTTTCCAAACCCGGCTTCCAGACCACGAACTCATCGGGCACGACCTTGCCTTGGACAATGTATTCGCCCAAACCGTAAATCGAATCAATGACAATGACCTGGTCAAAACCGGATTCGGTGTCAATGGTGAAAGTGACGCCGCTCGCGCCCAAATCCGAACGCACCATTTTCTGGATGCCGACCGAAAGCGCGACGTCCAACTGGCCAAAACCCTTGTCCGCGCGGTAAGAAATGGCCCGGTCGGTGAAAAGCGAAGCAATGCATTTCTTGACGGCCAAAAAAAGCTCGTCCAGGCCGCGGACGTTCAGATAAGTCTCCTGCTGGCCGGCAAAAGAAGCGCCGGGCAGATCTTCGGCCGTAGCCGAGGAACGCACGGCCACGTCCGTTTCGGCACCGTAAATCTTTTCGAGCTTTTTGTAGGACTTTTTTATTTCGTTCGTAAGCTCCCGAGGCAACTCGGCTCTTAGAACCGCCTGGCGCACGGCCTGGCCCCGCGCCTGGAGATTTTTCAAATCCTTCGTATCCAAGCCCTTCAAAATTTCCCGGATTTCTTTGTCCAGTCCCGTTTTCTTGAGGAAAAAGCGGTAAGCCGCCGCGGTCAGAGCAAAACCGTTCGGGATATTCACCCCCAATTTCACGAGCTCGCCGTACATTTCGCCCAAAGCCGCGTTTTTGCCGCCCACGAGCGCCACGTCCTTCAAGCGGATATCCTTGAACCAGAGAATAAATTGTCGGCTTTTTGATTTCATTGTTTTAATCAGCACCAGCCATCTTTACGAAAAGACGCGGTTGATTTTCCCGGTCCCAAAGGGACTCCTTCGGAGCGAGAAAATCACCGCTTGTTCCTCGGCCTTGCTCGCCCTTCGGGCACCATGCCCGCTCGGCCTCCGACACACTTTTCTTAAAAAATGGCTGTTGCCTCCTAATATTGAAATGCAAATCATCGGGTTTTTATTGCAATAATCAAATCCGAAACATTGGAGCCGGTTTCGCCGGTCATAATTTGAGCGCCGGTTTTTTCAAAAAAAGCGTAGGAATCGTTCCGCGCCAGATAATCCTCGACGTCCAAATTACCGGCTTTTTCTTTCGTTATTTTATCACAAATGGCGCCGGCCGCTTCGCCGTTGTCCCAGCCGTCCGAAGCGATCGAAACAAGAATCTCCCCGTCCTTGACGAAGTGCAAGGCCGAAAGGGCGAGTTCCTGATTGCGGCCGCCTTTCCCATTCCCACGCACCGTAACCGTGGTCTCGCCACCATAAAGAAGAGCCGCGCCTGGTTTCGATTTATGGAGGGCGGCCATAATTTTTTCTCCTTCTTCCCTGGCTTCGCCGCGCAGGCAGTCGGTGCAGATTTCGGGCGTGAAACCCGACGTCCGCGCTTTTGCGGCCATCGCTTCCAAGGCTGTTTTGTTCGAAATAAGCAAAATATTTTTCACTTTCTCGAAATACTTGTCTTCTTTGGGCGTTTCGATGAGACCGTGCGTCTTTTCCAAGCCGAACTTTTCAAAAACCTTTTTCGCGTCTGCAACCGTGGTTATGTCCTTTACGGTCGGCCCGGAAGCGACGAATTCCAAATCATCGCCCGGCACGTCGGAAAAAATCAAGGAGAGAACCTTGGCCGGATAAGCATGCTTGGCCAGATAGCCGCCGCGGGCCAGGGACAAATGTTTGCGCACGGTATTGATTTCCTCGATGGCCGCCCCCTGCCGCATAAGCATCCTGAAAATCTCCCCTTCCTCATCACAGGTCAAATCCTGCGGCTGGCAAAGCAGAGTCGAGGCGCCGCCCGAAATCGCGAAAATAACCAAATCTTTTCCGGTCGCGCCTTCCAAAAGCCCGATAATCGCCCGCGTCGCCCGTTCGTTCTCAATGCTCGGCAAAGGATGGGTGCCGCCGAAGGTTTTTATTTTTTTGAGCTCACCCCTATGAACGTCCAAAATAATGCCGTCCGAGAGCCGCTCGCCCAAAATCCCCTCGACTGCGGCGCCGGCCTCCAAGGCGCACTTGCCCACCCCCACAAAAAAAACGCGCTCAAAGGAATTGAGCGGGAAAGACTCGTTTTTCACCCGAAGAACGTCTTTTTCGAACGAAACGTCTTTCTTGATCACCGTCGGCGTATCGATCGCCTCCAGCCCGGCTTCAATGACGGCCAAGGCCTTGCGCCGCAAGCCGTTCGAGGCCAGAATCTCGAAGTTTTTTATTTTCATCGGCTATTGGGAATCGCCGCTCTTGATCGCCTGCTTCTTGCTGAAGACGTAAATATAGAGGATCTCCAGGATGCCCAAGGTATTCACGATGAGAAGGGCAACGAACCATTTTGGCTGGTTCAGTTTCGCGGCCCTCCAGAGCGCCACGCCTTTCCAAGGCAAGGTCCAGATCACGCCCAGAATCACCAAAAACGGATGCGCATTTAAAAAATCCATCCCGTTAGAAGCGGAACAAATGCCACGTTTGATTTAGACCGTTTATATTACCTTCGATCATCTGGTTGATATTCTTAAATGGGCGTAGGGGGATGTTTCTAACGGGATCCATAAGCCTAAAAAAATCCGGAAGACTGGTGCAGGTCGGTGACGACGTAGGTGCCGGCCGAAGTTCGGAGGAGACCGTAATGCTTGTCCAAATATTTGAATTTGGCCTTGCCGTGGTCGCGAGCCTCATCGAACAAAACCTTCGATTCATCCGCCTGCAGAGACTGGAGATAACGGAGGCCCCGGGCGTCGCCCTCAACAGTACGGCCGTCAATGATCATATTTTCATTCTAACATAATTAGCCGGCGTTTATCTCTACTTCTGGCTCACGAGAAAAACCGAAGCGCCTAAAGCGTAAGCAGGGTTATTGCGCCGAAAAAAACGAGGAAGAAGGCGAGCCAAGCCACGCTTCCAAAGAACAATTTCCAAGCGGCGTCTTTTTGGCCTTCGGCGAAAAGGCGGACCGACTGGAGAAAAACCAGCGAACTGCAGATCAGGGCCGAAACAATGAAGGTCAAAAGAAAGATGACCATCGACAAAATCGGGCTCGGCGGAAAGTTATGAGCCGTAAACCAGGCCTCGGCATTCTGCACCGTAAAGGCGAAAACAATCACGTAGGCTGTGACGCCGGCCGCCTGAAGAAAAGCCCTGAGGCCCAAAGAAATTTTCATAAATTCATTTTAACTTATTTCTTCTCGATTTCCAAACAGACGGAATTGATGCAAAAACGCTTCCCGCCTTTTTCCTTGGGACCGTCGTCGAAAACGTGACCCAGATGGGCACCGCAATTTTTGCAGACGACTTCGGTACGGCGCAGGCCGCCACTCAGATCTTCTTTCAACTCAACGTTCCTCGAATCAGACGGCTCGGTAAAACTCGGCCAGCCCGTGCCCGAATCGAATTTCGTCTCCGAGGAAAATAATTCGGCGCCGCAAACCGCGCATTTGTACGTCCCTTTCCCGTGATTATCCCAATACTTGCCCGTAAAAGGCGCCTCGGTTCCTTTTTGCCGCGCCACTTTGTAAAGCTCGGGCGTTAATTCTTCGTCTTTTTTCATCTCATATAATTATAAACATACGTAAGAAAAAATAACGGTTGAAAAAAACAAAACACCCCCGAAGGGGCGTCTTGTTTTCCAACCGTTATTTCTCTGTAGAAGTGGCGTTCCAATACCAGCCCATCATGCCCGGGCCATAGGCGTTCGCGCCGTAATTGCCGCCCCACATCATCGAGCGCATATTGGAATACCCGCCGGGATAACCCCAGGAATAACCGATAAAGGACTTCAATTCGCCGACTTTCACGCCGAACCAGAAGACGATCAGGATAACCAGAATCTTCACGATAAGCCAAGCCCAATGGCGCCGGCCCTGGCAACACGAGCCGCACCCCTCGCACATCCAGCAACGGCAATCTGCCGGATGATTTTTCTTGTTTTCGTCCATCATAATGAATAATTGATTTTTTCGACCTTATGCTATTGAACAACATCCGTCCCCGCCTGTTGAGACGGGAACCGTGGTCTCTTTCCATTATATACGATTTTTTAAGAATTACCGGGTTCTTTTTCGGCTTTGGATTTGCCGGCCAAGCCCAGAACAATGAGCAGAAGAAAGGCGGTGAGGGACATTGTGGGAATGGTAATGTAGCCGAATTCCAGGAAATAACGCTGGGCGCAAGAAACGCCGGAGGGGGGACAAGGCAAGAAAGAAAATCCGCCGAACTGCAGGTAAGTGTTGTAAACCGCGATGAGGGCCCCGATCACGGACAAGCCCAGAACGCAATTCCAAACCCGGCTGTCTTTTTTCCAAAGGCCGAAACCCAAAATGAGAACCTGCGGATAAAGGAAAAGCCGCTGCCACCAGCACAAAGAGCAAGGCACGAAGCCGGCCACCTCCGAATAAAAAAGGCTGCCCAGGGTCGCCCCCAAGGCGATCACGAAAGCCAAAAACAGGGACTGGCTCCGCAAAAAGCCCAGCACCAATCTGGCCCAGGCCAAACCCTTAAAGATCAGGGCGAAAACAACGATTGCGACCCCGATATCCCCGATAAGAGTCAGGCCGGAAAAAACCTTGGTCGCCAAATCAACGAAAGGCGCCATTTATTGGGGCAGGGCGCAGCCGGTTTTTTGCGCCAATTGGTCGAGCGGCACTTCGCCGGTCAACTCGCTCCCGTCCTTGAAGATCCAGGTGGGATAGCCCTGAATTCCTTTTTGGGTGCAAATCGCCGTTTGGCCCGTACCGCTGGGATTGGAGCATTCGACGTAAGGCAATAAATCCTCGGATTTGCCGAACATGGCTTTTTGATTCTGACAGTGGGAGCACCAGTAAGCGCCGTAGAAGACCACGCCGCTCGTCTTGAGGCAGGCGGCGAAAGCATCCAGTTTGCCCGGGGTGCGCGGCCGATTCGCCGAGACCGCCATGACAATTACGACAGCGGCTACGATCAAAACCAATACGCCAATAACGGTTTTTGTGTCTTTTTTCATTGAAACATTATACCAGAAAAATGCCGACTTTTTAAAAAACGAGGCTTATTTTGAAACTATTTGCCCGATTCCCCCGTTATATTCTATAGAGAAACACATGAACTTCCTGCAAACCAATTTTATTTTGATTTTCGGCGTGATCAGCCTGATTGGCATTGTTTTTGCCGCTTCCGGCCTCGCTAAAACCAGCATTGAGCCCTTTTCCACCTCGCTCAAGGATGAAAACACCGCGCCGCAAGCTGCTCAAGAACCGGGCCCGAAGCCCGAGCAAGTGCCGGTGCCCTTGACCAAAACCCAAACTCGCCACCAAATCGCCGGGACTAACCCGACTGGTAACGCCAAAGGATAAACATCGGACGACTGATGCGTAAAATGTGGAACCGCCAGTCCGGTTAGGGACTGGCGGTGGCGTTCACCGAGCTGAAGTAGCCCGGGAAATCGTATGGCCCGAAGGTGAAGTAGCCGGCCCGGCTCTGGCCGTTGTTGGTACAGACGTGGGCCGTCTTCGGATTGGAACGCAGTCCGGTCTCGACGATCACGGCGCTCACCGTGACATAGCCGCAATAGACCTGGCCGATGCCGTACTGGTTGTACTGCTGGTCCACCTTGATCCTGGGCGAGAACCTGCGCTCCGACACGGAGTCGTCGAGGACTTGAGCCTGGGGCTCGCCGTTGATCGAGAGGCCGAGCGTGAGGTGCAGAAGTGAAAGCCTGCCGACCGTCACGTCCACGTGCTCCCTCAAGGGCTCGAGAGGGAGCCGGCAACCGACGGCGAAGATCGCCGCTCCGGCAAGACACCACAACTTCAGCGCTTTCATGATTCACCTCGTAGCTAGGGTTTGCTGATTAATAGCCTACCACAGTGGAAATTGTTGGCGGCCGATAAACTTGTATAATTACGGATATGAGAGAAATGGGCGAATCAAGACTCGATGTATCCCAAGAACACTACGAGAATTCTTCGGATACGCTTCGGGAGGTTACGGAACAAATCACGGGATTGGCTCTCCCTCCGGAAACGGTCGGGAAGTGGCGGGCAATTTTGGGTGCGGTGCGGATCATCGATGACCGGCTTGATGCCATTCCGGAAGAAAAAGAAAGAGAGCAGTTCGCATCGGGGGTAATGAATTTTTTAAACGGCGAGGTATCAAGTTTTTCCCAGGACGAGAGGCTTAATAACGCCTTGGGCAATGTGAAAGATTTGGTTGACGGTTTGTCGGAAGTTCAGAGAAAATCCTTCCTTGATTCAATATCGAGGATTTTGAATATAACGGAGAAGATCAAAACAGAAGAAGAATCTTCGAAATTTACGACTCTCACGAGGCTCGAGGGACAAGTAATGGGGAAGGTTTTCATTCCTTTTCTGCCCGAAGAATACCGCAAGAGCGAAAAATTCCCGGCGTTATTGAAAGTTTTAACCAGGTTGGGGAGGGCGGCAAACAGTTTCGATACCTTTATCGATCTTAAAGAAGATTACCGCAAGGGTCGAGCGCGGGTAAGGCCTACGGCCTTAAACAGGCTTTTGCTTTTCGGAGCAACCATTTCCGACGGCATGGCCTTTCTCAAGGAATCCAAGTTTTCCAAAAACCTCATTGTTCATTTTACTCAAAGAGCAAAAGAAGTGATATTACAGACCTCGGAATAAGAGACTGTTAGATAAAGATAAGCGGGGATTTTGTCTCCGCTCTTCCTTCTTGGCTCCGGGAGCAGGATTCGAACCTGCCATTTTTGACCGGCAACTTGGTTATTCCGCTTTCAACGTCCATACAAAAAGGCTCAGCTCCGCGGGTAGGATTCGAACCTACGACCATCTCCTTACAGTTTTTCCCTTGTCGCCAAGGGGGCTGGACTATCTCATGTCCCTTTTTCTAAGGGGCCCGGGTATATAGTCTCTACACGTTTATCGCCCTGGGGCGAATTTAGCTCGGGATTGTCTTTATACAAGAGTTCCCCGAATTAGCCCGGTTTTTCCTCCAAACATTACTGCCTGGGGCTGCCATTATCTCGACAGGGAGCCGCTCTACCGCTGAGCTACCGCGGAGCTGAACCTTCTTATGCTTTTTCGAATATCAAATTGCAGAATCATTTTAATTTCTAATTCTTAAACGGTCAACTGAACACTGTTCTAAAAATCAACCTTGAATTAAAATAAATGATAAGTTAAACTCTAAAAGTTAAACCCGCCCATAGCTCAATTGGCAGAGCAGCTCCCTTTTAAGGAGAAGGTTCTAGGTTCGATTCCTAGTGGGCGGACAAAAAATCGCCTAAGAAGGCGACTTTTTTTAATTATTATAAATTTATTAGCTGCACCGCGAATAGCCGCAATGCTTGCAGCTCAAACAGCCTTCGCTTAAAGTCAGGGCTTCGCCGCATTCCGGACAACCGGGCATCAAACCGTAATCGGCCATCGATCTCGCGGTTCCTTCTTCGCCCACGGCCGTGTGCACCGCAACCGGTTCCAAGACTTCTTTTTTCAAACTATCGATCTCTTGCACCGTCATATCGGTCTTCATGTGGCCATTCGTTTTCACGTGCTCTTCCAAAACCTTAGCGATCGCATCCGGCAGAGAAAGAATCGTCCCTTTCTCGGTAAAGGTCGGCATCGGCCCCCGAATGCCTTTGAGGTGATCGATGATTTCTTCCACTTTAATGCCGGCCCGCAGCGAGAGGGAGATCAAGCGGCAAAGACCCTCGGTCTGCTCCTGGAAAAAACCGCCAGTCTTGCCCAGGGTGGCAAAAACTTCGAAAGGCGCGCCGACTTCATCGTTGTTCACGGTAATATAAAGATTGCCGTAGCCGGTTTTCACTTTATAAGTCTTGCCGTTCATCACAACCGGCCGCACCCGCGGCGAAAGCTTGCCTTTATCAATTTCCAAATTGGCTTTTTCCTTGACGAGCTTGGTCGGCGCTTCGGTGGTGGAAACGATGTTTTCGCCCGTCCCCAAATTCAAGATCTGGATATTGCGGCTGCCGTCGCGGTAAACCGTGCAGCTCTTGCAGCCGAATTTCCAAGCCTGAACAAAACCCTGCCGCACGTCTTCGTAGGTGGCGCTGTTTGGAAAATTGATCGTCTTCGAAATGGAATTATCAACGTGCCGCTGGAAAGCCGCCTGTATTTTCACGTGGTCTTCGCCGGACATATCCATCGCCACCACGAAAGTGTCGCGCAAATCCTTCGGCAAATCCGTCAAAGCCTGGATACTGCCGGTCTTCAAAATTTCTTCCTTGATCCGGGCAATCACCTTCTCGTCAAAATGACGCCGGTGCAGTTCTTTTTCAAAATGCCTGTTCAAATACTGATACTGCAGGCCGTCCTTGTCCTGTTTCACGTAAGCCAGGGCAAAATTCGGCTCCACGCCCGAAGAAGTATCAAGCATCATGGAAATGGAACCGGTCGGGGCTACGGTCGTGAGGGCGGCATTTCGCATTTTAAGCCGTTTTTTCTTGAAAACACTGAGGCTGATGTTCGGAAAAACGCCTTTTTCCCTGGCCAATTCCCGCGAGGTCTTGTGGGCGGTCTCCTGAATTACACCCATCACTTTTTCGGCCACCGCCAAACCGGCTTCCGAATTATATCTAATGCCCAATTGGTAAAGCAGATCGGCAAAACCCATGATGCCCAATCCGATCCGGCGATTCTTTTTGGCGAGTTCCGTCACTTGCGGCACCGGAAAATCAAAACGGTCAATGACATTGTCCATGAGACGGACGGCTGTCTTTGTCACGAAACGCAACCGGTCATAATCCACGCTCCGGCCCTTCGCAAAAACCGCCAAGTTAATGGAACCCAAATTACAATTGTCGTAAGGATGAAGAACCTGTTCGCCGCAAGGATTGGTCGCCCGAAGCGGCCCCAAGCCCGGCAAGGGATTGGTTCTCTGCCAAGCGTCTTCAAAAGCAATTCCCGGTTCACCGTTCAGCCAGGCATAGTTTACGAGTTCTTCAAAAAGCTGACCAGCGGTGATGTTTATTTCCTCAACGCCGTAAACCGCGCCGTTCGGATGCCGCAAAATCTTGTGCGGTTTCATTTTTTCGCCTTTCCAAACGCAGTACCATTGCGTGTCCGGTGCTTCTGTCGCTTGACGCATAAATTCGTCGGTAACCTTCACGGAAATATTAAAATTCCGGAGCTCGCCTTCCGTTTCTTTCGATCTGATGAAATCCAAAATATCCGGATGATCAACCGACATCATCGCCATATTCGCGCCGTGCCGGCCCTGCTGCTTGATCGTACCGAAAGCTTCGTTATAAATCTTCAAAAAGGAAACCGGACCGGACGAGTTGCCGCGCGACTTCACGGTCTTCGTCATCGCCGGTCGCATTTCGTCGATTGCGAATCCCAGCCCCGAACCGGCTTGCTGGAGAAGCGCCGCGTCTTTCAATGTTTGAAAGATGCTGTCCATCGAGTCGTGGATCGGCAAGACAATGCAGTTCGCGATCAAAGGCGTCGCGCTCCCGGCGTTCGTCAGGGTTCGGCCCGCCGGCGTATATTCTCGCCGCGCCATAATTTCAAAAAAATCCTGCTCAATATTTTTTACAAACTCGTCGTCGTGTTTGTAATTTTTCTCCACGGTCGCCAAATAATGGGCGACTCGGCGAAACATTTGCGCCGGCATTTCCTGATTGCCCTTTTCGTCGATCGTCAGATATCGCTTGCGCATCATCTTTAAGGCGTTTTCCGAAAAATAAGCATTGACTTTATCGTCGCTCATTCTCGACACTTTCTTAGAACCGATTTTTCCGTTCTTCATGAAATAAAAATTGATTTGGGACCGTTTTACCCCATTAGAAAATTCACAAACCGCTCTCCGAATAATCCGCTTTCAGATTTTTAAATTTTCCAACGAGGTACAAATTCATTCTAGGTTCTGGACCGAACTTGAAAAGGGGGCGGCAAGCTCGAGTTATCCCCAGAAAACCCCAGAATATACCAATTTTTTATTTTTGACAACTCCTGCCGCAAATAATAAAAACGCCGTCCAGGGACGGCCGCTTTTTTGACAAAAATTCCTTTTCGTTTTCTTTAACGCTTCTTTTTTCGGAGGAAGGCCGGCACTTCCCAGACTTCGGTCTTTTGGGATTCGCCGCTTTTGGCTGACTTCGAAGGCTCCTCGACCGTTACATGGCGTTTCCTGTCCCTTATTTCCTGATCCGACTCATCCCCTTCGCTTTTGTTTCCCAAACCGGTCACGAAAAGCGTCGGCGCCGAGTTCGCGATCCGCGGATTGCTGAAAATGCCGTTAAAACCCGTCGCGATCACCGTCACCTTAAGACTCTTGTCCTTCAAATTGCGGTCGTGGTAAGCGCCGAAAATGACCTTGGCATTGGAATCGAGGTTGGCGGCGATGGCTTTCGCAATATCGTTAATTTCGGACATCTTCAAATCCCGGCCGCCGGCAACGGAGAAAAGCAGACCCTTAGCGCCCTCCATCGAGACCTCAAGGAGCGGCGAGTTGATGGCCGCGTTCACTGATTTCATGCTTCGATCCTGACCGGAGGCCGTGCCGACGCCGACCAGGGTCGGACCGGCTTCTTTCAGAATGGATCTGATGTCGGCGAAATCAACGTTGATTATCCCCGGCGCGTTCACCAATTCGGCGATCGCCTTCACGCCGTTCTTTAAAATATCGTCAATGAAACCGAAGGCGCGCGTTAAAGGCGTATCTTTGTCGATCAAGGCGAAGATCCGGTCATTCGGCACGACAACCAAAGCATCCACCTTGTCCTTGAGGCGCGCCAAACCGTCCAAAGCGATCGTCATCCGCTGGGCGCCCTCGAAAGCAAAGGGTTTGGTTACGATCGCCAAAGTCAAAATTCCTTTTTCTTTCGCGATCTCCGCGATCACCGGTGCCGCGCCCGTGCCCGTGCCGCCGCCCATGCCGGCCGTAATGAAAACCACGTCCGCTCCTTCCAAAATTTCGCCGATCTCCGAACGGTTTTCCTCGGCCGCCTGCTTGCCGAGCTCGGGATTCATGCCCGTGCCCAAACCCTTGGTCAGGGCTTTGCCAATGTAAACTTTCCGGTGCGCTTCGGCATAATCGAGATCCTGGGCATCGGTGTTGATGGCGATGAATTCCACGCCCTTCAGCCGGTCGCCCGCGATCATCCGCGTCACGGCGTTGCCGCCGCCGCCGCCGATACCGACCACCTTTATCTTCGTAAAACCGCTCTTTGTCCGCTTCGGCCGCAAAACCGGCTGATGCGCTTCCTTTTTGTTCTTTTTAGTCTTTTTACTGTGCTTGCGTTTCGCCATTTTATTTATCCCGTTTAGAAGCGGAACAATTTAAAAATTTTGGATTGATTATTCATTGTACTTGCTAACTCTGCCGCATAGAAATAATTTCAGGAATGGAGCCGCTTCTAACGGGACTTACGGTAACAAATTTTTGAAAAAATTCTTGATGCCCTGCGGACCGAGACCCAGCGTCGGACGACCGCCTTGCTCATGGCCCCAAAGAGCGAGTCCGGTTACGGTCGCCATTTCCGGGTCATCAAGCATTTCCTTGTGGGCAGGGTTTAAAATTTCGAAAAACTCCAAGTTTGGATAGCCGATCTGAACGGCTAGCTTCAATTCTTGCCTTGTTAACTCCGGCAGACCGGCCATTTTGACGCCGCCACCGGTCACTACTACCCCTCCTGGGAACTGCACGTTACGTCCTAACGTCTTCAATTCATTATTAACCAATTCCAGAAGTTCCGCAAGCCTCACCTCGATGATTTCCGCCAAAAATCTCTGGGCGATCTCGCTTTTGTTCGCCGGATCGAATTCGTTAAGACGGACGGTCTCTTTCCGGGAAACCTCCTTGGCCAAGGCGAAACCGTGCATGAGCTTCAATTTTTCCGCCGCATCGATCGGCAATTTCAAGCCGATGGCGATATCGTTCGTAACGAGGCCCGAACCGATCGGCAGGGTCTTCGCGTGCAAAACCTTGCCTTCCTCGTAAGCGACGAACGAGGTCGTGCCGAAACCGAAATCGATCATTAAGGTCCCCAAGTCCCGCTGGCGCTTGGTCAAGACGGAGCGGCCGGCCGCCAACGGATTGAAGATCAAGCCGCCGATTTCGCCGCCGGCTTTTTGCAAACTCTTGAGGAGAATATCCACCTGGGGCGTGAAAGCCTCCACGATCAACGTCGAGACTTCGAGACGGCTGCCGGTCATGCCCATGGGATCGTGGATGTCGCCCACGTCATCGACGAAAAATTCGCGGATGATGTTGTGAAGAACCATGAAGTTAAGCTGGGCTTTGCCGGCCCGCGCGTTCGAAACGGCCTTATCGACGTCATCCTGCTGGATTTCCCGGTCGGCCCGGGCGACCGCGGTCATGCCCCTGGAATTCCGGACTTTGATGTGCTCGCTTTGAACGTTGATGAAAATATTTCTCGTTGCCTGACGGGAAATTTTCTGCAGATCAGCGATCAAATCCCGCATCGCGATCGTAAAATCTTCCTGGTCAACGAGGGCGCCCCGCCGGATGCCGGAGGAGGGCTGCTTTACGACCGCCAAAACCGAAAGCTTGCCGTTTTTCTGGACCTCCGTGACGATTCCCTTTATTTGAGCCGAACCGATATCTAAACCAGTGATGATGTTAGCCATTTAAGAAACGGGGATTTTGGAAATTATTCTTCTTTCCAGCCTTTCCATAACAATTTTATCACGATTTTTTTTGTGGGTGTAGCCCAATAGGTGGACAAGACCGTGGACCAAAAGCGGACCTGGTTCGCCGCGAGTCTTCCGGATATGATCCGGCGCCAGATAAATTTCCCCCAGAGGCCGCTCCAATTTCGCGGGGTAAGGCCAGGCCGGGTCGAATGCAAAAGCCAAAACCGTGGTCGGCTTGTTTTTACGCCGAAATTCGCGGTTAATCCTCGTCATTTCCCCGTCGGAAACCAAATAAACGAAAACTGGCCGTTTTGATTTCTTTAAATAAAGAAGCGCTCGTCTCAAAATCGAGTCGAGCGGCTTTTCCAAGAGCCGGTATTTGGCCGCGAGGCTAAGAATTGCCAAGTTTTTCAAGCCTTTTCATGGCCTCACCCATCACCCGCCCCAGGTCTTTCGCGCCGGCCGGCTGCAATTTGGCAACAGCCGCTTCGACCGCCTTCTCGATCTCGGCTCCGCTCATTTCCTCGGGCAGATATTTTTTGATTATCTGGAGTTCGGCGATCTCTTTTTTCGCCAGTTCCGGCCGATTGCCTTTCTCGTAAAGTTCAGCTGCTTCTTTTCTTTTCTTCGCTTCCCTGGCCAAGACCTCAAGCACTTCCTCGCCGCTCAATTCCGCCTGCCCCGTCTTCGTCCTCTTCTCGATTTCCCGGTTATGGATGGCGGCCGAAAGAAAACGCAAGGTTTCCCTCAACAAAGGATCTGCCGATTTCAAGGAATCGTTCAGATCGCCACTAATTTTATTTTGAAGGTCGGAAGCCATATTTCTTGAGGCGGGCGATGCTCTGCTGCTTTTTCTGGCGGTAGAGCGCGGCCAGACGGACTTTGCGCCTATTCACGGCCCGGCCCTTGAAACGCCGTTTTTTAACTTCTTTAAGGATACCGCTTTGCTTCACCCGCTTGCCGAAGCGGTAAAGGAACGAGCCCGTGCTTTCCCCTTCTTTTTTTCTGATTTCCAACATGATAGATATGAATTCTACTAGACATTTAAACTCTGGGCAACCCCTTCGGTCCAGCCGCCCAAAAGATGCAGGTGAAGATGATCGATTAATTGACCGCCCGCCCGGCCAACGTTGAAAACCAATTTGTAGCCCTTAAGATTGTTTTTCGCCGCTTCTTCCTTGGCCGCGAAAATAATTTTGGAAACGATTTCCCGATGATCGCCTTTCAAGTGGCCGATTGATTCGATGTGCTCCTTGGGCACGACTAGCAGATGGACCGGCGCCTTCGGCTGGATATCCTTGAAAATAATCACGGTCTCGTCTTCGTAGGTCACCGCCGCCGGAATTTCCTTACGCGCGATCTTGCAAAATAGACAATCTACCATGAATTTTTAATTCCTAATTTCTAATTTTTAATGAATATCTAATGTTCAAATTTCTAAATTTTATCATTGGGCATTTTAAAGATTGATTAGAAATTAGTCATTAGAAATTTAGTGAAGCCTTTTCTTGACTTCTTCGACCATCCTATTCAAAACCACGGTCTCCTGGGCGCCGGACCGCATATCCCGGACGATGACCGTACTTTCAAAGGCTTCCTTTTGGCCGAAGATCATGGCCAAGGGCGCCTTCTGCTTGTCCGCCGACTTCAGCTGGGCCTTGAGCGATTTCTTGCCTAGCGCCTCGGCCACGGCAATGTTCGATTCCCTCAACTCCTGCATCAGTTTTAAGCTGGCTTTTTTCGCTTTGTCGCCCACGGCGGCAAAGAATATTTTCGGCTTCGCCTTCAAATGCGGCGGAATTTCCTGGATTTTCATCGCCTCGATTATCCGCTCGAGACCCAGAGCGACGCCAACCGAAGGCATTAGGCGGCCGCCTAAAATTTCCGAAAGATAATCGTATCGGCCGCCCGCCCCCAAGGCATAGTCAACTTCGGGAATATAGAATTCGAAAACCGTCCGGTTGTAATAATCCAGCCCCCGCACGAGATAGGGATCAGGCTCATAGTTGATGCCGTTATCTTCGATCAGTTCCAAAACGCTCTTCAAGTGGTTGTTGCAGTTCTGGCAAAGATAATCGAGAATGATCGGCGCTTTGGCCCTAAGCTCCACGCAACCCGCTTCCTTGCAGTCCAAAAGCCGCAAGGGATTTTTTTCGTAGCGCTCCTTGCAGTCGCGGCAAAGCTTGTCCCGGCGGTTATTGTAATAATCCTTGAGACGCTGCCGGTAATTGGGCCGGCAGACCCGGCAACCGATGGAATTGATTTTGACTTTGACGTTCTTCAATTTCAGGGCTTTGTAAAAACTCAGGGCCGCCAAAATGATCTGGCCGTCGTAAACCGGATCGCCGTCGCCCACAATCTCGAAACCCCATTGATGGAACTGCCGTTCCCGGCCAGCCTGCGGCTTTTCATAACGGAACATCGGTCCGTAATAAAAAACCTTGAGGGGCGAGGCAAAATAACCGAGATGGTGTTCCAAATAACTCCGCATCACCGAGGCCGTCCCTTCCGGCCGCAAAACGACCAGGTCGCCGCCTTTTGTCTTGAAAGAATACATCTGTTTTTCGACGATGTCCGTCGACTGGCCGACGCCGGCTTCGAAAAGACCGGCCGGTTCCAGAATCGGCGTTTCAATGAAATAAAAATCGTGGAGTTCGCTCACGCTGAAGCCGACCTGCCGCAGCATCCGCCACCAATTCTGGTCTTTTGGTAAAATATCCGCCATGCCCTTAACGGATTGGAACGCCTGGACTTTCGGCGGGCTTTTTTTCTGTTTTTTCGTCTTTTCTTTGGGCATGAATTTTTAACTGATAACCGATAATTTATAACTTACGGAACTTAATGCGTTATCAGTTATTGGTTATTGGTTAATACTGTGGCGCGCTGAAAGCCATGACCTCGTTTACCGGCCAAAGCCGCAGCCGAACCATGCCGATAATCATGGAGCTTGGGAGCGGCCCCCAGCTCCGCGAATCATAGCTGAAGTTTCGATTGTCGCCCATCACGAAATACTGATCCGGCGCCAATTCCACTTCGTAATCGCCGATCGTGTACTCACGCGACAAGTAAGTTTCGGCCAAATTTATTTTTTGGCCGTTCGCCTCGGCCACGGAAATCTTGCCGTTATCGATGACCACGGTTTCGTCCGGCAAACCGATCACCCTCTTTATATAGAAGGTTTGGGGGTTATTCGGGTACCGGAAAACGATCACTTCGCCCCGCTCCGGCGGCCGGAAACGATAAGTCAACTCGTCTATTAAAAGATAATTGCCGTTATTGAAATTCGGCTCCATACTCGAACCGGAAACCAAAAACGGCTGGGCGACGTAAGCCCGAATCAAAAGAACGGCCACGACGGCAATAACGACGGTTTCAACGAATTCGAATAAAGACCAAATAAATTTGCGCATATCGTGCTAAAATAAAAAGGATGTAATAATCCTACAGAAAATGCAAGAAAACTTCAATTCCGCCAAAATCAAACTCATTATCGGCTTGGGCAATTCGGGAAAAGATTACGCCAACACCTACCACAATGCCGGCTCCTTGTTCATCGATCGCCTGAAGACGGCCGCTCTTTTCCATAAGGCCGCCCAAATCATCAGGAGCGGGGCTTTCATGAACGAATCGGGCAATTTCGTGAAAAAGGAAATCAAAAAAAGGAACCTGCCGCCTTCGGCGCTCCTCGTGGTCCAGGACGATTCGGACATCGCGATCGGCGCCTACAAATTGTCATTCGATCGCGGTGCGGCCGGCCACAAAGGCGTTGCGTCGATCGTCAAGGCCCTGGGGACGGAAAAATTCTGGCGCCTGCGAATCGGCATCCGGCCCAAAAACGCCAAAGCGAGGGCGAAGGCGGGCGAATTCGTCTTGAAGAAAATCAGCGCCGGCGACAAAAAAGAACTTGCGGCGGTTTTCGAAGAAACGACCCAAGTGCTCTTACTGTAAGGTCGGCGCATAACTGAAAGTGATCTGAAAAACAATGGAATTGTCGGGCTGAGCAATAATGTTTGAAAGCGGCAGATCGATGTTCGTAAAATTAGACTGGGCCGCCAGAACGTTCTTGAATTTCAAAACCGCGTCATGGCTCGGCGCCTGAGCCGTAAGAGTGATCGGTTCCTTGAGAGAACTGAGATTGAGCTGGTTTAAAATCACCTGGTTCGCTTTGGCCAAACCGTTGAGTTGGCTGAAAAAATCCTGCCAGGCCGGCGCTGTACCGCGAGCCTGGGTAATGGCGGCCACGAGACCGTTGAAATCTTTGGCTTTATTCTGCAAATCCCCGAGATCTTTGGCCGAAGACTGAACGGAAATATTCGCCAATTGATCCTGAAGTCCCTTGGTCTGGCTTACGAGGTAGCCGGCGGAAATCATGAAAACAACGAGGAAGAAACCCAAAACGCCGGTCAAAATGTTCCGCCAAAGGCGGATGAAATTCAAAATCCGTTCTTCATAGAAGACGCTTAAAACGCCGCTCACGGTGCCCAAGGCCAGAAAATTATCCTTGTCCGGACTCAAAGCGCCGCGCAGGGCCGCCCCCAAGGCCGTGTACCAATTGGGATTCAAGGAATATTTCTGCAAAACAAGGGGCGTCGCCTGTAGGGCGAACCGGCCTTGAAGAAGGTCTTGAATTTCCTTCTCGAGGCCCGGCATTATCAAAAGGGCGGCTTTGGGCGTCTCCTTGAAACGGCTGGAAGAGAAATTGATGACCTTCTGCGTTTCTTCGATGATCACGCCTTCGAAAACTTCTTTGGATATTTCCCGCGCCTCGCCCTGAATCGATTGCCAGGAACGGAAATAATCGAAGTGGAGGGAATCGTTGCGGAAAATGAAAATATCCAAACCGTTCGATGAGATCTGCAAGACCAGGACCGATTCCTTGACCGTGCCCAAGGCCTCGCGCACGACCCGCGACAAGGCGAGGGCCGGAAATTCGAAAATAATCGGGTCGAACCGGGCGGCGTTCAAAAGAGCCCGGTACTGATCGGTCAAGTTCCTTTCGATGAAGGCGCCCAAAAGCTCGTAGCGATCCTGCGTCTCGCCGATAACCTGCGAACTCATATAAGCCTGGGCCGCGCTGATCGGCGAGATCATTTCCAAATTCAAACGGCTGGACTCCTCCAATTTTTCCTGGTTAATGTTCGGCACGCTGAAACTCTGGGTGTAGACGACCTCCGACGGCAAAACCACGATCACTTTTACAACGTCGTTCGATTTTTGGGGCGCGATCTGCTCATGAAGATTCAAAAGCGCTTTCGAAAACTCTTCCGGATTTTGAAGCCGGCCCTGGCGCAAGACGCCCGGCGGCAGACGCAAAACGAAAGTTTCCGCCTTGCCTTCTTTTAGAATCGCGTACTCCAAGGCCGAATCGGTGATTTGCAGGCCGCCGATCGACGGTTTCGAACTCAGTCTTTCGAAAAAAGAAATTATTTTTTTGAACATTTTAATTGACGCTCGTCTCCACTTCCGACTGGAGCTGAACCTGGCCGGTCGTCTGGTTCACGGTTACCGTCGCCACGAATTTCTTCTGGCGGGTGCCGGCCGTCGCCGTGGCCGTAATCGTATAAAGATAAATATTGGCGGCGGAGTTCACGGTCCGCGAAACGGCAACCGCCACGCTGTCGCTGTCAACGGTCAAGGTGTAATTGACGTCGGAGGCGCCATATTCCTTGTTCTGGGCGATCTGCACTATCGCATCGTCAATTCCAGCCTTGGCCGCTGTCTCGGCCCGCAAGGAAAGCCGCACCCCCAAACCCGAAGCGCTCAAATAATAGGCCACGAAAGAACCAGCAATGGCGATCTCGATAATTATACCGCTCACGAGAAGGATAAAAGGCAAAGCAATTTGACCATTACGCTTAGATCTTTTAAAAGACGGAGGAATAATCGGCCAAAAATCGGAAAAATTCAAAACGTAAATGCTGGACATATATAAATAATAGCAAATTAGATTGGGTTCGGCTTTTCATCTGCCTCAACTTTAACCACGTGGTTAAAATTGAGGCAGATGAAAATAATCTTTCAAAGCTTCATCGCCCTCCAGAATATCCACCAACATTACTTTGCAGTATTTATCGACTTCCAGATCAACGAGCAAATCCCAAAATTTTTCTGGCAATATGTTCGGGCAAACCCAAACGCTTTCCTGTAATAAATAAAAATTAAAATCCTTAAGTAAATTCCTAAGCGTCTGTCTTTTTTTGTTCAGACGAACAGGAATGTCAAAAGTAATCAAACGCCACCTGCCGTCCCATTTACCGTGATTTTTGGGGGCAAGAGCCGGCGAAAACCTCTTGAAAAGCTTGAGGCCGGCGGGAGTCAAACGAAAGCTGTCGCTCTTTTGATAAACAAACCCTTTTTGAATTAATCGCTTGAGGCTTTGTTTCAAATATTTTCTTTTCTCATGTCGCCGCAAAAACTCCTCCATCAGAGAAACGCCGACATCCTGCATCTCGCCAAAAAAACGACTCCATTCCCTAATATGTTTCCTGGCGTCAACCGACGTTTTGGCCATATTTTTAATTATATCACCAACAGCCTCAAAATTAACCACGTGGTTAATTTTGAGGCGGAGAAATAATTTATTGTTAAATAATTAGCAAATAAAAAAACAGACAAAGTAACAGCCTCAATTTTAACCACGTGGTTAAAATTGAGGCGGTGGAAATCGGTCAATTAACCAAAAACTTAAGAATTAAAACAAAATTAATGTATATATACTTTCCAATTTTTAACGCGAGCTTGATTTTTTTGAAATTTGTGGTATAAAGAAAGTAGCCCTCCCAAACTGCATACCGCAGAAGGGAAAGACAACCCTGATTCGAAAGGAATAGAACCATGAAGCGCCTCATCGGCTTTTTGGCGATTGCGGCGCTTGCCGCTATTGCCTCCTGCAAGGACAGGATCGGTCCTGACACCAGACCGCAATTATCGGTCGCCAACCTTCAACCCGGTCCAGATTCAACCAGCATCTACGTTGTGAATCGGGACCGCATGAATCTGATGTGGCACATCAGGTACGGCAAAACCCTGAATTACGGCAGTCGGTTCCCGCTTCGCGATGATTTCGGCCCTTCGGTCGACTTCATCGCCAGGTTCCCGACCGACCCGGGTACGACCTATTATTTCGAGGTCACGGCCTGGAACGCAATTCTCGGAGTCACTTACATCCTCACCTCCGAATTCGAGACGCCGAACGTGACGATCACGATCTCGCCGAAATCGGTAACGATGGACGTCGGCAGTTCGACGAGCTTTACGGCGAGTCTCACCGGAACGGCCCACACGGCCCTCAAGTGGACGACGACCATCGGCACGATTGACGGATCTGGTCGCCTGACCAGCCCAACCACTCCCGACACGGGAACGGTAACGGTCTGCAGCGAAGCCTATCCGACGATCTGCGACAGCGCCACGGCCATGGCCGTAAGGCTCGACCTCATCCTTTTCATGCGGATTGATTCCGCGCCGAGCACTCGCTGTTCCGGCGCGCAGTGCGAGGAAATCTACACGATGACCTCGGACGGCGCAAACGTGAGAATGGTGACGACCACCACCTGGTTTCAAGACATTCATCCAGCCTGGTTCCCCGATGGCCGGAAGTTCGCTTTCGTCCGCTCGCGAGCCAGCTCAACCCAAACCATCTGCATCGCGAACGCGGACGGGTCAGAACCGCGGTGCCTTAACCTGACCGGCATGAACATGCTTTACCCATCCGTGTCGCCAAATGGCCAGCGCATCGTCTTCCAGTACCGCGACGAAGAGCCGGACTTCACGATCACAAGCGGCGGCATCGCGATCATGGACACAAGCGGCGCCAACCTCCGGAGAATCTTGCGGATTGACGTGGTGGGCGGCAGTATAGGCTGCCTTCCCAGCAATCCAAACTGGTCGCCGGACGGCCAGCAGATCGCTTTCGCAAGATGCGACGGGCAAGTTTGGGCGATGGATACCCTGGGCGGAAATCTCACCAACCTGACCAGAAACGACCTCCGGAACGGCGAACCAGTTTGGTCGCCGGACGGCCAACGCATCGCCTACGCCGCAAGTCCAGCCCCAGGATCAGTACCACCGCAGATCTACACGATGAACGCGGACGGCTCGAACCAGACCCAGATCACCCACGACGCGGTGGGCGCGGTTGACCCAACCTGGTCGCCCAACGGCCAACGTATCGCTTACGCCGGCGGCTGTTGCTGGCAGAGCAGTATGGACATCTACATCGCAAACGCCGACGGTTCGGGGTCGTCCGTGAACATCACGAACACGCCGACGGCCGAGAGGTGGCCTGCCTGGCGTCCATAAGCACACGTTCCGTAAACCCTTAACCGAAAAGCCCCCGAAGGAGAAATCCAACGGGGGCCTTTCATTTTTCTAAGTTTTGTTTTAATGGCAGGCAGAAGTCTTATAAGGTGTGCCTCCGGTACCTTCGCAGAAAGAATCCGACCAGTTAAACGGGCCGCTATCACCGCAGGCCGGGATGCCTCCTATCCATCCGTATTCGCCTACCGCCGCGACTTTTTTAATCAAGGAATCTTTTAAAAGTGTGAGAAAATTTTTATCGGGCGCTTTTGCAAGCTGGCAATAAGACACCGCCGTTTCATCGTATTCTATGGAGCCGCTACTGCAGTTGTAATCAAAAGAACCATCGCCGCGATTTGTAGTAAACCAGCCTGTTTGGCCCGGATTAGCACTGCCGTTTGAATCGTAGCAATCGGTATTCGTAAAACCGACTTCGGCGGCGCTGTAGCATTCATTATTTGCGTAGGTACCGCCGTAAGTGTCGCCGTCGGCGTCCCGATAACCGCTCCGAAGAATGTCGCGGTCACTTCTTGTATCATCGCAATCACTGAGACTGACAATGCTCTGCAGTCTATTTTTCCCGCTAACAGTACCGCAACCATCGTTATATGACCTTATGGAGCTTAACGCGTCACCGTCAAGATCGCCGTCCGTAAGATACAGACACGACTGCCGAAGCTGATGACCGCTAGTCAAGGTAAAGCTTGCGTTACTGCCTATAGTAATGCTTTTGCCAGGATTCCAAACAAAATAACCCACGGTTTCCAAAGAACTTACATTCACACCGGGGTCTAAAGTTATGTTGCCGCCATCCCAGCCGTCCACTGCCCCGTAAGACCCCACGCCGACAGCACCGAAAGAACACGAGGAAGTTATATTTTTATTTCCTCCGAAAGGCGGATTGGCAAAACATGGGTCAGACCAGGCCATTGTGAGCGACTTTTCCTGGCCAGCCGTATTCTTCGCCTTAAAAACAGTATGATAAGTCGTCGTATGGGTGTCTCTCACGACCCAGCTTCCTTCCCAAACTTCCTTGTCGCCTCCTGCGGCACGGACCGATTTAATAAGCCCGTCTTTTTCGGCAAGTATTTTTTGTTTATAGTTCAATTCGATATCTTCCTTCGATAAAATTTTCAATTGCCCTTCTTGAACCGCATATCTCTCCGGCATTAAGTTCTCATAAGTGACGATACCGGTTTTTTTGAGAGGCACGACAACCGTATCCTTATCTGTTTCAATTTCAGCGGTCACAGAGACTATGCCGACAGAATCTTGCACCACAACCCTCATATTTTGCGTGTCCCCTACGGAGACGTCGAGCGGATCGATTTTGCCCTCCAAAAATTTCGGCCCCTCCGTCTTGTCCGAATTCGTTACCTGAAAGGCATACACCCCTTCCGGTAAGGGTCCCCATTTCTTGCCTTTAGCGTTCGTATACTGCTCTCTCGCCGGCCCTTGCGACGTCGTGGGCGAAAGCAGCGACCGCGACTTATCGGAAAAGTACCAAACCAGCCCCAAGACAACCACCAAAACTATCGCGACCCAAATGATTAAGTTGTTTTTATTTGTTTTCATACCATTTAATTATAGCAAAACCCTGATCAGGGTCGGCGTGATCGTTTCCGCGAATTTTATGTTCTCGCCCGACTCCACCACGATTGAAGCACCGGCATTGATTTCATCCGCTTTTATGGGAACGTCCTCATAGGGCCCCGGGTATTGGCCAATGGGATTTCGCGCATAAGCTTTTTTCTCGGCTTCGTAGACCGCCGAATCCTTGACCACGCGCTTCACGAGCTCGGTGTCTTCACCGATAACCGCCCGGCGCTCCAATGGCCAATTTTCAAATGGGTTCGATGATGGCTGAACCGTTATTATTAAAGCATTGCCGTCCCTGCTTTTAACAGTGGCGCTAATGGACGTGATGACCTCCGGCGTTTTGCTGACAACGCCCACATCGGGCAGGTTTTCGCTTACGGCTTTGATTTGCGACTGATATTTTGCGCCGTTAAAATACCAGCCCAAGCCGAAGCCGACTATCAACGAAATCACAACTAACGTTATAACGAAATTTTTTGACATGAACTATTTTGCCAAGTATTCATCCAGGTTCAGGCCGTCAAAAGTGGCATGGGGGGCAAAATTGGACCATCTGGCCGAATCGAACCGGGGCGCGGTCAAACGGTAGCTGACTTCGAGTGAATTAGGAATTATGAATGATGAATCAGGAATGGCGAAAATTGTAATTTTGCGATTTTCACTGTCTTTTTCGTACCAAGCCTTGCCATTGAAAGAAGGCGTAAGAAGTATGGTCGTATTATCAAAAATTTCTTGGCTTGTGGTTCTGTAAATCTCGCCGTCCGGCGCAATATAACTCCTGCCATCGACATTTATCGCCTGCGCAAAAAGCCACAAATCGGAGCCGATTTCAGCTTTGGAGAAATCAATAACAAACTTATAACTCGTAACTGATAACCTATCACCGTTGTTAGTTATAAGTTCGGAGTTATTGGTTGGGCGGAGCAAAGCGACGCCTGTCGTTTCTTCCTTCTGGCCGGTCATGCCCGGTAAATAAGTGGCGTAGCGCACGCCGCCAATCGTGTAAATCGGGTCAACGGTCGTAGTATCGATCTTATCGGGCACAACCAAGTCGGCGGTCCCAGCCGCACCGTTATCAATGTAAACCGTACCGGAAACGTTCAACCTGTAAGAACCGGGGCTTGTCGTCCCGATGCCGACATTGCCGCTATTTAAAGTCATATAAGGAGAAGTGTATGATGGACCGATGTAATAATATGTCACTGCATCGGTACTACCTAAAGCGCCAAATCCTCCCCTGTCTGTTCCTGACGAACCAGTGAAGAAATAGCCGTCATTCCAGCCACCTGTTTCCCCTTTAATAAATATGTTTCCAGCAGGACTGATGGTAACTGGACGATTCCCACTAATGACTGCACTTCCGGTAAAACTCGGGTTTGCCAAGGGCGCAAAAGAGGCACTACTGATGCCGTCAAGCAAATCCGCGTCCAAGCCGGAGCCGGCGCCGTCGTTTGCGGCATGCCACAATTTCCTCCAAGTGGTATATGTCCCGTCATTGGCTCCCGTACCACCCTGATACGTCCTGCTCCATATATTCTCGTCGTAGTAACTCGCGGCAAGCTGAAACCCGTGGTCGTTCGAGACATTACTGTGACGAACGTTAATTAAGTTATACCACGTCCCAGCGGTAGGATAATTAGTACCTGTATTATATTGATAGAAGCCGCTTGGAACGGAATTATTGGCGTTTGCCAAATCATATATAAGGTTTGTAGCGGTCATCCAATTTGGTTTACTTGAAATCCCCGTCCACGGCACGGCGCTAGCGGTCAAGGTATCGCTTACCTCCGCATCCGACCACGTAAACCCGAGGGTGCCGGAGTTAGATAGTTCTCCTTTCTCAATCGCCGTGCCCAGGGATGCGTTTAAAGTAACTGTTCCGGAAGTGCCTCCGCCAGTGAGTCCCGTGCCGGCGGTCACGCCTTCAATATCACCGGTGCCTGCGGCATCTACCACCCATGTAAATCCTCCCGTTGCGAGGTCAAAACTCAATATGTAGTTGTCGGTGGGCGCGTTCGTCGCTTCCAAATCAACTTCTTCTATCGTTCCGTCCGTTATTTCCGAACCGTCCACTGTTCCGCTCACCGAGTCATCCGTCGTATCTTTCGCAGCCGTATAAGCCGTGGCAATACTTGAACCCTGCCAGGTACCTACATTAATATTGTTTGACGCGTCAATACTAAAGACGGTCGTGTATGTTGAGAAATCTCCCGCAACAGCTGTATTGCGGTCGATACGCAAAGTATTGCCGTCTGCCGGAATGCGCCAAAGACCAGCCGGCAACGTTTGGTCTGTTTCTCTTAACACAAACGGAACCGAGGCTGTTTGATATGTATGACCGGCAGTCCAGGTAAAAGCCGTTCCTGTGTTTACAGCCACCGAATCGGCCGCCACCGAAATCCCCGTACCGGCACCGACGGCCAAAGTACCACTGCCGGTGATTGGGCCGCCGGTGAGGCCGTTGCCGCTATCAACCGAGGTCACCGTCCCGCCCGAGTTCGTGTCCACGTCAGCGGTGCAGACAATAGTGCCGGTGGCCGAAAGAGTACTGATCTTGTTGGTGCCGGAACAGACGCCGCCGGCCATCGCTAAAGTAAGAGTAACCGAACCGCTCGAGCCGCCGCCCGTGAGCCCCGTGCCGGCCGTGACGCCGGTAATATCCCCGCTTGGCCAGCTAGTGATACAGGAACCGCCAAGACAAAATTGGGTTGAACTGGTATTGCCTATAACTTCGAACTTCTGGCTTGGTGCTGTCGTCCCGATGCCGACTCTGCCAGCATTGGATATCCTCATTGCTGGAGTAACGGTAGTTGACCCAATAGGCACAACAGAGAAAGCCAATCCTGAACCATAAGACGTGGCGTCAGTCCAAAGTTCCTCTGCAATACCTCCGATTATAGCTCCATATCGCTCTTGGTTATCTCCGGTTTCCCTTGTTCCAAAGGCAATTGCTCCGATTGCTGCGAAATTGCTCAATCCATCGGGGTCATTTCTTAGAAGACCCATTGTTGTTGCGCCATCCGCAGCAACGGTTAAGGGGTTTCCCGGCCCAGTCGTTCCAATGCCGACTTTGCCGCCTGTATCTATTGCTAAAATATCTACATCATTAGTCTGCAATTTCAATTTATCGCTATCGGAGTTATCCAAAAGCCAGAAGTAATCTCTTACTCCTGTGACTGCTAAACCCATTTTGGGGTCACCAGATGAAACTCCACCAACACTCGCCACAAATCTTGCATTAGAAGCTCCGTTTGTGTTATCAGCATTTTTCACAAAAATATCAACAGTTCCACCAGCTTCCGATTTATTTACATCTAATTCAGCTGCCGGGCTCGTCGTCCCGATGCCGACGTTGCCTGAACTGTCAATTGTCATTCTCGTAGCTGAACCCCCTGTTAGAAATTGTAAATCCCCCTGAGAACGAAGTGCTATGGTTGTTATTCCCGCACTTCCACCGACACTTGAACCAAAACCAAAATAACCTCGTTCAAGATTATTTGCTTCATCTCCTATCGTAATATAACCCCCTGTCGTTGCATGATTGCCCTCAAAAGTTGCAATTAAATTAACATTAGAGGCAGGAATAACATTAAGTCTTGATGCGGGACTCGTCGTCCCGATGCCGACGTTGCCGTCGCCGCGGATAAGCATGGCGTTATTGGCAGTACCTGATGTGTTGGTTTGGAAAAGGAAGCCACCATTAGTAGCATCTCCATAATATGTACCGAAAACTATTTTGGCTGTAACATTGTAAAGATTGATAGTTGAATTTTGATTTGATGCATCGTAGCTTCTAATGATGTTCCCGGTAGGGATTGAAATGTCTCCGGCAACTGTTAGTTTAGTCTCAGGACTCGTCGTCCCGATGCCGACGTTAGTGCCGTTATCATAAATAAGGGAAGTTCCCAAAGCTGTGGTGCTGGTCCATTTGGGAACATAATTCGCCCCTGTTCCGGTGCCGGTTACTGTCCCGCCCGAATTAGTATCCACATCCGCGGTGCAGACAACGGTGCCGGTGGCCGAAAGGGTGGAAATTTTGTTGGTGCCAGAGCAAGTGCCGCCAGCCATGTTCAAGGTAACTGTTACCGTCCCCGAAGTTCCGCCACCAGAGATTCCGGTGCCGGCAGTGACGCCTTCAATATCACCCGTGCCTGCAGCATCCACCACCCATGTGAATCCCGCCGTCGCGGAATCGTAGCTCAAAATATAGTTGTCGGTCGGGGCGTTCGTCGCTTCCAAGTCAATTTCCTGTATCGTCCCATCCGTTATTTCTCCAGTCTCAATTGTTGTGCCGAGAGTAGCATTTATCGTAACGGTCCCGGAGGTTCCACCGCCGGAAATTCCGGTGCCGGCCGTGACGCCGGTGATGGTGCCGCCCGAATTCGTGTCCACGTCAGCGGTGCAGACAATAGTGCCGGTGGCCGAAAGAGTACTGATCTTGTTGGTGCCGGAACAGACGCCGCCGGCCATGTTCAGAGTAATGGTGCCAGAACCAGTGATGGGCCCGCCAGTAAGGCCCGAGCCAGTACCGACCGAGGTGACCGTTCCGGCGCCAACCGCGCCCCAACTCGAGCCGTTGCAAATTTGAAGAGCGTGGCCGGTCGTAACGTAAAGCGAACCGGCGTTGCCAGTGCAAGTCGGCGGCGAGGCCTGCTCAACGAATTTGATGGACGTAAGGGCTTGGGCGTGAGTAAACTCCGCCCCCATAATAAACAGAGCAAACACCGCCAATCCCAGAAT
Organism: Candidatus Jorgensenbacteria bacterium GW2011_GWA1_48_11; assembly: GCA_001003475.1. GTDB lineage: Bacteria > Patescibacteriota > Minisyncoccia > UBA6257 > GWB1-50-10 > GWA1-48-11. Next base: position 311,875 of record LCPF01000001.1, on the reverse strand, counting down.
TATTAAATATTTTTTAGAAAACATGGTTTGTTAATTATTAATTTTCAATTCTCAATTTTCAAGTGGGTTTTTATTCTTGCAATCTCCTGCTTATGCGCCTCCACTTCTTTTTCAATGCGCTCTACCCACTTTGTTGTAAAAATACGTTCTTCGTCCAAGCGACGCAAAATAGTAAGCATTTCGTCTTGAGTAGTATAAACCTGGTTTTTAAAGCCGGATAAATCAGTTAAAATTTCATCAAACCGCCTATCGTGCTCGGCTAATTTTTGAATCACTTTATCCTCGTTCATTGGTATTTTATTGAAAATTGAACATTGGAAATTGAAAATTAGCTCTTATTGGCTGTATTGCGCCACATAGCCGACGCACTGCGCCTTTCTTGTATCGTTTATAACTTTATTGCAAATATTCGCGTCTTTCTTAACTATTGCGTCATAAGTATAAAACTGGTCCTGGCAATTTTCTTTGAAACCTTCCTCGGAAATCTGATTGCACAAAGAAACGTCGTTTTTCTCTTTGGCTTGAGCTGTAACCACGTTCATTTCACAGACCGCCCTTTGCGCAACATCGGTTAAAACATCACAACCGCTGGTTTTCGCGCCGCCTACAATCGCCTCGCCGGTAATCTGATTCAAATCCTTTTGGCTCACCGGCGCGCCGCCCGAAGAACCGGCCGGGCCGGCTGACCAGGGCATTGCTCCTTTCTGCGATTGGTAAAAAGCAAAACCTGCGGCAATAACCAGAATTACTATCACTAAAATAAAAATATTTTTCCTGGTCATTACTTTTGATTAACGATTAACGTTCCGGTTACGGTGCCGCGGCAGATACTGCAGGAAAACAGATACTGGCCGTAGGTGGCGGCTTGAAAATTAATAGCGCCTGGTTTAGTGCTTTGGCCCTCGGCCACCGCAACTTTGATGCCGAAGTCCGGGAAAAATATATTGTAATCGCCGTCAACCGCCGTGAGCTTCAAGTCAATCACGTCGCCGGCATTCACCACGATCGTATCCGGCACGAATTGATTGCCCTCCCCCCTAATCTCGAATTGCCGGAAAGAGATATTGCCGGTCTCCTGGACATTGAAAGGAATGGCGACGTCTTTCGAAACCGAGGTGGCATTCACGTCCGGCGTGGGAATCGCTGTCGTCACTTTTTCCCGCGTGCCGCCCTGCACAGTAGGCAAGGCATTGGGATTATCGCTTAGAAAACCAGCGGGGGTCGCTTCTTGCGTGCCCGTAGGCGATGCTGGTCCGCCCTTCGTAAAGACGAGACCGGCAATTATCAAAAGCACAACCACAACCCCGATACCGATTAAAATATATTCCTGTTTTTTATCCATTGTATTCATTATAGCAAAAAGGCTGCGTTAATTTCTTATAAAAACTTGACTTTGTAGTCGAGTCGAATCCTGTCGAAAAAGACCGACGTTTCCGGCTCGCTCGAGGGCGAAAAAACCACCCGCCAGAAAAGAAGGTGGTTATGGGATTCGGAAAATTCAACCTCCTCGCCCACTCCCGTTTTCATCCAGTTTACGCCGTTATTCGAAAGATAAAAATCGACCTGCCCGCCATTACTGTCCAAATCAACCTCCGAAATCGTCGCTTTCCGCGTTTCGGAATTGCCGTAGGAATTGACGTTAACCGAAACCGCTTCCAAGACCTTGCTTTTATCAAAGCCCAAATCCCGAAACCTCCAAAATTCCGAAGCTCCGGAATTTTTATAGACCTTAGCTGCGAGCTCGCGACTCTCGCCGCTAATCGAAGAGAAAGAAAAGCTTCTTATGCCCTCGGAGACGATGGAAGAAGTTAAATCAACCGCGCCCACGATATCGGCCGTGCGGTTTTGGAAAAGCTTGAGCAGTTTCGGCTGGCTTGGCGGCAAACCAAAAATATACCAAGCGGCGCAATTTTCAATTTTTCCGCCTGAGGCGAATCCGCCTTCGGCGGACAATTCACAATTTTCATTTATGGAACGAACTACGGCCGGTTCGAACCCGCCGTTCATAACGCGGATGTTAAAAAACGAAGAAATGTTTTTGATGTCGGTACCGCGCACTCTCACTGCCTGGCCTTGATAAGCGCCGTAAACAGCAAGCCAATCGTCATCGCTCCCGCCAAAACCAATAACGCCTTTGTAAGGCGACGAGAATGAAAGATCAGCTTTCATAAAACCCGTTCCGTTGAAAATAAAAACCAAACCGTCATAATTATTGTCATTTTGAACCACGGCGCCCAAGAGCCATACCGTATCCAAACCGCCAATGGAAATATTGATCAAGTTCTTGTCGGCCAAATCAGCCGGTAAATTGAGCGGCTGGTTTTGAAAATAAAGATTTAAATCTTTCTGCCTCAAACAGCGGCTTCCCAAACAACGCGTATCGCTGCCGTCAGGTTGACGTTCGACAAATGACAATTGACCATTGACCATTGACGACTGATTTTCTATTTTCTGCCAGTCGAACTTCGGCGGGAAAACGAAGGCGGACACGACGCTATCCCGGTATAAGGTGCTGGCTTCCTGGTTCAGCCAGCCCACGCCGGAAAACAAATCGTAAAAAGTGCTGTGAATCAAATCTTTCTCCGGTGGCGACGACATAGACGTTTCGACTGGCGCCAACTCGCTCAATGGCTGGACTTTTTCGCCGGGCAACGATGTCTGCCGACTGATTCTCGTCAAATCGGTGATGGATGATCGCGATATTCGCTCCTGAATCAAAACCAAGAACAGTTTGAACGCAAAAAAAATACCGGCCGCTAGGACCAGGAGAGTAACGCCGTAAAAAATCGGCTTCCCAAAATGGCGAACGAATTTATTTAAAACCTTAAACCTGCTCGATTTACCCCAATCACTGATATGAAATTTATGACGCATAAATCAAAATTCAAATCTTAAATTCTATGTTTTCTTTTTTATCGCGCTATGCTGTAGCATAGCAGTATCCTTTTGAATTGGTTTTGATTCTTAAGGCAAGTAAATCGTTCCGTACTTTGTACGCCGTCGCAAACCGCCGCGCCTTTCCGATTTAGAAACAACAGAACCATCGCTATAAATCCGTTTCTTTCGCTCATTTTTACTCCGTTCCAAATAACTCCTGTAACTCCTTTCCTTTATTGCCTTCCCAATACCGCTAATGGTTTGAGGCGAAAGCCATAATTCTTGACCGATTTGTCTGTAATTCTTGCCGGCAGCGATGGCTTGGAGGGCAGCAACGCGCACGACCAAGACGCGACGTTCATGGGTCGTCATGAGTAATCGCAACAGATCCGGATAATTTAGTATTATCCTTGAACAAACATCCTCCCATTCCTTGCGAGAAGAAAACTTATCAACGGAGGGCAAAACGAAATCGCGCTGTTTCTTTTTCTTTACCATAATTATAATTCTATCACCTTGCTATGCTGTGGCATAGCGGAAGAATTATAATAAATTATTTCTCAGGCAAAACAGTACCTTCGTACTGTGAATCAGAAACATTCGGCCAAGAGGCGGCATCGTGACGCGGCGCAACAAGGTGATAAGAGAAAACAACGTCTTTATCGCCACGGATGATTATCTGCCGGCTAGCCGGATTTAGAACATACCAGAGACTCGCCTCATCCCCTTCTGGCGTAAGTACCACAGAAACGTCTTCCATATTCTGACCTTCACTAATGGTCTGCCAGAAAAGCCAGAGGTTAGAACCTCTCTCTACTTTTGAAAAATCAATTATGTACGAATAGAGAGGTTCTGCAAATTCTAAATTCGAAGCACTAAATTCTAAACCCGTTTGTTTGGGATTTTGAACATTAGAATTTGTTTCGGATTTAGGATTTCGGATTTCGGATTTAACCAACTTCCCTTTGCCAAAAGATTCCACTTTATAACCGATGGTGTCAGATACGTAAGTCGCGTATTTTTCACCGCCGATTTCGTAAAGCGGGTCGATCGAGGTGACAGTCAGTTTCCCGACATTGCCGATATTGCCGCCGCTCATGGAGATGCTATTCGCGCCGAGGTTCAAATTCGCTCCCAAGGTCAGCTGATTACTAAAATAACCGGTGCCGACAACTGCTAGTTTATAAGCCGGGGTAGTCGTGCTAATACCAAGGTTACCGGAAGAATCAATAAACAATCTATTATTCCAAGAAATTGGATCAATTCCACCCGAAGCTTGATCATAACGCAAGCCGCTCCCGGTGCCCACCAATCGCGCTGCGGTTCCTCCCCATGCGCCTGTAGATATATATTTGTAATTGACGGCTGACTCATCAAAATACGCATTCCAATACCAGCCAAGATTATTAGCGTTTTGATCATAATCAAAATTGTAGTAAGTGCCAAAACGCGCCTTAGTAGAGACTGTTAATGCTTCTGTCGGATTCGCCGTCCCAATCCCCACTCGTAAATTAGTGTTGTCAATGGCGAGAATGGTGGAGGCGCCGTTCGCAAAAGCGTAATTGCCCTGGGTTGAGGCCGAGCCGAAGGTGCCAGGCGTGACGTAGGCGGCATTGATGGTCTGAGTGGAGCCGCCGTAAGCGGTAGTCTGGACAGAATTGTCCGGGAAGCGG
>LCPF01000001.1:175048-307315 GCA_001003475.1 Candidatus Jorgensenbacteria bacterium GW2011_GWA1_48_11 | reverse complement strand
GACAGAATTGTCCGGGAAGCGGAAACCGCCGGTTACTGAGTAAATCACGCCGTTTACGGTCAAGGGATAGCCTGGGGTGGTGGTGGCGATGCCGACGTTGCCGGCGTTTATTGTCATATGCGTGCTTGCCTGATCGCCCCACGACTGGATGTTGTTGTAAGGGTCTCTCTCCCACCATAAACGTGTGTTCGTCCCCGGGGTCAGATATGAAACATCAACACTTATCGCATCGTGCAATCTGGCGGTAAACCAATCTGAACCAGCAGAATCCCTGTAAAGCCATTCATTATGCATAAAATTATTGGTCGTACTGCCCGCGAATCTTGAGATAATCTGCGAGTTTCCGGCAGTAGAACCAAGCGCAGTTGATTCATAAACGTGCAACTTAGCCCCCGGCCCCGTCGTCCCGATGCCGACGTTGCCTGTACTTGTGATTCTCATTTTTTCTGACATAGTTGAACCAGCAGGTCTTGTAAAAAATCCTAAATACCCTGCAAAATTACTATCTGTCACAACTTCCTTGGCACCCTTTATTCTCCCAAAATCTGCAAAAGAACCTGCTGCGTTATATTTTCCCCTGAATCCTATTGAACCACCCACATCAATAGCGATTGAAGTTGTATCTACACTTGTGATGATACCGTCGTTTGCGTCTCCATCTGTACCGTGAACCTGAAGAGGTCTGCTTGGATTCGTCGTGTTAATGCCGACTTCTCCAGTTGCTTTGATATGAACAGCTGCCGCATTATTTACATATAATTGGAATGGGTCAGCGCTTACTGTTCCAATATAACCATTATTTGCCCCTGCTCCTAAATAAACATCTGTTGGGCTTGTGCCTAATCTTGAGACTTTTATTTCAGCACTTGTATCTGTTCTTTCTATATCAAGGGCTGCGTCAGGACTCGTCGTTCCTATTCCGACGTTGCCGGTTGTTTGCTTTATTGTTAGTCCCGTGAATACATCAGACTGACTATAAATTCCAAAATCACCAGCAGAAACTCCAATTCCGGAACCAACCGACCAAATCTTCCCACCGGTATTTGTATCCCTGAAAGCTAAAGCCTGATCTGTAGCACTATTATAATTCAAGCTTGCAATCGCGGCAGAAACAGTTGTATCTCTTCCAGCGGTAAAAGCGCCATTTCCCGCTTTTACCACAGACAAAGTAGCCCCCGGACTCGCCGTCCCGATACCCACTCGGCTATTCAGAGTGTCAACGTCGAGGACCGTGCCTCCTGGATTCGTGACAGCCAGGGTCGCGGTCGAAGAGGTGTTGTTGGTGGAACGACAGAATTGTCCGGGAAGCGGAAACCGCCGGTTACTGAGTAAATCACGCCGTTTACGGTCAAGGGATAGCCTGGGGTGGTGGTGGCGATGCCGACGTTACCGGAACTGGTATTTATCACGGCTTTAACCGTATTGTCCGCCCTATTCCGAAAATAAATGGGGGCAGCTTGCGAGCGGATATTTAGTTCACTGCCGCTCGAATCGATATTTGGGAAAGAAGATATAAGTAAAATGTTTCCCGACACAGTGAGCTTTTCACCAGGTCCCCCGGTTCCGATACCGACATTGCCGGAGAAATATGCGTCCTCGGCGCTGATACCGGCCGTGGGCGTCGAGGTGGCGCCGCCGAGCGTCGTATCAGCTTGAAAAGTAAAAGAGCCGCCCGAGTTCATGAAAGGACTATCGTTATAAATAATGTAATCCCGGTTCGAGGTGCCGGCATCGGAAAAAATCAATTCGCTTCCGTCAAAATAAATATCACCGCCAGTAACGGTCAGTTTGTGGGTTGGTGTCGAAGTTCCTATGCCGACGTTGCCGCCACTCAAAATAGTGACCGCAGCAGCATTATTTGTTCCGAGAATAAGTGGTTGCGCACCAAACGTTCCTATTCCCATTGAATTTGCGACTCCGTTGCCCACAGCCATCACGAAGGTTGCGCCGGTAGCTAATCCAAAATAAGAACTAGAACCACGATTCACCGATCCAATGAGCAGTTGGTCGTTATTAGAGTTGCTGGCAGCATATTGGGCGACACTGCCAATACCATTCACATCCAGTTTCGCTTGATAAGGACTCACCGTCCCGATGCCGACCGAGCCGCCCACGTAAAGGCCGTTTGTGGGCAAACCGGCAGTAGTAGAAGTGCCCACAGCCAAAGCGCCCGGGAAAGCGTAGTTATAAGTTCCGTAATTCGCACCGAAAGCCGAGGGACCAGTCACGTTCGCGGCCGAAAGATTGCCGGACAAGGCGCCGATGAAAGAACCGGTGGACTGAATGTTCCCGCCCACGAGCAACTTGGCGCTGATACCGGTTGAAGTGGCTTTGGCGGCTATCGCGACATCACCATATTGGTTTATATCCACCACCACGAGGCCTGGGAGCGTGGCTGATTCACGGTAGAGCTGGAAGTTGCCGAAATTGCGGGACGACCAGAGATACATATTGCCGGAAGAAAGGTTTTTCAAAGCCACGCCCGGATTAGTGGTCGAAGCCACCGTGAAAACGTAACCGAAGCTTGTCGGGCCGGATTGAGTCGAGGTGGCGTCGAAATTGCTGGTGGGGGCGGGCGCCGAAGTGCCGAAACCGATGTTGCCCGAGGAATCAATGACAAATCCGCCGCCGCCTGTGCCAACCGTCTGACCAGCTTGAGGGCCGACAAAAGCCAAGCTAGTAAGTAGTGAGTAGTAAGTAGTGAGTAGAAAAAATAGTACTATAATGAGTAATTTCTTCATAAATTTGATTTAAAAATCATTGTATTTAACATTTTCATAACTTCGCTCAAAAGATTATCCACTTTTTGATAATTGAGCTTTTCACCGAATGACAAAGACCTTACCAACTCAACTTGAGTTTCCAGTTCCGCTCCTGAACCAAAAGCATTAAACAGAAAGTTGCGAAAATCTTTTTTAGAGCTGCGCCGACTGCCTTCGGCAATATTTGACGGCATTGATACGGCTGCTCGGCGCATTTGCGAAGATAAACCGTAAGCCTCGCTCGATGGAAAATTTTCTGTTAATTTATAAATTTGTTTCACGAGTTCCATAGATTTTTGCCAAACTAATAAATCTTTATATGACTTAATTTTATTGTCCTGCATAGTCTACCAACTACAAACTACTCGCTATTCACTATCTCACGGCAATACTATTAACATCCCCTGAATTTTGCCCCCCGACGGACAATGATCGCGACATTCGAAAAGGAAAGTGCCGGGAAGGGAGGTGTCGAAAATCAATCTCTTCGTCGCCCCCCGCTTTACCGCCGAAAAATAGGCGCCGAGATAAGGAATGTTCAAATCATAATCCCCGTCCACGGCCGTAAAATCTATCTGAAGGTTATCGCCCTTGTTCACGGTGATCGAATCGGGAGTAAAGCCTGTTTTCGCCGCTTTCATATCGAAGAACTTGATCTGGGTGTCCAAATTGGGGTTAGCCGAAGCCGGTGCTTCGTTTTTGGGTACGGTCAAAACAGCGTCCTTGGATACTTCCGACGAATAAACACCAGCCGTACCAGTGGCGCTCGGATTTAAAACGCCTGGAAGGCTGTTTTCCGGACTGTAACCGTTGGGCAACACGCCCCCACGATTGGTCAGAAAGCCTAAGGCCAGAACCAAGATCACAAAAACACCCAAAGCGGCAAGAATAACGATCTGCTTTCTGGTCATTGTTTAATTATAGCAGATAAGAATTAACCGAATAACCCGATAATTAATAATATATAAACCTTTACGATTGTCCGGTTATAAGTTATTGGTTATGTGTTACTAATTAGCTCCTGAATTTTGAGGCGAGGGCTGACCCTGAATGGCAAATTGACTGTTGTTCCAAGAAACGCGAACGAAGCTTTGATTTTTCGGAATTTCCGGCCAAGTTATCTCCTCAACCTTGCCGCCTCCCGCATCGTAAAGAACGACGGCATTATTGGTATAAGCCAGGGTGTATGAAGCCGGCCAGGCCAGATCGGCTACAACCGAACCGTTGTAACCGCCCTGATTCACGAGGAGAAAATATTTCCCGGCCTGAATCTTTTTACCCTCAAAACGGCTCACAGCAACCAAATTCGATTCACTGCCACTCGAAGTTTTTTTGGTCATTCTCCAGCCAGTCAAATCAACGGCGTTGGGACCGGCGTTATAAAGCTCGATGAATTCATAACTGGCATTGCCGTCCATGCCAACCATTATCTCGCTTATTAAAATTTGTAAGTTTGTAGTTGGTAGTGAGTAGTTTGTAGTAATGGTTGAGCTGACTGAAGACGGCGCCGTAACAACTGTCCCGCTCACTGCAGTCCTTGTTGATTGTTCGTTGTCAATTGTTTTTTGGTTAATTGTCGGATATGAATTTTCCGCTTTGGGGGTGCCGCCGGAAACTGCCGACGCATGCCAGCTTAAATCATTTGCCCGCTCCATCGTCCGCTTGGTGTCGTTTCCGCCGGCCGGCCAATCAGGATTGGCCGAGACTTCATCAACGAGGCCACACCCGGCATCATAAAGCCGCAAACTTTCATCCGTATTTTTCAAGTTGCCGGCGTAAATAAGATCGGTTTTCACTGATGTTGCTTCTTCTTTCCGCTCCAGAAGATAAAAGCCGGCCACGGGGAGAACCGTTCCGGCGGGAATCGCAATTCTGATTTGGCCGTCCCGGTCCGAAACGCCGTAACCGGAGACGTCGAGCGGACCCCCGGAAACGTTTTTGAGCTCGAACCACTCGGCCAGAGCATCGTTCAGAGAACCCATCCAGGCAACTTCATTAATAATGAGTTTGCGGAAAGGAGCGGGGGCGCCGACCGCGGCCGAACAATCCTGAAAAACAGTTTTCTCCGGAGAACCGGAAACCGCTTTTCCGCTTTCGGCGAGCGAAGCGGAATAAGGATTGAATTCGCCGGAATCGCTGAGCGGAATTTCCCCAACCAAATGCGACTGATTGAAAAAAGTTTTCTGGAAAAGCGAGGAGGATTGACCGGTCCAGAACGCGATGGCGCCGATCCCGATAACCGCAAGCAGAAACTTGAGGTTCATTTACCATTATTTTAACACAGTCGGCCAAAAACAATCCCGCCTGTCCATGGACAGGCGGGGGTAATTATTTATTCGTTGACGGCTCTTGGGTTGCGGGCGGCGCTTGTTGGGTACCGGCCGGCGGCACTAGGTCAGGATTGGTCTTGATTAATTGAACCAACTGGCCGGTGTCATTCAATCGCGTCGTCCAAACCACTTGCTCGCGATTGATCTTCATAAAATCTGTCGGGCTCCAGAAAATATTCGTGAATTTCTGAATACTCAACGGATTCTGCTGATTTTGGGAATTAACCTGAATCGTATAAATATTCTTGAGGCCGAAGGAAGGAAAACGAACCAACTGGCCAAAATACAAATCGCCGGTCCGGAGATAGACGGCGTAATAAGAAGAGGCGCCCCACCATTTCCAAGCGAAAACGCCGGCCAAAGCCAAAATCAAAACAATGACGACGATCAGAAGAATTTTATTGATCTTACTCATACAACTTATTATATAACACGCCTCATCCCGAAATTCCAAACCGCTTGTGGATAACTACTCGGCATCGCCTTACAATAAAGACGGGGTCTCGCTCACCCAGCCGCTCGCTCGCCCACTTGACTCTCGGCCTCGCTCTCCGCCTCATCGGCGGAACCATGCCCGCTCGGCCTCCGAGACACTTTTCTTAAAGGTAACGCCTCGTTCTAAGAATTAGCATTTATAATTTAAAGTTCAGGGAGAATTTTAAAAGGGCTTCATGCCCTTTATAATGCTATAATTAATCGAAACGATGCGCCTGGTGAAAATAATTTTCTGGGTTCTCACGATTTTCGTGATTTTGGCCGCCGTGCTTTCGCTCGTGGTCAGGGCCGCAACCAACGTCAATTCCAATAGCACCTCAAGCGTCGCCTGGGATGACCCGTCCGGCTGGTGGGATTTTTACAATACCGATTCGGTGGTCGTCGCCGGCACGAAAATCAGCGGTTATGCTTCTTCCTCGGTCGGCGACATTTCCCTGGACTGCGCAACGACCCGAAGCGGCGATATTTGCGCGACCTCCAATTACGGCGTCTGCAACGGTCCGGGCCCGCACAATTCCGACGGCACCTGCCCCTCGGGCGACGCCAGCGGCAATCTGACCGGCTGGGCCTGGAACGATACGATTGGCTGGATCAGCCTGAACTGCGACCAATCGACCCAAGGGGGCGCCAATAATTGCGCGAGCTCCAATTACAAAGTCTCGATTAATTCCAACGGTGATTTTTCGGGCTGGGCCTGGAACGATCTGGACGGCTGGATCAGCTTCAATTGCGCCAACAATTCGAGCTGCGACACGAATAATTTCAAACTGAATACTTCCTGGGTCGCCACCTCCACTATTGCTTATCTCACCTCTTCGATCTTCGATACCCAGCAAACAAGCGGCGCGATCTTGAACAGCATCATCTGGCAAGGTACTCAGCCCAGCGGCACTTCGGTTGATTTTCAAATCGCTGTTTCAAACAGCGCCGCCGGACCCTGGACCTTTTCCGGGCCGGGCGGCGCCACGGGCAACTATTACGGCAGTGAGTGCCCAGTTGCCGGCATTGCGAGCCCCGCCGCCGGCCCCAACAAGGCAATTTGCATCGATAAATCGCAGGTGACGAACTATCGCTATCTCCGCTACAAAATCCGCCTTTTGAGCAACACACTCCAAACTCTTTCTCCGACCATAAACGATGTTATTTTAAACTGGAGCAAGTAAGGGCTTTCTCTCCGAGCAGGATCGGAGTTAGAAAACCTTACCCTGTTAGATAGCGGATAAAACAATGAAATTAAACCGAAACTATATGAAACAAGAAAACAGTCGGATTACCTCAAGCGGCATTGGAGCCGCATCTAACGGGGTGCTCAATGTGGTAGCTAAATTTTCATCGCTGCCATTGAGCTCGAAAATTTAGACAACATCGGCATGACTGACACTAAAATCAACAAAAAAATCCGGTGGATAAACCTGGTTAATCCGAAAGACCGGGCGGCCAAAAGCCTGGGCGAGGAATTCAAGCTTCATCCCCTTATCGTTGACGAACTGCTCGTGCCTTCCGACCGGATGAAAGTCGAAACCTACGACAATTACGTTTTTATAGTCTACCACCTGCCGATTTACAGCGAGGAAAGCCGCACCTGCCGCCGGGCTGAAATCGACTTCATTGCCACCCACGACACCCTGATTACGGTCGCCTACGAAAAACTGGACCCGATTTCGCAGTTCAGCGACGACCTTCAAATGAGGCTCAGGGGGAAGATTAATTCCACCGCCGAAATGATTTATTTCATCGTTGAGGAACTGCACACTTACGCCCTGCGCCAGCTGAAACACGTCGAAAAAAACGTCAATTTCGTCGGCGAACAGCTCTTCAAAAAACAGAACCGGAAATTACTCGAGGAAATTTCCTACATCAAACGGGACATCCTCGATTTCGCCATCATCGCCGCGCCCCAAAGGAACATTCTGGAATCCTTGATAATCGTCGGCACACGTTTCTGGGGAAACGAATTCAAGATATACTTCACCGATCTCCTGGGCGACCTAATGAAAGTGCATTTTGTCCTCGAAAACCTCAAAGCTTCGATAGAATCCTACAGCGAAACGATTTCCCAGATTTTCGAATTCAAGACGTCGGAAGTCGTCCGCCGATTTTCGATTCTTGGCTTCCTGACTTTTCCTCTAATCCTCTACACGACGATTATGCTCCAACCGAAAATCGAAACTCAGCTTATCGGCACGCCCCAGGATTTCTGGCTCCAATTCGGCGGCGTCGTTATCTTGACCGTCTTCTTGGCGATCTTCTTCCGAAAAAAGGGCTGGTTTTAAAACGCTACGCCATTGCTACCAGAACGAAACCCAGTATAAAATAGGGGCATGCTTATCTATAACACCCTAACCAGAAAAAAAGAGGTCCTGAAACCAATTCATAAAAATTTAATCGGGCTCTACACCTGCGGGCCGACGGTTTATAACTATGCCCACATTGGCAATCTTCGGACATATGTCTTCGAAGACGTCCTCCAACGCACCCTGGAATTAAACGGCTATAAAGTGAAACGGGTAATGAACATTACCGACGTGGGCCATCTTACGTCCGATGCCGATACCGGCGAAGACAAAATCGAAAACGAGGCAAAAAAAGAAAAAAAATCCGTCTGGGAAATAGCAAAATTTTATACCAACGCCTTCTTCCGCGACATAAAAGAACTGAATATAGAAAAACCGCGATACATTGCGCCGGCAACGAAATTCATTCCCCAGCAGATCAAGATAATAAAAAAACTGCTGGAGCGCGGCTATGCCTACGAAACTTCAAAAGCGGTCTACTTCGACGTTTTGAGATTCAAAAACTACACCAAACTTTCACGACAAAAACTTTCTGAAAAGATAACTTCCGCCCGCGAAGAAGTTATTCACGACCCCGAGAAAAAGAACCCGCAAGACTTCGCTCTTTGGTTCAAATTAACCGATCATTTTAAAAATCACGCCATGCGCTGGCTATCTCCTTGGGGCGCGGGGTTCCCCGGCTGGCACATCGAGTGTTCCGCCATTTCAACGGCCTTCCTCGGCCAACCCTTCGACATCCACACCGGCGGCATCGACCATATCGCCGTCCATCACACGAACGAAATTGCGCAATCCGAAGGCGCCTACGGCAAACCCTTGGCGAAATACTGGCTGCATGGGGAATTTTTGGTTATAGACGAAAAAAGAATGGGAAAATCAAAAGGCAATTTCATCACGCTTGAAAATCTAAAAAAGAAGAGATTTAAACCCATCGCCTATCGTTATTTCGTCCTCAGCGCCCATTACCGCAAAAAATTAAACTTTTCGTGGGATGGCCTTGAGGGTGCGGCCAATACCCTTCGTAAACTTTACAACGACCTTAATTGGCTTGCTTCGCCTGCTTCGAAAGCGAGGGGGGCGGGCAAAAAGCAAAAAGGAATGGCCGCTGGATTCCTCCGCCGATTTCAAACAGCGATCAACGATGATTTGAATACCCCCAAAGCCCTTTCGATCCTTTGGAACACGCTTAAAAACCCGCTGCTTGCCCCAAGAACAAAGCTCTCGCTCGCTTTCAAATACGACGAGGTGCTCGGCTTGGGGTTTAAGGCCGCCGTCAAACAGACAAAAATTCCCAGAGCGGTAATCAAACTGGCGGAAAAACGCGAATTATACAGAATCAATAAACAGTTTGTTCAAGCCGATGCCTTGAGAAAAAGGATGATTGGATTAGGATATGAGGTACAGGACACGCCCCTCGGACCATGGCTAAAACCAATCCCTTAAAAGTTCCGCCCCAAGACCTCGATGCCGAAATGTCGGTCTTGGGCGCCTTGATGCTCGACAAGAACGCCATCGTGAAAATCGCCGACACGCTGAAGCCGGCGGATTTTTACGACCCCCGCCACCAGAAAATATACGAAACGATCATCAATCTTTTCGCCAAGAGTCAGCCGATCGACCTTTTGACGGTCGCTTCCAAATTAAAAGAAAAAAAGCTCTTGAAAGAGGTTGGCGGCGAAAAATATCTCACGACTTTAATAGAAAGCGTGCCGACTTCGGCCCACATCGAACACTACTCGAACGCGGTCCGCGAAAAACGGGTGCGGCGCGATTTAATCAACGTCTCTTCGGAAATCCACGAAAAGGCCTTCGAACACGACGATTTCGAAACGCTTCTGGACCAAGTGGAACAAAAAGTTTTCGACATCGCTGGCCGTTCCCGCATCCAGAAATTCGTCCATCTCAAAGACGATTTGCCGGCGGCCTACGAACGGCTCGAGAAACTCCACCGCGGCGAAGGCGCTCTGCGGGGCGTCGCGACGAGCTTTACGGGTATTGACAATCTCCTCTCCGGTCTCCAAAAATCGGACCTGATCATCGTGGGAGCCCGGCCGTCATTCGGCAAGACCGCGCTTGCCCTGGACATCGCCCGGGAAGCGTCGCTAAAAGGCCACGTGGTCGGCATCTTTTCGCTCGAAATGTCCCGAGAACAAGTCATCGATCGGATCATCGCGAGCCAGGCCCAAATCCCATTGTGGCGTCTCCGCACCGGCCGCCTTGCGGGCGATACGGAGTTCGGCTTTGTCCGGCAGGCCCTGGACGACCTTTCCAAAAACCCGCTCTTCATCGACGACTCGCCTTCGCCCAACATTCTCCAAATGCGTTCCATGGCCAGGCGCCTCCAGCTTGAGCGCGGCCTGGACCTTTTGATAGTGGACTACCTGCAATTGGTCCAACCCCGCACCGGCAGCGACAACATGGTCCAGCAGATCACTGAGGTTTCCCGCGGCCTGAAGGGCCTGGCCAAAGAATTGAACATTCCGGTTCTGGCCATTTCCCAGCTTTCCCGCGCCGTTGATCAAAGAGAAATTAAAATTCCCCGCCTTTCGGACCTGCGCGAGTCAGGCTCTCTAGAACAGGATGCCGACGTCGTGATGCTTCTTTACCGCAAAGACCGGGACAGAATGGACGCGACCGAAGATGAAAAAAATCTGGTGGAGGTCATCATCGCCAAACACCGCAACGGCCCTTTGGGCAGCGTCCAGCTGAAATTCGATCAGGAAAAAGTCAGTTTCAGGAACATTGATACCACCCATCAGGCACCCGAAGAATAATTTTCAATTATCAATTTTCATTGAATTTTCAATGTTTTAATTTTCAGGTTTGAATAATTGTTTTATTGGAATTTGATTGGAAATTGGAAATTTTCGTAACTATGATCCCGGAACAAATTCAAAAATTCATCGATAATTTTTCGCGCCTGCCTTCTTTGGGGCCCCGTCTTGCGACCCGACTTGCTTTTTACCTAATTGGTCTCGACAAAAACGACCTGAAAAACCTTGAATCTTCCCTGGGCGATTTACGGCACTTGAGCCGCTGCAAGCAGTGCTTCTTTTTGAAAGGCGGCGGCAATCTTTGCGCCATTTGCGCCAATCCGAAACGGGACAAAACGGTGATTGCAATCGTCGAAAAAGAAACCGATTTGATCTCGCTCGAAAAAACCGGCCAGTTTCAAGGCCATTATCTCCTCTTGGGCGAACTGCCAGGAAGAGGATCGCTCGAGAGTAGCCAAAAACTCCGGCTGGAACACCTCAAATCAAGGATCCAGAAAGAACTGGGCGGTAAAATCAAGGAAATTATTATCGCCTTGAACCCCACGGGTGCCGGCGATTTCACGGCCCAAATGATTAAGAAAGAATTTGAAAGCCTGGCGGAAAAAATTACCCGCCTCGGCCGGGGGATACCCACCGGCGGTGAAATAGAATTTGCCGACGAAGAAACCTTAGGCCAGGCCCTAGCGCGAAGAAACTAGAATTTAGTATCTAAAATCTGGAAATGCGCAATTAATTCCTTATTTATTAAGAAAACTGTTTAGAATTTTCATTACTTCTTCCAATAAATCTCCAGCCTCTTCGTAATCTATTTTTGAAAACAAAATTTTGGCAATCTCTAATTGACTCTCTAATTCGGAGCCGGAGCCGAAAGCAACGGCCAAAAACTGTTTCTTTTCTTTATTATGAAATCTGTTGTAACTCTCGGCTATATTTGAAGAAATAGAAATAGCCGCTCGCCTCATTTGACTCGTCAAGCCATAAAGTTCTGATTGGGGGAAATTATTGGTTATTTTGTAAATAACGATGGTTAAATCCCGAGATTTTTGCCAAACAATTAAATCCCTAAAAGACTTGCTCATAATTACTCTAGATTCTAAATTCTAGATACTCGTAATCTCTATCTCGGTAAACGGCTGGCGGTGGGTTTTGAATTTGCGGTAACGGGTTTTCGAATGATACCGGAAAACTATTTTCCGCTCGCTGCGGCCCTGATTCAGAAATTTCGCTTCCACCTTCGCGCCTTTAATGTAGGGCAGACCGATTTCGACTTCTGTTTTGCCCTTTTTGAGCAAGACCTTGTCGAAAACCGGATGCTTTTTCGCATCCGCTTCTATTTTTTCAATCTTAATTTTCTGGCCCGGCTTCACAAAATACTGTTTGCCGCCGGTCTCAATAACCGCAAACATAACGATTTTAATTAAAGCCGATGAGCGAAGCGAAGTCAAGTCCCGTCACCAGATCGAGCACTACGTTTTCTATAGCGTTTTGCAACAGATTATGTTTTTCGATATTATTCCCTGATTTGCGAACGAAAATATCTTAACGAGGAAAACGACTGGACGCTGCAGTGCTCGGCTCGGTGCGGGGCAAGCTTTAAAACAAAATCGCTCACCCCATTAGATGCGGCTCCAGCGCTGTCCGAGGTAATCCGACTATTTTTCTGATTTTTATTTTATTTTAATTCAATTCAATGGTTTTAACCGCTATCTAACGGGGTAGGGTTTTATCTTCAAAAATAATTCATCTTTAATTCTGATTTTTGAATAAAGCCCTTAAAAAACTTGCAACCCCCGTCGCGGGGGCTGCAAGTTTCACAAAATTTTATTTGCCCTACCTTTCGGTGTGCTCCCTTAATTTGTTGATTAAGGAGGAGGCGTAATCTTTACCGCCCAAACCGAACGCAATGCCGCCAGCGATAGCGAGCATCGCCACGAAACCGGTGACCAACGAATTGATCAAACTCACGGCCACGCCCAATTGGGTCAAGGCCGCAAAAAATCCGAAAAGGATCACCGCCCACCAGGTAAGCGAGCCCAAGAAACCGGCGCTGTGCAAACGCGCGCTTTTAACCGAAGCCCAAACCAATTTCCTCAGGAAATTGGCGACGACTACGGCGGCGAGCATGATAAGCACCCCGACGATCACATTTGGGACATACAAAAGGACATCGCTCAAGAAATTAGAAAGCGAATAAAACTTCAGAATGTCGGTAGCGGCCAAAAGGAAGACGACAACGAAGAACCAATAAACTATCCGACCAAAGAATAGAGCACTGTTCAATTTAAGGCCGGCGCGTTCAAAGTATTCTTCAATCCCCAGCTTGGCTAAAACGCTATCAAGCTTGATCATCGCGACGATCCGTTCCACGAGCGCGGCAAGCCCGGAGGCCACCAAAAGCCCGATTAAAAGAACGACCAAGGCGCCGATGATGTCGCCAATCGTGGCAATCACGCCGATCCATAAATTCTGAAGCGATCCGACAATCAAAGCTGCCCAATCTTGAATAACCATAATTTGCTGTTCTGAATAATAAATTGACTAGTAAGTTCGACCTTTGATATTAACTGAATTAATTATAACATAAGACCAATCCGCCAAATCTAATCTATCCACATTCATCCCTTTAGAAACAGCTTTAATAAAAGACAAAAAAACAGCCATCGTATGATTTACCACAATCCAGAAAGTCTGGACCAAACACGGACATTTGTTCTGTTTCCAAAGGGATGAAATTAAAAGCCAATCTGCATTTCCACTCCAAGGACGATCCTCATGACGTTATTGATTATTCTTTCCAAGAAGGGATCGACGAGGCCGCCCGGCTCGGTTTTGAAGTAATCGCCTTGACTTGCCATAACCGGTTCATTGATCTCCCCGAATATGCGGCCCATGCCGCCAAAAACAACATTCTTTTCATTCCCGGCATCGAAAAGAACATCGAACGGCGGCACGTGGTGATTTTGAACGCCGACAAGGATATAGAAAAAATCGATACTTTCGCCGGACTTGCAGCCTACAAAAAAAGTCGGCCCGCCGCCTTTGTGTTGGCGCCTCATCCTTATTTCCCGACGCCTTACTGTCTCGGCGAAAAATTAGAGGAGCACATCGGCATTTTCGACGCGATCGAACATTCCTGGTTTTATTCCAAACGAGTAAACCTCAATTCGAAAGCGGAAACCCTAGCTAAAAAGCGAAACCTGCCGTATCTCGCCACCTCGGACACGCACGAATTGAAAATACTGACCAAGGCTTACGCCGTAATCGATGCCGAGGAAAAGACCGCGGCCGCGGTCTTCGAAGCTATCCGCCTGAAAAACTTTGAAAATTTCTCGGAGCCGAGCAAGTTTTGGAGCGAAATGATAATCTCCACTCTCTGGGGCGACGCGAGAAAATACCGACAGAAATATCTCGTCAGACAAAAACGCCGGTCATAAAGACCGGCGTTTTTTTTGTGGACCCAGCGAGAATGGTTCGGCCCTGCTCACCACAAGTCGGGCTCTCCGTTCTTCACCCTTAGACCCGTGGACCTGAGGGGAAGCGGACAAAATTCCGTATCCACGAAATTTTTTGACACCTTGCGGTTTCAATACTTCCGCCACGGGAAAACTCCCGTTTTCCCGACCCTTTTCCCTGTCCGATTCCCCCGTCATAAAACAAAAAACACCAACCATAAAGGCTTGTTTTTTGTTGTGGACCCGAGGGGAATCGGACCCCTGCCTCGGCAATGCGAATGCCGCGTAATACCACTTTACTACAGGCCCAAGGGTGAAGAACGAATGTTACCGATTTGTATAAAAATCTTATGATTTTTATCTATAAATCGCAATCCCATCACACGAAGTATGGGCGGGGCCGCGTAATACCACTTTACTATGGGCCCTGCTCAAACACTAAAATTTTAGCTTTTCCGGCGGATTTTTTCACTATCGTTTCCTCGCCGTCGTTCAGTAAAATATACTCTTCCTGATTGTCGGCGTAAACGGCGGCCGGCCCGCGCGTAATTCTTATTTTAATTTCGCCACTTTCGGCCAAAATCATGTGGTCAACCGGCTCGGTGGAATTATTAAAAGCCAAACCCAAGCCTAAGTCAAAAAAACTGCCGGTAATCGAGCGATAATAGCCGGTTGAGCCGAAAGGCGTCGCGACGACAATGCCATCGCCGATAATTTCGTGTTCAATCGGGTTATCGTCGGTCCAAATCCGGTAACGAATGGCGTGCCGGGGATCCTGATTATGAACCGTGACGTCGTTCAAGGCCGTCATTTCCTTGTTTTTCGCCGTCACCGACAACTTCAGGAATTCTTTTATCTTATAATCGCCTTTTTTGAAAAGGGCCAGAACTTGTTCGTTGGATAAATAAGAAGCTTTCTTGCCGACCGAACCGCCTCTCAAAATCACTTTGGGCACGCCCGGGAAAGAATGTTCCGCTTTCATTAAAGTACCGTCGCCGCCGTAACTCAACACGAAATCGGGGTTCTGACGGACCAAATCAAAGCCGATTTTTTTGGCCAGCGGCTCGGCTTCATTCTGTTTGCGGCCGTAAATTAATACTTTCATGCCTGAAATTGTCGGGGAGCCGGGAATCGAACCCGGTCTACACGCACCCGAAGCGTGCGTACTACCGGCATACTCCTCCCCGGTAAAAAAATCCTATCGTTTTTTCTCTAATTCTTCAAGACGCGCCGAGATTTCGTCCAATTTTTCTTTTATCTCGGCGATTGCTCCCGTCTCGGTTCTCACTTCAACCTCGGTCTTTTCGGTCAATTTTTTCTCGCCCCGCAAACCGGAAATGATGATTTCGTTACCGATGAAATTGGAAACGAAAAGGCCGGACATCAAAAGCAGGATCGCTCCGGCCACAATCGAAATCGGCCCGTCCCAAATCTGGGACGTGCTCATTAGAAATTGCTTCTCGGGTGTCGGCGCCACCAAAGAATAAACGACGTCGGCCGTATACCAGACGCCGCGCCAGAAAAGAACGACGCCGACGCCGCCGAAAAAACCGTAGATAATCGGCCAATGACTCAACCAGCCTCGGACCCTATCTTCTAATTTGTCGAAAAATCTGACCAGTTTCATGATAATTTTTCTACTTCACATAGTACTTCTTCTTCATCTCGGCTTCAACCCCGGTCTCGAACTCGTCTTTCTTTTCCCGGGCCTTCCCCGAAAGCTGATGCAAATCCTTGTCGGAATAAACGCCTAATTTTTTAACTTGGGCCGTGAGATATTCGACTTCATTTTTCTTCGGCTCGTCCAAAACCTCCTCGAGAAGAATCGAAAGAATTTGGCCGACTTTGGGCCCGGGTTCGATTCCCAAAATCTTCATCACGTCGTCGCCTTTGATCTTAAGCATTTTGGGATGGATCGGATCATGCTTCACTTTTTCGATCATGAAGAGCAGGTGACGGATTTTATAAGGTACGGCTTTGGGCACGCCCGAACCGATCCGGTCCGCTTCCCGCACCCTGATGAAATCGTCCACGTTCTCCGGCCCGACCCGGGACAAAAACCGGCGCACGCCGGCCTCGGTCACTTCGCCGACATTGTAATAAAAAAGATGATAGCGGACCAGATGGCCGACGCCTTCGACTATTTCCTTCGGAAACCGCAGCCGATCCATTATTTTAACCGCCATTTTCGCGCCCACGGTTTCGTGGTTATAAAAAGTGGAATCCGGCCCTTCGCCTCTTTTCGTCCTCGGCTTTCCGACGTCATGGAGCAGAGCCGCCAAGCGGACGACCAAAGAATAATTCTTCTCGGCCGTATAATTCAAAGCCCGGACATTGTGCTCGAAAACCGTATAAATATGATGCTTATTCTGCCCGCAGCCGATTCCTTCCCGAAGTTCCGGCATCACGTACTGCAGCAAGCCGTAATCTTCGAGCAGTATGACGCCTTCGGCCGCCCGCGGCGTCATGATCATTTTCTGAAATTCGTCCCGGATTCTTTCTTTAGCGACAGCTTCGAGAAGGCCGGCGTGATGCCGGATCGCCTCACCGGTTCCAACCTCGATCTCAAATCCCAACTCGCAGGCAAAACGAACGGCCCGCAGGAGCCGGAGAGCGTCCTCTTCAAAACGGGCCCGCGGCTCGCCGACGGTCCGCACCAACTTTGCCTTGAGATCTTTCACGCCGCCGTAAGGATCGATTATCTTGCCAGCCAGGTCCATGGCCAAGGCATTGACCGTAAAATCGCGGCGCGACAGATCCTCCTTAATCGTTTTGGCGGATTTTATGTCGTCGGGATGACGCTTGTCGGTATACTTGCCTTCTATCCGATAGGTTGTCACCTCCACGATGTCTGTTGCAGGGTCAGCCCCTGGGCCTTCAGCCGGGGTCCCGGTCGCCTGAAGCGACCCAGAGATCTTCACGCCGACCGTGCCGAACTTATTTTCGTAAACGCTTTCCGGAAAGATTCCCTGGATTTCTTCGGGCTTGGCATTCGTCGTAACGTCCCAATCTTTGGGTTCCCGTTTCAACATCAAATCCCGCACGCAGCCGCCGACGAAATAAGCCTCAAAGCCGGCGCCCGCTAATTTTTCGGAGATATTTTTGATTTCCTTGGGAACGTTGAACTTCATCATTTCTAATTGTACACTGAACTTTGGAAACGAAAAAATATAAAGCGCCCCTGTAGTGAAACGGATATCACGCATGGCTTCGAACCATGAAATCCAGGTTCAATTCCTGGCGGGGGCACAACAACAAACCAACCCGGCTGAGGCGGGTTGATTTATCGGCTAAAAAAGTCCTTAACGGCCTGCCAAAGATTTCCTCCGCTGGGCGGCGGCGCCGATTCCGGCGGCGGCGCCATTTGCTGGAATTGCTGGATTCCCTGCTGCATCATTTGTTGGATTTGTTCCGCTGACGGCGGCTGCATTATGTCAGCGCCTCCCAATGAGCCGGGTGGCGGCATACTACCCGGCGAGAAGGTTTGTAGCGGATTAAATTCCTGACCTGGCAATAAGCCCTGCGGCGACATCATGCCCGGCATCGGCCCGCTAGGCGTGCCGCCTTCTAGCGGCTGCATGTTTTCCGGCGGCCTGAAATCGCCCGGCGGCTGATTATTGGGTTCAAAATTAACGGGCGGCATGATGGACGACGGCTTGAAATTTTGGCAGGCTTCGGGATTGCTCTCACAGAATTTCATGCATTCTTCAGGCGAGCTGCAACCGCCCGGACCGCTAAATCCCCCTGGCGCTCCTCCGCCCTCAAAACCGGGCGGCCCAATTCTTTCAAAACATTCGCGCATTTTATCTCCTATATCGCGGCTCGGCATTGCCGTGCCGGTTTTCAACTTTTCGATTGTTTCACTGCCAAGAGCGCCCGTAAGACACTCCATTACTTCGGGTGGCGCTTGGGTAAACCCCCGCATCATCTGCCCCCGACCTTCTTCCATTTTTTGGAGGTCGGCTTGAGAAATCAGGCCGTGCTCTTTAGCGAAATTGAAACAAATTTCCTGATTGGCCGGATCCTCGCAAAACACTTCGCATTGTTCTTTGCTTTTACAATCCCCCGGGCCCTTGCCGCCGGTCTTCCGCGCCATCACTGCCTCGTCCGGCGTCATGAATCCGGCCGCTTCGGCAAAGGAGATGCACTGCTCGAAATTGACCGGCTCGGCGCAATAAGCGTCGCATTCCGCCTTGCCGCGGCAGGGCGGCGGCTTCGCGCCTTTTTTGATCGCCGCCAAAACTTTATGGGCTTCAGCTATTTCATTCTCCGGCATGAAGCCGGCTTTTTCCGCAAAAGTAACGCATTCTTCCATATGGCCGGGATCCGAACAATAATTGTCACAATCCTGCTTGCTCTTGCAGTTGCCGGGCGGCGTAAGGCCCCGCGCCAAGGCCGCTTGAACCTTCTTCGCTTCAGCTAGATCTTGCGGCGGCAAAATGCCGGTTTTCTCCGCAAAAGCCACGCATTCATTAATATGATCCGTGCTGTTGCAATAATTCTCACAAGAATCTTTGGTGGTGCAGCCGCCCGGGCCCTTGCCGACTGCCAAAAACTTTTTGGCGGCGGCAATTTCTTCCGCCGACATCAAATTGTTTTTCTCCGCGAAACTCAGACAAGCCTGACTGTTTTCCGGTTTATCGCAAAAAGAACGGCAATCTGTTTCGCTCCGGCAATTGCCCAACTCCGGCACGGGAAATTGGACGTTCGCGGTATTGCCCGCCGGCGCGGACGCGGTCTGGGCAAAAACATTCGTTATCAAAAAAACGGCAGTAACGATACCCGCGCTTAAAATAATCCCGCTAAGCAAATATTTTGTCCTCATGATTCCCGCTAAAATGGATTGATTTTGATATCCGTGAAAGGATTAGATCTTTCAACCGCGTTTATGTCCGGCATTTGCTCCAAGGGATTGGAAGCGGGATCTATTTCCGGCAGGATACCGGCGGCGGAATCAACCGCTTTTTGGAAAGAATCGGCCGCCTGTTCCGCCGGCGTCGCCGCGCTCTTGAGCCCGAACCGCCAATAAACGACGGCTATTAAAACCACTACCAAAATCGCCAAGGCGATGGTTATGACCGTTTTTTTCTGGGATTGCGAAGGTTCGCCGATTGCCGCCATCTTGACTTAATTATAACAAAATCGGTTTTTAATCTTCCGGTAAACGGCGGGTTGGCGCCAAACAAAAATGGACGCGGCGGTGCTTTGGGCACCGCCGCTCATGGGCAAGGACAAATATAAGCGGGCTTGCGGCAGTTGGGGCACTCTTCGGCCATTCGGGGATGACACTTGAGGCAGACGGCGTGGACTGCCGGTCCGCAAACCAGTTCTTCCTCGGGATGCCCCGAACACCTCCCCGATTCCTCGCCGTAATGCGGGTGACGGCCGTAATTGCAAATCATCTCTCCTCCCCGTTCTGAAGGGATGCGTCTAGCGGAAACCGCGAACATTGGGGACTGCCAAATATTCTAAAGCTTCAAAAATAAAAATCAATCAGGTAGAATAGGAATCATAAAAGCCGCCCATAGCTCAACTGGTAGAGCAGTTGCCATATATGATACAATTGGAGGTATGAAAAGCGATCCATCGCTTAGAATTAATGCGGTCCTCCTCCGCAAAAAAGGCTTGAGTTATAACGAAATCAGGAAACAACTTAAAAACTCCATTGCTAAAAGTACTTTAAGTCTCTGGCTTAAGGAAATACCCTTGAAACCAGAGCATCACCAACGACTCTACACCAAGCAAATTCAAATACTTACGAAAGGGCCAAAAAGCCAAAAAGAAAGGAGAGAACGGGAAATCGAAGAAATAATTGAAAAAGCAATAAAAGAAATTAAAACCCCCCTGTCGCACGAAACTTATAAACTTTTCGGCGCTGCCTTATACTGGGCCGAAGGAAGCAAGACAAAAAACTTCGAAATCACAAATTCCGATCCCGGCCTCATTGCCTTCGCGACTAAATGGTTTGAAGATATTTTTCACGTTTCACCCAAAACAATGAAAGCTCATCTGAATATTTATCCGCAACAGAATGAAATACAAATCAAAAGATTTTGGTCTGATATTACAGGAATACCGTTAAATAGATTCGGCAAAAGCTTTATAAAACCTCCTAATAAAGGTTATAAGAAAAATAATTTATATTACGGAACCATAAAAGTGCGCGTACCCAAAGGGACTGATATGAAACATAGAATTTTTGGATGGATAAAAGCGGCTTTACAAGATATCGTTCCTAAAATAAAATCAAAACAGAGAAAATGGTCAGGTTTAACAGTTACGCAAAGACCTCCAGTAAATTTATAAATCCCCTCATAGCTTAATGGTAAAGCACCGGTCTCTTAAACCGTGTATCTAGGTTCGATTCCTAGTGGGGGGACTAAAACCATGAGCCATCCTTACGAACAACCATTTGAAGACGCATTGGAACGTGCCGACCTAGAAATCGCCCTCAAAAAAGCGCGAGGCGTTCTCGCCGCGGCCGCCATCAGAGAAACTGATTTTACCGATCTTTATGACGCGGCAAGGATCAAGCACGATATCGATAACGCGAACTCACGGGAGGCCGGTTTTCGGGCCAATCAGGCACCGGAATCCCGGGAAATGAAAATGCTAGCCGACGTCTTCGAAGCAATTGTCATTGAGCAGGGCGAATTAAATGACTGGTTTGGACCCAATGCTTTCACGAGGAAAACTTCTCGCTATGACGATTACGAAAACGGCATTGACGCCATAGTTGAATTCGAAAAACCGCAGGAAGCGACCCATTTGGGTTTGGGCATAGACGTCACTTTCACCGCCGACACTTCAAAAAAATTCGGCAGGATTACGGATCAGATCAAGGCTGGCCGCCTGCCGCGAATCAAATATTTTTCATCGGAACGTTTGCATATCCGCGGCGAATTAAGAAACGTACCAGCTGTCATTATCGGCGCCAGCCGCAAGACCATCCAAGAATTAATTCCTGTTTGGATGGAACGCGACAATAAAGAGCTAGCCAGACACAAAATCCAATTCATGATCCTTGAGGAAATCAAAATTCAGCTGGAAGCCTTTAAAGCGTACGCTCTCAAAAACGGCAAAACAGACGTAGCCAACAGATATCGGGAGGCTCTGGAAATCGTTAAAGCGATTTTAGCTGGCAAGGCCGCTTTCCGCAAAGAAATCAGTGACGACGAATTGAAGACCGACCCGGTTTTTTTCAGCATTCAAGACTATATCCAACGCTGGCGAAAAAGTTTCGGCGTTTAGATTCCCGATCGCCGGAAAATATGCTAAAATAGGCGGCATGTTGGAACCAGCCACACCGCTCGCCGAGGTCCACGGCATCGGCCTCAAATTTTTAACCAAACTCAAGAAACTGAAAATCGAAACGGTCCGGGAAATCCTTTACCACTTCCCGACCCGCTACGAGGATTTTTCCCAAATCTACCGGATCGCCGATCTTGAGCCCAACCAGGAAGCGACGATCCAGGGCGAAATCAAGGAAATCGGCGGCCGGCGCACCTGGCGCCGCCACCTGTTCCTGGTTGAAGCCTTGGTCTCGGACGATTCCGGCTCGATCCGGATCGTCTGGTTCAACCAGCCCTACATCAAGAATGTTCTGCGGCCAGGCCGGATTGCCAACTTTTCCGGCAAGGTCGTCGCCAATAGCGAAGAAATCTATCTTTCAAATCCGGTCTATGAACTGGTAAGCGATCCCTATCGCGAAACCAGACATACCGGCCGAATCGTGCCGGTTTACCCGGAAACCAAAGGCCTGACCTCGAAGGGCTTGCGCTACCTCGTGAAACCGATTATTGACCAAATCGAAAAAATCGACGAAATCGTCCCGAAAGAAATCCTCCAGGGCCAGAAATTGCCGGAAATAAACCGGGCCATCCGCGACATCCATTTCCCGAACAGCCTCGAGGACGCCTTGGCTGCCAAGAAACGTTTCGCTTTCGAGGACATATTCCTGCTCCAAATGCAGAACCTCAAGCAAAAATTGAGGCTGGCCCGGGAAAAAACCACGGCCGTGAAAACCGGGATCAAAGACATCAAGAAATTGCTCGCCGCCCTGCCCTTCGAACTGATGCCTTCCCAAAAAAAATCTCTCTGGGAAATCGTTCAGGACCTCGGTAAAACCCACCCCATGAACCGGCTGCTTCAAGGCGACGTCGGTTCGGGCAAAACCATCATTGCCGCGATCGCGGCCATTTTAACCGCCGAGGACAATTGCCAAAGCGCTTTCATGGCTCCCACGGAAATACTGGCCCAACAGCATTTTAAAACCATGACCCAATTTTTCCCGGCCCATGAAGGCGGCCTGGCGCTCTTAACCGCAAACGACGCCAAGATTTTTTACGGCGCCGGTTTGGAAGCCAGAAAAGAAAAAACCAAACTCGTGAAAGAAATTGCGGCCGGCAGGGTAAAGATCGTGGTCGGCACCCATGCCCTGATCCAGAAAAAGATCGGTTTTCAGAATCTGGCCCTGGTCATCGTGGACGAACAACACCGTTTTGGCGTAGAACAGCGCGCCCACCTCACGAAAAACAAGAAACTGGTGCCGCATTTTCTCTCGATGTCAGCCACGCCCATTCCCCGAACCTTAAGCCTTACGATCTTCGGCGACCTCGACATATCGCTCATTACGGAAATGCCCAAGAACCGCAAGCCGATAATTACGAGGGCGGTCGCGGCCGCCGACCGCGCCAAGGCCTACTCTTTCATCCGCGGCCAGATCAAACGCGACCGCCAAGCCTTCGTCATCTGCCCCCGGATCGAAAAACAGGAAGTGAGCGAAGGTAATGATTGGAACGAATGGCAGAAATTAGAAGTGAAATCGGTCAAGGAAGAATACGAAAAACTTTCAAAAAAAATATTTCCCGATCTCAAAATCGTCATGCTCCACGGGAAAATGAAACCAGCCGAAAAAGAAAAAGTTATAAAGGATTTTTATGAGAAACGGGCCGATATCCTGGTTTCAACTTCGGTCGTTGAGGTCGGCATCGATATCCCGAACGCCACGGTGATGATGATTGAGGGAGCAGACAGGTTCGGCCTGGCCCAGCTTTATCAATTCCGCGGCCGCGTCGGCCGGGGCGAACATCAATCTTTTTGCTTTTTATTCACCGATTCTGCTTCGAGCGCCACCCGCGAGAGACTAAAATCCATCGTTGAAGCGAAAAACGGCTTTGAATTGGCGGAAAAAGACCTTAAACTCCGGGGGCCGGGCGAATTCCTAGGCCAAAGCCAAACAGGCCTGCCGGACATCGCTATGACCGCCATTCAAAATCCGGAACTGGTCAAAGTCGCCCGTGAAGCCGCGGTCAAAATCCTCAAAAGCGACCCGGCGCTCAAAAACCACCCGAGCCTTTCGGAACGGTTAAATCAATTCCAAAAAGAAGTCCATTGGGAGTGAAAATTTTAGAAACATTACCAACATAACTTGCGATCGCGTGTTATGACGGTAAATCTAAAAATTCAAAAACTTACCGAACCGCAGCGCCGAATTCTTCTTTCGTGCGGGTTTCTATTTCTTTTTGGATCTTGTCCACCTCTTCGTTCGTAAGCGTTCTTTCCGGCGAGCGATAGACAATGCGAAAGGTGTAACTTTTTTTGTCCCTGCCGAACTTCTCTTCGTTCTCATAGGTATCGAGCAATTTCACCTCTTCAACCAAGTCTTGAGCGCAATCCCTCACCATCTCGTAATAGTTTTTCAAATCGACGCCATTGCCGATGACAAACGAGATATCGCGGTAGGTCATCGGATATTTGCTCACCTCGCGATAAACGCTCTCTAAATTCCTGAACTGGCTCGTGATCCGCGGGTCTTTGGACCAGAAAATGCGGATGTCCGGGACGTTCATTTTGGCCATCACGAGACGTTCCAGGCCGAAGCCGAAGGCCCAGCCGTTCCAGACGTTCGGATCAATCCCCAACTTTCTCAAAACTTCGGTATGAACCACGCCCGCGCCGAGAATTTCGAACCAATTGCCGTTCGATTCAATGGCCATTTCAATACTCGGATCCGTAAACGGAAAAGTGTCTTCCGAAAATTTGTAATTCACCGCCGGCCCGTAAATATTCTTCGCGATATCGAGCAAGACCTCCTCGAGCTCCGGGATGCCGATTATTTTTTTGTCCTTGCGACAAAGATACCAGCCGTCAATCTGATGGAAAACGGGATAATGGGAACGGTCGATCTCATCCTTTCGGTAAACCTTGCCGTAGCAAAGAGCGCCGACTTCGTTTTTTTCTTCCAATTTATTCCTGACTTCATCCGACAAATGATAGGGCCACATCACGGTCGTATGCGTCCGCAAAACCCATTCTTTTTCCGGATAATAAGTATCCGTTTCCCGCCGACTCGGGTGGTCCAAGGGCGTATTCAACAGATCAAAATTATTCTTGACGCTCACGATTTCCGGCACTTGGAGAAGGTCAAAATCACGGAAACGCGGCATCGCGATAATCGCATCAATGATCATCTTCAAGGGCGAGCCTGCGGTTCGAGTGAGGTCGGGCGCGGCCAAAAGCCGCTTAATGCGCAAGCTTTTGATGTCTTCTTTTTTTTCCAAGCGATCAAGCACGGCCCGGACCGCCGGATCTTCTATCGTCTTTCTTTCATTCAATCCCGCCATAAATCAAGGTTTATTTTAAATCCATTATATCCAAATTTGCCAAATTTGGAAAATCGTTATATCTTAATGGTGCGGGAGGGAGGTATTAGTATCTCGCAAGGCTCATAACCTTGTTTAAGTTGGGGCAGTTCCAATTCCCGCAACAATATTTTGCCGGCATAGCTCAGTGGCAGAGCGAGGGACTCATAAGCCCTAGGTCGCAGGTTCAATCCCTGCTGCCGGCACAGAATGACGACCGAAACACAAAAAGAAAAAATCGTGGCTTTGGCCAAAAGCCTGATCGGTAAACCCTACAAATATGGCGCCAAGGAGGAGGAGGCGCCGGATTTTTTTGACTGCTCTTCATTCACGCAATATATTTTGAAGCAAATAGGGATCGCCATCCCACGAAGCACGATCGAGCAAGCGGCCGAAGGCCGAGAAACGAACTTGGAAAATCTGGAGGTCGGTGACCTTATTTTCGCCCACGGCACGCACGGCCATTACAATCCCCGTTTTCCGCAAGGCATCGGCCATGTCGGCGTTTATGTCGGCAACGACGCAATCATCCACGCCGCTTCCAAAAGAACAAACGAAAAACCGATTATAGAGCAAGGGGGAGTTATGGAATCAACTCTAGAAGAATTTATAAAAGCCTGTACGCCAATAATCACTATTAAACACTACTAATACCAAAAAATGGGAAGGGATTATTGTCATTTTTCCCAAATCTTGATAAAGTGGCATTGATGCAGCCGTAGTGTAGCCTGGTTAACACGTCTCCCTGTCACGGAGAAGATCACGGGTTCGAATCCCGTCGGCTGCGCAAAAAATCTTAGGAACCGATCTTTTCGTAGAATTGACCCAGGTCCAAAATGTCTTTTTCGCGGAAAGGCCGGCCGATCAGCTGGAAGCCGACGGGCAATTCCCTGTCGGCCAAAGAATATTTTTTGACCGGGATGGAGATGGCGGGCAGGCCGGTTAAGCTCGCCGGAATCGTAAAAATATCCGAAAGGTACATCTGAAGCGGATCGGCGGTCTTTTCGCCGAGCTTGAAAGCCGCGTCCGGCGTCGTCGGCGCCAAGATCACGTCCACCTCCTTGAAAGCGCTGTCAAAATCATTCTTGATCAAGCGGCGCACCCGCTGAGCCTTACCGTAATAAGCGTCGTAATAGCCGGCGGAAAGCACGAAAGTGCCGAGTAGAATCCGCCGCTTTGATTCGGCGCCAAAACCCCGACTTTTTTGTTCCAGATAAATTTCGAGAAGGTTTTTGGCTTTCTCCGCTTCCTTAAGCCGCGCATACCTTATGCCGTCGAATCTCGCCAAATTCGTGGAAACTTCGGCCGGCATAATGATGTAATAGACTGAAAGCGCATATTTCGTGTGCGGCAAGCTGACTTCTTTGAATTCTATTTTCAGGGATTTAAAATTTCTGATCGCCTGCTCCACGGCCTCGGCCACCCCGCTTTCCAGATCGTTGGTGAAATATTCTTTGGGAATGCCGATTTTCAATTTTCGGATTTTTTCCAATTCCGGCGGTTCCAAAATATCCTCATAAGCGTTGTTCACGCTCGTGCTGTCAAATTCATCCTTACCCCGGATGGCCTGGAATAAAATTGCGGCATCTTCCACAGTTTTCGTGATCGGCCCGATTTGGTCCAAACTCGAAGCCATGGCAATAAGGCCATGTCGCGAAACCGCGCCATAGGTCGGCTTCAGGCCGACCACGCCGCAAAAGGCCGCCGGCTGACGGACCGAACCGCCCGTATCCGAGCCCAAAGCCGCCAAGGCCATATTCGCCGCCACGGCCGCCGCCGAACCGCCGGATGAACCGCCCGGCACGCGGGATTCGTCATAAGGATTTATGGTCGCGCCATATGCCGAGTTTTCGGTCGAAGAGCCCATGGCAAATTCATCCAAATTGGTTTTGCCGAGAAAAACCGCCTTTTCCGCTTTCAATTTCCCAATCACGGCGGCATCATAAGCCGCCGTGTAATTTTCCAAAATTTTCGAAGCCGCCGTGGTTTGGGTACCGTCAATCAGCATATTGTCTTTTATGGCCAAGGGGGCGCCGGCCAAAAAACCCAATTCCCCTTCTTTGGCCAAAGCCACGTCAACTTCGCTTGCTTGTTTTACCGCTTCGTCTTTCAACAAGCTCAGATAGGCGTGAATTTTTTTGTCGTGCAAATCGATATAATCGAAAAAATCCCGGGCGATTTCCAAAGCGGAAAAATCTTTTCTTAAAAGCCCGGCGTGAAAACTTTTGAGGGTGAGATCGTGCAGATGAGCCATATTATTCTTCGTCCAAGACGAATCCGCCTTTGTCGGAAAAAACCGGCGGGATTTTCAAAAAACCGTCCTTTTTTTCCGGAAATTGCTCCAGAGCCGAGGTTTTATCCAAACCGCCGCCAATGGCGTCGTCTTCCCGGAAGATATTCGTGAACGCCGTGCCGCCGGTCATTGGTTCCACGTTCTGCGTATCGACGTTTTTCAGCTCGTTAAAGTGCCCCAGGATCTTTTCTAGATCTTGGATCAATTTCTTTTCGTTTTTCGCATCAATCCGGAGCCTGGCCAAAGCCGCCAAGTTTTCCAAATCTTTTTTGGAAAGCATGAAAGAATTATACCGCGACGAACCGACTATTTCAAAATATTCAAAAATTCCCGTTCGGTTAAAACTTTGACGCCGAGCTCTCTCGCTTTGCTGAATTTCGATCCCGGATCAACGCCCGCCACGACATAGGCTGTCTTCCTGGAAACGGCTTTGGAAACATCGCCGCCCAGTCCCCGGATTTTTTCTTTGGCTTCTTCACGGGACATGGAAGCCAGAGCGCCGGTCAAGACAAAGGTTTTCCCTTTCAATTTTTGATTTTCAGTCTTCATTTCTTGGTTTTCTATTCGGATGCCGATTTCGTCCAGCTCTTCCAGAAGTTTTTCGTTGCGCTGATCGCGGAACCAGCCGTAAATACTTTGAGCCACGGCCGGGCCGACATCCCGGATCTCCTGCAGATCGTCAAACGAGAGCTTTTGAAAAACTTTCGAAACGTCTCGGGGTTTTGAAATTTGAAATTTGAAATTTGAAATTTCCTGCGCCAGCAGGTGAGCCGTTTCCTCACCCACGTGCAGTATGCCCAAGCTGTATAAAAATCTCGGGAGCGTTATTTTTTTCTTGGTCCGAATTTCGCTTACGATATTGGCCGCCGATTTTTCGCCGAATCTTTCCAAAACCGCAATGTCGCCCTCCTCCAAGCCGAAGATGTCGGCCACGTCGGTCACGAGCCCCTCATCCAAGAAACGGTCGATGATCTGCGGCCCCAAACCGCGGATATCGAAAGCCGCCCGCGAAACGAAATGATGGAGCTGTTCCCGATGTTTGGCGGCGCAGGTTTTGCTCGAACAACGGTAAGCCACGCCGTCACGGACGACCTTGGAGCCGTCCACCGGACAATGACTCGGCATTCGGAATTCTTTTTCCCGGCCGGTGCGCAAATGCTTCAAAACCTGACTGATCTGGGGAATCACGTCGCCGGCCCGGCTCACGACGACCGTATCGCCGATTTTGAGCTCCAGCCGCCCGATCTCGTCGGCATTATGAAGGGTAGCGTGGGTAATCGTAATGCCGCCAACCTGGACCGGCGCCATCACGGCCACGGGCGTAAGGACGCCTGTTCGACCGACCTGAATTTTTATCTCTTTAACGGTTGTGGTCGCCTCGCGGGGCGCGAACTTGTAGGCGATGGCCGCCCGCGGCGATTTGCCGCGCACGCCGCCCGCTTCAAAAATCCCGTTATCGTTCAAAATGACGACAACGCCATCAATCTCATAGGGCAATTTTTCGCGGTGCTTTTCCCAGTAATCCCGAAATTCGAAAACTTCGGCCAAGGAATGGACGAGTTTGTTATGCGGATTGATCTTAAAACCGAGTTCGTGAAGAAGCCGATGCTCTTCTTCGTGAAGTTCTTGACCCAAATCGCCCACAATGTCGTATTCGTAGGAATCGAGTTTGCGCGAAGCCGAAATGCGAGGGTCAAGCTGGCGAATCGAACCAGCCGCCACGTTCCGCGGATTGGCGTAGTTTTTTTCGCCGAGCTTCGTTTGTTCCTTATTGATCCGCTCAAATTCCCTTTTAGTCAGGAAAATCTCGCCCCGCACCACCAATCTCTCGGGCAAGCCGAATTCAGGATGGATTTCCAGTTTTAAGGGGATGGCTTCGATGGTCTTCAGATTCTGAGTCACGTCTTCGCCGACCAAGCCGTCACCGCGCGTGCCGCCCCGTACGAAAATACCGTTCTCGTAAACGAGTTCGATCGCCAAGCCGTCGAGCTTCAATTCGCAGTAAAATTCCGGCCTGATCTTGCGGCCCAGGTAATTTTCCAATCGCCCGAACCAATCCTTCATGTCCTCTTCGGAAAAAGCGTCATTAAAAGAAAGCATCGGCTCTTCGTGCGGAAGTTTTTTGAAAGCTTTGAGAGGCCTGCCGCCGATCCTTTGGGTCGGCGAATCCGGCGAGATCAGTTCCGGAAACTTTTCTTCCAGGTCAAAAAGTTCTTTCTTGAGGGAATCCAGAGCCGAATCCGAAATCAAATTCTTATCCAGAACGTGATAAGCGTAACGGTATCGGTTAATTTCCTTTCTTAGTTTTTCGATCCGCTCCTGCGCTTTTTTTTTATCCATAACCATTAGGGCGCCGGCTGATAAAACGAGGCCTGGAGCGTTCTCACCACCTTGCCGGCCGCCGCATAACCATTGGAAAAGATATCGAGGCTATTCGAGGTCTGGACGGAAGTGACCGAGGCGAAGACCTGCGGCGCATCGCTCAAGGAAAGGTTGTCGGCGACATAATTTTCCGGGTCGGTGCAA
Organism: Candidatus Jorgensenbacteria bacterium GW2011_GWA1_48_11; assembly: GCA_001003475.1. Classification (GTDB taxonomy): domain Bacteria; phylum Patescibacteriota; class Minisyncoccia; order UBA6257; family GWB1-50-10; genus GWA1-48-11. The sequence goes on along the minus strand of LCPF01000001.1, from coordinate 277,746 downwards.
TCCAAAATTTTCAAAAGGCAGTAGCTAGCCGCCTCAATGCCTGCATCGGCGGCAAAAAACGCTTTGGCGGAATTTACCGCGTCATTGGCCGCCCGGATCTGGTAGGTCGTTAAGAGACCGGCAATGCCCGCGGCGCTCAAAAGAATACCGCCCAGGGTCAAGACACTGATCACCATCACCTGGCCCTTTTGCTTTTTTCCTCTGGTTTTAAATCTATTGGACATCTTGGGGTAAAATTCTCGAACTGACTGTTGTCTCCAAATTGAGCACGTTTGTGGCTAAATCGGGGTTGGGCGAACCGACCGTCAAAAAAATGGAGATCCGCCAAGGATCATTCGATGTTGGCTGGGTCTTCGTAAAACAAAGGCGGCTCACCAAAATATTGGAAGCGGTTATGGCCATAAACGGTTCTGCTCCGGCGCAACCGGCGCTGTCGCATTCTTGCCGTGCCAGAACGCCGTTCTCAATATCGTATGTCACGAGCTTGCTGTTGGAATTCTTGAAAGAAATTCTGTCGAATTGGGGATTAAGGCAGGGGTTCGGCGGCGGCGGATCAAGTTCGCTCAAACTAAAGGCGTAACCCGTTCTGAGTTCCCTGGCCAAACCCTCCAAAGCGATTGAGGCGTTGCTGTTCACGGACATTAAATAATTGACGATCCGCTGAGTTTTCAACGCCTGGACAAAAACCCCGATTGCCAAAGTGATGGCGATTAAAAACACCCCCATGGCCACGATGAGCTCGACGATCGTAAAACCGGCTCTCGACCTATAACTTATAAATGATAACCGATAACGCTTGTTATTAGTTATAAGTTGTTTGTTATCGGTTAATTTTCTCATGGTCGCCAATTGAAAAAATGATCCTCCAAGGAAACGCTCTGCAGCGCGCCTCTTTCCGGCCACTGGACCAGGGAGACGACTTTTATCTCGTGGTCGGAGGCGTTAGGGGTGGAAATGATCACGGTCCGCATGAAAGGCGTCGGTTGGCCGGCGCCATAGCCGTAAATGCCGCTCCCGGCATCGATATTAAGAGGCGTCGCGCTCAAACCGCCCAAATCCTTGGATAAATCCAGGGCTGAAACGTCGCTGTCATAACCCAATTCAAAACTGCCGTTATTAATGCCACTGTTCCAACTCGTCGAGCTCGGGTAAGTCGAGGCCGTATAATTGGCGTCAACAATGCTCCTCGCGATCTCAATGCCTTCCGCCGCCAAATAAACGGCGACAAATTTTTGGCTGGCGTTCTTGTTTAAAGCGATGCTTTGCGACAGAAGAGCGAAAATCCCCAAAAGACTGACGAGGGTGATACTGATCGCAACCAGGGATTCGATCATCAAGCTGCCGGTACGGTTATTAGTAGCCATGAGGTTTATTGGGTGACTATTTGGCCGCCCGAGCCGACCTCAATCCTGGCGGAAATGCCGCTCACTGTCCGCAAGGTGACGCTCGGATTCACGACGGTCGACGTCACGGTCACTTCCGGAGCGATGAATTCGATATCCAAACTGCTGCCGCCCGATAAATCGGAAAAACTTATGCCCGAATCGAGCGTCGCGCTTTTAATGAGTTCGGTCGGGTCGGCGCCGGCATTATAAGCGTAGGTCCTGCTCCTGGGGCAAACATCGCCCGGTTCCAAATCCTGAAAGATAACGAATGTGTTCGCTGTTTCGAAATGAACGCCGAAAGCGCAGGCGATGTAACCTGTGGTTCCCGGTTGATTGTATTTCTGAATGGCCAAAGATTTAGCTTCGTTTAAAAACCCCACAATCGCCGCCTGATCCTTATATAGAGCGATTTGGTTTTCGCTCGAACGGCTGTAGCCCAAGACCACCGCCGAAAGGACCATTGTGACCCCAATCACTATGATCAATTCCATAAGCGTAAAGCCGGCGCGGGCTGAAGCGGAAGAAAATTCCTTCATGCTCTCTCATTATACAACAGCTTTCGAACGGCGAAAATTACAAATTAAACAAGCCGAAATAACCGCCCACGATCGAGTAACCGAAGAAAAAAACCAAGGCAAAGCCGGCCACCAAAAACGGCGCGAAAGGCAACCGGCTACTCAAGGTTTTCTTTTTTTCGATAAGAAGAACGGCGCCGAAAATGCCGCCCAAGACGAAAGCCAAAGCCGTGGCCAAGACGATATCCGGCCAACCCATGAGGAGGCCGGAAGCGCCGGCCAATTTTGCGTCCCCAAGACCAACGGCTTTGCCGCGGCTCAAAAAATACAAAAAATAAAAGAAAAGGGCGCCGAAAATGCCGCCCAGCAAATGGTTCAAAATTACGTTTTGGGTCGGCGAAAAGACAAGAGAATAGTGCCGCAGAAAAGAATCGTGGAAAGGCGGCAACCAGCTACGGCCGAAAATCAAGACCATAACCAAAATCGCCGCCAAAATGATAAAAACCAGGCTTAACTCGTTGGGAATCAAATAATGCTTCAGGTCGATTGCGGCGATCAAAAGCCAAACCCAAAAGGCAACGAGCCAAATAAAAATAATGCTGTAATGCGCCCGCGGAGCACTGAAATTGATAAAAGCCGAATTCGAGATCTGATAAAAAGAATTCAGGAATAGAGGAATGGAAACGAAAATCAAACCGCTCAAGATTTCGACGATCGGGTATTGCGGGGATAATTTGTGGCGGCAGGAGCGGCAACGGCCCCTCTGAAACAGGAAACTTAAAATCGGGATCAATTCGAATTCCCGTAAAATTTTATGGCAATGCGGGCAATAAGAACGGCCGCCCAGGCTTTCGGGCGCAAAAACGCTACGATTCGGATCGTAGCGCATCGCAAGGACATTCAGGAAACTGCCGAAGCCCAAACCTAAAACAAAAAGAATCAAGTAAAAGACGTAAGCCACATTCAGGTAAAAACCCTACTCAAAAGGACATTGAATTTTGCCGGTCAAATCGGCGGTCGTGAACCCGGAACGGCCGCTCGAATCAATGCAATAATAATTAATTTTCGGGTTATCACTCGCCCCGACCAGCGTATTCAATTTCGAATAGGCGATGTAATTCGTCGGTGGGGTAGCTTTCTGAATGACCAACTCGCCGCCCTGCAAGGTGATATCGTCCGCCAAAGCCCTTAAATCCGAATTGTTGATCGTTTCTTTGGGCAGGGTTTCGAGAGTGCCGTAATTACCGTTGTACATGGTTTCGGCCAAAGACCGCACCTGATTTATCTCCTGGATGATCCGCGAGTCTTTGGCCTTTTCCTTGGCTGGCCCAAGGGCGTTCAAAACAACCGAGGACAGGATGCCGATTACGGCCACGACCACGAGCATTTCAATTAAAGTGAAGCCTTCTTGTTTCTTCATAAACTTTTTCGCTTAACAACCCCTGAATTACGGGCAGACCGCTCCGATTCCCGGAGTCGCTGCTTCAGTCTTGGCAGTGCCGGCGCTATCCACGCAGTAAAACCCACCACTCACCAGATTGGAATAAGCAGCATAGCTCAATTTGTCTGTCGCGACATTGATCGTGAGCGTACCCTGATTATTGGTGATATCGGTTGCCACCTTGGCAATGTCGGTCTGGGTCACCACAACGGCATCGTAATCGCCGTCATAAAGCGTTTCTGCCAAAGCCCGCACCTGGTTTAAGCCGGAAATTATCCTCGTGTCCTTAGCTTTCGCCCTTGACGGACCCAAAGCCGTGAGGACCGCCGCCGACAAAATGCCGATGACCGCAATTACGACCAACATCTCGATTAAGGTGAAGCCTTTTCTGTTATTTCTCATTTTTGTTTATTTTTGATTAAACTGTCGACCTTGAAAGATTGTTCTAATTATAACATATCGAAAAAAGTTCAGAAGGTCCGCGCCAAATCGTAAAGCGGCAAAAGAATGGAAGCGAATAAAATAGCGATCATCACGCCGATCACCACCATTAAGATCGGCTGGATCAAACTTACCAGGTTATTGACCACGTCTTCCACTTGACGCGTGTAAAAATCGTTTATTTTCTCCAAAAGCTGTTCCAGTCGGCCAGTGGACTCGCCGACCGAAACGAGCTGGGAAACCAGGGGCGGAAACTCGGGCATTTGCGCCAAGGTCTTCGATAAAAGCTGGCCCTTCCTGATCTGGATCGCCGCTTCGTGGAGCAAATCCTGATAGACCGCGTTGCTGATGGTACGCGAGGAAATTTCGATCGCTTGGGGAATGGTGAGCCCGCCTTTGATCAGGACCCGGCTCGACTCGGCGAAACGGGCGATGAAAAGTTTCTGGAACATCGGCCCCACGACGGGCAGTCGCAAGGAGAGCTCGTCGAAAACCACTTTCCCTTCCTTCGATTGGAAATAATCAACGACCATCAAAAAAAGAATTATCAAAATTATGCCGAGTGCCCACCACCAATCGGCGACAAAAGTGCCGACCGTAAGCAAAACCTCGGTAAAGAACGGCAATTTAACGTTGGTTTCCTTGAAGACCGGCGTGATTTGCGGCAAAACCACGGTCACCATAATGACGACGACAACGAGGAAAAGCGCGATCACGATCACCGGGTAAATGAGGGCGTTCTTCACTTTCGCGACCAAAGTCGCCTGCTTCTCCAGATAGTCGGCCAAGAAGTCCAGCACTTCGGCCAATCGGCCGGTGACTTCGGCCGATTTCACCATGTTGATGTAAAAAGCGGAAAAAATGGCGGTATGCCGCTCCAGGGCTTGAGACAGGGAAAAGCCGGCATCAATGTCCGAGGCGATCTCCGCAACCGCCTCCTTCAGGGTCGGATTGGTAACTTGTTTGTAAAGATTGGCCAAGCTGTCGGATAAGGGCACCTGCGAGGCCAAAAGCGTCGCAAACTGCCGCGTAAAGATCATGATGTCGTCGGCTTTGACCTTCTTGAAAAAACTCAATATCCGGTCGTACCATCTTTCCTCAATGACCGGCTCGATCGTAAGGACGTAAAGCCCGTGACTCAAAAGGATCGAGAGGGCACTGTCGCGATTCGAGGCGTCGACGTTCCCCACCTGCAATTCCCCTTCTTTCGTCCTCGCTTTATAACCGAATTTCATCCCTCATCCTTCAAAGATTACGCTTCTTCTCGAAGCGGTCTTTGATGATTAACGACCCTTTATGAAATCGGCCTGTTTTATTCATAAACATTATTTTATTGATTGGATTAAGCTTCATATCTTTGAAGGGTGAGGGATTAGGCTCTTTCTAATAATATCCTGAGTTCGGCCGGGTTCAAGGAATAACCTTCGGCTTGTTCCAAAGAAATCTCTTTTTTCCTGACGAGGCTCACGAGTGAACGATTTAAAGACATCATTCCTTCCTGAATCGAGGTTTCGATCACCAAATCGATCTGGTAAATCTTCTTTTCGCGGATCAAATTGCGGATGGCGGCGTTCGCGATCATGATTTCGGCCGCTGGCACTCGGCCGCCGCCCAAACGCGGCACCAAACGTTCCGAAACCACGGCGATCAGAGTCGAAGCGAGTTGGGAAATGATCTGACCCTGCTGGTTCGGCGGGAAGCTGTCGATCATTCGATCAATGGTCTGGGAAGCGGAATTGGTATGCATGGTCGAAAAAACCAAATGGCCGGTTTCGGCAGCCGTCATCGCTGTCGCCATCGTCTCCGGGTCGCGGATTTCGCCCAACATGATCACGTCCGGATCCTGCCGCAAAATCGAACGAAGGCCGTCTTGAAAAGAAAAAGTGTCCAACCCCACTTCCCGTTGGGAAATGATGCAACGATCCTGGGAAAACAAATATTCAATCGGGTCTTCAATCGTAATGATGTGGTCAGTCCGCTTGTGATTGATCTCATCCAAGAGAGCCGCCAGAGTGGTGGACTTGCCGTGGCCGGCCGGGCCGGTCATTAAAATGAATCCCTGCTTCAACCTGGTGAAATCATGCAAAAGCGGCGGCAGATTCAACTCCTCAATTGTCTTGATCTGGGCCGGAATCAAACGCAGGGCGGCAGCCATAAATCCGCGCTGGAAATAAACATTCACCCGGAACCGGGCCTTATCTTCAAAATTATAGGAAAGGTCGAGCTCCCGTTTTTCCAAAAATTCTTTCTTCTGGGCATCGTTCAAAAGCGCCATCGCGAGACCCTCGGCGTCTTCCTTGGTCAAGATCGCTTCCTTGGCAATGGGGATAAGAACGCTGTCCACCCTGATCGTCGGCCGGCGGCCGACCGCCAAATGCAAATCCGAAGCGTTCTGTTTCGCCGTCGTCATCAAGAGCTCGTCCAACTTAGCCTTGTAGTCCGTCATCTCTCACCCTTTAAATATAAATTCGCTTCCCGACAAAGAAGCTTTTTCCTGAATGCCTAATTTTGCTCTTAAAATAAATTTCATAATTTTTGAAGGGTAAGGGATTATTCCGTTTCTTTAATCACCTCTTCTAATAATACCGTGCCTTCGAGCACCTTCAAAATGCCGTCTTCCCGCAAAGTGACCATGCCCTGGCGTCGGGCTTCGACCGCCAATTTGCTTTCCGTAAAGCCGGAGGAGATGATCTCGCCCAATTCCTTGGTCATTTTGAATATTTCGAAAAGCGCGATTCGGCCGACCACGCCTTTGCCTTTGCAAATCTTGCAATTCGGGTCTGGTTCGGCGTGGTAAATCTGGTAAGGCGGCTTGACTTTGATTTCCTTCTTGAGTTCGACCGGCAGATTCTCGAGCGTCTCGCCGATCACCTTCTGGGCTTCGGCTGAAGCAACCGCCGGTTTTTTGCAGTTGGGACACAGCCGGGCCACCAATCTTTGAGCCAGCATCAGATTCAGGGAAGAGGTCAAAAGGAAACCGGGCACGCCCAAATCGATTAAGCGGGGCACGACCCCCAGGGCATTATTGGTATGGAGCGTCGAGAGCATCATGTGGCCGGTCAAGGCCGCGTTTACGGCCAAACCGGCGGTCTCGGCGTCGCGGATCTCGCCCACCATGATCACGTCCGGGTCCTGCCGCAAAATCTCCCGCAAACCGGAGGCGAAATCGTAACCGATCTCCGGCCGCACTTGGGACTGATTGATGCCCTCCATGAAATACTCGACCGGATCTTCCAAACTTACGATATTCTCGTCCGGCAAATTTATTTTCTGCATGATGGCATAAAGGGTCGTACTTTTACCGGAACCGGTCGGGCCGGTGATCAAAACCATGCCGTAAGGCGCCTCGACGGCTTCGTTCAAAATCCGGAAATTGTAATCGCTTAAACCGATTTCCTTCAAACCCTTAAGGCCGGTTGTGGGATCCAAAACCCGAATGGCAACTTTTTCGCCGTTAGGCGTCGGGAAGGTGGAAACCCGATAATCGATGTCCCGGCCGGCAATGATCGTTCGAAAACGGCCGTCCTGGGGAATCCTCGTCTCATCAAGGCGCAATTTCGCCAAAACCTTGACCCGCGAAAGGACCGGCTGACTCAAAGCCGTCGGAAGCGAAACCGCTTCCTCGAGTTTGCCGTCAACCCGGAAACGAATGCGTAATCTTTTTCTTTGCGGCTCGATGTGAATATCGGAAGCTAAAATCTCAACAGCCTGCCGCAGGGTCGTAGCCACGATTTTTATGATCGGCGCGTCTTCGGCGCTCGCCGCGCCCTCTTCGAGGGAAACAATGCCTTCTTCGCGGTTCACGACCGCCCCCATTTCCTTCACGGCCGCTTCAATTTCGCTCGAATAAGGGGCGTATCGGCGCCAAACGGCGGCTAAATCCGACGGCGTCACGATGTAAACGCCCAAAGAAACCCGTAATTGCTTGGCAATGAATTTCAGCGTCTCCTGCGCTCGTTGATCGTCCGGACGCAGCATTCCCACCACGAGCAAATCCCGGCTTCGTTCGATCGGAACCACTTTGTAATTTTGGGAAACCTCCCGAGGAATAACTTTTAAAAGATCGTCGGAAATGGAAGACGGCTCGATTTTCTTGTAAGGCGCGCCGATAAGCTCGCTCTTCACTTTGGCAACCGCCACGTCGTCGACCAGACGCTGCTCGTAAAGCATGTTCTCAGCCGAAGAACCGGAAAGGTCGGCCTCTTTCAGAATTTTATTGGCGGTAGCGGCCGTTAAAATTTGCCGTTTGGTTAATTCCTTGAATAATTCTTGGTCGGTCATGCCAATGTTGTCTAAATTTACAAGCTCAATGCGTAGTAAATTTAGCTACAACATTAAGCACCCCGCACCTTTGCTGCAAAGATTTGAATTGCAAATTAAAATAAGAGCGAAGCGGTTCGCCTGCGGCTCTACTTTGATACATGGTTTTAGTCTCTGCCATAAAGGTGCGGGGTTAAATCTGCTTAACCTCCCCGCCAAAATTTTGCTTCGCAAAACTTAGGCGGATCGGGATGAATATTTAAAACGGCTGGAAGGGATTGCTGCGGCCGGGCGTGACCGGCTGAACGTTCGTGCCGTATTGACGGAGCAGTTTGCGCGTCGGGTCGTTCACCACCGTCGACGGATCAAAAGAAAGCTTGGAAAGGCTGCCGATCGTTTGGAGCGACTTCGGCGCCACCACCTCGATGAGTTGCGGCTGCTTGAAAAACAAATAATAGCTGCCGAAAAACAGCACCGCCACGATCACGATGACCGTAAGAATCGCGACCCAATTGACCGGTTTTTTCTCTTCTTCAAATTCAATAGCCATGATTTTATGAACCTTCCTGGTAATAAATTTCGACCGAAAGCGTCAGGGAATAATTATTCTGGTTCAGGCCACTAACCGGACTGATGGTAAAAGTTTTCGTGTTTGCTACCCGGACGTTGGTCTCCAAAGCCCGCAAAAATCCCTTGATATTGTCATAGGCGCCGGTCACGGCCATGTTCACGGTCAGCGTCCCCAGTCGCTTGGCCAAAGGCTGACGGCTGGGCAAAAAAGATTCGGCTTTGATCGAAAGGGAATTGAGATTCACCTGGTTCAAACGAGTAACGGATTGGATTTGGTTTAAGGCCTGGGTCGTATTGGCTCCGATCGGCATTTCCAGATTAACGTCCTGCTGAATGGACGTAATGCTCTGGAATTGAGCGATCAATTTCTGGACGCCCTGAACGGCCGCTTTCTGATCGCTGAACAAATTGGCCTTGGAAACGGCCAAGGACCGCTCCTGGGCGATAACGTCTATTTCCGGCTTAATGAAGCTTACGTAAACCACGAGCGTGCCGACCAAAAGCAGGCCCGCGAGGCCGATACTCAAAATTCTTTTAGTGGAAGTCTTCATCCCTCACCCTTCAAAGATTGCGCTTATTTGGAAGCGGTCTTCAAAAATTAACGTCCCTTTTTTTGCAAAATTTGTTGTTTTCATTTTATACATAGTTAGATTGATCGGATTAAGCTTCTTATCTTTGAAAGGTGAGGGGTTATTGCGCCGGTTTGCTCGTGAAATCCTCATTAAAGACCAAGTGAACGCTGAAGCCGACGGTACCCCGGGATTCAAAATTGAGCTGATTCAAATTCACGCTTGCCAAAGCCGGCGATTTGTCGAAAATATTCATTTGCTGGACCAGGGCGTCAACCGAAGCGGCTTCGCCGGCCAGATTCAAGTCGTTGCCTTCCCGGGAAAAATCGGCTTCGGTGTAATAAATGGAGCCGATCGTGTTTTTCTCGAGAAAACCGAAAACATTCGAGGAAAAACCGTGGTTGCCCAGGACCGTTCTCAAATTGATAAGCTGGGAATAAAAATTAATGAAGTTCTGCTGATCGGTCTGATTGACCTGGCTCGTCAGCTGATCAATCTGCTTATCCAGATTGTCGCCCTGCTGAGTCAAATAATTCTCGTAACCGAAGCGCAGACCGAAATAAATCACGATGCTGAAGGCGAAAATAATGATCGTGAAGACCAAAAGCCGCCACGGCAAACCGACCGGAATGGCCGCGGTCGTGAACTGTTCTTCCAATTTGGCTTGAGTGGTTGGCTCGGGCATTTTATTTTATTATTTGAAATATCTTTTCGCTAAACCGATGGCGACCAAAAGAGCGTTATCCAACCCCTTCCGCGCTGGCTCCAGATCCGGTTCGTAAACGAGGTTGCTTAACTGCGGAGCTTGACCTAACGGCAAATTCAACTGGCTTACGAAATACTTTTCAATGCCCAGCAGATTCGCTCCCCCGCCGGTCAAAATCAATTTTTCCGCTCGCTTGCCATAGCGCCGCTCGCAAACATCAACCACGTGTCTGCACTCCTGTATTATAACATCTAAAAACGGCACGATTAATGTTGATAACTCCATTTCACCGCCGGTGCCGGTCAGTCCCCGCCGGCGTTTCAATTCCTCGGCCCGCATCGAACTCACGCCCAAACTGCGGCCAACGGCCTGGGTGATGTAAATGCCGCCGTAGTCGGTGACGCCGTTATATTTCAATACGCCGTTTTCGCTGACCAGTATGTTCGTCGCTTCGGCGCCGATATCAACAGACAGGGTCAGGACGTTATCGGCGCCGGCGAGAGCGCGCACCAAAGCCAGGCTTTCGATTTCAAAAGCCGCGATCTTCACGTCGGCGGTCTTAAAAATAGTTTTGTATTTCCTCACGATCTCGTTCGGCACCCCCATCAAGAGAATGCGCTGCATGCTCTGGCCGCGCGATCCCTGAAACTCTTCGATCTTCAGCCAATCCAAGGTTACCTCGGAGGGCGGCAGCGGGATCAACTGCCTGGCTTCGAAAGCCACGGCCTTCGAGGTCTCGTCGGGCTTCATGAGGGGCATCTCGATCGGCGTCACAAAAGAAACGAAAGCCGGTATTGAGGCGATCGCGGTCCGCGTCTTCGGCTTAATCTCCCTAAGCATGGTTTTTAAAAGTTCGGCCGCATCTTTTTCAACGATCCGCAAGGAACTGGTTTGAATAGCCTGATTCGGATGCTCCAGATAACTTTTCGTTTCCAGAATGCCGTAATTGGCGAGCCGAAAGCTGTCGCCTTTTTTCAAGATTTCCGCAATTTTAATGGAGCTCGTGCCGATATCGACGCCCAAGACCGAACCGCCTCTCAAAAAATTGGCGATATCGCCGAAAAAATCCAAAAAGCCTAATTTCATATTTTATTCATCTGCGTAAATCGGCCGTAATCCGCATCAATCGGCGCAACAAATTCGTTCCAAGAAAAACCATTAATTCTGGTTTGTGCCGATGCTGACGAATTGATGTTGATTGTCATCTAATTTTAACACAGCTTTGGCGGCGCATAAAATTTCCGGAACATGACGGTAAGGCCGATCCTCTTCCGATGGCCGAAGCAGCAACTGTATAATAAAATTGATGAAGCTGGATCAGTTTGGACAAAATGTTCTGAATATTTTGTTTCCGCCGGTATGCTTGGCCTGCAAAAAACGCCTAGAGACAACCGAGGAAAAATCGACCTTTATCTGCAGGCTGTGCCGCCGCCAAATCCGGGTAAACAACGGTTTTTACTGTCCGGCCTGCGGCGGCCGCCTTTATCAAGCCGAGAAAACCTGCCATTCCCGGGCGGAATTCATTTTGGCGGCCGTCACGAGCTACGAAATAAAACCCGTCCGCGAACTCATTCAAACCCTTAAATACGGCGGTCTTACTCCCTCCCTGAAGCCTTGGCCGGGATTGATAAAAGAATATCTGGAAAAATTGCCGACATTCAACATGGATCCAAAGAATACGGTCCTCGTTCCCATACCGATTTATAAAAACAAGGAAAGACAAAGGGGCTTTAACCAGGGTCGTCTAATTGCCGAAGTTATTGCCACAATTTTGGCTGGAAAATTCGAACGGCCGCAACCGCTTTCAATCGGGAACGATTGCCTTGTCAAAATAAAACCGACGGCTTCGCAAACCGACTGCAAAGATTATAAAGCGAGAACAAAAAACATTGCCGGCTCTTTCGGCCTCAAAAATCCGGGATCTTTAAAAGGAAAAGACGTTTTTCTCGTGGACGATGTTTTCACTTCCGGCGCGACCATGAACGAAGCGGCCCGTCTCCTGAAGGAAGCGGGCGCCCATAAAATAATCGGCTTTGTCTTGACGAAAGCTTGAAACAGAAATCCAAGCAAATCGATAGCCTCAATTCCTTGCATATGCAAGGAATTGAGGCGACGAATCGAACAGTCTATTTTATCGGGAAGTTTAAAGCTCCTTAAAAATCCTCCTTTTAATGCCCGGCCCGATAGAACCGCTGATACCCAAGGATTGGCCAAGAATACACTGGTGGGAGTCCTGAATCACTGTCGAGGTGGCCCAAGCGGGCAATTGCTGAATCCTAATCATCGTTGGCTGCGCCACGCTGGACCGGGCCGGAGCGGCATTCGAGAACTCCCATTGCCAAGAAATCGGTTGGGCTCCTCCTGAACGATCGGTAGCATTACCGTTGAAAGTGACTTGGGCCGGAGCGCTGAACGGGCTGGGCGACCAATTGAAATCAACCAGCGGGTAATAATATTGCGGCGTCCGGAATATCGACGAGGAGGCCGGCGCCAAGCTTTCGACGGCGCCGTCCGAAACCGTCACCCAGGCCCGATATTCGGTGTCGGCCGCAAGACGACTTAAAGGACCAAAAAAAGTGTAACTCCAATCACTGCTGGTCGTGTTCGCGGTATGGGTCGGCGTCGTATCGCCCACTTTTATGAAATCTATTCTGGCCGATGCTTGAGCAGTGGGGTTGGGCTCCGGATCGTTGTATTGCCAGGAAGTTTCGTAAAAAGGCGAAGCGGCGCACCAAGAATCGGGCGGCTCATCCACCGTGACGCTTCCGGCCACCACTGTCGGCGGCTGATTCAAAAGCTCGGCCATAACCAGGCAGTCCGCGCAAGCACTGACCGCCGAGGGTGTGGCTGGATCGCCGAAAACTATCCAACCCGCGTTATCGCTCCAGGCAACGCCGGTGATTTTACCCGAGCTCGGATCGAAATTCACGCCGTAATTAGTCTCGGCCCGAACATTCAATATGTCAAAAAGAGAAGCCGCCAATGGCACTGTTTTTCTCAGAAAAAGAGCGGTCCTTGAAACCGGCGTCGGCAGGGAAACGACGTTAATCGTCCCCCGCAAACTGACCCAGCTGTCCGCGCCCAAGAATTTGGCCCAGCCGCTCAATTGGCCGGTTGAAGCGCTGAAAACCGCCCGGCATGGGGTGAGCGGGCAATTCGTTAAATCCGCCTGATTGAAAGAAAGCCAGCCGTAATTGTCAGACCAAGCCTCGCCCACCACCGTTCCATCGCTCGTCACGAAAACGCCGTAAGGCACGGCATCGGCTGACGCGCCGCCGTAGCTATCCGAGCTGAACCTGATCCAGCCCGGACCGGCGGCCGGCGTAAACGTCTGCGCTTCCACGTTATGAAGATAAAAAATCACGAAAGAAGCGGTGAGAAAAACAAACAAGGCAAGGGCCGCCGCCGCTATCGTTAAAATTCCTTTTTGATAATCTTTTATTTTATTCATAAATCCGTTTGATGTTATTGCGTGGATTCGGTGGGCTGGCCGCAATAGCCCTCGGGCAAGCATACATCGTCATTAGAACAGTCCTCATCGGTCACGCAAGCGCCTCCCCCGCCGCCACCGTCCGTGAGGGGAGTTGTCACCCTAAGAACATCGGAATAATCCGAGCAGCCGCCTTCGTTGCAGGCCCGCACTTTGTAATCATAAAAATAATTCGGCGTAAGATTCGTATCGGTATAAGAAGTTGCTGGCGCCGTTATGAGAGCGATTTCAAGCCAAGCCTGATCGGCAATACGCGAATCGGGGGCAGGACCAATATCCCTGCGCCAAACACTGAAATTCCTGGCCGGTGCCTCAGCCGTCGAATCATCGCTCCAAGAAATAGTGGCCTGGGTCGAGCTGACTGATACGGGGATGAGATTGCTGGGAGAATTAGGTGCCGCAATCGGCTGCGGCGGCGGAGGATTATTGACGTTTACCGTAAGCGAGGCGCTGCCGCTATTTAGGGCGGCATCCGAAGCGACGGCCGACGTTTGGAACGCCGCTAGTATCCCAATTTGCGGAATACGGCTCATTCGCGATAGCCGACCCAAGATTAACAGCGCCTATTTTAAACTGGAGGCCCGTAACGCCGACGTTATCGGAAGCATCAACGGAAATCTGGACCAGGCCGCTCACCGTAGCGCCGTCCGCTGGCGCCGTAATGGCCACCGTTGGCGAAATCGTATCCTGTGGCGGCACCGCTTGCGCCGAAGCGCTCCAAGCCACGCCTGTAATCTTGTAACGGATGTCCACGCTGATTGTTGCCATATTCGAATAATCGCTTAAGCCGTCCGGCGCCTGGGCCTTGATCCTGTAAGAATAACCGTGATTCAAGGCAACGCTGTCTTTATAAAGATGGTTTAAATTGAAAAACTGCGTCTCGGTCAATGACGCAATGTCAGCGGGAGCGCCGCCGTCAGCGGCCCGCTGGATCGTATAAACATATTTGGAAATGACATCGCCCTCCCAGGTCAGATAAACATCGGCCGTATTGTAGTTGGCCGCTCCCGGATTCAAATTAATATTCATGATTCCGGCCGCCACATTCGCGGGCACGACCACGCCGGTCATCACAGAGGCCACGTCGGAAAAGAAAGAACAAGCCGTCGCCGTGCAGGCGCGAATCGAATAAGTATAGGTCTGAACGCCAGGATTAATGCTTGAATCGTCATAAGAAGAGGCGTCCGGGGGCAGGCCGTTCGTCACGACAAAAGCGGTCGCGGGGTTAAAACTCGTTCCGAGCGATCTTCGAATTTCCAATCGCGTCGCATTGACCGCCCTATTCTGCCAGACCAAGGAAATTTTCCGATCGGGCTCGGGCGTGAAGGCGGCAGCAAGGCCGGCTGGCCGCACGGGCACGACGACCGTAAGCGACGGGGGCGAATCAATGGTCTGTTGGGCATTTTGCGGATCACAGCCTTGGCCGCCCACTTCCCGGGCATAAACCTCGTATTTATAGGAATTAGTGAGGTAACCGCCGGCATCGTTCGAAAAAACCATATCATTGTAAAAAGTATTGCTTGAAGGCAATAAAGGCCCGGCTTGAGAAAAAGAGCCGAAGCTTGCGCCGTTGTCCGCAGAGATCGCTCTTCTGACCACGAACTTTCCGTATTGATTGAAAAGACTGGAAACAGTATTAGCGCTCCACGAAACATTGATCGTTCCCAAATTAGCAGTGTCAACGCCCGAAATAGACGGCGCGCCCGGCGCCGGCGGCAAAGCATTGGTCGTCACTGTTGCCGGACCAACCCAGGCCGAAAGTTCGCCGCTTTGCTGATCAAAAATCCGGACATGATAAGTGTGGGTTGTGCCCGGATTTAAGGGCCCTGACCAATACTGCGGCGAAGAATTGGGCGGATTAGGATCAGTAAAAGAAAGGGTAAGTGGATCCGCTACCTCCACGCTCGTGATCACGCCCTGGTAGACTATGCCGACCGAAGTGCCCGAATCGTTTCTAGCTGCGTCATAGCGCGGATTCGCCGGCGGCGAATTTTGAACCCAGGTAACTTTCGCGGCGCAGGCAGAAAGAGCGGTCGCGCCGACACCCGTCGGCGCGGTCACGGCCCGGACATAAGAGACAACGCCGAAAAACGCCAGCGCGGTCGCGACCAAACCAAAAAACAGAAACCGAAAAGCAATGCCTTTCTCCATTAATCTTATTATAGCAAATAATCAAAAAACGCCTTAGGGCGTTTTTTGATTTTAAAGCTTTCTAAAAAGTAGGCTGGTTTTGAATGTAAAAAGTGTTCGGCGGATCCTGGAAAACGTTCGCTTCATTCCAGTTTATCTTCAAAGTCACCGCCACCATCTGGGCGCCGCCCAGGGCAGCCGCCGTACAATTTCTGCTGATACCCAAAAGATAACTTGTGCCATTATAGTTGTAGGGGCGATTTATTGAGGGCGTCAACGCAATAATCTGATCATTTGAATCCTTGAAGGTGGCAGAGCAGTCAAGGATAGCGAACGGTTCGGTATAGACAAAACTGTTTCCCTCCGAATCGGCCAGTCCGTGCCTGACCGAGCCGCCTACGCCGGCTGTCGCCGTAAGGCTGGCGCCAGCGGGAACGTAATTCCAATCAAATTCATACATTTTATAGGCTTCGGTCGCAAAATCAAAAACATTATTTCCTTGAACTTTAGCATTGTTAGCGCAGTTTACGCCCCAGTCGGTGAAACTGCCAACCGATGCTCTGGCATCAGAATTGCCAGTGCCGGCCACCCAGATTTGGCCGAGCGAACCAGATCGGGTATAAATTATCCCTATGTCGTTGTCGGCGCAAACATTGATTGACCGCGTATGCGTGTCGGCATTCGGGGTATAAAGACGCATTGGCGCGTAGGCTTCAAAATTGAAACCGGCGGTATTCGTATTTGCCCCGATGGCCACGCCGCCCTGATTATAATAGATGTCATTGCCGTTTATTGTCCACTGGCCGCCGGCATCGGTGACAAACGGCACGCCGTTCACATAAAAACTTTTCGCGTTAATGGAACCGTTGAAGTCCAAATTAAAACCCGTGTCCAAGCTTGCGCTTGGCGTGCTCACATTAATTGTCAATGCATTGCCTAACGCAGAGCCCATTTGGTTTAACCTGAATCCCGCTGACCCAAAATACAAAAGAGTTAGATTACCGCTAGTTAAGGGCGTGAAAGCCAAACCATTATTAGTAGTTTGAATCGAAGTATCCGCGCTAAAACCGACAAAGCCGTTGCCTAAGGTAACGCCATTAGTTGAACCAGCCGCAACCGGAGCAACCAAAGCGCCGGATGTTGGGTCTTGCTGAATGGCATTGCTTTGATAAAGCGGCGCTGCCGGATTGCCGTAGGGAAAGCCCCTGGAATCAGTGGGCCCCACCCAGTCGGCGCCACGCACAATCGCCCCGACCTGAAAACCCAAAAGAATTGCCAAAACCAAACTTAAATAAAAGAATGGGTTTTTGAATAATTTCATCCCGTTAGAAGCGGAACAAAACTCCGCATTTGATTCAGACCGCTTAAATTAAGGAAAGTCATTTTATTAATATTTTTGATAGTTATTTAGAGCCGCTTCTAACGGGACAAGTTATCTATATTATAACATACCGATATTTTGGAAAAAAGCATGGCCCTGTTATCCCGGGGAGGGACAACAGGGCCACATTGCATTAGCTCTCTAGAGAGCTCTTGGAGCGAGGGTTAGGAATGGACACCGCCCAGGCTGTCCACCCAGAACTTCCAGCGGGGCCCCGGGATGCAACCGACATCGGGCCGGCATGGCCAGGTCGGCGGCATGGAATCCGTAGGCTGGGTGAGCCGAACGCCGTTCACGCGGAATTCCGAAGCGTCAACCCAGCGCACGAACCAAATGTCGTTCGTGAAAACCATGCCTCCAAACCAGTGCGGTCCGGAGCCATAGTTCACGCGCATCTGGACCGTGCCTGGACTCCCGCTGAAAAACTGATCACCGTTCTGGGTCAGAACCCTACCGTTGCAGTCGCGTAGATCGACGTTGTCCAGAACCGGAATGTTTCCCATGACCGGCGGCGTCGGCGAAGTCCAGGTGATCGTCACTGTCACGGTCGGCGTAGTCGTGTTCCGGTTGTCGCAAACCGGGTAGTCGGGGGTTCGGAACTCGCCTGAGAGCCGCACCCGCAGAGAATCCAGCCGCGCCTCCACCTGATAGTAATAGGTGGTGAGCGCTCGGAGTCCCCGGAGGGTTTGGTTCAGCTCGGGCGACGGACTGGTTTCCGGCGTTGTGTCGCCGAAAGCAAGCGTCGAACCCCAGAAGACGCGCCATGCTACGGCTGTGTTTGCCGAGGCGTGGACCAACGCACTCTCCGGACCGACCTCGTTGGTCGTGACCGAAAGAGTAGGCGGGATGGGAGGCGGGGGCGGTGGCGGTGGAGCAATCGGGCTATCGCTACACGCGACAAAGCCCAACGCCCACACGCTGTGGAACAAGCGCTTGAGCTTCACCGTCGTATCCTCGCAAAGGGTTGTATAAGACTGTCAATGAACTTCGATTATATAAGTATAGCATATTATATAAAAAAGTCAAGCCTAGCTTTAAAAATTATGAAACGAAAATGCTATACTATATATAAGCATTATGACCCCCAGAAGCAGAACTATTGTCTTCATCTTCGTCGGCCTGGCTGTTTTGGCCCTGGTCCTGGCCTTGGGTGTTTACCTCGGCAAAAACCAAGGGGCGAAAGAAACGACGGAAAAACTATCGCCGCTTCTGGATTACGCTTTTCCGAAGCCGCCCGACGTCATTAAGAGCTTAAGCGGCAAGATTACCGGCATCTACGGCGGCACCGTGAATCTCCTCGTGCCTGACCCCAACGACTATCTCCCCCACACCGACAATACGCCCCGGGCGACCCAGACCAGATTCGCCCTCGTCACGAAAGACACGAAATTCTTCCTGATTGATTACAGTAAATTGAGCGCCACCGGCCAACCGAGGATAGCCGGCCTCAAACTTTCCGACCTTAAAGTCGGCGATGCCGTGACTGTAACAAGCACCGAGAACATCAAGGACGCCGAAAAATTTGACGCCACCGAAATCAGCCTGGTAAAATATCCGTAATGAATCCCGTTAGAAATGGCGCCAATATTCTAACTATTACTAAACTGAGTATTTTTCGAAAATATTGCGGCCAGAATAAAACGTCGCAGGTGATTCCATTTCTAACGGGATGAATTTAATTCCTACAGTCATCGAAAAATCGGCTTACGGCGAGCGGGCTTACGATATTTACTCCCGCCTTTTAAAAGAGCGGATCATTTTTCTAGGCGGCCCGATCAACGACCAGGTGGCGAACAGCGTCATCGCCCAACTTTTGCTCCTCGACCACGAAGACCAGAAAAAAGATATCAAGCTTTATTTGAATACGCCCGGCGGTTCGGTCACGGCCGGCCTTGCGGTCTACGACACGATGCAACACGTCAAAGCGCCGGTTTCGACGATTTGCGTGGGCATGGCCGCTTCAATGGGCGCGGTTTTGCTCGCCGCCGGCCAGAAAGGCAAAAGGTTCGCTTTGCCCAATTCCGAAATTCTCCTGCATCAAGTGATGGGCGGCGCCGAAGGCCAAGCCACTGAAATTGAAATCACGGCGAGACAAATCGTGAAAATAAAAGACAAGATCAACCACATCCTGGCCAAACATACCGGCCAGAAGCTCGAAAAAATAGAGAAGGACACGGACCGGGATTTTTACCTCACTTCCCAGGAAGCCGAGGACTACGGCCTCATGTTTTGGACATACTATATCTTCGTTTCGCCAGATATAATTGGCTCGTTCGACCGAAATAAAACCGCTTCGTTTTTGCTTTTTGCCCACCGCCAATTAAAGCGAGGCTTCGCTTCACTAATTGGTTTGCTCGTTGAAAATAAACCTTCCTGTTTATTTTCGCCTCGCTGCCAATTAAAGTGAGGCTTCGCTTCACTAATTGGTTTGCTCGTTGAAAATAAACCTTCCTGTTTATTTTCGCCTCGCTGCCAATTATAATAAACCCAATGGATATGAATGAAATTATCTTGAATCGGGGCGTGGAAGAGATAATCACGCGCCCTCATTTGGAAGCGGCCCTGAAGTCCGGCAAA
The DNA here is from genome assembly GCA_001003475.1 of Candidatus Jorgensenbacteria bacterium GW2011_GWA1_48_11. Lineage (GTDB taxonomy): Bacteria > Patescibacteriota > Minisyncoccia > UBA6257 > GWB1-50-10 > GWA1-48-11. The sequence continues at coordinate 258,281 of LCPF01000001.1, read as the reverse complement.
AAACTCCGGGTGAAACTCGGCATTGACCCGACGAAATCAGACATTCACCTGGGGCACACCGTAATTTTGCGAAAACTCAAGCAGTTCCAGGACGCCGGACATAAAATCATTTTGATCATCGGCGATTTTACGGCCCAGATCGGCGACCCTTCCGGCCAATCCGCGGAAAGGCAGCCCCTTACCGAAAAAGAGGTGAAGTATAATCTCAAAAACTATATCCGAATGGCCGGCAAGGTCATTAACGTCAAAAAAGCCGAGGTCAGATACAACGGCGAGTGGCACAAACAAGGACTGAAAAATTTCCTTGCCATGACAAAAGCAGTCAGCATAAGCCAGGTTATGAAAAGGGAAGATTTTCAAAAAAGATTGAATGCCGGCGGCGACGTCACGGTCCTTGAATCTCTCTATGCCATTCTTCAAGGATACGATTCGGTCGTAATCAAGGCCGATGTTGAACTCGGCGGAACCGACCAAAAACTGAATTTGCTGATGGGCCGGCGCCTTCAAAGACACTTTGGTTTGCCGGAACAAGACATCATGATCCTGCCCCTGATCGAGGGCACCGACGGCGTCCGCAAGATGTCCAAAAGTTACGACAATTATATCGGCTTGGAAGACGAGCCCGAAGAAATGTTCGGCAAGGCAATGTCCATTCCCGATAATCTCATCCCAAAATACTTCACACTTTTAACCGACGTTGACCAGCCGAAAAATACCGGCCCTTATGCCGCGAAAATGCTCCTCGCCCAAACGCTAGTGGAGATGTATCACGGCGAAAAGACGGCTCTAAAAGCCCGCGAAGAATTCGTAAAAATATTTTCCAAGAAAGAAATGCCCGAAGAATTGGAGGAATTGAAAATAAAAAACAAGAATATCGCCCTGATCGATCTACTGCTCCAGGCCGGCATTCCAAGTAAAAGCGAAGCCCGACGACTTATTGACCAAGGAGCGGTCAAAATCAACGAGGAAACCAAAACAAACGCCCAAGAAAAAATCTCCCTTAAAGGCAGGGAGGTACTCAAAATCGGCAAGCGCCGGTTTTGGAAAATCGTCGGCTAGTCTTCCCGAAAATCAGGCCCTAAGAGTCGCCAGGACCGGCTCGTGATCCGAAAGGGTAATTTCCCGAGGCTGAGACAAAACCCGATAATCGCTGAACTTAAAATTATTTTTCGGATTTCTCAAAAGAATGTAATCCAACCGATGCGAACCGTCGCCATTGCCGTACCATTTATCATCGTAAACGTTTTCGGAGCGGCGGGTCGGTTTTTCCGCCTGGCCGAAAAATTCGGCGCCGTCGTCAAAACCGGCGTTTTTAATAAGCTGGAAAAAGTCCTCCCCGCCCAAAGCAAGATCTTCGTTTAAATCCCCGGCTAGGATAATTGGAACGTTGTTTGATCCCCCCAGGTCTTCAAGCAACTGCTTAATTTGGAAAATCCGCATCCGATGGTTCGTCCAGAGGCCGGGTGAGCAGAGATGAGTATTCACGACCAAAAGCGGACCGGCCGGTGTTTCGATTAGCGCTTTCAGAAATCCTTTCCGGCCGATGCGCTCGGGCAAGGTCATGCGCAACGGCCGCTTAAAGGGCGTGAACAAGCTCTCCTTAATGGGATAACGCGAAAGAATTACCAGGCCGCCGGTCAAATCAAAACGCTTGAAAAGAAGGGTGCGACGGGTTTCGTCGTACTCTTCAATAATGTTGTAATCGTGGTTACCTACATCCTCCCTTATCCGCCGCCGGTGCTCGACGTCGAAGGCTTCTTGAAGGCAAATAATGTCCGGCGTCCATTTTTTGAGATAGCCGCCGATGCGATGGGCGCGCTCGTGGCGATTCAGGGAAAGGTGAAGTGGAACGTCCCAGATATTGAATGTCAATAATTTTAATTCCATAACTCCAGGCAACCTCTATTGCAACGATTAATATTGTTCGGTGCCCGGGGTGGGGGTCGAACCCACACGTCCTTTAGGGACAAGGGATTTTAAGTCCCTCCTGTATACCAATTTCAGCACCCGGGCAAATCATCTGGGAGGCCACGGGGAGAATCGAACTCCCGTATAGAGGTTTTGCAGACCTCTGCCTTACCACTTGGCTACGTGGCCGTTTCTTCCTCGATCAAAAATTTCAAATGCGGCATGGGCTTTATGTTTATTTTCTTCAAAAGCCGATGCTGCAGTTCCCGCCGCTGCGCCTCGAGCGCTCGGAAGACCATTGGTCCCTGGTTAAAAGGAATGATGCCCAAGCTCACCTTAGCTTGCAATAAATCCGGCGTAATTTCAACTTTGGTCACGGTAACGAGCGTGTTCTCGAAATCAAAATTCCTCAGAATAAGCCTGCTTAATTCTTCTTGGATTAAATTGCCGATCTTGAGATCTCGGTAAGGCCGCATTTTAAAAAAGAAGTTTCACGCCTGGCTTGATTTCCGCGTCGCTCTCAACCAGCAGGCCGGCCTCGCTCTCGGCGGCCGCTTCAAGCACGTCTTGCTTGCCCGATTGAAGATTGATGATTTTTCCCTTGCCCGCAATTTGACCGTTGTCCTCGATCTCGAAATTTTCCTTATTTTTAATCGGCCCCAAAACAACCCGGCCGCCGACGATCTGCTTGTTATTTTTGCGCTTGCCGAAAACCGCCAAAATCTCCAAAATTCTTTTCGGACGCACGGCATGGAAACCGATGTATTTTTTGAGCTGCTTTTCAAGATCGTAGATCACGGGCGAAGTAATGATATCGATGCTCTGGGATTTGGCGAGATTCAAGGCGGCCCGATCGACTTTAATCTTGAAGCCGGCAATCAAAGCTTTTGTAGACTGGGCAAGCTTGATGTCGTTTTCATAGACATCGCCCACGCTCTTGTCAATTATCCATAAAGGAGATTCTTTGTTGATTTGTCCGATAACGTGCTCCAGAGCCGAAAGCGAACCCATCTCGTTGGCTTTCAAAATTACAGCCAGAGCGTTTTCCGCTGCCGCTTCAGCCACCACGGATTTTTTGGCGATTTTTTCCAGGGCGGCGGGATCGGTGGAGAATTGGTCGCCGACCGCCGGCATATTTTCAAAGCCCAAAATCAAAGCCGGTGCGCTCGGCTCAAGGCTTTCCACTTTTTCGCCCTTAAAATTTTCCAGGCTTTTTATCTTCCCCTTGGCTCCAGGCGTGAAAATTTCGGAACCGGTTTTCAAAACGCCGTCCTCGAGAATTAGGCCGACGATATTGCCGCGGCGAGGATCTAAATGACTCGTGATCACGACGCCCGAGGCTGGCGCTTTCTCGTCGTAAGCCAGGTTTTCGATATCGGCCGTAAGCAAGATCAAGTCCAGAAGTTCGGGCACGCCCTCGCCGGTCTTCGCTGAGATTGCCTGCCAGGAAATGTTGCCGCCGAACCCCTCGAGGAACACGTTATTTTGAGCCAGGTCCTGTTTGGTTTTTTCGATATTCGCTCCAGGCTTATCGATTTTGTTAATCGCCACGAGATAGGGAATTTTCGCTTCCAAAATATTCTGGAGAGCGTCTTTGGTCTGGGGCTTCACGCTCTCATCGGCCGCCACGACGAGAATGGCAACGTCGGCAATCCGCGCGCCGTGCGCCCTCATTTTGTGGAAAGCTTCATGGCCGGGCGTATCGATGAAAGTTATCTTCCGATTGTTGCGCTCGATCTCATAAGCGCCGATGGCCTGCGTGATGCCGCCCGCTTCTCTCGAAGCAACGGTCGTCTCGCGGATATAATCGAGTAAGGTGGTTTTGCCGTGGTCAACGTGACCCATGACCACCACAATTGGAGGACGTTTCATAGTAGTAAAAGCTTGTTGGTATTTGTAAAATTAGCAGATAAATGGTATAAAAACAAGCAGTCTTGCGATTTTTTGGAGGCGTGTCTGAGTGGCTTAAAGAAGCGGTTTGCTAAACCGTTGTACGGGTAAAACCGTACCGAAGGTTCGAATCCTTCCGCCTCCGCCTTCGTCCGCCATAGCGGGCTTCGGCGGACGCAGTCCGCCAGAAGATCGCGACGGCGGGATTCGCCAAGAAATTTTATGTGGTATGTTTATATCCTGAATTGCAAAAACGATAAATCTTATACAGGTTGTACTGACGACTTAAAAGATGGGCTTGAGAGACATGAGAAAGGTTATGTCCCAGCGACAAGAAACATTAGACCAGTAAAATTAGATTGTTATCTCGTGTTTGCTGATAAATATACAGCTTTCAAGTTTGAAAAATACTTGAAGTCCGGCTCAGGCCGTGCTTTTATGAAAAGACACTTAAAGTAATGGCCCTGTCGTCTAGTCTGGCCTAGGACACAGGCTTTTCAAGCCTGGTACACGGGTTCGAATCCCGTCGGGGCTACCAAGTTTTAAAAATAACATATGTCAAAAAAAACGGGTTCAGAAAAAGGCTTGAGTTGGCGGGCCGCCGAATATGAGAGTTTCGACCGGGGGCCAATCTGGTATCTCGTGGTGGGCGGCATCTCTTTCTTATTGGTTGTTTTTTCCCTCGCCAGCGGCAATTTCTTTTTTGGGATTTTCATTGTTTTTGCCTTCGTGGTGCTTGTCGCTTTCGGCCGGACTAAATCCCAAACATTGGACTTCCGCCTGACCGATGAAGGCGTCGGGATCGGCCCCAAGATATTTTATAATTACGAGGCCTTGGAAGGCTTTACGATCAATAACCGGCCGGGCCGACTGGATGAAATGATCTTGAAGAAAAAGTCCGCTTTCAATCCCTACGTAAAGATCCCGATTGACGCCAAAACCGCGGCCGAAGCCCAAACGTTCCTCGGCGAAAAACTGCCGGCAATCGAACACAAGGAATCGATAATCGACGTTTTCGCGGATTGGCTGGGATTCTGAACGCCCCCCCGGCTTTGCTAAAAGCAAAACAAGGGCGGCATTCAGCGGTATAATATACACAAAGGCACATTTTATCGTCTCATTTGCCCTCGTCGTTCAACGGACAGGACGCAAGATTGCGGATCTTGTAATAGAGGTTCGATTCCTCTCGAGGGCACAAAAAAAATAATGAAGTCGCAATTTGAATTAAAAACGTTTTTGGTTTAAATTATTTCAATGAGCAGGGTCGGATTGATAATTCTTCTTATCGTGCTGGCCTTAATCGTTTTATCGATCGTCTGGCCGCTGGTTTTCGGCGTGCCGAGAACAGAGGCGCCGACCGCGACACCGGACCGGGCCTTCAAAGGACCGACGAGTACGCCTTACATAACAGGTCCCAGCGGTCCGCCACCGGTGCAGTAATTTAAAATAAGATAGCTTTCGTTTTCACGAGTTTTATGGCGGGCCTGCCCGCCGAAGCTCGCAAGGCGAGCGAAGGCGGGTATGGTTTAGTGGCAGAACACGTCCTTGCCAAGGATGAGACGGCGGTTCGATTCCGCCTACCCGCACAAAATAAAAATCGACGCCTCGCTATGTTAACGGGGTGTTTGCTTTCATTAAAAGCTACACCCCGCTCAAAACCGAGATGCGGGCACCGATGCTGTTCAAACGATGGGCGATCTCCTCATAGCCCCGGTTAATCGAATAAACATTGCGCAAAATGGAAACGCCTTTGGCGCCGAGCATCGCGATCAAAATGATCATTGCCGGCCGCAAAGCGGGCGGACAAACCACTTGCGTCGCCTTAAGCGGCGTCGGCCCCTGGATAAAAGCGCGGTGCGGATCGGCCAAGGTGACTTTCGCGCCCAAACGATTGAGTTCCGTAAAATAAATTGCCCGATTCTCCCACATCCAATCGTGAATCAAGGTGGTACCCAGGGCCTGCGTCGCGATCGGCACGAAAAAGGGCAAATTATCGGTATTGATCCCGGGGTAAGGCTGAGCATGAATTTTGTCGTCGAGGGCCGTGAGCCGTGACGGATAGACCGTGACGTCCACCAATTTTGTCCGCCGGTTCCGGGAAAGATACTCTCGCGTTTTTTTGTACCGCAATCCCATCTTCTCCAATTTTAAAAGCTCCAACTTTAAAAAATCTATCGGGCAGCGCTTCACGGTCAATTCCGATTTGGTCGTGATTGCCGCCGAGAGAAACATCATTGATTCGATCGGGTCTTCGCTGTTCTCGTATTCTATGGGCGTATCGATTTTTTCCACGCCGTGCACCGTAAGCGTCGAGGTACCGATGCCCTCCAAACGGATACCCAATGCCTCCAAGAAAAAACAAACTTCCTGCACTTGATAATTCGGGGTGGCAAAAGAAATGACGGTCGTGCCCGGAATGCCCGCCGCCGCAATCAGCAAATTTTCCGTGGCCGTATCGCTCGCTTCATAAAGCGTGATTTCGGCTGGCTGCAGCTTGCCGACCTTAATATCGTATTTCTTATCGCGAGTGGCGATCTTCACTCCCAATGCCTCGAGGCCATAACGATGGGCGGCAATCGTCCGATTCCCCATCTTGCAGCCGCCCGCATGCGGAATGGAAAATAATTTGGCCCGATGGATAAGACCGCCGATGAGCATCAGAATCGAACGGATCTTCTCCGCCGAAAGATTGTTCATTTCGCCCAATCGCAATGTCTTGGGCGGCGTAACGAGTACGCTATTCTTATCTATCCACTCCACTTTTACGCCGATGCTCTGCAAAACTTCCACGAACCGGTTCACCTCCTCGATGCGCGGAATGCCGCGCAATGTGGTCGGCGCCCGGTTTATCAATGAGGCGGCGAGCAAACCCAAAGCGCCGTTCTTGGAAGAATTCGTCGTAATCGCGCCGTGCAGCTTGCGCCCGCCCTCGATCTTGAAGTCAACGGAGTTCGTCAAGGCGACGATCTTATGTTCCAGGGTCCGGCCGATCTTTCCCAAGACGTGCGTCGTGAAATTCTGACCGCCGCGTTCCATCCGCGCCACCGCGCTCTGCGAAGTGCCGAGCGCTTTGGCAAATTCTTCCTGCGTCAAACCGCGCGCCTCGCGCAGAGATTTGATGAAAGAACCGATTTTTCTTTGTTCCGACATTTTATTGACACTACCATTATATCATATGTGATATACTGATGCCGTGACCCCGATCCTGGAAAACATTCCCCTGGCTCCCCACTCCACCTTCCGGCTGGGCGGCTTGGCCCGTTATTTTGCCGAAGCCGGAAGCCCCGCCGCCATTCCCGAACTCGTTGCTTTCGCCCAAAAAAAGAACCTGCCCATCCACGTTTTGGGCGAGGGCTCGAATACGATTTTCTCCGATGCGGCCATCAACAAATTCTTCTTAAAACTCGGCTTCGACGCCATCCGCGAAATTCGGAAAGACCAAACCGAGGTTGTTATAGAAATCGAGGCCGGCGTTTCTTGGGATAAGGCCGTCGCCTGGTCGGTCGAACGCGGCTATCAGGGCATCGAAACTCTTTCGGGCATTCCCGGTACGGTCGGCGCCGCGCCCATCCAGAACATCGGCGCTTACGGCCAGGAATTCGCGAATGTCGCAGTGGAAATCCGTGCTTACGACATTGAATCGTCTTCCCCTATTGTTCTCCGCCCGAAAGATTGCGAATTCGGCTATCGGATAAGTGTTTTCAAAAAATCCGGGCGCGGCCGCTATATCATTACCGGCGTCACGATCCGGCTCTCCCTTCTCCCGCCCGCCATACCCGCTTATCCGGGCATAAAAGAAAAGCTCGCTTCAGAAGGAATAAGCTCACCTTCCCTCCAAGATATAAGGAGAATTATTTTGGCGACTCGCGCCGAAAAGCTCCCCGATCCCCGAAAATATCCCAATGTCGGTTCTTTTTTCGAAAACCCGTTAATTTCCCAGGCCCAAGCGGAAAAGCTGAAGCGCAACTACCCGAATCTGCCGATTTTCCCGGCTAGCGGCGGTAAAGCAAAAGTTTCCGCGGGCTGGCTCATCGACGCCTGCGGCCTGAAAGAAAAAGATTTCGATCACCTCCACGTAGACAAAAGAAACGCCCTCGTTCTGGTAAACGACGGCTCGGCTACTTTTCAGACGGTTATCGAAACCGCCCAAGAAATCATCAAGTCGGTGCGCACTAAATTCGGCATCGAACTCGAGATAGAGCCGGATTTGGTTTCTTGAGCGCCGGAAGACGGAGAATTCAAATCACTTGACCACTTTCCGCACCCGCCTCATGGCTAACGGCATGTTTCTCCTGCCCTGTCCTACCGGGTAATAAACCGGGTATACGTTAAAACTTTTATTCCTTATCTTCAAAACCTCTTTTTGTATTCCTTTATAACGGTTCACCGATACGGGCTTGTTTAAAATGATCGAGCTGACTTGGTTTCCGAAAGCAATGACTTTTTGGGGACAAATCAGCGAAATTTCCCGAAACAGGAGATCGACATAATTTTTGAAAGTAGAATCTTTTAAGTGTCGCGCATCTGCCTGGGTGCATTTCGCCAAGTTCGTTACGTATATCCCGCTCCTTTGAAGCTCTTTGTAAATCTCCTTCGCGAACGCGGCTGACCACTCGTTATATTTCAGGGTTTGGGTTTTTCCAAAGCTTTTTTCGGAAATATATCCCAACTCATGGAACATCGGCCAAATCGATTTTGTCCCAAGCCACGGCGCCCGCAATCCGTCCCAACCCGCATGGGCTGAAACATTCTTGCCGGTCGGGTTCATGAAAACCAGCATCGCTTTTGGATTTTTAACGCAACCCGCCCCGTAAACGGGCTTGAGGGACGAACCGCCAAATCGTTTCTGCAGCCTATCAAAAGCCGGATGTAATTTTTTGACTTGCATCTTGGCGGAGGGGGTGGGATTCGAACCCACGATACTGTTTCCAGTATAACGGTTTTCAAGACCGTCCCTTTCAACCACTCAGGCACCCCTCCCGAACTCAATACATCATACTCATTTTCCAATGATAAAGGCAAAAAAATAATCGGGTTTTGTTCAGGCGCCGAAACGGCGGGACGTTTTCCCGTAAGCCATCAGCGCCTTCTTGAATTCCTCGGGCGAAAAGTCCGGATACAGGGTTTCCGTGAAATAAAGCTGGGCATCGGCAACGTCCCACATCATTAAGCCGTTTGACCAATGGGGTTCGCCCCCGGTCCGAATGACCAGGTCCACCGGCGGCAAATCACGGGTCCAAAGATTGGCCTTAATCGAATCGCCGTCTATTTTAAAATCGGAATCTTGGATTTTATTATCGGCAATCCTCTGAACAGCCGTTTTCATCTCGTCAAGGCCGCTATAGGCCATTAAAAATGTCAGGTGGTAATTGCTGTAATCTTTCGTTTTCGCGATTATTTCTTTCATCAAATCAACCAAACTTTTCGGAAACAATTCCTGCCAGCGGCCGAGGACATTCACCCGGACGCCGTTTTCACTAACCTTGTCGCTCGTAAGAAGTTTCTTGAATTCCTTTTCGAAGATCTTGAACAAAAACTCCACCTCGGCCTTGGGCCGCTTTTCGATATTGTCCAAAGAAGAACCCCAAAAGGTGAAATAGGGAATCTTCAGTTCCAGGGCGACCTCCATTATATTTTCGGTCGTTTCCGCGCCTTTTTCGTGACCCAAAAAAGCCGCGAGGCCCTTAGCCCTGGCCCAACGCCGATTGCCATCCGGAATAATAACGATGTGTTTTGGTAAATTTTCCACCTGGTGGACCTACGGGGAATCGAACCCCGACCTCTTCCGTGCCACGGAAGCGTAATGCCATTTTACTATAGGCCCAAGCGAGGAGCGGAATAAAAGCTTACTTTTATTACGTCCGATCGCTGGGGCTATATCAAAATAATATTTTGATATAGGCCGACAAAAACCCGAGTCAGATTTTTGTGTGCGCGATGCTGGGATCGGACCAGCGGCCTTCACAATGTCAATGTGACGCTCTACCACTGAGCTAATCGCGCGGCTGTTTAATTAAAATATCAAAACTTTACCAAAACCGCAACTTAGTTTATAAATAGTGAAACCACGCCCCTATAGCTCAATGGATAGAGCAGTCCCGTCCTAAGGGAAAGATGAGAGTTCGATTCTTTCTGGGGGCACGGCGTTAAGGAGGGTTGGCAGAGCGGTCTAATGCGCCGCACTCGAAATGCGGTTGGGGAGAAATCCCCTCGGGGGTTCGAATCCTCCACCCTCCGCAGGGTTGAGCGCTCGGTCTCTCGAACGAGCGCTCTGTATTTTCCAATACTTTTTGAAAGCCTGTGGGGCGGCAGAAATGAGCAGATGGATGAGATTCGAAATTTTTTGAATAACACTCCCATAAATAGGGTGATATAAAAAATATACCTATAAAAGTAGGTGTTTTTATATATACTTAATCTTATGAAAGACTTAATTGTTATCGCTGGCGCACCGGGAACGGGGAAAACCACCATTAGCAATCTCTTAGCACGGGAGCTCAATTCCTTTGTTTTTGATTTTGGTGTTCTGCGCCAAATTCATTTAGATAACGATTGGTCTAATTGGAGCGAGGCAGAAGAACAGATGGCTTTTGAGAACTTGATTTTCATTCTTAAAAACTACAAAAAGCACGGCCATAAAAATGTCATACTAAACGATTTGCAGGATTTTAGAATCCTGCAAATTCCAGATGTTTTATCTGATTTGAACTATATGATTTTTTCTCTTTTTGTTAGTAAGGACGAAGAATTAAAAAGGAGACTTGAGGAACCAAGGGATAGCGGATACAAAAGAATACAAAAAGCTATAGAGTGGAATCAAGCATTAATGAAAAGGCCAGTAGTAAAAAATGAATTCAAAATTGATAATACTCATAATGCCCCAAAGGAAACAGTAGCGCAATTGCTTGAGTTATTAAGGAAATAGTATCTGATTCAATCATACGTCCGAGATTGTGTGGCGAACCACACAGCTGATTATTCGTTGCTCTGAGCATCTGCTATAGTGGAAAGAAAAAAATATTATGAACTCTCACTATGAACAGTGGAAAAAGGATGAGGCCGTACCCTTTCAGGGTTGGCAGTTTTCATATACCAAAGATAGGATTATTTGGGAGGAACCGTCTTGGGATTATCAGGCCCTAGCTAAAGGGCTGATTCAAAACTCCAAGTCGGTCCTGGATATAGCTACTGGCGGAGGAGAAAAGTTCTCCGCTCTCGCCCCCTTTCCATCTCACACTGTCGCGATCGAAGGCTGGCATCCGAATGTTGAAGTCGCTAAAGAAAAACTTGAGCCGTTAGGCGTTCAGGTTTTTGAGGTTGAAGATACCGGCTCATATCCTTTTCATGATGGTGAATTTGATCTTGTGCTTAATCGCCACGGAGGACTGACTATTCAAGAAATTGCAAGAATACTTAAGCCTAGCGGTCAGTTCCTGACTCAGCAAGTGGACGGTAGGAACATGGAAGATCTTCAGACATTTTTCGACACTAAGCCAAAGTGGCCGGAGAACAATCTTGAAGGAGTATCAAAAAGAGCTGTTGCACATGGCTTTGTTGTAAAGCAATCTGAAGACTGGATTGGCAAAGTTACCTTCCTTGATGTTGGAGCGTTGGTGTATCAACTCATAAATACTCCTTGGACCGTAGAGAGATTTTCAGTAGATACACATTTAAAGTATTTGGAATCCCTTCAGGAAAAGCTAGATCGCGGAGAAAAGCTCACTTACACAACAAAAAGGTTTTTGCTGTGGTGTGAAAAGAAGTAGCCGGCAATTTTACGACCCGTCCGGGATTCAAACCGGAATTAAAGATAAAAAGTAGGATTTTCAATACCTTTTCAAGATTAGTTAGAGTGGACTCGCCCCCGCCTCCGCGTCGCCGAAGCTCATAAGAGCGAGGGCGAGATGTAATCCGCCAGTTTAAAAATTAACTTAATTTCTTATCGTAGCGAACGCAGATTTTCTCGATTTGATTTTTAAGATATTCGCCCCGCCAGCGGTCACGTTGCGGTAGTTTTTCTATTAGCAAATCGCAAAGCGGCAGATAATATTTTTTGGTTTCCTTGATCTGGCGCCGCTGTTTCGGCCTGGCGCAACTGCCGAGCGTCCGCAGATTATGCAGCCGGTCGCAAAGCTTCACGGTTATCATCTTCGTATCGCCGTAAAGTTTCAGCCGGCGGAGATAACCGGTTTTCGGTTTTTTAGTGAGAAGTTTCAGGCCGACCACCACTTCTTTGCCGAAATTAAGCTCGATGCGGTAAGGCGAAAGGATGTGCGAATCCTCGAGCACGTCGTGGAGCAGGGCCATCACGATCGTCTGCCAATTATTTACCTTCAGCTCGTCGACGGCGATCCAAGCCACCGATTTCGGATGTTCGAAATAGCGGGTTTCGCCGTCTTCCCGAATTTGCTCCTTGTGGCCGTACTTGGCGAGCACGTAAGCGGTTTCGATCGTTTCGAGCTCCCGCGGCGAAACAATCGGTTCAAGCTTGGCCAAAAATTCCCTCCGGCCAACATCAACGTAACCGCTGGTCTTCCTCCTGGACATTTATTTCAGTATACACCAAAAATCAGCGCCGGCTCTTGGGCGTGAGCCAAAAACCGAGCCGGTATTTGCCGCCGATCATCATCCGTGTCTGGGCATCAACTGCCGGCACGCCGCTCCAGAAAATTATCACGATCGGCGTCAAAATCCACTGCAAAAAATAAATCAGATAATGCCGCCGTTTGAACCAGTCCGGCTTTGGCGGCAAAAGCATGGCGCTTAAGATCGCCGAAGCCGCCAGGCCAAAAACGGAAAAATTCATCAAGAAACCGATCGTTTTCGGCAGATTGTAGGACAAAAGCGTCGTATTGAAAGCAGCGCTGCCCAAAAAAACCGGCAGCCAGCCCATGGTAAAAAGAATGAAAGGCGCCGTCGCCCAAGAATAAAAGCCTTCGGCGAAAATCAGAGTCCAAAAGAATTTTTCCCGGAAAGGAATTTTTTTGTGTTTGATAAAGCCGGTTAGCATATAAGGCAGATTTTCCACGCCCCAAGCCCAACGCCGCTGCTGTTTGTACAAATTTTTGGCAGTCTGCCATAAGGTCGGGGCGGCATTGGCGTCCATCGAAACAGGATAATGCATCGGCACGGCCCGCCAGTCGCCCTCGTAATGAAGATAAAAGCGCCAGAAAATCAAAGCGTCCTCCGAAACCCTGTCCTTATCCCAATAATCCACCTCGATCAGGGCCTTTAAGGGCATGGCCTGCGAAGTGAAAGTGGTGAGCTGCTCGGACCGCGACTGCTGCATCATCTGCCAGAAAGTCGGAAAAAAGGAGGATATGCGGGAAAAAATAGGCGCCTCGTAAATATTGTTCAAAAAAAGCGGCATAGGCTGATAACTGGAGCGTTGGGGCCGGCGGACGGTGAGGAACAAATAAGCGAGCCGACCGAAATATTCCGGGAAAGGCTGGGTATCGATGTCAAAAACCGAAACAACGACGTTTTCGTAAGGGACATCAAGAGGATCGATTATTTTCTCCTTCACGGCTTTAACGGCCCAGGTTTCGTTCGAGCCCTTCCCCGGAATCTCGCCGGCGAGACCAGCCGGATGCCGGGTAATCAAGAATTTGAAGAACAGATCGCCGAATTGCTCTTCGGCCCGATGCGCGACCGCCAGGGCCGCTTCTCCGCCTTTTTCTTCCACGCTCAAAACCACGATCATTTTTTCCTTGGGATAATTCGCCGCCTTGATCTTCAAAAAGGTTTCGTTCACCACCTCGAAAGGCTCATGGTACATCGGGAGGACTATCAGGTGGCGGAGATCCGACCAATCGAGGGCCTGGCTCTTTTCGTGATCGCTCAAGGTTTTGACTTTTTCCAGCCAATCGATCTTCAAATACTCCCGCATTTTCATGAAAGAGAAACGAAGGTGAAGATGGAGGTAAAAAATCCGAACCAGCCAAAAGAAAGAATAAACGATGAAAAATATGGAAACCAAAAACGGCTGCTTCCAGGAAAGCAAAACCAATACGATCAAGGAAAGCCAGACGGCCGCGCCGGGCAGAATTTCAAAAAACCTGTACATCCCCCGCATAATAAAAACCAAACCGACCGATTTCAGGCGAATTCAAAATAATTCCATAATCTTTATTATGCGGGGGGTACATAAATCAATGGCTGAATTGGCCTTACTATACTATAATAACTTCATATTTTACAAAAATGATCCTCGATAAACGCGAAAAATCCCAGACAATCGAGACCGTGAAAAAAGTGATGCCGGCCGTGGTTTCAATCACGATTTCCAAAAACATCAAAGACCTGGCCAAGGAAATGCCCGAGTATTTCAAGGACGCGCCTTTGGGCCGGCCGGAGTTGAGCATTCCGCCGGAGCAAATTAACGCCCAAGGCCAGGTGCAGGTCGGCGGCGGCAGCGGTTTTATCGTTGACGCAGAAGGCGTTATTTTGACCAATAAGCATGTCATCGCCGAACCGAACGCCAGCTACACCGTGATCACGAACGACAATCAAACCTACGACGCCGAGGTCTTGGCCCGCGACCCGGTGAACGACGTCGCCATCCTCAAAATCAAGCCCAACAAAAAACTGCCCGTGGTTAAGCTCGGCAATTCCCGCGATTTGGAGCTCGGCCAGAACGTGCTCGCCATCGGGAATGCCCTAGGTATTTTCAAAAACACCGTTTCGGCCGGCATCATTTCCGGCCTTTCCCGGGCGATCAGCGCCCAAGCCGAACCCGGCAGCGCTTTCCAGGAAATGCGGGGGCTCATCCAAACGGATGCCGCCATCAACCCCGGTAACTCCGGCGGACCCTTGGTGGATATTTTCGGCCAAGCAATCGGCATTAATGCCGCCGTTGTTTTCGGCGCCCAAAACATAAACTTCGCGATCCCCATCCAAGCCGCCGAAAGAGATTTGGCCGATCTCAAGAAATACGGCCGAATCAAAAGACCGCTCCTGGGCCTTCGCTACCTGATGCTCAATAAAGACATTCAAGAAAAATTGAAATTAGCCTGCGATTACGGCGCCTACGTAGTAAGGGAACACCCCCTGGATCAGGCGGTCATCCCCGGCAGTCCTGCTGCGGCCGCTGGTCTGCGCGAAGGCGATATCATAACCGATTGGGACGGTAAAAAAATCACGGCCGAAAAAAGCATTCAAGACTTCCTCTCTGATTGCGCGCCAGACGATAAAGTCGCGCTCAAGATCTTGCGCGACGGCAAAGAATTAAACGTTGGAGTAACCCTGACGGAAAGGAAATAAAAAATCTAGTAAGAATAGAGGCTGACCAAAAGTCCATTCCTGTCCAAAAGTTCCACCCGGTCGTGACTGGGATCGAGCGGCAGCTGGCCGTCCAGCCAAATCCGCCACTCATTGGAAATAAAATTCGAATCGCCTGAATAACGCGCGTAACAGCCGCGGTAACTGAAATTATCTATATAGGAACGGCAGGCCGTATCGTCGCTTCGGACCGAAGAATAAAATTTGTTCAAATCCGGCGTTTCACAAGAACCCAGGGACAAAATGAAATTCTGGCACTGGCCCGAAAGATGGGAAATGCTGCTCCTGTCAATATAGGGACAGTTTTTTGGCAGGACCGGATCATAACGGTAAATCCCGTTCAAATAGCCGGTGCATTTGTTCAAATGGAGGCTGGGGCCGTGACTCGAAGAATTGAAAAAATAAACATTGGTGCTCCGTCCCAGAATGATGTCGCCGAGGGACGAAACCAAATGCGGCGGGAAAAGATTGACGGCCTGGGGAATCGTGACTTCCTGCCCTTTATTGTTCCTGAACCGCCAACCCGTGATATCCAAATTCGTATCCAAAGAATAATCGCTCACCAGATTTATCCGGTTGCCCGAACCGAGATAAGAAAAAGTGGTGACGTAACCTATCCTAACCTTGCCGTAAAAAGGCGAGAGATCGCCCAATGTGAAGCCCGGCGGCGGCATCACGGTCGGCCGCACCGGCTGGATCGGTTGAGTCGGTTGGGTCGGCCGCACCGAAGGCGACGTATACGATAACGAAGTTCTTGGCTGGAGCACCGGCGCCGGCGTAACGACTTGGGGGGGTGAGGGGGAAAATCTCGGTTTCACCAGATAAAGATACTGGCCGAACTTAACGGTCGTCACAAAATGGGAAATCATCAAAAAAGCGGCGATTATTAAAATAATGAAAATCAATACTTCGAAAAATTTGGTCATGGGTTCATTCTAATACAAAATTAATGAGCCGGTCGGGCACGAAAATAATTTTCTTAATTTCCCGATTAGCCAATAATTTACCGACTTTTTCGTCCTGCCTTACCAAAGTTTCGGCTTCTTCTTGAGGAAGTCCGGCAACCGCGCCAATCGTCGCCCGATGTTTGCCGTTTATTTGAACAATGAACAAAATTGTTTCATCTTGAATTAATTTTTTGTCATGCTGCGGCCATCCTTCCTTATGAACGGATGTTTTGTTGCCCAGGCCGTGCCACATTTCTTCGGTTACATGCGGCGCGAAAGGCGCCAAAAGTTTCAAGAAAGTTTCAAATTGTTTTTGGCTTACACCATCGCTTTCAAAGGCATTCAACAATATCATTAAAGCGCTAATGGCCGTATTGTAATGCAGATTTTCGATATCCTCCGTGATCTTTTTAATGGTCTTATGAAGCAACTGTTCCGATGAAAATTTTTTGAATTCGGAATTGCCCAATTTCCAAACTCTCTCCAAAAATCTCGAGATGCCCAAAATGCTGGCGTCGCGGAAATCGCCGCCCTGCTCGAATGGCGCCAAAAACATCAAATACATTCGCAATGTGTCGGCGCCGAATTCCTTGATGTAAAAATCCGGATTAACGATGTTACCCTTGGATTTGGACATTTTGGCGCCTTCTTTTATCAAAAGGCCGTGGGCGCGGAATTTCGGAAAAGGCTCTTCGAAATCCAGCAGTCCCCAGTCGTGAAAAACCATGGCCATGAACCGGACGTACAAAAGATGGAGCACGGAATGCTCGGCCCCGCCGGTATAAAGACTGACCGGCAACCACCGCCGTGTAATTTCTGAATTCCACGGAATTTCCAATTTCGAATTTCCAATCTTCAAACTTGAATTTTCCACATTAACCGACGGATATCTGATGTAATACCACGCAGAGTCAAGAAACGTGTCGGAAACGTCCGTTTCCCGCCGGGCTTTGCCGCCGCACTTTGGGCATTTCGTTTCGTAAAAAGATTTGTCGCTCGCCAGGGGTGATTCGCCTTTGCCTTTCGGCCGAAAATTTTTGATATGCGGCAACTCCACGGGCAAATCTTTTTCCGGCACCGGCTGCCAATCACATTTCTCGCAATGGATCATCGGAATTGGGACGCCCCAGTAACGCTGGCGAGACACAAGCCAGTCGCGCAAACGATACTGAACTTTCCTTTTGCCGTGAACGAATTTCGTGATTTCCCATTTGGCTTTTTCGGCCGGCAGACCATCAAACTCTCCGGAACCGACAAGATAACCACTATCAACGTAGGCGGCATCCAAGATGGGGCAAACCGGCGCCGGATAATTTGGACAGATAACCATCTTTATCGGTAAGTTGTATTTTTTCGCGAACTCGAAATCCCGTTCGTCATGAGCCGGCACAGCCATAATCGCGCCCGTGCCGTAAGACGAAAGAACATAATCGGCCACGAAAATCGGAATTTCCTCCTTATTCGCCGGATTAACGGCTTTAATGCCTTTTAGTTCCACGCCGGTTTTTTCTTTGCCTTCGGCAACTCTTTCCGTTTCGGATTTTTTCCCGACTGTGACAATGTATTTTTTAACTTCTTCTAAATTCTCAATTCTAGATTCTTGATTCTTGATAAGTTCATGCTCCGGTGACAAAACCATGTAAGTCGCGCCGAATAAGGTGTCCGGCCTGGTCGTAAACACCTCAATTTCAAATTCTGAATTCTGAATTTTGAATTTTATTAACGCTCCTTCAGATTTTCCGATCCAGTTCTTTTGAGCGATCTTCACTCTTTCCGACCAATCGATTTTCTCCAGATTCGCCAAGAGCTTATCCGCGTATTTAGTAATCCGGAAAAACCACTGCTCCAAATCCTTTTTTATGACTTCGGCGCCGCAACGCTCGCACTTACCACCCACAACCTGCTCATCAGCCAAAACCGTGAGGTCCTTCGGGCACCAATTCACGGCCTGACGTTTCCGATAAGCCAAACCGTTCTTGAACATTTGCGTAAAGATCCACTGGGTCCATTTGTAATATTTCGGATCGTAGGTCTCGAGTTTCTCGTCCCAAGCAAAGCCATTGCCGATTTCTTCAAGTTGTTTGTAAAAACGCTCTTGGGAAATTTTTGACTGATCCATTGGATGGGTACCGATCTTCAAAGCGTAATTTTCCGAATGGATGCCGAAACCGTCGAGCCCGATCGGCTGAAACACGTCGTAGCCCTGCATCCGTTTCATCCGGCCGTAGATATCCGAACCCACGAAAGCGTACATGTTCCCGACGTGCAGGCCCTCAGCCGAAGGATAAGGGAACATCATCAGGTTATAGAACGGCTTTTTAGCCGATTTCAGATCCGGCTCATAAAGCCTTTCGGAAAGCCACTTCTTTTGCCATTTTGGCTCGATCTTTCTGAAATCGTACTTTGGCATTGATATTCAATATTCTAGCGGCATTTCTTCGTTTTCTCAATAAAAACAGAGCCTCCGGCGCAATCCGCAAAAATCGCGGATACGCCGAAGGCTCAAGGTGATCATTCCGCTCCAGACGGAAGAACTGCGGCCCGCCTGTCGGCAGACGGAGGTTCAGTCCAACTTCAAGGCGGAAGCAGGACCGGTATTGTCGACGCGGACGCTGTCCCAGTAGCGGTCTATGTCGAGACCAACTGAGTTGAAGAAGCCGACGACGACATGGTCGCCGTCCGAATCCACGTCCGACGAGCGGGCATAGGCCCGTTCGAAGAGCCGCTCGCCAGTCGCGAGGTAGTGGCCGATCGTGGTGTAGACCAACACCCGGGCCGAAGGGACTCCTTCGTCCTCGCCGAGAAGGGCCTGTTCTTCATCCCTGGTCTTCGAACCGAAATTCTTGTCGATCGGGGTCTTCCGGACGAGCTGCCAACAAGCCTCGCCCTTCACTTTCGCGAAAGACTCGCTGTCGTACCAGGCGCCCGGGTGGTTGTGGAAGAGCTTGCGTCCGACTCTCCGCCGAATCCCGAGGATCGAGAGCGGAAGAATGGCAACGAGAACGTGCGTGTTCCCGCATTCACGAAGAATAACTTCTCGGAATGAGGTCTCGGCCAAAGTCGAGAGCCCCGCGCGCGTGGGCTTCACCCCGAAATGCCAAATCGCTTCCTCGATGCCGAAGAAGTTCTGACCCATGATCTCTCGGGCACGCTTGGGGCTTATCCGGCCACGACGACGACTACTCATGGCTTGCTCCTTGTTGTAAAGGTGCCCGGGATTATCCATCCCGACCCTGCCCCGGAATTGAGGCTAAGTACCTAAATAATCCACCTTCCCACTCCCCAATGTCAATATCAGTTGCCCTAGGTTATAACCTAGGGCAACTGTGATATAATAATCTTTATGACAAGGAGAGAATTGGCTAATGAGAATATTAGAAATATCCAGAAATCAAAGAGGAGTTACTATATTACCCTGCCGATTCAGCTTGTCCGCGAATTCGGCTGGAAGGAAACACAGAAAGTCGTTGTGGAAAAGCGCGGCAAAGAAATCGTAATCAAAGACTGGAAAAGTTAATACCAAATACTCGCTCCGCATTTTTCAAAATTTGCGCCGCCATCTCCTCGATCGAAACGTTTTTTAATTCGGCCAGCTTTTTCACGACTTCCGTGACATAAGCCGGTTCGTTGCGCCGACCGCGATGGGGCACTGGCGTTACGTAGGGCGCATCGGTTTCGGATAAAATTCTCTCCATTGGGATCGTTTTAATAACCCGGTCGTAATCACGGACGAAAGTGATAACGCCACCGAAGGTAAAATAAAATCCCAGATTCAAAAGTTCCTCCGCTTCCGCCTCCGTGCCCGTGAAAAAATGAACAATGCCAGCCGGATTCAAAAGCTCGGAGCGGCGCGATTGCAGGATAGCGGTAAGCTCCGGAAACGCCTGCCGGCAATGGATCATCAGCGGTTTTTTAACGTCGTGCGCGAAAGCAACGTGTTCGCCAAAAAGAGCTTTCTGCTTTTCCCGGACCGCCTCGCCGGTCACGCGGAAAAAATCCAAACCGCATTCTCCGATCGCGACCACGGCCGGGTCCGCGGCCAGTTTCTTGTACAATTCGATTTCCAATCTTTCTTCGCCGCCAGAGGCCATTTCATCCGGGTCCACGTATTCCGAGACCGAAGCGTGACTCGGATGGACGCCGATAGTCGCAAAACAAATTCCGGAATATCGATGCGCCAGCCCAACCGCGGCCTCGGATGTCATCCGGGTCGTACCCACGTTCACCATGCCGACACCCGCGGCTAAAGCCCGCTTAATAACAAAATCGCGGTCTTCGTCATAGGCCGCGAACTGAGCATGCGTATGCGCGTCAAAAAACTTCGACATTTCCTAAATATCCAAACTGGTCCGGCTGCTCTTTTTCTCGGAAAAATAATTGAAGGTTTCTTGAGCCATCACCGCAATCGGCACCGAAAGGACGATGCCCACGAAACCGGCGATCTCGGCGCCCGCCAAAAGAGCAATAATGACCACAACCGGATGAACTTTCATGGCCCGACCCATGATGATCGGGATCAGGATATGACCCTCGAGCTGCTGGACGATAAAAGCGAAAAGCAGGGCGTAAAGACCCAAGGAGAAAGACTGGGAGACCGCAACCAAAACCATAACCGCCCCCGAAAGCACCGGGCCGATAACCGGCACGAGTTCGAAGATGGCGCCCATAATGCCCAAGACCAGGGCGTAATCCACGCCCAAAAGCCACATGCCCAATCCGTAAATCACGCCGATCAGCAAACTCAAACCCAATTGCGTCACGAACCAGCGCCGAATCCTAACCTTGAAACGGACGAAAATCGACAAAACCGATTTTTCGTAGAAATCCGGCAAAATCACCCGGAGTAAACGCTCGACGCCGTTCTGCTCGACGGACAAATAAAAAGAAACGAGAATGGTGGAAATTACGAGCACTACCCGGGTCACCACCGTCGAAATGGCGCCCGTCAAAGAAAAATTGGCGCCCGTGAAAAAGCCAAGCACCTTGTCAAGACTGGAACTCAAGCTTTGGATCAAAACCGGCGGCAAGCCCAAACCGATTATGCTGGCGACGGCCCGATTTACGTGCTCCAAGAAACCCGCAGCCTCATAGAGAAGGACGGGCAACACGAAATAAACCGCCGTGCTTAAAAGGAAAATACCGGTCAAAAAAACGATGATTGTTCCCAATAAACGATTGAGTCTTTTCGTTTCCAAGAAACTGACTATCGGATCAATGCCCATAGCAATCACCATTGCGGTTAAAAGCACGCCGAGGGCTTCCCGCGCCACGTAAATGAAATAAATAAGGAGCAGAAAAAAGATGACCCGAAAAATGGTCCGCCAGCCGATCTCGAATTTTTCGCTCATACCTTTAATATATCAATAAAGGTTTTCTCTTTAAAGGGCCCGATCAAGGCCAAGTTCAGGCTCTCGTTATTAAAAAGGGATTTGGCCGCTGCCTGGATTTCCTCGCTCGTCACCGCCTGAATCTTCCGGGCTACGGCTTGGGGCGAGATCGGTTCCAAACCCATTATTTCCTGAACGCCGTAAAAGGAGCTGGTTTCGTCTGACGTTTCCAAAGACAAGAACAGGTTGCCCACCAAATGCTCCTTGGCCCTCTGAAGATCGGCGGGCAAAACCCTCTCTTTGGCCAGACGATTAAACTCCTCCAAAATAACCTGGATTACGGCTTCCACTTTCTGATGCTGGACCCCGGCCGAAACCGTCATCAAGCCGTGATCAGTAGAAAGATCAGTCGAAGCCCGGACATAATAAGCCGCCCCCATTTCTTCCCGAATCTTCTGGAAAAGCCGCGAGCCCATGCCGCCGCCCAAAATGTCGGCCAGGACTTCAAGCGCGTACTTCCTCTCGTCGAAAGCGCTGAAAGCCCGAAAGCCCAAAACCAAATGCGTTTGATCGGATTCTTTAAACCTGATGATTTCTTCAGGTTTCGACTGGGATTCCGCGACTGGGATCTTTTTTTCTTTTCCGCCGCCCGGTAATTTTGAAAAATGCGCTTCGATTTGTTCCAGCATTTTTTCTTTTTGAAAACCGCCGGCCACGATAACGACCGTCGACTGCGGCAAATAATGCCGGCGCCGGTAAGCCAGAAAATCGCTGCGCTTCAATTTTAAAATCACTTCTTTCCGGCCCAACACGGCCCAGCCAGCCGGCTGATCGCCGTAAACCAGACCCAAAAACAGGTCCTGGATCTTGCGGTAGGGCGTATCCTCGTACAAATTCATTTCTTCGATGATCACGCCTTTTTCTTTTTCGATCTCTTTTTCGTCGAAGACCGGATCGATGTAGAGATCGGTGATTATCTCCAATGCCTTATCTATCTTTTCGTTCCGAACCTTGGTGTAATAACCGGTGTATTCCTGTGAAGTGAAAGCGTTGTATTGCGCGCCCAAACCGTCGAGTTCGCTCGCGATGTCGATCGCCCGCGGCCGGGCTTTCGTTCCTTTAAAACATATGTGCTCCAAGAAATGGGAGAGGCCGTTGATGTCCTTAGTTTCGTATTTGGAGCCGGCCTCGACCAAAACCAGGGCGGTCGTCGCCAAACTCTGCGATTCCGGCACCAAGATCACCCGCAGGCCGTTCGCCAGCACTTTCTTTTCAAACGATTTTTCCATTCAAATACTCTTTCAAGTCTTTCATCTTTATCCTTTCCTGTTTCATCGAATCCCGATCGCGCACCGTAACATCGCTTTTTTCCAAACTGTCGAAATCAACCGTAATACAGTAGGGCGTGCCGATCTCGTCCTGAGCATAATAGCGTTTGCCGATATTTCCCCTATCGTCCCAAACCGCCGTATATTCCAGCCTTAATTCTTCGTAAATTTTACGGGCAAGTTTCACGAGCTCGGGCTTATTTGCCAGAAGCGGAAAAATTGCCACCTTAACGGGTGCTATTTTGGGATGGAATTTCAAAACCACCCGCTCTTTTTCCTCCGTATAAGCGTCGCAGAGAAGCGCAAGCGCAATGCGTTCTTCTCCGGCCGAGGGCTCTATCACGTAAGGAATGAAGCGTTCTTTTGTTTCTTCGTCGAGATACGAAAAGTCCTGACCGGAAGCCTTGGCGTGAGCACTAAGGTCGAAATTGCCGCGGTTCGCAATACCCTCGATTTCCTGCCAGCCGAAAGGAAATTCGTACTCGATGTCGGTCGTCGCTTTGGAATAATGCGCCCGCTCCTCTTTTGTTTGCTCGCGCTTTCGCACGTCCCCAAGGCCGATGGTCTTATACCACGCAAAACGTCTTTCCACCCACTCGTTAAAAATTTTTTCGTCTTCGCCCGGCTTCACGAAATATTCCAGCTCCATTTGCTTGAACTCCCGCGTACGAAAAACAAAATCCTTGGGATTAATCTCGTTCCGGAAAGCCTTACCGATCTGGGCAATGCCAAAAGGAATTTTGAGCCGGTTTGTAGAAAGCGTGTTCTTGAAATTCACGAAAATGCCGCCGGCGGTTTCGGGCCGCAAGTAAGCAACTGATGAACTGTCTTCACTCGCCCCAACAAAGGTTTTGAACATCAAATTGAATTGTTTGGCTCCGGTAAGTTTGCCGCCGCAATCAGGACATTCGTCTCCTTTCGTTTCGTCGGCTTTAAAGCGGTGATGGCATTTTTTGCACTCAACCAAAGCATCAGCAAAACCGGAAACATGACCCGAAGCCTCCCAAACTTTCGGGTTCATAATGAGAGCGGCATCAATTCCCACAACGTCGTCCCGAAGCTGGACCATTTCGCGCCACCATGCCCATTCGATATTCCATTTCAATTTCACGCCCAGGTGACCCCAATCGTAAAAGCCGCCGAGGCCGCCGTAAATCTCCGAACCTGGATAGATGAATCCCCGCCGCTTGGCCAAACTCACGATTTTTTCAAA
The DNA here is from genome assembly GCA_001003475.1 of Candidatus Jorgensenbacteria bacterium GW2011_GWA1_48_11. GTDB lineage: Bacteria > Patescibacteriota > Minisyncoccia > UBA6257 > GWB1-50-10 > GWA1-48-11. The sequence continues at coordinate 234,388 of LCPF01000001.1, read as the reverse complement.
ATTTTCTTTCATCCCTCACCCTTCAAAGATTACGCTTCTTTTGAAGCAGTCCTTGAAAATTAACGGCCTTTTATTAGAATTGATGTTTTGTTGGAAATTCATTGTTTTTAATTTGAATAAAGCTTCCCATCTCTGAAGGGTGAGGGATTATTGGGTGACGCGGCCGCCGTTCTGACCCACGGTCGGATCATAAATCAAATTCGTGGAAAGGGCCGGGGCCACACTCGTGATCGCGAGGTCGGTGAAGTCGTCGGTCGCGCTCAAATTGGTTTCGCCCAAAAGCGGTTCAAACTGATTCAATTGAGCGGCGTTGGGCGTCGCCGAAATCTGAAAAATCGCCTCGATTGGATCGCCGATCACGCCTTTGGTCGCAACGATCCTCGGAATGGTCCAGGTGACGATGTTGGTCTGACTGTCGTAAAGCGGCACCGAATCTATATTGCTTTTGATCTGGCCGGTCCACGAAACGCCCGAAGCCAAAGGCGCGGCCACGACCACGTCGCTGATATCGGTCGAATAATTGGTAATAATCCAATGAACCGTATATTGCGTCGCTTTCCCGACTTGGGGCGGCAAATTACCGCTGTTCAAAATGCCGGAATCGGCGTCACGATAAAGAACCTGGCTCGTAATCGAGGTCAATCCCGCCAATTTTGTATCCAGATTTAAGGTCGCTTCGGTTTTCGAAGCCGACAAATAATAGGGGACGGAAGGCGAATTGACCGTCGCGTTCACGCGAAGGAGAAAATTTTTGTCGCCCAAACGGGCTATCGGGAATTGGCTTTTCAAATTGATATTGAAACTTACGCTACCGGAACTTCCGGGATCGACCAGACGCAGGCCGGACACGTTCGAAGCGTTCCAGGTCAAACGATTGGTCGCGGGATTGACGCTCGCGTTCGTCGAGAGCGTCGAGTAATCGAGCATCTCGCCCAAAAGATCGGCCGTCACGGTGACGTTAGCCAGAGCGATACCGCTCAAATTCTGATATTGGATCGTATAAGTCAACTTGTCGCCCAAACGGGCCGTGTAGTCGGTGCGACCGTTCACCGCGATCTGCAGGCTGATCGGCGAGGCGGCGATCGTCAAATTCAATGGCGCGGTCGCCAATTCGTAATTCCGGTTGTTGAACCGGGCGGAGACCGAAGCGCCGATGCCGAAGCTCTGCCCGCTTGCGCCGTTCAGGACGCCCGTGATCTTCAAACTCCCCTTGGAGCCGGCAGCCAGCTCGCCCAGATTCCATTGATTGTTCAAAGAGGTTGGCGTAAGGCTGGCCGAAGAAAATTTGAAAGCGTCGGGATAGGTCAAATCCAAAATCACGTCCGGATAATCGAAATTGGAGTTGTTCTCGTAATCGACTTCGAATTGGAAACTGGATCCGCTCAAGATCTGGTCCGGCTTCTGAAGAGTAAGCGTAATCGCCGGATTTTTGACCAAAATATCGGCGGTTTGCTTCAATTCATAGCGGGAACCGCTCTCTAAAACATAGCCCAGGGTCGCCGTAATGTTCTGGCTGGAGTTGGCGTCGCCAATCGCCAAAAACTTGTAATTTTTCTTGGAAAAACTGCCGATGCCCAGATCGCCCAAATTTTCCGTGTAAATGCCTTCTCCGTTCGTCGCATTCAGATTGACGAGACCGTTGCTGGAATTGAGAGTTAAAATGGCATCTTTTAGAATCGTCTGACTGCCGTTACTAATGTCAAAGCTGACGTCAAGCGGCGTCCCCTTCGCGATTTGGTTGGGCGAGAAAACCTGGATATTGATGTCGCTCGCACCGCTGTTCCCGGAATAGGAAATATACAGAATAGCGCCGCCCACGAGCAAAACCCCGAAAATAACGCCACCGATCACGATCCGCCTGGCCCACTGGGTCGTCAGCTCGACGGACGGGGGCGCCACTATTTCGGCTTCAGGCCAGTCCCGCGCCACCTCTTCCTGCGGTTCAATTTTTTTGACAACTGTTTTTTTTCGCCGGCGCTTCTTTAATTCATCGCCGGAACGATAAAGTTCTTTTTCAATATCCTCTAAAGTCATGGTTTAACCTATTAATACTAGCCTATTCTTCGGGAATTTCCCAGAACATTTGAGGCAAAGAAAAGATTGATCACTCGGATAAAAAGCGGTTACCTTTTTTGCACCGCAAACTTCGCAGGCCGCCCCAACCGGATCATAACCCAAAAGCTTCAGGAAAATCCGAAAATTCCAATGGCTAGTTTGGAGAGCGCGGACGACTTCATGCCACAAGCGGATGTCCGGCGCCGCCTTGGGTACAAGCTCCCGGATCAGAAAAATCAAATCTTGGGCTTTGACGAAATCACTTGGGTGTTTTTTCAATAACAAAAGCCGGTCCTGCACCAAAGCATCCGTGACCGTAAAACCGCCCTTCTTAACGAGCCGTACGTTCGTCAACGTCAAATCCTGCAGATGAGGCGAAAGCTTGGAAAGAATCCGCCGGCCGCCAATGACCCGCGCCCCGACTCGACCCAAAACCTTCGTGTACAGATCCAAAAAGCGGTCAAATTCGCCCCGCGGGCTAACCCTTAAAACTATCGCTTGGGTTAAATATTCCTTCATTCCCCACACAAAAGGGATTGCGAAGCTAACACAATACCTTGATTAAGTTCTTGAAATCTTTCGTCTCGTAAACACATACCGTCTGATGAATTAAAACATCCTGACTTCGGGAATAATTGCCTATCCTTTTTGTGCGGGGGATTCAAAAGAAATCAATAAAGAAGAATGCCGAGATAATTATCGAGGCTGACGCCGCCGCTCCCCAGAGTTAAAAGAATCAAAGCCGAAGCCAAGACCAGGAGGTTTAATTCAAAACCGTCAACCGGTGATTTCTCTTTCTTGACCTTGAAAATAATGGCCAGAAACTCGATGGCCACGAAAAAGGCGGCGACTTGTGTTAAAAATCCGAAAATCAGACACAAACCGCCCACGAATTCCGTAAGCGATGCCGCTGTCGCCCCCAAGATTCCCGGCTTGAACGTCTCGCCTGTCCGGCCAGACATGTTTTTGATATTTTTTATCTTCGGCCAGCCTTGCGCGACCAAAATCAAGCCCAAAGCCACCCGCAGGATAAAAATTCCCCAATCGCTGAACACCAACAAGGGTTGAATCATGAGTATTTACCAGTATTATAAGACAATATGAAAATTTTAGCCATTGAAACTTCCTGCGATGAAACCGCCCTGGCTCTGGTCGAAGCGAAAGGCGGCTTAAAATCGCCGAAATTCCGGATTTTGAAAAATATCGTTTCTTCCCAAACCGCCATTCACGCCCACTGGGGTGGTGTAGTGCCGAACCTGGCCAAACGCGAGCATCTCAAAAACCTGCCGATTCTTTTTAAGAAACTTGGAAAGCCAAAAATAGATTTACTGGCCGTGACGGTCGGGCCGGGCCTGGAACCGGCGCTTTGGACGGGCGTTAATTTCGCCAAGGAACTGCACAAAAATATTTTTCCGAAAGCAAAATTCATCGGCGCGAACCACCTAGAGGGCCATCTTTATAGTTTTCTTCTCTCTCTGGAATACAAAAAGCAAAAAACCGGCATTAAAAACCTGTTTCCTGCCATCGGCCTTGTGGTAAGCGGCGGCCACACGATTCTACTGCTAATGAAATCCCTGACCCGGTGGGAAAAACTCGGCGAAACCCGCGATGACGCCGTGGGCGAAGCTTTTGACAAGGCCGCACGAATGCTTGAATTGCCCTACCCGGGCGGCCCACAAATAGAAAAACTGGCCCGAGTCGGCGACCCAGAAGCGATTTCTTTTCCTCGACCGATGCTCAATGACAAGAACTATGAATTCAGTTTTTCCGGACTAAAAACGTCGGTCTTGTATTACTTACGCGACAACCCCAAAGCAAAAAAAGCCGACGTGGCCGCTTCTTTCCAAAAAGCCGCCTCTGACGTCTTAATCACGAAAACCGCAAGAGCCGTGAAAGAATTCAGGGCTAAATCTGTTCTGCTTTCCGGCGGCGTGGCGGCCAATAAATCCATCCGTAAAGAGTTATCGGTTATGAGTTATAAATTAAAAGTTAATTTCTTTGTGCCGCCGATAAAATTCAACACCGACAACGCCACAATGATCGCCGTCGCGGCTTATATACAATTCCTCCAGAAGAAAAACAGACCTATCAAAGCCAACGCCAATCTTAATTTATAATTCGAGGTTTATTATTCTCTTTTTACTCTATATCTAGGTGCTATGCTATAGCATAGCACTCAGATATTATATTAACCTGCCTAAATACCGCGAGGGGTATCAATGATTCTATTTATGGAGTCGAACAACTCGCAAATCCGCGCCCAGGCGAATTTGAACTTATAAACCGGCGGCTTCCCTTAAAATCCCAATTTGCCTTCGCAAATCTTCTATCTCTTTTTCCACGGGCGTTGAACTGGCCCACCTTTTATCTTCCCTACGGCCCGCCTTAATTTCTTCTCGCAAAGCCACTTTCCTCTCCAGCACCGCCAAAAGATCAGCTGGTTCCCCTTCCCATAACCCCTCTCCCGACAAAAGATTTGCTAGATACATTGCGTCGCCCGCTTCCGCCATTATTTCCGCTTCCGCATCTTTTTCTTCAACGGTTTTTGATCCAAGCCGTACCGAACCAAAAAGCTCTTTTTCCCTTTCATTTAATCGGTCAATAACTTCTCGTTTTGTTAATTGCGGCCCTTGTTCTGCTGTTGGTTTTTCGATTGGCATATTTTTATCAAAATATCGACCCTTTTTATAATCTTATCCCGCTGCCGTCTTTTAACAAGCCCTGCCGGAAATTAGCGCTAAAACAAGTTTGAATTTATAATTAACTGGATGTTCGATAAACCCTACGACCCGAAGCTGGCTGAACCGAAAATCTACGAAAAGTGGTTGAAATCCGGCTATTTCAATCCGGACAACCTGCCCGGCAAGCGATCCAAAAACTACATCGTCTACATGCCCCTGCCCAATATCACGGGCTCCTTGCATATGGGCCACGCCCTGGATAATACTGCGCCGGACATCCTCATCCGCTACCACCGCATGCGCGGCCGCAGAACCCTCTGGCTGCCCGGCACTGACCACGCCGGCATTTCTACCCAATACGTGGTGGAAAAAGAACTCAAGAAAGAAGGTAAAAGCCGGTTTGATCTGGGCCGGGAAAAATTCATTGAGCGGGTCTGGGAATGGAAAGAAAAATACGGCGGCATTATCCTAGACCAGTTGAAGAAACTCGGCGTTTCGGCCGACTGGTCGCGAACGAGATTCACGCTCGATCCGGCTTATGCCGAGGGCGTTAAAAAGGCTTTTTTGTATTACTACAAAAAAGGCTGGATCTACCAAGGGCTCCGCACCGTGAATTGGTGTCCGCGCTGCGGCACGAGCCTTTCCGAACTGGAACTGGAATACAAAGACGAAAAAACTTTCCTTTGGCACATTAAATACGCCGATGGATTGATTGTGGCGACGACCCGGCCCGAAACAATGCTCGGCGATACGGCCGTAGCCGTGAATCCAAAAGACAAAAGATATTCAAAATGGATCGGCAGGAAAATAACCTTGCCGATAACGGAGCGGGAAATCCCGGTTATTGCCGACAAGGCGATCGACATGGATTTCGGCACGGGCGCGGTCAAAGTGACGCCGGCCCATGATGTCCTGGATTTCGAAATCGGCCAAAGACACAAACTCGAAACCATCCAGGTAATCGATGAACGCGGCCGGATGAGCGCCCAGGCCGGCGAATACCAGGGGATGAAAACCGAAGAAGCGCGTCAATTAATCGTGGCCCGACTCAAAAACGAAGGCCGCCTGGCTGGGGAGGAGCCTTACGAGCATCGGGTTGCGGTCTGCTACCGCTCGGGCAACGCCATCGAACCGATTCCTTCAAACCAGTGGTTTTTAAAAATGGGGGAGTTGGCAAAAATGGCGCTCGCGGCCGTGAAAACAAAAAAAGTGAAAATCCAACCCAAGAATTTCGAGCGGTCCTACTTTGACTGGCTAGGAAACATCCGCGACTGGACAATTTCCCGCCAGATTTGGTGGGGTCACCAACTTCCTATCTGGTTTTGCAAAAAAGACCTAGTCGTTACCAGCGGCTCGGTGGGCTCCTATAAAGATGATGATTCTTTTAAAGAGGATGGTAAAAAGAGAATTTATTTTCAATTTGCGGATAAATTTATTGTTGCGGAAAATAAACCAAAACAATGTCCTTTTTGTAAAAACTGCAAAATGGAAAGAGCGGCCGATGTCTTGGACACCTGGTTTTCTTCGGCTCTTTGGCCTTTTGCCGGACTTTCGGAAGCTGACGTGAAAAAATATTATCCCGGCGATCTTGTTTCGAACGCCCGCGAAATCCTTAACTTATGGGACGCCCGCATGATTTTCTCCGGTTTGGAATTCAAGGGCGAAGTGCCTTTCAAAAATGTCCTCATCCACGGCACGATTTTGACCAAGGAGGGCAAAAGAATGTCCAAGAGTCTGGGCACGGGGATTGATCCGATGCATTACATCAACCAATTCGGCGCTGACGCCACCCGCTTTGCCGTTGTCTGGCAGGCCACCCAGCAGGACATCCGCTGGGACGAAACCGCGGTCACGGCCGGCCGAAAATTCGCCAATAAGATCTGGAATGCTTCAAGGTTTGTTCTTGAAAACAAACCTTCGCGGATCAATGCTGATTTTAATGGATTAAAGCAAATTAAAAATCTGACGCCGGCGGACAAAAAAATCATCGCGGCTGCAGCCTCAATTAAGAAAAAAACCGAAAAATACATCGAGACTTTCGAATTCAGCAAGGCCTTACGGGGACTTTACGACTTCTTCTGGCATGATTTCTGCGATACCTATCTTGAAAAATCCAAAGCCCAGCTCCAAGACGAAAAAACTTCGGAAAGCACCAAACAAATCCTTAATCTCGTCCTCCGTGAATCGCTCAAGACGCTTCATCCTTTCCTGCCCTTCGTAACCGAGGAAATTTGGAGTCACCTGCCGGATAAAAACCTTCTTATCGTAACCGAATGGTAATCCTCACTATCTTTTTGTTTTTTTTGGCCGCTTTTCTCCCGGCTCTGATTTGGCTCTTATTCTTTCTCCGCGAAGACATCCACCCCGAACCAAAAAAAATGATCCTCTACGTCTTTTGTTTGGGCGGCCTCGCGAGCGTCCCGACTCTTCTAATCCAGATTTTTTTTCAAAAACTGACCGTGGCCTTGCCCTTAAGCGAGCTGGTTTTAATCGTTGGTCTCGCTCTTTTTGAGGAAATTTTCAAATTTTTGGCCGCTTACGTGGCTGTTCGCAAAAACCCGGCTTTTGACGAACCGATCGATGCCATGGTTTACATGATTACGGCCGCCTTAGGCTTTGCAACGATAGAAAACATCTTCATCACCGGCAACAGCCTTGATGCCGCGAACGTTTTCGCCACCTCAAACGCCCTCACCGTCCTTTCTGTCCGTTTTGTCGGCGCAACCATGCTTCACGCTTTAACTTCCGGCCTCCTGGGCTATTACTGGGCCAAGGGCCTGCTCCGTAAATCGCCCAAAAGCTTCCTAACGCCGGCGGTCCTGCTCGTTACTCTCATCCACGCTTTTTTCAATTACGTAGTCCTGCTTTTCCAGGACTTCAACTTGATTTTTCCGAGTATTTTTTTGGTATTCATCGCTTTCTTCGTTTTTATTGACTTTGAAAAACTACGTTCGGTCAAAGACGCCTTGTGATATAATATAAGCCATGGCAGAAAACAAAGACGACATTTTCGTGGAATTGGCCAAGGCCCGCACGGCCGCCGCCCCTTTGAAGATCGAAACCGACGAGTCGGCGCCGAGCTCGAATGACGATGACGGCGAGGGCCAGCTTACGGTGGATGTTTATCAAGACAAAGATTACGTCATCGTCCAATCACCGGTGGCGGGCGTCTCGGCCGACGACCTCGAAATCAACATCACGAACGAATCCGTGACCGTCCGCGGCCATCGGGAAAAATCCGAAACCATCGAAGAAAAAGACTATTTTTACCAGGAGTGTTTCTGGGGAAAATTTTCCCGCTCCATTATCCTGCCGCAGGAAGTGGATCCGGAAAAATCGACGGCCAACCTCAAAAACGGAATACTCACGATCAAAATGCCGAAGCTGGACCGGAAAAAAGCGAAGAAATTGAAAGTTAAATTCGATTAAAACGTGAAGCGGCCGCCCCGAATGGAGCGGCCGTTTTCTCTTGGGCGCACCCGAACTGGCTCAAGCGGCCCGCGAAAGCCGAGCGTTGAGCTCGCGACAGGCGTAGGAATAGACTTCGTGCGGCAGGAAGTCTTCGAAGGCTTGAACCTCGAAGAGACATCTTTCGCCGAGATCCCGGCCGTGATCGGTCGCGACAAAGCCTCCGGCCACTGCTCTCACCAACGCCGCGAGATCGGCTATCTTTCTTCGCGGTTCGGGCTCGTGGCCGAAGATGGCTTTGTAAGCCTCCATCAACGCCTGGGGCATGGAGTGCCTCCGCCAAAGGGTCTGAATAAAGAATAGAAGCGGGAGGTTTAAATTGCAAATCAAAAACTAGCGCCAATACTGCTTTGCCATTTTGGCAAATTGCCGGCCGCGGTCAAATTCGTTCTTGAATTTTTCGAAGCTGGCGGCACCCGGACTAAAGAGAATCACGAATATCGAATTAGGAATAACGGCTTCTTTCCGACCGTTGCGCTGCCTAATTCTTAATTCATGATTCTTTATTCTTTTTATAATTTCTGCCAATTCTTCAAATAACTGGGGCTTACTATTTTTAAAATAGCCGATCCTTTGCAGAACACGAACCATCTTTTTGGTCGCGCTGCCGTTCAATAAATAAAGGTTTTCGGGCCGCACGTATTTTTTTACGATCTTCGCCCACTCGGAAAAATCCAGTTTTTTATCCGTGCCGCCGGCGATTAAAATCAATTTCTCTCCGCCAGCCGGCGGACGACTGAATCTTTCCAGGGCGGCAATGGTCGCTTCGGGAGTAGTCGCTGTGGTATCGTTTATAATCTCGAAATTTTTTCTTTTAAGGATTGTTTCTTGCCGAAATTTGATTTGAGGAAGAGTTTTTAGAGCTTTTTTAATTTCCTGGCCGGAAACGCCGAAATGTCGCGCCACGATTATTGCAACGTTTAAATTGTAAAAATTATGAAGGCCGTAAACCCGCTTGAATTTTTCCGGATTCAGGCCGATGGGAACGGGGAAATAAACGATCCGGCTTCGGGGTTTAAGTTCCTGGAAAAATTTTGTCCAGAGATTGTTTTTATTCAAGAGAACAAAGTCGTTTTGGGCTTGATCCAAAAAAATATTGGCCTTGGCTAAAGCATAACTTTTCATTGACGGGTAGCGGTTCAGGTGATCGCGGAAAATATTCGTGATGACCGCGATATGCGGCCCCGAAGGGGCCCCTTCGGGGCGTGATTTCCAGGCTTGAGGCAAAAGCTCCAATTGCCAGGAAGAAAGCTCGACTACAACCGGCGTTTTCCCATCCAACCTATCCAAGGCCCGCAGAAGCGACACGTCCGAGGAATTACCGGCCAAAACCGTGCGCGGATATTTCTTTCTAAGAAGATGGTAAATCCAGTTTACGGTCGTGGTTTTGCCGCGCGTGCCGGTCACGGCAACGACCGGATTTTTGCAAAATTTGAAGAATAAACTGGCGTCGTTTTCTATTCGAGCTCCAGCTCTTCTGGCTATGGTCAAATATTTGCTTTCCCGTGGCACGGCCGGATTTACCACCACGATATCATTTATTTTGAAATTGTCTTCCTGATGTTTGCCCAAAACCAACTTTATTTTTCTTACGAGCGGCCCCAGAGACTTAATTGTCGGTTTTAAAACTTCCCGCGATTTCAAATCGGTCACCGTAACTTTGGCGCCGTGCTTCAAAAGCCACTTCGTGGTCGCGAGCCCCCCGCCCAAAAGCCCCAAACCCATCACCAAAACTTTTTTGCCTCTAAAATTGGGCTTCATGAAAATTGATGTTTTTTGCTACGAGGCAAGAAAATCGAACATCTTTTCGTATTCCTCCATGCGGGGCACGAACCGTTCCGGGTCTTCGTATATAAGTTTCTTGAATTCGTGAAGCGGCATAAGCGCGGTTTCGGCCACTTCTTTCCCCTGTTTCTTTATCTCGCGCAGCTCAACGTCCTTCCGGAGGAAATAAATATCGCAAAATTGATTGTCGTGATTTCCCTTATCTTCGAGCCACGACTTTACCATTCCTATTGATTCTAATTCGCTGTTCCGTACCACGATATTGAGTTCCTCGTTAAGCTCTCTCCACGCCGCGTCTTCGCTCCTTTCTCCCGCTCGTACATGCCCGGCCAGCGAAATATCCCAAAAATTTTTAAAAAGGTCTATTTCTGAAGAACGCTTTTGGATAAGAACTTCGTTTTTGTTGTTCACGATCCACACATGCACGGCGCGGTGCCAATCGCCGTCTCGGTGGATTTCTTCCCTCTCTTTCGTTCTACCCGTCGCAATGCCATTCCGATCGAGCACGTCTAACAGTTCCATAATGTATTTTATTATTCTTTAGTCTCCGTTTTCTCTTCTATTGGGGGTACCTCCGGCACTTCAGCCACGCCGCCTTCCTGCGCTTCTTCGGGCCGCGACTGGGAACGGACATCGATCTTCCAACCGGTGAGTTTGGCGGCCAGCCGGACGTTTTGCCCGCCTTTGCCGATTGCAAGCGATAGTTGGTCCTCGGCCACCAGGACTTTTGCTTCCCGCCGGTCGGATAATTCCACGAGCTTTGCTTTGGCCGGCGAAATGGCGCTCGCGATGAATTTCTGGGGATCGTCGGAATATTCGGTGACGTCGATTTTTTCGTTGCCGAGCTCGTTCGTTACGGCCATGACCCGCGTGCCGCGCTGGCCGACCACAGACCCCACCGGATCCACGCCGTCCTGGTTCGAAGCCACGGCGATCTTGGTCCGGCTGCCCGGCTCACGGGCAATCGCTTTTATCTCGACGATGCCATCGGCCATTTCCGGCACTTCCATTTCGAAAAGCTTCACCACGAATTTGGGATGCGACCGGGAAAGAATGATGCCCGGCCGGCGCGGATCATCCTGCACGGCCAAAACGTAAAACCGCAGGCGCTGGCCGACGCGATAATGCTCGCCGGGAATACTTTCGTTGTAAAAAAGGATGCCGATGGCCCGGCCCAAATCGATGTAAACGTTGCCCCGCTCGAAGCGCTGGACCGTGCCCGAAACAATTTGACCCTCCTTGTCCGCGTATTCCTCCTTGACCGAAGCTCTTTCGGCTTCACGCAAATTTTGCAGGATCACCTGCTTCGCGGTCTGGGCCGCGATGCGGCCGAAATCGGCGTGGGTTTCCAAGGGAAATTCCAACTCCTCACCGACAACCGCCTCTTTCTTTATTTTTTTCGCTTCCTCGAGAAAGATGTGGCGATCGGGATTGTAGCGCGGCAAAAGTTGCTCCTCCTCTTCTTTTGTCAGGACTTCCGCGGGTAAGCCGCTGCCCTTGCCTGCCGCAACTTCGGTTTCGACGGGCTCTTCCACGATCCGGACTTCACTCGGATCAACCACGATTTTCACCTGCCAGAATTTCAGGTCACCGGTCTTCAAGTCAAACTTGGCTTTAATAAGCTCTGTCTTCTTCCGGTATTCTTTCTTGTAAGCCGCCGCAATCGAAGATTCGATCGCGGCCAAAACTTTCTCGGGCGCGATCGCCTTTTCGGCAGCGATCTGACTTAGGGCGGCGTTCAATGATTTTAAATCCATTATTTTAATCTTATACTGACTATTTTACTAAACAACCGCTCTCAGGGAGCGGTCAATCACGGTCATCTCTGGAATTTTAAGAGATTGAACAAAAAAGTCAAGCGGTCAGACGTTTTCGTAATGCCTTATCAGAAAATCATTGCCTATTTTCGTAAGCGCGATCAAATCCAGGCGCCAGCCCTTTTCACTGTTAACCAATTTGGAATTATGATTAGCGTAAGATTCGGCTATTTTCTTGAATTTTCCCATTTTCGCCCGGCTCATCTGATCTTCTGGCTGTAAACCGCCCGGGTCAAAATTGCTCATTGTTTTTACTTCCACGAAAACCAGGGTTTTGTCCGACGCCACGGCTACAATATCCAGCTCGCCCCAAGGTTTTCTATAATTCCGCTCAATTATCTTATAGCATTGTTTTTTAAGATAATCAGCCGCAAAGTCTTCCCCTTTTTTGCCTAAAACTGATTTTTGAGTCATAGAATTTGTTTCAAAGTGTTTTAATTGAAACATAATTTTCTTAACAAATTAAAATAACTATATTCCATCGCATTATCAGGCTGTTAAACAAAATCGGTGTTTAACAGCACAATATCAGGTTTCATCGCATTATCCGGTTTTTCGAGTTTTTCCAGTTTTTCGGGTTTTTTTGAATTTTCTGAATTACTAATTTTAAATTGCTCATTTCTCTGCGAAAAACCGATTTTCTCTTAGCGCCGACGAAAAACCTGATTAATGACTCGGTATTGGATAGTCTTACGATCACTAAAAAATCCCGAAAATTAAAGGAATAACCATCGAGATGGTCGGTTTTTAAAGCGTGCCGCCTGTAAGTCTTTTCGATTTTATCCATTAATTTACGTATATTTTTCACACGGACATTGAATTGCTCAGAATGAAACTCGGGCAAGGAGTCATAAAAATCAGCCAAAGAATGGGGGAGTTGGGATAAAGCATTCATTACTTTAATGGTCGCCAAGATGCCGGAATCGGTGTAAAAGAAATCCCTGAAGTAAAAATGACCGGAGTATTCGGCGCCAAAAGAAGCTTGACGACGATACATTTCATTCTTGATATTCAGAGTGCCGACCTTCGACGGATAAACTCCTTTCCTTAAAAGATTGCTGTATCTTAATGATCCGAAAACGTAGATATCAGCCACAAAGGGCGGTTTCTGAACCAAAGAAAGAAGGAGGGTTATTGCATAAGAAGGTAATCGCCGGCCTCGATTATCAACAAAAATAGCCCTGTCAGCATCAGCGTCAAAAACTACGGCCAAATCAGCTTTTCGTCTCCTCACTTCTTTGGCGGCTTGATTAGTAGCGCGAGCGGCTAATGGGTTCGGACCGTGAGCGGGGAAACGATCGTCAATTTTTGAATTTAGAACAACGAACTTCGCCTTCGGGATTTTAAGCTTTCTAAGAACTAGACCGGCCGGACCATTGGAACAATCCAAAACGACCCTGAGCGATCTCCGAAGATTCGCCTGATTTTCCAGAAAATTCGTGTACAAATTGAAATAACGACGGTTCATAGTTCTTTTTTCATTATTTTCAATATTTCCCGGCCGGCCATCATTCGTGCGTTTTTACCAACCACTTTCAAACCGTTGTATTCCTTGGGAGAATGGGAAGCAGTAATCATAACGCCGCCGTCAGCCTTAAGACGCGAAACCAAAAAATAAAACATCGGAGTGGTAATCAGGCTGGCTTGAAGAACGTTCGCCCCTCGCAAACCCTTAACGGCGGCCTTATAAAGCTCGTCTGAGCCAAAGCGGCCGTCGCGAGCCACCACTATTTTCGGTCGGCGTTTTTTTCGACTGCAAAAATAACGATTCAAAGCAACCGTTATTTTTAAAATTGTCTCCTGATTAATTTCCAACGGATATTTTCCCCGTATATCATTGGCCTTAAAAATAGTTTCATTCATGTCCTTATCTTAACCGAAGAATTCAGACGTTGAAATAAGCTCTTTTTTGCGCTTAAATATAGGTATCTTTATAAAATGACCCGCAAGAAAAAGAACCCCAAAGAAGAAAAAGAAGCCCGCCCCAGAGAAAGCGAGCTTCACCCCGACATCAGAAAATCCGTTTGGGTAATCTTTTTCCTGGCGCTCGCGATTCTCTTTATTCTGGCGGGCACGGGCGAAGCCGGTCCTTTCGGCGCGGGCTTTTACAACGTCTTCGACAAACTCTTCGGCTGGGGCTATTATTTTCTGCCGATCGTTTCCTTTCTTATTGCTTTTTCTTTCATTGCGCCGGAGCGCAAAAAAATTTGGGGCGCCACGCTCTTAAGCGCGGTTATTTTTGTTCTGGCCGGCCTGGGCTTCATCGACATTATCTCGCCCGGAGCGGGCGGCCTCTCCGGCAACGTGGTAGGCGCCCTTAAAACGCCTTTTGGCACGCCGGCATCCTTGCTTATAACGTTCGCGGCCTTGGCGGCTTCGTTCCTTATAATTCTGAACCGGCCGGTCAGCCTCAAAAAAATATTCTCCAAAAAAGAAAGTGAAACCGGGGAAATAGAAATGGAAGACCATATCGAGGTGAGCCTGCCGGCCGAACCTGTTCAACTATCCCAGGGCAAGCCGGAAAAAACGAAGGTTGTTGAACAGAGAGAGGAGGATTTCAAAATGCCGAAAGTCCAACCCATGAAAAATTACGTGCCGCCGCCTTTAAATCTCCTCGTCTCAACGGTGGAAAAACCGACGAGCGGCGATCTGCGAGCCAATGCCAACGTCATCAAAAGAACCTTGGACAGTTTCGGCATTCCCGTCGAGATGGGGGAAATCAACGTTGGCCCGACCGTAACCCGCTACACCTTGAAACCGGCCGAGGGCGTGAAATTGTCGAGAATTACCGCTTTAAGCCAGGACTTGTCCCTGGCTCTGGCGGCCCATCCCATCAGAATCGAAGCGCCAATCCCGGGCAAATCGCTCGTCGGCATCGAGGTGCCTAACAAAATGGCCGCCGTTGTCCGCTTGGGCAGCCTGCTCTTATATCCCGATTTCCACAAAAACAGCAATCTTTCCTTCGCTTTGGGCCGCAATGTTTCGGGCGAACCGGTTTTCGCGGATATCGAAAAAATGCCCCACCTTTTAATCGCCGGCGCAACCGGTTCGGGCAAATCCATCATGATCCACTCTTTGCTCATTTCCCTTTTATACAGAAATTCGCCGGAAATGCTCCGCTTAATAATGATCGATCCCAAACGCGTCGAGCTTTCGATCTACGACGGCATCCCCCAACTTCTCACGCCGGTCATCACCGACAACAAGAAATCCATCGGCGCGCTGCGCTGGGCCATCCAGGAAATGGAACGGCGCTACCAAATCCTTTTGGAGGCCGGCGCCCGGGACATCAAGAGCTACAACAAGAATAAAACCCTGATGCCTTTCATCGTGATCGTCATCGACGAACTGGCCGACCTGATGGCTTCTTTCGGCCGGGAAGTAGAGGGTTCGATCATTCGCTTGGCCCAGATGGCGAGAGCAACCGGCATTCACCTGGTCGTCTCGACCCAACGGCCGTCGGTCGAGGTCATCACCGGCCTCATTAAAGCCAACATCACTTCGCGCGTCGCCTTGCAGGTGGCGAGCCAAGTCGATTCCCGGACAATCTTGGATACGGCCGGGGCGGAAAAACTTTTGGGTTCCGGCGATTTGCTTTTTGTTTCCGCTGAACTTTCGAAACCGAAACGTCTGCAAGGCGCCTACATCACTGAAGAAGAAATTAAAAAAGTTATTGGCTTCATTAAGAAGAATAACGAGCCTGTCGAAGAGGGCGAGGTCGAGGTTTTTGCCGAAACAAACGGCAATGGCAACGGCCGAATCAGCATCGACGATTACACGGCTTCTCACGATGACGACGAGCTTTACGGCGAAGCTGTGGAAGTGGTTAAAATCGCCGGCAAGGCTTCGGCTTCACTCCTTCAGCGACGGCTCAAGGTCGGCTATGCCCGGGCGGCCCGGTTATTGGATATAATGGAGGAACGCGGCGTCGTGGGTCCCGGTGAGGGCGCAAAACCGAGAGAGGTATACTTAGACCAGGAATAACAATATGAACGAGAATGAACAGAAAAACCTGTCTTCCCTGATCGCGGAAGCTTTACGCATCAAAGGCATGAGCCCGGAAAAACTGGCCCAGCTCACGGGCATCTCCGAGCGGCCGATCCTGATGCTCATCGAAGAAAAGTTCGACAAGCTGCCGCCAGCACCTTATGTCCGCGGCTACCTGATTAAGATCGCCGACGTCCTGGGCTTAGACGGCAAAAAGCTTTGGGCCGAATACTTGAAAGATAACGAGGCTATTCGCCGCTCGGGCAAGGAGGATGTCTTACCGCCCAACCGTTTTGCCCCGCCCCGCTGGAACAAAAAATTCTTCTGGCTCGGCCTCGTTGCCCTGCTCCTTGTTTTTTACGGCGCTTTCCGCATTATTTCCTTCAATAGCCAGCCGTTTCTCTCGATCACCGATCTTCCAACAAGCGTTAATATCCCGTCTTTCACAATTTCTGGTAAGATGGACCCGCAGGCCCAATTGACCCTGAACAACGAACAAGTCTATCCTGATAAAGACGGCAATTTCCAAAAAGAAATCACCTTGGAGACAGGAGGCAACGCTCTTATTTTTATCATTAAGAAACCGCTGGGCGAACCCCACACCGTAACCAAACAAATTTTCTACCAAATAAGCGCGACTTCCACCCCTTAAAAAACAAAATGAGCTCGCCAAAAGAAAAAAGCCCAAAAGGAGAAAAGAACGAACTGAACGATCTGATGGAATCCCTTCAGACGCGTTTCGGCGAAGGCGCGGTCATGACCCTGGGCGATGCCACCCACGCCAAAGTAGAAATGATTCCTTCCGGCTCTTTCTCTTTGGACATTGCTTTGAGCGGTGGCTTGCCCAAAGGCCGGGTCATCGAAATTTTCGGGCCGGAAAGCTCCGGCAAGACAACCCTGGCCTTGCACGCCGTCTACGAAGTTCAAAAACGCGGCGGCCGGGCGGCTTTTATCGACGCGGAACACGCCCTGGATCCGGACTATGCTGCCAAAATCGGCGTGAAGATCAAAGACCTGATCATTTCCCAACCGGACAACGGCGAAGAAGCCCTGAATATTTTGGAAAGCCTGGTCCGTTCCAATATCATTGATATCATTGTCGTGGATTCGGTCGCGGCCCTCACGCCTAAGGCGGAAATCGAGGGCGAAATGGGCGCCTCCCACATGGGCCTTCAAGCCCGGCTGATGTCGCAGGCCTTGAGAAAACTCACGGCCATCGCCGACAAATCGAATACGATCATTATTTTCATCAATCAAATCCGGCAGAAAATCGGCATTGTCTGGGGCAATCCCGAGACCACGACCGGGGGCCTGGCCCTCAAGTTCTACGCTTCGGTCCGGATCGACATCCGGCGCGAAGCCCAAATCAAAAAAGGCGACGAGGTCGTCGGCAACCGCGTCAAAGCGAAAGTGGTGAAGAACAAAGTCGCCCCGCCCTTCAAAATCGCCGAATTTGACATCATGTACGGCCAAGGAATTTCCTACGAAGGCGATGTCCTGAACGCGGCCCTCAAATACGGCGCCGCCACCAAGGCCGGCGCGAGCTATTCTTTCGGCGAGGAAAAACTGGGCACGGGCTTTGACAATGTCCGGGAAAAACTCAAAGAAGACAAAAAATTATTGGAAGCTTTGAAAAAGAAAACGCTCGAAGCGATAAAAGAAGCGGAAAAAAACAAGTAAAATACGGCCCGGAATTCTCTCGGGTCGTATCTATATAATGATCATCTAGTCCTTATTAAGGGCGTAAAAATTCACGAAAATCTGGGTTACCAGGATCGGGCCGGTGCCGCCGGGCGTGGGCGTGTACGAGATTCCTGATTCGGCGTTCCCGGTTTCGAGCGACGCTGAATTGAAATCGCCGGAGATTTTACCGTCAAGCATTCCGTAACCGAAATCGATCACGGTGGCCATCGGCTTCAGCATTTTGGGTTCGATCAATCGAGCCTGGCCAGCACCGCAAATAACGACATCGGCTTCTTTTAAAATCTTCAAATCGCTGTCTCGGCCCAAAAGAAAAACCGTCCTGGCTCGGCTCATGATCCAATTCGCTGTGGGCTTGCCGATCAAAAGGCCGAGGCCGACAATTGCGATACTGGAATTTCTAATTTCTAATTTCAAATTTCTAATTATTTCCTCCACGGCGCCGACCGCGGGCGGCAGGACTGGATTCCGATCGGCGTAAAAAGCACCCAGGGCCCTTTCGCCCAAAACATCTATGTCTTTTTCGCGAGGGATGACGTTTAAAATAGAATGCTTGTTAATATGTTCAGGCAGAGGCAATTGGACGATCACGCCGCCGCAGATCTTCTGGCTAGCGATCTTCAAAACCTCTTTCCTTAGCTCGTCCTGTTTTAGGCTCTCGGGAAATTCGTAAAGCCGGAAGTCAACGCCTAATTCTCCGGCGATCTTTCTTTTCTGCTTCACGAAACTCACACTGGAAGCTTCATTGCCGACCAAAAAAACAGCTAAAAATCTTTTTGGTTTTGGCTGCTTTTTTAAATCGGCGATTATATCCAACGCTATCTTTTTGCCGTCTATTACCATAGAACCATCCTAACGAAATTTCTTGGAAAAAGAAAAGGAGCGATACTTCGTCGCTCCTTAACTTTGCTACGCTTAGTCTCTGCTAAAAACAGGGTTCGAAGCCGAGGTTGTCCGGCCATTGATTGGCGTAACCGATCGGCGCCGAAACCACCGACGCGAAGTCCGGCTGGCCGTCGTCGCCAACGGCATGCCATCTTCCGCAACGGCAACGGACGCTTTTCCCGTCCGGTCCCCATCCCACAACTTCATGTCCTGCTTGAGACATAATTCCCTCCCGTTTTGTAGAAGTGCGATTCGGCAAGAAGCAAAAACCTCTTCCGAAGAAGAGGTTTTTGATTTGGTAAGTTCGCTGATTATCCCAAAAACGCCTTCTTCGAGAGAGGTCCAAAAATAAAGCTAAAGCAGAAATATTTGAAAATCATTGACTTATAGAATTATCTTATTACATCGTTCTTCTTCTGTCAAATTTAAAAACAACGGAAGATAAAAACACCCTCCGGAGCCCAGAGGCTGGGACGGAGGGTTACGGCGGAATGAGGTGTCACGGGGAACTGTGAGCGAGAGCTCTCGATCGGTCGGCGGGCATGCGATGAGCGAGGAGGGAATCCAGGCCCGGCGTCGTACTCGCGATCGGCCTTGGCCGGATGGCCACGGGTACGCAGTTGCGCTCCATGGACGATGGCCCGGCGTGATCCAGAACGTTGGGGTCGGGCGCAAACCCGACCTAGACCGCGCTGTTCGCCTTGATCGAAGCGACGAACGGGTCGTTCGCGGGCAGAAACACCCTGAAGTAGCCGGGGCAATGACCGCTCCACGAATAGTAGTCATCGATTCCCCAACTCCTCACGGTGAGCTCCGCGTTCGGATAGAACTCGCCGTCCACGGATCGCACCCGCTCCACGATCGTGGTCGCCCAGAGCGTGTCGGTCTTGACGGTCGTGGCGTTCACGTCTTTGTTGTCGGGATTGAAAACGCGCTTCAACCCCGCCGTGGCAGCCACCGCCACCACCCCTATCACGAGGAGTCTCCACAATATGGTCATCTTCGCAACCTCCGGTTGTAGGAAAGCTGGATGGAATATCCAGTTTTTGCTAATTATATTTTAGCAAATGATGTATAATTTGTCAAGTGTTATAAAAGCCAGAAAAACTAGACCCTGATCGGGAATTTGCGGCAAAGCCGCACAACTTCTTTTTGAATGAAAGCGGCCGATGCGTTTTTGAGCAAGGCGGCGTTAATCAACCCGGCGATACGCAACATCTCTCTTTCTTTCATGCCCCGGGTGGTCAAAGCGGCCGTGCCCAAACGGATGCCCGAAGGATCAACCGGACTCCGCGTGTCATAAGGAATGGCGTTTTTATTCACGATGATGCCCAGGCTTTCCAGTTTGTCGCCGGCTTCTTTACCGCCGATGCCGCGACCCCAGGTATCCACCAAAAACAAATGGGAGTCGGTGCCGCCGGAAACTATCCGCCAGCCCAGTTTCTGCAAGCCACTAGCCAAAATCTTGGTGTTTTTCACGATCTGCCGGGCATATTTTGGGAATTGCGGCTTAGCCGCCTCAAAAAGAGCGACCGCAACGGCCCCAATTTGATTGGCGTGCGGCCCGCCCTGCAAACCCGGAAAAATCGCCTTATCGATCGCCGCCGAGTATTGCTTCCTGGAAAAAATCAGGGCCGAGCGCGGGCCGCGTAGGGTTTTATGCGTGGTCATGGTAACGATGTCGGCGTGGGGAAAAGGCGATGGATAAGCTTTGCCGGCGACGAGTCCGGCGATATGGGATAAATCCACCATCAGGATCGCGCCGCAGGCCTCGGCGATCGCCCGGAATTTTTTGAAATCAATGCGCCGCGAATAAGCCGTGTAGCCGGTGACTATAAGAAACGGCTTCTCTTTCTTGGCCAAAGCCGAAATTTCCCCGTAATCAAGTTTTTCGGTCTTCTTGTTAACGCCGTAAGGCACCTGATGCCACAATTTTCCCGTAAAACTGACCCTATGGCCGTGAGTGAGGTGACCGCCCATGTCCAAACGCATACCCATGATCTTTTCGCCCGGCGGCACAAGGGCCAAATAGGCCGCGAGGTTGGCCGGCGAACCGGAATAAGCTTGAACGTTGACCGACCACTGCTTCGGACTCAAATGAAAAAGTTTCAAGGCCCGGGTTTTGGCCAAGTCCTCCAACTCGTCCACGAACTTATTGCCCCCGTAATAACGGTGTCTAGAATAGCCTTCCGCGTATTTATTGGTGAAAACCGAACCCAGGGCCGAAAGCACGTCCCGGGAAACGTAATTTTCCGAAGCAATCAAGTTAATGGTCTCGTTCTGCCGCCGGACCTCGGCTTTTATCAGTTTTTCTACGGTTTTATCGCGCATCTATACTTGAAAAAATCAAACCTATTGATATAGTACATAAAAATGCCCATCCACTCAAACAAGCGACATCCGACCCAAAAAATCGTGAATGATTACGAAACGCTGGCCAAGGCCATTGACGGCTTGCGAGCCGTCAATTACCGCGTCATCGTCACAATCGGCTCTTGGGACCTGCTCCATATCGGCCACGTGCGCTACCTTCTTCAGGCAAAAAATCAGGGAGACGTGCTGGTGGTGGGCGTGGACACGGACCGCGCAATCAAACTCTACAAAGGCGAGTTGCGACCCGTCATTCCCCAGGACGAACGCTGTGAAATGCTGAGCTATCAGGACTGCGTTGACTTCATTACCCTGATCGACGACCTTGACGAAAAAGGACGCTGGCAGTACGAGCTGATAAAAAAACTGAAACCCGACATCTTCGTCGCAGTCGAGGACAGCTATCCGCCGGAACAGCTTGAAGAAATAAAAAAACACTGTTCCGAACTGATTGTTTTGCCGCGCCAAGCCGAAAACACCTCCACCACCAGACTGATCCAGGATACGATCAAAAAACAGCTGGATCAGATGTATAAGTTAACGGAGAAAAGATGAAGAAATACGCCTTAGTGCTCTATGCGCCGGTAATCCACGCCGGATATCTCGAATTCTTCAAAAGGCACCGCAATGCCAAAACACTCTATATCTTGGGAAGGGGAATTATTGATCAATTCACCGAGCTTCATAAGGAAATTAGAGCCCTTGATCCAGAAATAACAAAAAAATTTGTTGAAACTCTGGGTATTTTCGAACATATAAAAGTTTTAAAACCCAATACGATCACCGATCTTAAAGACTATAAAATCATAACGGCCGATGAGCCAATTTCGCGGAGATTTGCGAAAAAATATCTGCAAAAAAATAAAATCGTCTTCGATTCCATTTTTCTTAAATGGGATGAAAAGAATGTCTACTCCCGAAACTTGCCAAAAAATGCCGAGACTTCAAAAACCGCTTTCGACAGGAAAATGATGAAATTAGCTCTTAAAGAATCGACCGGAAGCGGGGATTGGTGGCGACAGGTAGGAGCGATCATCGTGAAAAATAAAAAAGTGATCCTTAGAGACTCCAGTCATCACCTGCCTTCTGATCACACTCCTTACATTGAAGGCAATCCCAGGGATTTTATTGAAGCTGGCAAAAAGCGCGATCTTTCAACCTCGATTCACGTCGAACAATTATTGATCGCGGAAGCGGCAAAACGGGGTTTGAATTTAAATGGTTCGAGCATTTATGTTAATGTCTTTCCTTGCGTCCCTTGCGCTCAGATCATTTCCCAATCGGGTATCAAAAAATGCTTCTTCCAGACCGGCAATGCCTACCTGAACGTTGAACGAGTATTCCGGGCGGCCGGAGTAAAATTGATTCGCGTTAAATAATTTATCCGATAGGAAATTCCACCGTAAGAGCCTTACCGCGTTTAAGTTTGGGAACCATCAGATGCAGGTGCAAATGCGTGACGGTTGCTCCCGTGTAATCGCTGTCCCCAAAACGCATTGTTAAACCCCCTCCTCTAATCTTATATTTACGAATAGCCCAGCGAACAAGCTTCGAAATCTGGAACCAATCGCTTCGAACAAGATTATGAAAACCCTCCTTATGAACCCTGCTAATAATCAGGAAGTGATAGCGGGTATTCTTGTAGGGATTGAAATTCTCCGTGATCAACCAATCCCTGCTTCGGAGAAGAATGGGCTTGGTGTGCCATTTGAACGTTTCTGGGCAAAATGGACAAACGCCAACTTGTTTAATCTCATTAATAATTCTTTGGTAATGCCCGCTTTTTGCGAAACGCGAATTGACCAATTTTTTACTTTTTGTCATAAATCAGAAAATCGTAATCACAAGCGTTATTGCTATCTTTTTTAAATTTATCAATTTTCACCAATTGCCAATTTTTCCCGTCTATCATCGGGAAAAACACATCGCCTTCAAAAATACCGTGAACCCTGGTCAGATAAATTCTGTCCGCTTTGGGAAGGGCTTGTTTATAAATCTGGCCGCCGCCGATCACAAAAACTTCGGTCTCATCTTTAGCCAATTTAAAAGCTTCTTCGAGATCTCGAGCTATAGAACAACCGGGCGCTTCCCAGTCCGTTTCACCGGCCACCACGATGTTCTGCCGACCAGGCAGGGCCCGACCGATCGATTTAAAAGTGTTCCAGCCCATGATGACGGGGTGACTCATGGTCAATTCTTTGAATCTTTTCAAATCGGCCGGTAAATGCCAGGGAATTTTACCTTGAAAGCCTATCGCGTTTCTTTCGTCGGCAGCCACGATTATGGAAATTTTCATAGCCCTACCGGAATTTTCATTGGCGGATGCGAATTGTAATCCTCAAGCGTGAAATCCTCAAATTTAAAATCAAAAATTCCTTTCACGTTCGGGTTAATCTTAACTCGCGGTAATGATTTTAGTTCCCGTTTTAAAAGTTCTTTCATTTGCTCAATCTGATCCAAATAAATGTGCGTATCTGAAAGAGTATAAATCAATTCCTTAGCTTTAAAGTCCGTCACTTGGGCGATCATCATTAGTAGAAGCGCATATTCGGCAATATCAAAAGGAAGTCCGATTGGTACGTCAGCGCTCCGCTGGAAAACATGTAGGCTTAACTCTCCTTGAGCGTGGAAAAATTTGAAAAAACAGTGGCAAGGCGCGACAAAAACCTTATCAACATCGATCGGATTCCAAGCGGTGACGACGAGCCGTCGCGAATCCGGATTAACCTTAAGATCGTGAATTAAATTAGTAATCTGATCGACCGGTTTCTCGCCGCCAGCGTTAAAAGCCCGCCATTGTTTCCCGTAAATCGGCCCCAAATCTCCTGGTTCTAAACCCAATGATTTGCAAATTTCCGGCGTGGCCCAAATATCCCATAAATGGACGCCGTTCTTGTTTAAATCTTCAACCTTGGTACTGCCGGAAAGAAACCATAACAGCTCATAGACCATGGCCTTCCAAGAACCTTTCATGCTGCGCGTCGTAATCAGGGGGAATCCCTCGTCTAAATTAAAACGCAGCTGATAGCCGCAAACGGCCAAATTCCCGACTTTTTGGGGATCGGTCTTTTTTTGACCGTTCGTTAAAACGTGTTGGACAAGCTCGAGGTATTGACGCATGAAGATATCTTTCCACGCCAGACAAAACCAGTCAATTCCGAATTTCCGTTTATTTGTCCAAAAGGTTATTGACGTCGTTCAATTCGCTGTCCAAGCCGGAAAAACCAGCTGGTTCATCCGCGGCACTCGACGTGGAAGCGGTGGAGGTGGCGTTAATCGCGCTCGGCAAACTTGCGGTTTCGTCCGATGCCGGCAGATTGTTCGCGGGCGCGTTTGGCGTCGGCGGCGTGAAAAGCAAGGGAACGTAGGTCATGGCCACGCCCAAAATCATAATCACGACAACAACGGTAATAAAATTCTTATTCTTGGAAAAACTCATTGTTCTTATTTTAAAAGGCTCCTCGGAAACGGTCAAACCCCCTCACCGATGGGCTGAACGCGAAGTCTTCGGCGAGAATACCAATCTTTTATTGGCGCGGGGGTCAAATCAGCAAGGTCTGTACCGATTCTTCCGGCTCTTTGTATTCCAAGAGAACCTTCGCCATCTGCGGTACGTCCCGCTGAGGCACCCACAAATAACCCTGATTTACTATCAAATCGAAGATCTCTTTGGTCACTTTCACGTCTTGGATGCAATAACTTTTCAATTTTTCGATCTCGCCCCGATCCCAAAACTCAACGGCGTCCAAGCCCTTGCCGCTCTTCGTGATTTGCAAATTCGCTTCGGCCAAAACCGCCAAACCGACCCGGCGGCCGAAAGAATTCTCGATCCTTTCCAAAATGTCGTAGTGGGGGATGGCGCCGAGGTTGAAATTGAAATATTTTTCGAGGACCGGCACATCGAAGCGCTTGCTCGAAAAACCGACGAGGAGACCGGCCCGCCTGGCCATCTCGCCGAAAAGATTAAATTCTTTTTCCTCAAAACAATAATATTTGTCTTCCAAATACGAGTAAACGCCGATGACCGAAGCTTCAAGAATCTTAATAGTATCCTGACTGGCAAAAGGCGTCTTGGTCTCGATATCGAAAACGATTTTATCTGCCATGTTTGTCTAAATTTATAAGCTCATGCGTAGCGAAATAAATTTAGCTACAAACATGAGCATCCCCCACCCTTGCTGCAATAATTTGATTACACAACAAGATGGAGTGAAGCGATTCGACTGCGTCTTTATTTTGATATGTTCCTATAATTTGTGCCATAAGGGTGGGGGATATAAGTTTGGCAACTGAAAATTCTTCGCCTTCAGCTCGAATTTTCAGGCCAAGCCTTAAACGTGCCGGTCCGCCACCTTTGAGGCGGCGTAGCTTTCAGGTTTGGTTTTGACTTCGAAATTACTCGCCCGGATCATGCCGACCACCTCTTGAATCAAAACCCTGGTTTCGCCTTTTTCGCCGATGTCGGCATGAATCTCAAAATCCCAATGCGAAGGAATTTCCTGTTTCTTGAGCTCCAAGAGAACTTCCTTGGCCACGTCCAAGGAAAGCAAAACCTCTTTGATGATCCGGTCGCGGAGCGTGTGGAATTTACCGAGTTCAATCCGGCGCCAAAAATAACGGCCGCCGTTGCCCAATCGATGAACCACGATCGCGGTTACGAAATCAGCATCCTTCGAAACCAGGGCTTCGGAATCGGTACCGATGATTATTTTATAAGAATCCTTCGGCTTGGCCTCGATAAAACGGATGATTTCCTCAACCACCTGGCGTACGCCGAGTTTCAAGCCGAAAGAACTGTTAAAAAGAAACGGCATTCCTTTACCTTAGGCCAGGACACCAATAAATGTCAATTAAATTGTGGGCGCACAAGGATTTGAACCTTGGGCCTTCGCAGTGTAAATGCGACGCTCTACCACTGAGCTATGCGCCCTTTTGGTCGGCCCGGTAGGACTCGAACCTACAAACCTTGCGTGTATAAGACGCCTGCTCCGCCATTGAGCTACGGGCCGTTATTCTAGCTTCTAGTTTCTAGATTCTATCTAATGATTACTGGCTTCAGATTATACTTTTTTATAAGATTGTAAAATTCTTCCTGCTCCAAGGTCTCTTTTTCCATCAGGGTTTTCGCGATTGCTTCCAAAGCGGTTTTGTAAGTGGCAATTATCTTTTTCGCGGCGTTGAAAGATTTTTGAATAATGAGATTCACTTCGGCGTCGATCTCGGTACCGACGGCTTCGGAATAATCCTTTTCCGTGGAAATTTCCCGGCCCAAAAATATCATCTCCTGGGTTTTGCCGAAAGTGCGCGGCCCCAATTTTTCGCTCATGCCGTATTGGGTGACCAGACGACGAGCCAAGTCCGTCGCCTCACGGATATCATTCGAAGAACCGGTCGTCAAATCCTTGAAAGTCTGGATTTCCGCCGCGTAACCGCCAAAAGCCACGGCCAAATCCGCCAAAAATTGAGATTTTGTTTTAAGGCGGCGCTCTTCGAGCGGCAATTTCAAAGTATAACCGCCGGCCATACCGCGGCTGATAATGGAAATTTTATGGACCGGATCGGCGTCTTTGATCGCCGCCGAAACCAAGGCGTGGCCCGCCTCGTGATAAGCTGTAATTTCTTTTTCGTTCTTCGAGATGACCCGGCTCCGGCGCTCCGGCCCCAAGATCACCTTCTCAATCGAACTCAAAAAATCGTCCTGGGAAACAATGCGCTCTCCGTGCCGAGCCGCCACGATCGCCGCCTCGTTCACAAGATTGGCCAGATCGGCCCCGGAAAAACCTGGTGTTCGCACGGCTACTAATTTTAAATCAACGCCCTTATTCAGGGGCTTGCCTTTAACGTGAATTTGCAGAATTTCTTCCCGAGCTTTTATATCCGGCATGTCCAAAATCACCCGTCGGTCGAAACGGCCCGGTCTAAGCAGGGCTGAATCTAAAACATCCGGCCGGTTCGTCGCCGCCATCACGATCACGTTCGTTTCTCGTTCAAAACCGTCCATCTCGACCAAAATCTGATTTAATGTTTGCTCCCGCTCGTCGTGGCCGCCGCCCAAACCGGCGCCCCGCTCCCGGCCCACGGCGTCAATCTCGTCGATGAAAATTATCGAGGGAGCCGCCTTCTTGGCGATCGAAAACAAATCCCGGACGCGGGAAGCGCCGACACCCACGAACATTTCCACGAATTCCGACGCCGAAATGTGAAAGAAAGGAACGTTGGATTCGCCGGCCACAGCCCGAGCCATCAAGGTCTTCCCGGTACCCGGCGGACCCATTAAAAGGACGCCGCGGGGAATGCGCGCCCCGATTTCCAAAAACTTTTTGGGATTTTTCAAAAAATCCACCACTTCTTCCAGTTCTTCTTTGGATTCCTTGAGGCCGGCCACGTCCTTGAAAGTCACCTTATCCTTGGACGGCGCAAACAGCTTCAAATTGATCTTGCCGAACGAAAAGGCTTGGTTCACGCCGGTCTTGGCCTGCCGGAAAATCCACCAGAAGATCAAAATCATCACCAGGACCGGCAAAACCGTGGGAATCAAAATGCCGAGCCAGTATTTAAGACCGCTCTGGTCCTGAACCGTCAGATCCGCTTTTTGGAGAGCGGCTGCCTCGACGCCGTAATTCTTCAGAGTTTCGACTAGCCCCGACTCGACTTCTTTTTTGGAAGCGGCCTTGGCGCCGTCGGCGAGAACGATCTTCAAATCGTTGCCGTTTACGGCAATGCTTTTCACCTCGCCGGCGTTGATCTTCTGCACCAACTCGGAAATGGTCAGGCTCTGAACGTTTTGGCTGCCCGCGTCAAGAAACGCCGAAAAAAAGACGGTTACGAGAACCAAGCTTAAAATCGCCCAAAGAATATTTCTGCTTAAGGTTTTCACTTTATTGGGGGTATCATCATTATCCAAAAATCTCCTCAAGCGTCAAATAAACGGAATTGCAAACGTTTTCTAAAAGACGTAGAAATAAAGCATGAACATCGAACAAGGACCGACGAGCGAAACCGGACCGATCCAAAACCAGTTTGCCGAAAAACTGGCCGCCCGGCGCAAAGAGGAAGAAAGGGTGAAAAAAATGATGGCGGCTGGCTTTAGGAGGGGTGATGCCGTTCAAATCGACGGCGAAGAATGGCAATTATGGGACACTTATACGGATGAAGGCGGCGAAGGCGTGAAAGCTTATAAGATAGACCCGACCACCAAAAAAATGTCAGGCGAGAAAAAAATCTCCTTTGAAGAACTTCGGGGTTTGAAAGAAATCAAAGAAGCGGCTTAGCTTCAAAGGGCTACGGCTTGAGTTTCAAAACTATCCGGCGTTCGGTGGGTTTCACTTCCTGAACGATGAATTGGTAGGTTTCGCCGGCCGTGAGGACTTTTTTCATTTCCAGGACGCCGCCGAATTCGGTGACGTGAATCTGACCTTGAATTTCCTTGTCCAAATTAATGACGGCGCCGAAAGGATTGAAATTATAGACCAAACCCTTAACAACTTCGCCCTCCTTGAATTTCTCGCTGGCTGTAAGCCACGGATCGGTCTTCAGGGCCTTGAGCGACAAAGAAATTCTGCCATCTTTGATGTCAATGATCTTCGCCTTAACCACGTCATCGACATTCAAGACTTCTTTGGGATTTACGACCTCCCGCCAATCGAGTTCGGAAACGTGGATCAGACCCTCCACCACCGGGTTATCCGTGAATTTCAGAAAGGCGCCGAAATCGGCTACCCCCGAAACGATTCCCTCCACCACCTGGCCGACTTCATAATTTTTAGCCAGTTCTTTTATCGAGATTTCGTTCGCCGCCCGTTCGGAAACAATGAGCTTGTTGGTCCGAGAATTAAGATCGATTATTTTCACCTTAAGTTCCTGCCCCACAAGCGCCTCCAAAGCAGCCGCGATTTTCGCCTTGTCCTCGGGCGCGGCCTTGGGATAATGCTCCTGGGCCAGCTGGGAAACCGGCAAAAACGCCGGCAGACCGTGCATTTCGGCAATCAGGCCGCCTCGGTTGAATTTGGAAGCCTTAACCGTCAAAACCTCTTCCTTGTCTTTTATTTCCTGGAGTTCGGACCAAGCCTTCTGCTTGTCGGCCTGGGAGAGTGACAGCTCGATCATTCCTTCTTCGTTGTCGACTTGAATGACCTTAGCGCTCAACTCATCGCCGATTTTAAGGCCCCGGACGATCTCCCGGGCATTCTGCATCTCGTTCCAATAAACGGCGCCCGTGCCGGCTCGGCCCAGATCGACGACAAGCCGTTTGGAATTTTTTTCCAAGACCACTCCTTTGACCAAATCGCCGGGCCGCACCGAAGAAAGCAAAGTCTGGTCAGTTTTCAAAAACTGGGTCAAGTTGCCGTTCTGGGGTTTGACTGAATTCATAGACAAATCAAAACCCATCATAAGGGCTATCGAACGGAAAATCAAGTTTTTCCCCAAAATCTAAGCCGATTTAAGGATTGAAAATTGGACAAAATCGGCGTATAATGATTAAAAATCCGAGGATTAAAGCCTGATTGAACCGGTTTTCAATTCCAAAAATAACCCCGATCCCGAGTTTTTAAGAATGGTCATTACTTATCAAGGCGAAAACTATTTCAAAATCCAAGCCGGCGACATTATCGCTCTCGTCGACTCCGTAAACCAGCGGTCTTTCAAGGGCGCCAGCTTTATTTTGAGGACGGACAAGCCCCAGAGCGAACCGCAGGCGCCGGACGAACCCCTAACCCTAAGCCACCAAGGCGAATACGAAGTGAGGGGCGTGCATATAAACGCTTGGACCGAGAGCGGCGCGACTATATATAGAATGAACCTGGACGACCTGAATGTCGTGATCCTCGGCCGCCTGGCAAAAGAGCCGAGCCCAGAAACCCAGGAACATCTTCAGGACGCGGATATTTTGATCACGCCGGCCGGCCAAAAACCCTATCTTTCGGCCCAGAACGCGGCCAAACTCGTCCGCCAGCTTGAGCCATCACTCGTCATTCCTTCTTTTTTCGACAACCTAAAACCGTTCCTCAAAGAAATAGGCCAGGACAAATGCGAACCCGAAGAAAGAATCACCTTGAAGAAAAAAGACTTGAAACCCCGGGCAATGCTCATCCGCTGTCTTAAACCCTGAATATGGCTGGTCAGGCAAGTCAACTTTACAAAAAAAGCAGAGAATACCTCCGGGAACTGCAGCGGGCGCCCGATCGAAGAAAAAAACGCTGGCTCGTAATTTCTTCGGCCGCCGCCATGCTCCTCGTCTTGGGTCTTTGGATGATATATTTGAATATGACCCTGCCGACCTTGCCAAAAACGACTGATAACGCCCCCAACCCGGCACCGACATCAAGCCAAAACCAGAAAGAATCGTTTTTTCAAATTTTCGGCCGGGGCCTGGAAGTGACTTTTCAAAATTTAAATGATAAATTCAGAACGTTCGGGAGTTCGATCGGCAACTACCTGAAAGAATTTGAAAATAAAATTCGGGAATCGAATAACTTTTCGATCCAAGCGCCAACCAGCGCTTTCCGGCCGAACGATCTAGAGAAGATCCCGACAACCACTCTTCCTTAAAAATGGAAAAATCGAAAAACCCGCAAAAAATAAGCCCGCGCGAAATCACCGACGAACTCAAGGAGTCGTATTTGGATTACGCGATGTCCGTGATCGTTTCACGGGCCTTGCCCGACGTCCGCGACGGCTTGAAGCCGGTCCAACGCCGGATCCTTTGGGCGATGTGGGACATGAGCCTCACCCACAACGCGAAATTCAAAAAATCCTCCAATGTCGTCGGCGAGGTTCTGGGCAAATACCATCCCCACGGCGACATGGCGGTCTACGACGCTCTGGCCAGAATGGCTCAATATTTCTCTTTGCGCTACCCCCTGATCGACGGTCAGGGCAACTGGGGTTCGGTTGACGGCGACTCGCCGGCCGCCATGCGTTATACCGAATCGCGGCTTTCGAAGATCGCCGAAGAAATACTCACGGACATCGAAAAAGAAACCGTGGCGTGGCAGCCCAATTACGACGGCGTCCGCAATGAGCCGAAATATCTGCCCGCCAAACTACCCAATCTCCTATTGAACGGCACGGTCGGCATTGCCGTCGGCATGGCCACCTCTATTCCGCCCCACAATTTGCTCGAGATTGCCGACGCTTTGATTTACCTGAACGAACATCGCGAGGCCACGACCGAAGACCTGATGAAATTCGTTCCCGGCCCGGACTTTCCCACCGGCGGCGTGATTTACGACAAAAAGGCCATGAAAGAGGCCTACTCCACCGGGCGGGGCTCCATCACCATGCGGGCGGTGGCCGAAATCGAAGAATTCAAAAACAGCCACCAAATCGTCATCACTGAAATTCCCTACCAGGTGAACAAGGCTGATCTCATCACCAAAATCGCCGAGCTTACCCAGGAAAAGAGGATCGAGGGCATCCGCGACATCCGCGACGAATCCGACCGGGACGGTATCCGCGTAGTCGTCGAGCTCAAAAACGACAGCGCTCCCCAGAAAATTTTGAACCAGCTCTACGAATACACCGAGCTCCAAAAAAACTTCTACTTCAACATGCTCGCCCTGGCCGAGGGTCTCCAGCCGCGAGTAATGTCCTTAAAAGAAGTGCTTGGCTATTATCTCGAACACCGCAAAATAGTGATTCGGCGCCGGACCGAATTCGATTTGAGAAAAGCCGAGGAACGCGCCCACATCTTGATGGGCTTGGTCAAGGCCCTGGACAACATCGACAAGGTAATCTCGACCATCAAAAAATCCAAAGATCGGGAAAACGCCAAGACCAATTTGATAAAAATCTTCAAACTGACCACCCTTCAGGCGGACGCTATTTTGGAAATGAAACTTTCCACTCTGGCTGCCCTGGAACGCCGGAAGGTAGAGGACGAGCTCAAGGAGAAACAAAAACTGATCGCCGAATTGAAATTGATCCTCAAAAACCCCAAGAAAATTTCCGACATCATCAACGCCGACCTCACGGAACTGAAGAAAAATTTTCCGAGCGAGCGGAAAACCAGGATCATCGCCTCGGGTCTCAAGGAATTCAACGAAGAAGATTTGATTCCGCAGGAAGACGCCGTCGTAATCCTGACCCAGGACGGTTACATCAAACGGATGGCGCCGAATTCTTTCCGAGCCCAGCGCCGGGGCGGCAAGGGTTTGATCGGCTTTGATCTCAAAGAAGAAGATATGGTCCATCGTTTCGCCGCCGCCCAAACCCACGACAACATCCTGTTTTTCACCGACCGCGGCAAGGCCTTCCAAACCAAGGTTTACGAAATCCCGGTCGCGACCCGCACGAGCAAGGGCAAATCGATCCATAATTTCTTGGAAATCCCGACCCAGGAAAAGGTGAGCACGATCGTGACCTACGGCGCGAAAGACGCGAAAGCCTACCTCGTGATGGCGACGAACCATGGCCTCATCAAAAAGACGCCAATCGCCGATTTCGGCAATGTCCGGCGGACCGGCATTCTCGCCCTGAAGCTCAAATCCGACGATTTATTGAAATGGGCCAGGCTTTCCTCGGGCCAGAGCGAAGTAATTCTCGCGACCGCTTTAGGCCAAGCCATTCGCTTCAAAGAAAAAGACGTCCGGGTCATGGGTCGGGGTGCCGCCGGCGTCACGGCTATCCGCCTCCGCAAAGGCGATAGGGTGGCGGGCCTTGATATAATAGAAGAGGAGGTAAAAAAAGACGGCCGGTTTCTGATCCTAATGGCCAAGGGCTTTGCTAAACAAACGCCGCTCAAGGAATACAAAACCCAGAAGCGCAGCGGGGGCGGCATCAAAACCGCCAAGGTAACCGATAAGACCGGTGAAGTGATTGGCGCCCATATCGTGGCGACCGAAACCGAAGAAATTCTTGCTTTTTCTTCCAAGGGCCAGGCTTTGAAAACCGAACTGAAGAATATCCGTTTGGCCGGCCGCGCCACCCAGGGCGTAAAAATAATGAACCTGGACGCGGGCGACAAATTAGTGGGCTTGATTTGCCTCTAAAATTCCGATGAGTTTCAATAAAACCCAATTAATCGTTTTCGGCTTGATCGGTCTCGTTGTTCTGATTTTAGCGCTCGTTCTCTTGGACGTCTTGCCCGGCCTCAAGTCTTCTTCGGGCCAGCCGACCGTAATTACCGGCAGCGTCAAAATCTGGGGCGTTTTTGACGAAACGAGCGACTATCAAACGGTTTTTGCCAATCTCCAAACAATCTATCCGAAAGTAACAGTCACTTACCAGGGTTTTGCGAACACCAAGGATTACGAATCGTCGCTTTTGGACGCTTTAGCCGCCGGCCAAGGCCCGGATATTTTCATGATCCGGAACAACACCCTGGCCAAAGATATCAATAAAATCATCCCCGTCCCAACAACTCTTTTTTCTTACGTAAACTTCCAGAATCTTTTTCCCCAAATCGTTGCCCAGGATTTCGCCACCCAGGGCAGGATTTACGCCTTACCGCTCTCAATCGATACCCTGGCTCTGATCTACAACCGCGACCTTTTAGACCAAGCCGCTCTTGAACCGCCCCAAACCTGGGAAGATTTGATAAAAGACGTGCCGGCTCTTTTGAAGACTGATAAAACAAAAAACATCAGCCGGGCAGCCGCGGCTTTGGGCGGTTCAAGAAATATCAATAACGCCGCAGACATCCTGAATCTTTTAATGCTTCAAACCGGCACCCAAATGACGGCGCCCGATTTCAGCAAAGCGACTTTTGCCAGCCAGGAAGGCGTAAACGCCCTTTCTTTCTATACGCAGTTCGCCGACGCCAAGAACAACGCTTACACCTGGAACGCCAGCCTGCCCAATTCCATCGACATGTTCAGTCAAGGCAACCTGGCAATAATCTTTGATTACCACTCCGCAATCGCCCAAATCAAGGCCCGCAATCCGTTTCTAAACCTGGGAATCTCGGCTATGCCGCAACCGCAAACCGCCCAAAAATCAATCACTTACCCGAATTATTGGGGCTTGGCCGTCTCCCGCCAAAGCCGCAATCCCAACCTGGCTTGGAACATCATCCTGGCCCTCACAACCAACACTCAAAATGCCCAAGCCTATCTTGCGGCCGCCCAAAAACCGCCGGCCTTGCGCTCGCTTGTCAATAATTATGCCAATGATCCAATCTTGAACGTCTACGCCAAGCAAATTTTAATCGCCCGCGATTGGCCGGAAACGGATTCAAATGCCATTGCCGAGATTTTCCTTCGAGCAATCGAGGCGGTCCTTAGTAACGCAAATCCGCTCGCCGCCTTAAACCAGGCCGAGACTCAAGTAAGCCAAATCATCAACAAAAGACTATAATAGGAGCATATCGCAAATATCCATTTAAAATGGCTGCCAAGATTTTTTTATCGCTCGCTCTCGTTACTTCCGCTGTCTTTTTTCTGGCGCCGAATCCGGCCAGCGCCCAGGTTTTGAACATTTGGCAAGGGACTTCTGGCGGCGGCTGTAATCTTGCCGGCAACGGCCCCTGCAATCTTTGCGATGCCTTAATCGTTGCCTCGAACATCATCCAATACCTTTGGTATATTTCCACCTCGATCGCGACCGCGATGATCGTCTACGGCGCCCTCCGCCTCATGATTGCCGGCGGGTCCGAGGACGCCGTCCAAAAAAGCAAAAGCATAATGACGAATGCCGTTCTTGGCCTCATTATCGCCCTCGCGGCCTGGGCCATTGTAAATACCATTCTTCATCTTCTGGCCGGTTCCCTTAATTTTCCCTGGAATCAAATCCAATGCACTTCTTGATGGACGAAGAATTAAAATCTAAAATAAAAACATGAAATTCCTGCCTTTTGTTTTCGTATTCGCCATCTTCGCCCTTAGTCCGTCCCTAATTTCAGCTCAAAGCTACATCTGCCTCACTGGTCCCGCTTCTTTTCTCTGCTATGACTCATTGTCAAGCTGTCAAACCGCCTGCGATCCCGACAGCAGCTGCCAAGCATCCAACTGCGTGCCTGGCTCGACAACCCAAAATCCAAGCGGTCCCGGCGGCGCGACGCCGAGCGGTCCTGGCGGCGCCACCCCAAGCGGTCCTGGCGGCGTCACGCCCTCGGGCGCAGGCGCCACGATTGATTTGCCTAACCCCTTGGGTTCGACGAGCGATATCCCGAGCATTATTGAAAGAATTGTCCGCTTTCTCCGCGACATTGCCGCGCCGATCGTGGCCGGCATGGTGATTTACGGCGCCTACCAAATCCTTTTTGCGGGCGGCGACCCGGAAAAATTCGCGACCGGCCGCCGCACCATTCTTTACGCCGCCCTAGGCTATGCCATCATTTGGATCGGCTGGGGCGTGGCGAGCTTGATCAGAAGCATTCTTTCCGGCTAGAAATTTGCTATAATACCAATAAGAATTTCTCCGCAGTCGGGGAGAAATGGCAAAGGTCGAGAAATTCAGAAAAATTTATGAAATTACTAAAAATCCTACCAGTCATTGCGTTAATCGCTGTCCCACTCCTGACTTCGGCTCAGATAGCGGTGAATACGCCTCAGCCAGTCGAGATCAGCGGCGCCTCCGGCATCTACAATCTTTTGAACGGCGTCCTCCAGGCCATCTACATCATCTTCTTCGTTATCGCCGCTATTTACATCATTTTGGCGGCCTTTACCTACCTGGGCGCGGGCGGTGATGAAGAGAAGGTTAAATCGGCAAAGAACAAATTGATCTTCGCCATTGTCGCCATCGTGGTTGCCTTAATCGCCATCGGCGCCTCCGGCTTAGTGAGGGGCCTCGTCACCACAGGCCAGGGCGGCACCCTGCAGTAAAAAATCGTCAGCGAATCAAGCCGCAAAGCCCGCTTCAAGCGGGTTTTGCTTTATCCAAATAACAAAATGTGGTATTATTTTAAAAAATGCGCGTCTAGCGCGAACACATAAATTAAAAAATATGCGAAATGTAAAACTGTTCTTTATTTTTTTTACGATTATATCCCCGCTCTTCTTGATTCCGCTAAGCCCTGCCTTTGCAAGCAATGTTTGTTCCGCCAACAACGTCTGTTACGAATACCAATCTACTTGTCTGGCTAACTGCCCGACCGGCTCCTGCGCCTCATCAAGTTGCACCCCCACTGTTATGGGCGAGAGTGGCGGAAACCAATCAAGCCCTGGTCTTGAAAACGGCATCACCACCAAAGAACAGCTTCTCACCGTCCTCAACAATATTCTCAATTATGTTTATACTGTTTTTTTCATCATTGCCGCCATGTTCATTCTTTTCGCGGCTTACAGCTTCTTGACCGCGGCCGGCGATGAAGAAAAAGTGCGGAACGCAAAAAACAGACTGCTGTACGCGGTAATTGCGATCGTGATCGCCTTGGTTTCGATCGGCGCATCAGGCCTCATCGCCAAACTTATAAGCCTGGGCGGAACGGCTGCGGGAGGAGGATCGCTTCCAATTGGTTCAACGTGCACCACGGGCGCTGTCTGCGCGCCAGGATTACAATGCTTTTATGCCCGCGGCACCGACCCAACCGGTACTTGCCAGCCCTCCAACAACAATTCAGCGTTCGGGCCGGGCTCGTTTGGATCAGACTGTTCATTAAATCCAAGCATTTGTAGCGGCGACCTTATTTGCGGTTCGCAGGGCACGTGTGAATTCCCTGGCCAGTAAAAATTCCATAAAGGCGGGGTGTTGGCGATTTAAACTTGCCCGCGGTACTAACCCAACCAGTGTTTACTGACCCTAAATTAATTTAGAATCTTATATTTTTACAATAAAAAACCGCGGGGCACGCTTAACTGCGCCCCGCGGCCGTTATCTTGAGTTTCAGGCGGTTAACCGCCGTAGACCCACAACC
Source organism: Candidatus Jorgensenbacteria bacterium GW2011_GWA1_48_11 (assembly GCA_001003475.1). Taxonomy (GTDB): domain Bacteria; phylum Patescibacteriota; class Minisyncoccia; order UBA6257; family GWB1-50-10; genus GWA1-48-11. The sequence goes on along the minus strand of LCPF01000001.1, from coordinate 197,843 downwards.
GAACTACGGTTCCGTTCTCGATGCCCCTCATCCAGAGGAAGTTCTTCGGCTCCCGGCCATCGAGGCCCGAGTAGCCCGCCCGGATGAGAAGCGTGTCGCGCCTCTCGCTGCCGGTCGGCCGCGTGACGACCTGGAACGGCTTGTTCGACCAGACCCGGATATTCATGCCTGGCCCCACGAGCGGCCCGTCCTGACGCAACTCGCCGGCCTGGAGCGTGAACTCCTGCACCGGCGGCTGGATCAGCACGGTGGCCTGGGTCACGACCGTCGTTTCCGCCGACTCCGCCCTCCCCGAAAAGAAGTAAAGGGTGAGGCCGAGGAGAAAGAGGATTGCGGCCAGGATCATGCCGATCTTGCTCACGCGCTTCAGGAGTGTCTGGGACTCGGCGACTCTCTGCGGTTCATGCGGCATCTTACTCGCCTCCCTTCGGAGCAGTCATTAGGGAACCGAGGATCGCGGCCGCCCTCTGAAGCGGGTCGGCCTGACCGCCCTCGACTTCGACGATACTCTTCTTGGCCTTGCCCTGTTCGACAAGAACCAAGTTCACGGCTTCCTTGCCGGAAATGGTCGGCTTCCCGTCCGCGATAGTCGCCTCGATCAGCTGCTTGGCGGTCTCGGTGACGACTCCCATCCGCGCCTTGCCCGAACGCGCCTGCTGATAGTCCGGGGAGTAATCGATGTCGGCGACGTTGAAAAGCCTGAAGTTCACTCCGTAGAGGTCCTCCAGCTTTTCCTTGGCGCTAGTCTGCTCGCCGTTCGCCATCACCTTGTACGTATCGATCTTGTCGGTCACGGCTTGCTCGACCACCTTGACATGCGTCCGAACGAACACCGACCCCGATTCTTGACCGCCCAGTTCTCTCGCTCCGATCGTCTCGGAAAGAAAGCTGCTGAAGACCCCCTTGAAGCCCTCGTTAATCGTGGTCTTGTCCACGGCGATGAAGGCTAGGAGACGCTTCACGGTGGGCTGGTACTGGAACGAGACCTTGGCCAACATGAGCGGTCCGTCCCAGGCGGCGTAGGTCTCCTCGAATTTCTCGGTTACGAGCTCGAGCGGGAAGAAGTTCTCCTCGCGGACCGATTCCCATGGCCACTTGAGATGGATGCCCGGGCCAACCGGTCGCAGATTGTCTTTCTGCTTCGGACCGGCGTCTTTGAAGACGTTCAGCAAGACGAGGCCCGTCACCGCCGGCACATTCACGGAGATGAAAGGCACGAGCGCGAAAAAGATCAAAAGGATCGCGCCCCAGAACATCAGAAATCCAGGCATTGTCTACTCCTTGCCCCTAGGGCATTAGGATCCATATTCGGTTATACTGCGTGCGGATTATAGATTAGCACATAAACATCAGTTTGTCAAACCAGGTTTTTTTGATAAAATACGGCTAATTGGGCGAGTAGCCGAACTGGTACAGGCGCACGGCTTAGAACCGTGTTTCCGTAAGGATATGTGGGTTCGAATCCCGCCTCGCCCACAAAAATTACTGACACCGCCGGCCTTACCCGTCAAAGCTACTTGCGGCGACGACCGTGAAAAGCTTCGTGGACTTCCCGCAATTCTTTATTGGTCAAATGGGTGTAAACCTGGGTGGTCGAGATATTGGCGTGACCCAAAAGCTCCTGGACCGAACGCAGGTCGGCGCCGTTTATGAGCAGATCGGTGGCAAAAGAATGGCGCAACTGATGCGGATGGACCCGTTTTGAAATGCCGGCTTCTTTCGCCCGCGTTTCGATCATCCGTTCCACGGCCCGGGGCGTAATTTTACCGATCGTTTTGCCGGCCTTCGAAAGACTGACGAACAAAACTTCTTCCACGTCCTCTCTTTTTTTTAAATATTCGCCAATCGCAGTCCTGGCGCTATCCGCCAAGAAAACCACCCGCAGTTTATCGCCCTTGCCGCGCACGGAAATCTCGCCGCGTACAAGATCGATTTTCCTTTCTCCAGCGCTTCTTCAGGCGCTTTGAGCAAGCGCTCCAATTCGCCGTAGTCCAGTACCTCGATGTCCCGGCGCGAAACCTTGGGTAATTCGATCGTTTCAGGCGAAAGCGCTTTGATGTTCCGCTTGATCAGATATTTCAAGAAATTGCGGAGGGCAATCACGTAATAACTCTGGGTTATTTTTTTGATGTTCTGCCGGGCAAGCTTCAAACGGAAATCGCGGACGGCTTCAGCGGTGATGTCCCTGACCAAACGGGGACCTACCTCTCTCAAGAACGCTTTTAAATACCGCTCGTAGTTTTCCCGAGTCTTCGGCGAACGATTTTTCTCGATCTCGAGATAAGCCAAATAATCTTTAACGAGTTTTTCGACTTCGGTCATTAAAACCATTATATCATCCGTCGCACAATATGAGGTTGTTGCGACAAATTTTTTGTCGCAAAACCCCGCCAACATTTTACAACGCTAAAATCGTCGTAAAATCTCGTCCGGCTTGCCTTTTTCAAGATTTTAAAATATAATCTCATAAATGCTTTCGAAGAGAATAAAACAGGCCGCGATCAAGGAACACCAGGCTCATGAAACCGATACCGGCTCGGCCGAGGTCCAAATCGGGCTTTTATCCAAACAAATCAAGGCTCTGGCCAACCATTTGAAAAAACACCCCAAAGATCACCATTCCCGCCGGGGGCTTTTGATGATGGTGGGCAAGCGGAGAAAATTCCTCCAATATCTCAAACGGGAAAACGAAAAACGCTACGATAAGCTTGTAAAGAAACTGGAGTTAGAAGTTTAATGACCAACATTCATCCCGATCAGCGCGTGGGCATCTTCATCGACGTCCAAAACATTTACCATTCGGCGAAAAACCTTTATAACGCCCGGGTTAATTTCGAAGAGCTCATCAAGAACCTGGTGGCGCGGCGGCCCCTGATCAGGGCGGTCGCTTACGTCGTCAAATCCGAAACGGCTTTCGGCGAAGAATCGTTTTTTGAGGCCCTGCGGCAGGCCGGCTTGGAACTCCGTCTCAAAGACCTCCAAATCTTCCCCGGCGGCAGCAAAAAAGCCGACTGGGACGTGGGAATGGCCGTGGACGCGATTCGAATGTCCAATTTTCTGGACGTCGTAATTCTCGTGACCGGCGACGGCGATTTCGTACCCCTTGTCGAATACCTGAAATGGGGGGCGGGCCGGAGCGTCGAGGTGGCCGCTTTCAGCCGGACGAGCTCCGGACGCTTAAGAGAAGCCGCCGACAGATTCATAGAAATCGAATCGATCCCGAAAATTCTTATGAGAATCAAAAACCAAAGAGGAAGAACCAATACAAAATAAACATGGATTTAAACAGAAAAATTTATACGACTGAGCTGAACGGCGAAAAAGCCGCTCTCGAAATCTCGAAACTGGCGGGCAAAGCCAATGCCGCGGTTTTGGGCACGCACGGCGATACGGCCGTCCTCGCGACCGTAATCATGGGCACGAAAGACGTCGCCACCGACTACTTTCCCCTGACCGTCGATTACGAAGAAAAGTTTTACGCCGCCGGGAAAATATTGGGCAGCCGCTTCATCCGGCGCGAAGGCCGACCCTCTGACGAAGCAGTGCTTTCCGGCCGCCTCATTGATCGGACAATCCGGCCGCTTTTCGACCAGCGCCTGCGGCGAGAAGTCCAGATCATGATCACAATCCTGGCTTATGACGAGAAGAACGACCCAGACGCAATAAGCCTCTTGGCCGCCTCGACCGCCTTGGCCGTCTCCGACATCCCTTGGGCCGGACCGGTCGCTGGCATCAAAACCGTCATAAATCAAAACAACGAAAACATCGTCGCGTTCTTTGCCGGACCGGAAGAGAAAATCAACATGATTGAATTCGAAGGCAAGGAAATCGAGGAAGAAAAAGTAGCCAAGCTTTTTGAGGCATCCCAGACCGAAATAAAAAGGCTTGTTGATTTTCAGAGAAAGATCACAAGCGAGGTGGGCAAGCCGAAAATAAAAATCGATCTCGCCGAACCCGACCCGAGAATCAAGAAACTGGTCGCCGATTTCATCGAGGGCGGCTTGGAAGAGGCGATCGAGAAAAAAACCCTGGGCGACCTCAAAACCGGCCTGCTGCAGCATCTCGCCGAAGCCGGCGAACCAGCGGAAATTTTAAAGGCGGCCGACGATCTATTTGAGCACGCCATTGACGTGCACGTCCATCAAAACATCCTCAAAAAAGAAAAAAGGCCAGACGGCCGGAAACTAAACGAGGTCCGCGATCTCTACGGCGAAGTGGGACTTTTCAAAAGGACCCACGGCTCCGGACTTTTCGTAAGAGGCGACACGCAAAGCCTCGCAATCACGACCTTGGCCTCGCCCGCAGCCGAACAGCTAGTGGAAACAATGGAGGCGACCAGCCGACGGCGCTTCATGCTCCACTACAATTTCCCGAGTTTTTCGACCGGCGAAATCAAGAAAAGAGGCGGCGGCCCGGGCCGGCGGGAAATCGGCCACGGCGCCCTGGCTCAAAAAGCGCTCGTGAATCTCATCCCGAGCAAAGAAGAATTCCCTTACACAATCAGGGTGGTGGCCGAAACTCTTTCCTCGAATGGTTCTTCCTCGATGGCCTCGACCTGCGCCGCCGCCCTCTCCATGATGGATGCGGGCGTACCCCTTTTGAAACAAGCGGCCGGTATTGCGATGGGCTTGATGCTCTCCGAGGACCACAAAGATTTCAAAATTCTGACCGACATCCAAGGGCCGGAAGACCACCACGGCGATATGGACATGAAAGTGGCGGGCACGGAGGCGGGTGTCACGGCCATTCAAATGGACGTGAAAGTTGTGGGCATCACCCCGGAAATATTCCGCCTCACTTTGGCCCAAGCCAAAGAAGCGCGGCTCCATATTTTGAAAACAATGGAAAAAGTCCTGGCCAAACCGCGGCCGAAAGTCTCTCCTTTTGCGCCCACGATTTACACCTATAATATTTCACCCGACAAAATCGGTCTCCTGATCGGGCCGGGCGGAAAAACCATCAACGGCATTATCGCCATGACCGGCGGGAAAGCGACGATCGACATCGATGAAGACGGCAAGGTTTTTGTCGCCTCGACCGACGCCGCCGCCGCCGAAAAAACCCTCGAGATCGTGAAACAAATGATGCGGGAGTATAAAATCGGCGACATTGTCGAAGGACCAATCATAAAAATCTTGGAATTCGGCGCAATCGTCGATTTGGGCGGCGGCCAGGACGGCATGATTCACGTTTCCGAACTCAGGGAAGGCTTCGTGAAAAAAGTGGAAGACGTGGTGAAGCTAGGCGACGTCGTCAAAGTGAAAATCATTAAAGCGGAGAACGGCAAAATCGGACTCTCCTTAAAAGCGCTCAAATAAATTCATTATCCACAGCTATCCCTTGACAACATAACCTAGAGGAACTACACTCTAGGTATGAATAAGGTCAAAAAATACAGTATCCGTGATCTGAAGCGGGATTTTCCCACGGATGAGGCGTGCGCCGCATTTATCTTTGACGCACTCCACTCCCGCAAGTGTTCTTGTGGCGGCACTTACTCGCCGCTAAAAGGCCGCAGGCAATTTCAATGCTCCAAGTGTAGGTATCAGATAGCCCCAACAGCAGGGACGATCTTTCATAAGTCCGACACGCCCCTTTCCCTATGGTTTTATACTCTTTTCCTTTTCTCGAACGCCAAGAGCGGGATTTCAGCCAAAGAGCTTGAAAGACAGCTTGGGGTAACTTATAAGACGGCTTGGCGCATCCTTAATCTAATCAGGAAAGCCTTACCCCAAAATACCGAGTTTCTAACGGGGGATGTTGAAATAGACGAAACCCATTTCGGCGGCAAAGGCGATGCCGGAAAGGACAATAAAAAACTCAAAGCCGTTATGAGAAACAAGTCCATAATTGCGGGGGCGGTTGAACGAGGCGGCAGAGTGCGTGCCAAGATTGTCCCGAACCTTGAAGCCAAGACGATAGGAAAATTCATAGACAACAACGTAAATCCAATAACAACCCGATTATTCACTGATAAAAGCAGACGCTATGAAAGCGTGGCGAGGGGATATGACAGGTTCTCGGTCAATCACAGCCAAAAAGAATTTGCGGTAGGCGATATTTATATCAACACAATGGAAGCCTTTTGGTCGCACCTGAAAAGGAGCATAAAAGGCACGCACAAAGTAGTCTCTAAGAAGTATTTACAGTCTTACGTTGACGGCTTCGTCTGGCACTACAACAACCGGCACAGCGACAGCGAGCGATTTTCTGCCCTGCTCGGTGCTTTATTGCCTGCTTCAAAGTAGAAAGAAATTCTGATTTTTTCATTGTAATATTTCAAAACCTTTTTCGTTCTAACTATTATAGATTTTATAAGGGTTTTTATGGGTTAGTTATCCACCTATTGCATTTATCTAGATTTTGATATAATATACTTACAAGTTACCTCGCCGGGCTTCATGCCCGGTTTTTCCGTTTTAGTGAGGCTTGGGAAATCTTTCTACTTCAACTCTTATAGAATCTAGACTTACATACCAGGAAGCCGTTCTTATTTCCCAAGCACAATTATTTTCGTATGCTACGAATTTAATGCGTTTTTGACTTTTCAAGATATTATTTTTTGTCCTTATAAAATCGCTGTCTCCACTGCAAATATAAACTATATCAACGTCTTTAAGATCATTCATGATTTCGTCATGCATTTCAACATCAAAATTGCATTTATTTCTGAATCCGAGGGGAGCTAAATTGTCTCGTAATTTCTTTAGATTTTTACCAGTGACTGAATAGCCTATGCTCTCGAAATATTTTTCTAACGCCTCGCTTATAGACTTTGCGGGTTCGTATTTAGGACGGCCCTTATAAATCCTCGCATAAACAATAGTATTCTTTTCGGCGACCCACTTATATAACTTTTTATAGTCTGTCATCCATCCAGACGCTTTTCCGCGCTTATATAAATTAGCATCATCTATATATAAACCCGCCTTTGGTTTAGGGGGCATCTTAAATTCGAATTGATTATTTTTATCTGTCATACAAGAGTAATTTCCGATTCAACATCCGTAACAACTATATTTCTAGGATTCCCCTCATAATCCATGGTTACGTCTCCTATAAGGAAGATTTGAATTTTGCGTTTCAAAGATTCAACTAAAATCACAAATTTCTCACCCGATAACTGATCGGAATAAGTAAATGGGACTCTTTTTTGACCCATGCTTATAAATCCACTTCTAACCTTGGTATCCATTTTGGTGATAACTCCTTTATATTTTACGGTAGGCAACGTCTGAAACGATTCCTCTGATTCAAGATACGCCGCTTCTTCTCTATTAACTCCGATTTCCTTAATCTTTACTCCTTCTATTTCTATGGTTTCTATGGGTGTATTTTCTTTTAAGAGCGGTTGATATGCTTTTGCGATATTCTTTGCAAGGGTTTTGCTTTGTAACAGACTAAAGTCACTATTACTAATAACCACTTTATTGTTAGTTCCTGAAACATTTATCTCTATTTTGTTACCGCCAATGGCTTTTACCGATTCGGGTGGTTTACCTTTTAATAATTTCTTGATATCGAGGTAACTTTTAAGTCCGCCAAGAACAGCACTTCCAGTTTTAATAATATCGGGGGCTAGGGGCGCAAAGGGTAATGCCGTGCTAACTATATTTGCAAAATGATATATGAACTCGCTAGTTAACGACCCCTCTTTAAAAGCGCTTATGTTTAAGCTGAGATTATTGGCTTCTTTTTCTCCTAGCTTGGTTTTAGCGATCTCCTGTAATGCAAAACTAGTGGCCAAAATTGTATTAGCCACATCAAATGCATCCACACTATTTTCGACAAGTTCACCTCTGAACGACAGACGGAACTTGTAAACTTCCATATTTCCAATGGTATCCTGCTTCATTTAGTTTGTCTAACTATTTTGATTGTATGTCTTCATGGTATAGGCATTTCATTATCCACAGGCGCGGCCAACCCCAAGTTGTATAATAAAGCTAATGCCTGATCAATCGTTCAACAGTCAAAACTGGCCGCCCCAGACGCCGGGCGGCAACAATATGCCGATCGGCACCGGCGAGGGTGAATCGCCTTTAGCCACGCCGCCGAGTCCCAAGATAGATTTGCGGACCATGGCTTCGGATATGAATTCCTTAAAAGAAACGGGCGGCGGCGCACCTAAAGCTTACGTGCCGGAAATGCCTGCGGCCCAACCGGCGCCGATGCCCAGTTCCAGCTTCGAACCTCTCAAAATCAGCAACGCGGAAACGCCGGCTTCTTTCCCGGCCGCCATTACGCCTGCCAAATCTAAAAAAGGTTTGTTCTGGGGGCTTGTTGCTTTAATCGTCGTGGCCGGTTTGGGAGCGGCCGGTTATTTCTTCGTCTACCCGACATTCTTTGCCGGGCCGAAAACAGCGGAAACAACACTGCCGCCGACGACTGAAATTCCGCCCCCGACGCAACCCGAAGTCCAGAATCCGACGCCAATACCGACGCCCGAAACTCCGGCTGCGGCGCCGACTATTCAAAATCACGTTTCGCTTTTTAAAACCGCTGCCGACACGACCGCTGACGTCACCCTCGCGACGACCGACTTAACGAGCCTAGCCGCCGCCCTGCCTTTTGCCACGGCTGACGTGCCAATCTTGAAGGAAGTCGTTCTTCGGGACGCCCAAAACAACATCCTGACCTTGAGCCAAGTAATAAACCTCTTTTTCGCTCAAGACATCACGAACGACGTCTTAAACGAATTCAATCCGGACCTTACGACTTTCGTCTATACCGACAACGCCGGCACTTGGCCCGGCTTGATACTCGCGCCGAGCCAGAATGCGAACTTAACCGATCTTCAAACCAAATTGAATCAGGAACTCGAAGCCGGCACCCATTTAACAGGTTTGTTCTTATCCAATCCCGGCACGGCCGGTACGACTTGGAAAACCGGTTCGACGAACGCCGTTTCGAACCGCTATCTCACCTTTAGCACGGTCGGTTTTGCTTTGAATTACGGCTGGGTCGGCCAAAACTTGCTAATCAGCAGCTCTTACAACGGTTTTAAAGAAGCAATCAATCGCCTGCAATAGGCGAACCCCGGTTGACGAACGGCCTCAAGGAGGCTATTTTTTATTTATTAGAAGAAAAACATGACCGAACACGAACTCGAATCATTCGAAAAACAACTAAGGACGACGCTCAAGGCGACCGAAGCAACCCTGAAGCACCTAGCCGATGACCTGAACTTCGGCGATGACGTAGACCACGGCGATGAAAAAGCCGATGAAGCCGAGGAGTTCGCCAACCAAGTCGGCGTACAGCAGGTTCTCCGGGAGAAAATAGAAAGCATCGAAGCGGCTCTCGAAAAAATCAGGCGGGGCAAATACGGCGTTTGTGAAAGCTGCGGCCAACCAATCGATTCCCAGATCCTCCACGCCGTCCCCGAATCGCATCTTTGTCGGCGGTGCAAACAAAAAGCCAGCTGAGAAAATGAGGGCCGTCCCCAGGCTTTATTCTGCGGAAATTGACGGAATTAACGCCGAACTTGTAGAGGTGGAGGCCGACTTAAATGTCGGCCTCCACGCTTTCAATATCGTGGGCCTCGCCGACAAAGCCGTTTCCGAAGCGAAAGAAAGGGTAAATTCGGCCATCAAGAATTCCGGTATCAAGCCGCCGACCAAGGAAAACCGGCGAATCACCATAAATCTTGCGCCAGCCGACGTCAAAAAGGCCGGCTCACGTTTCGACCTGGCGGTCGCCCTGGCTTATCTTCTCGCGAGCGACCAGTTAAAACCCTTTGAGACCGGCGATAAAATGTTCGTTGGCGAGCTTTCTTTGGACGGCGCGCTTCGACCCATAAACGGGGGTCTCAATATCGCGCTTTTGGCTAAAAGAAAAAAATTGAAATATCTTTTTTTGCCAGAAAAGAACGCGGCCGAAGCGGCCGTCATTCCCGAAATAAAAATCATGCCGGTCAGGAATTTAATCGAATTAATTGACCACCTAGAGGAAAGGGAAGAAATCAAGCCGGCGCCGCCCACTCACGTAAAACCCGGTTTTTCCCAAAGCCTCGTCACCCTAAGCGAAATCAAGGGCCTGCAGGCGGCCAAACGAGCGCTTCTCGTGGCGGCCGCAGGCGGCCACAACCTGATCCTTTCGGGACCGCCTGGCACTGGCAAGACAATGCTCGCCCAATCCCTGATCTCAATCCTGCCGCCGCCCACTCTCCAGGAATGCATCGAGATCACCCAGATCTGGAGCGCAATTGGTTTGAATACGGAAAATTCCTTCGTCAATTACCGGCCTTTCCGGGCGCCGCACCACAGCGCCTCCCTGGTTTCGATGATCGGCGGGGGAGCTGACCCGCGGCCCGGCGAGATCAGTCTGGCCCACCGCGGCGTTCTTTTCCTCGACGAAACGCCGGAATTTCACCGGGACGTTCTCGAGGGCTTGAGGCAACCCCTCGAGAACGGCACCGTCCATGTGGCACGCGCCAAAAAAACGCTCGTTTTCCCGTCCCGTTTCATTCTGGTTGCCGCCATGAATCCCTGTCCCTGCGGTTATTTCGGCGATCCGGAAAAAGAATGCCGCTGCACGGCCAACGAAATCTTCCGCTACCAGAAAAAGATCTCGGGGCCCCTGCTTGACCGTCTCGATATCCAACTCGAGGTGCCGCGCATTCCTTTGGAGGACCTGAGGAAAAACAAAGCCGAGAATATCGAGGGGGATTTCCGTAACGCCGTTCTAAAAGCAAGAGATGTTCAGCTTGCCCGTTTGGAAAGAATTTCGCCTAAAATTTACACCAACGGCGAGGTTGGCTCCAAGCACATTGACGAACTGATCAAAATAGAAAAATCAGCCGAGGATTTCCTAAAACAAACTCTCGAGAAAAATTTCGTTTCGGCCCGGGGCTATTACCGGATTTTAAAAGTCGCCCAAACCATTGCCGACCTCGAGGCTTCGGCAACGGTCAAAAAAGAGCATCTCGCCGAAGCTTTTCAGTACCGCCTCAAAACAAACGAGTGAATTATTCGGACGGGGAAAGATTCTTGACGCCCAACGAATCTTGCGGCGCAAGAACGAGAGACCAATCGGGAAAAACATAATCCCGATCGCCTTCGCTCGCCGGAGCATAAGCCGACGAACCGGACAGGACGGCATCGGCTTGCTTATGAGCCGCGATCAAACCGCCGCCATTGCCGCTCGAGTCCGGAAAATCCGCCCTCGCCGCGTTTAAACGCCAAACCAAACCCGAACCCACGAAGACCGCGCTCAAAACAAAAAACAAAGACCAGAAACCGGCCGTTTTAAAAAGGTCTCGTAAAAGAGACCCGGTATGGTCTAGAATCTTAGTAATGGGTAAATTATAGCATAAAAAATCAAAGGTTCAAGAAAAACAAATATTCAACGACAATGGGCGAAAAACTTGGCCAGCATTTTTTGAAAAATAGCAGAAAAATAAAGGGGATCGCGGCCGCGCTTGATCTCGAAGCAAACGACATTGTGATCGAAATCGGGCCGGGCCACGGAGAATTGACGCGAGAATTAAGAATAAAGAATGGAGGAATAAGGATTATCGCAATTGAAAAAGACAAAAAATTAGCAGAAGGTTTAAGAGAAAAATTCTTTGGGGATGAAAAACTAGAAATTATAGAAGATGATGCGTTAAAAGCACTGCCGTCCATAATTCATGATTCAAAATTCATAATTCAAAATTACAAACTGGTAGGCAACATTCCGTATTACATCACCGGCCACCTCTTGAGGGTGATCGGCGAGCTTAGAAAGAAACCCGAGCTCGCGGTTTTAACCGTTCAAAGAGAGGTGGCGCTGCGACTTTGCGCCCGCCCGCCTCGAATGAATCTCCTCTCGGCGGCCGTCCGCTTTTGGGCCGAACCGAAAATCGTCGATTTCATCCCAAAAAAAGACTTTTCGCCTCAGCCGAGAGTCGATTCGGCGATCGTTAGGCTCGAAACGAGGCCAACCGAAGGAAAAACAGAAGAAAATTATTACCGGCTGACCAGGGCTGTCTTCCAACAGCCACGAAAAACCGTTTTTAACAACCTTAAGGCGGCCCGCCTCACGACTGAAGTCAAACTCTTGACATTACTCCGAAAAAATAACATTAGTAGCCTCGCCAGACCGCAGGATTTATCGCTTGAAACCTTAAAAAAACTCGCGTTAATGTTGTATAATGAATACTAATGGCGAAAAATATCCTTACGCGCTTATTTTTACTTGCCGCAATATTCATTTTCCTTACGTCGCCATTAAAATCCCAGGCGGCGATAGGCCCACTTCGGCCCTTTGGCGGTAGAATCCTGAATATTGCGCCAAATCTCGACCCTTTGTGTCCGGCTGGCACAAACATCCTGACTGCGGGCCTGCCCGCTCCCATTGTGGCTATTTTTACCAATGTGCCGGGCTTGGTGGTTAATCCGCCAGCAAGCCAAGGCGCTTGGGTTCTAGGCCTAGCCCTGCCGCCGATTCCGCCCTGCCTGCCAATTGTTTTTTTGATGGGAGTCAGTCGCTCTCTAAGTCTGGGTTTTGGTTTTTAAAAAATGAAAAGACTTTTGACCAAAAGAAAAATATCGGCGATCGCAATAATAATGTTCGGTGTTTTTGGGGCTTGGCTGATCAATAAAACGCCGGTCGAACCAAAGCAAAAATCCCTGATCGAAACAGCCGCTTCGAACGGCTTTAACTCGAGCCTTGAATTCAGGGCCCCGAACTCGCCCACCAACCCTCTTACGCCTTATTCCGATACCCGCGTCGCCCAAAACCAGGATAATCTGACCGATAAACTGGCCGAGCTTTATACCAAGGAAGTGCTGAATCGCAATTCGGCCGGACTCTCAACCGACGTCAACGGCCAACCGCAACTCGCCGTTCCTTCGACGGATGTCCTTTCCGATATTCTCCAAAATAATTTGAGCCAAGGCGTGACTTTCAAAGAATTTAACAACAAGGACATTAGGATCGTCTCCGACAATTCTGTCTCGGCCCAAATAAACTATATCCAAACTCTCGGCAGTCTCACTCAAAAAAATCTTGGCAGTCTGAACGCGGACATATTCGCGGCATTGGACAAATTCATGAACAAGAACGACCAAAGCGCTCTCCAAAATCAAATTACGGCGATGAACAATCAGATTCACGATGTTTTGGCCTTATCAGTACCGGCCCTATGGCAGCAGTTCGACCTCCAGGCCCTGAATTTGTGGCAAAAAAGCCTGACCATTTACCAGGGTCTTCTTGCGGTAAACGACGACCCCTTAAAAAGCTATTTGGTCCTTAACCAATTTGCCGACATTTTCCAGGAAGCCCAGAGCTTGAATTCTGTTTTGACCGACCGCTACAACGAGTTAACACTCAAACAATAAAATGGCCAAAAAATTAATCGTTGTCATAACCCTTTTAACCGTCGTTGCAAACGGGCTGGTTATGCCGCCGCGGGCCGCGGCGGCCACAAGCGCTCTCGAAGCCTGTGCTGGTTCGATAGGGAGCGGCATTCTTAGTCTTTTGGGCGGCCGCGGCCTAAGCGCCTTGAGCGGCACAGTGCCGACCTCCGATGCCGGCGCCCAAACCCAAATTGCCGCCGGCCGCGTCCAATCCTGCGTTCAGGTGGTGACCGAACAACTTGCGCAATTAGCGCTCGCGACCTTGAAAAGGCGGGTGCTCGACGTAATGGTCGACGAAACCATTAACTGGATCAACGGCGGCGGTTCGCCGCAGTTCGTCACGAACTTCAACGACTTCATAAATTCGGCGGGTCAGGCCGCCGCCGGCGACGTCATCAGGGGCGTTGGTCTGGGCCAGATGTGCCAGGGACTGCGCATGCCGGTCATCCAATTTTTAACCGGCGGCCGGGCCGCCGGAGCGCCGCCTTTCTCCCAACAGATCACTTGCACCCTCGATCAGGTGGTGAATAACATCAACGACTTTTACAACAATTTTCAATCGGGCGGCTGGATCGCTTTCAACGAATCCTGGCGGCCGCAAAATAATTATTACGGGGCGATTCTCATTGCCGGCGACGAATTGATTTCAAAGACGCTCGAGAGCGAGCGAGCCGCCCAGACTTCAGCCATCGCGGGTCAGGGCTACAGCCCCACCCAAAGATGCTTAGAATGGACCCTTTGGGGCGACCAAGGCGATGCCGGCGGCACGATTATTGCAACCGCGGACGGCTCAACTTTCGGCGACCCCAGGATACCGCCGCCGGTTCCGGACAATGTTTCGCCCGACGACTATTTAAACGTCTATTGGTACTGCTCTCAAATCACGAACACCACGCCCGGGAGCACCCTGGCTGGTGTCACCCAAAGAGCGCTTACGGCTCATGTTGACAACGTCATCAACGCCCAAACCTTCGCTGATTATGCCGAGGCGCTCGTTGGCGCGGCCATTAACCGCCTTGTTCAAGAAAGCGTCTCCGGCCTCCTCGGTGTGGCCACGCCGAGCGCGCCTCATCAAGGCTACGTTGATTTAAGCCAGGAGGGCAGCCGGCCGGATGATCTTTTGGGCGGCGCCGGCACCAGCTATACAGGAGCTGTTCGGGATTCGCAAGATGCGCCGAGCGGCAGCAATCTTTCAACCCAGCTTACCCTCGCCCAAACCTCCTTGAGCCAAGCCGCCGAAAACATCAGAAACGCCAGCTCAACCAACGGCGAGATAAAAACGCTTCTTACGAGTTTCAAAAACTGGTGCGACGTAAACGGCGGCTCGACCAGCCATCCCCAAAGCTGCAGCGGATTGGCTGACGAGCTTACGGCAGCCAATAATTTAAGCGCGGACCTGAACGAAAAATACACGGAGGTTCTGCCTCTCCTCGACCAGGTGGCCGCTTTCCTGGCCCAACTCCAAGCCAATACGCCGCTCCCCGCCGATTTCAACAATTCGGTAAATACGCTCTTAAATCAAATTATTGCTTTCGCCGATAATGCCTACAATACCGCCCTAAATCTCCCGACCCAAAGAGACTCGATCCAGGCGAGCTACAACGCTTGTTTAAGCGGCTCAACTGCCTGCAATTAATCCATGAAAGGAAAAGGAAAAATTATTTGTAAGACGCTAGTTCGATTCCTGGTTGCAGCGACACTTATGATCCCTGTTATAGTCCACGGACAAATAACCGCGCTAACAACTCAGGCAGTCGAGTTATTAGCGAGGGGGATCTCTAACTCCCCCGCTGCCCTTGTTAATTACATTGCCAACGCCATCGCTGTCATTCTCGCTAGTCTGGCCAGGGTTATCTTTAATTTCGCCGGCATGTTCGTGAACGTCGCTCTCGACCTGAATTTTCAGGTCGGCCGGGATACTCTTGCCCGAACCGGCTGGACCATTGCCCGCGACATCGCCAACATGGGCTTTGTTCTCGTCATCATTATTATCGCCATAATGACCATTTTGAAAATCGAGCAATACGGCGTGAAAAAACTTTTGCCCAAACTGATCGCCGCCGCGATCATTGTTAATTTCAGTTTTATGATCGCCGGGGTCGTCATTGATTTTTCAAATGTAATCACTAATTTCTTCTACAGCCGGGTGGCAAGCAACAACTTCGGCATTGCCCAGAACCTGGCAGGCGCTTTCAATCCCCAAGCCTTAGGAGCGCCGCCGACAGCGGATAATTTTAATCTGATTCAAAGCCAAAGCACACTTGAGGCTTTGGGCAACAACCTGTTGCGACTGATCTTTATCATAATTTTCACCCTTGCCGGCGCCTTAACGCTTTTAACCCTAGCTTTCATGCTCCTTATCAGATACCTGCATTTGGTTTTTCTCCTCATTATTTCGCCGATCGTCTGGCTTTTCTGGGTTTTCCCGGGTCTCGGCGGCGAATTCAGCCGCTGGTGGAAAAGCTTTTTCCGCTGGTCGTTCTTTGCGCCAGCCAGCGCCTTCTTCCTTTATCTGGCGCTCGTAAGCGTTAGCAATTTACAAACAATGGTCGGTACCGCAACGACCAATAGCGGTTATGGTTCGAATTTTTTGAGCGACCTTCTGACCCAAGGCGCCCAAATGTTCGTCCTTGTAGGCATCATGCTCGGCGGTATTATTATTGCCCAAGAAATGGGTATTACCGGCGCAAGCGGCGCCCTTGCCCTGGCAGGCAAGGCAAGGGGGACGGCTTTGGGCCTAGTCGGCCAGGGCGGCGCTTGGAGCGGCAGAAAAGTAGCCAACCTCGGCAGAAAGGCCTTGTCCACCGGCGTTGACGAAAAAGGCAAAACCGCTCTCGAACGCTTTGGCGCCAGATACGGCAAAATACCGCTCATTGGCAGGGCCGTTACCGGCGTCTCCGGCCTATCGTCGAAGAGCAAAGCGAGCCTCAAGGAACAGTCCGAAGAACTCAAGAAAACTTACGACAAGAGAACCGGCGAAGACGCAGCCGCAATCGCCTCAAGGCGCGTGACCATGCCCCCCGAAGAAAGGGCGGCGGCGGCCCTGCGGGCGGCCGAAACCGGCAATTGGGACAATATTTCACAAGCCGGCCAAGAACTAGCCCTAAAAGCCATTAGATTGACCAGCCAAGGCGACAAATTGCTGGCTTCCCATCCGGAATTCGCAAAGCAATTCGGCAAAGAAATAGAAGAGACGATGGCGAAAAAGGTTCCTGACGCCACCAAGATAAGCGATAAAACGTTCGCCGATCCCAAGAACATAGAACTGTCCGTTTACCTCAAGCCTGCCCATATTTCCCAATTGGGCAACACCGGCACCGATGCGCAAAACGGCGCAAAGAATCTCGCTGGTCTGAATTATATTTATAAAGAAATTCAAAGAGCTAAAACCGCCGGCGACGCGCATGCCCTGCAAGTAGCCCAAAACACGCTTAAGACCCTAAGAAGCTCGGTCAGCGCCCAAGAAAAGAGAGCGATGGATACCTACCACGCCATCCAAGAAAACGTCGGCTTCCAAGACATGTTCTAAATACCCATGGCCGTTCTACTAAATCAAGTCCCCGAAGAAATCCGAGAATACCTTGCGTCGGAACAAACTACGGTTCTCATAAACGGCATTAGGGATGAGGCGGACGTGGTATTACCCGGGGCGCTACCAAAACTTCTTTTTCGTTTAGAGACCAAGGATCTTTCGGTTCACGATTTTGTTGAAGCTATTGAGCGCAATCTGGGGGTCAAGCCGCCGAAATCTCTCGCGATTGCCAAAGCAATAAAAGAACGGGTTTTGGAGCCGAAAAGATACACATTATCGCAATGGGGCGTTGATATCAGTTTTCTTGATGTCGCGCAGGCGCCCAACTTGGGAGAATTCAGGCCTTTTGAAGCCCCGGGGGCGGCAAGCGAGCCGGAAAAAATATCCCTGGAACAGCTCACGACCGAAACGGGACAAAATGTCCCCGTACAAGAAGAAACATTAGCCTCGTCCGCAAACACGGCGGAGCAAACAAAAGAAGGCGCACCCCTCATCCTTCACCGCGAGGAAACGCTGACCGGAGAAAAAAAGTCTTCCATCCGCGGATTCTCTTTCCCGGGATTTTTCAAATCGAAGAAAACCGAAGCGGAATCGCCGCCGACCGTCAAGGTGAAAATCGAAACGCCCGGCCAAGGCCCCGACAAAGAAAAGAGGGTTGTCCATTACAGCGAGTTTCGAACCCCGGTCACGCCTTTCAACGAAAACAACGAACTCATTAATTTGGAGGTTTTTTCAAAGAAAACGACCGAACCGATAAAAACTTCGCCGCCGGTCGTGGGTGGGATGGCGCAGAAAAATGCGCCGTCCGAACCGATTGCGCCCGAAACAAAAGAAGGGCTGATCGCCGGACAAAACCCAAATCTCGGAGAGACAACGAAAGAATCGCCAAGTCAAGAAAAAAAAGCGAAAAACCTCCTTTGGTTCGGAAAATCCGGAAACGAGAATGGCCGGCCCGCGGCCGCAACCGCAAAACCGGCGGAGAAAGCCGAGACCTCAAAAAATCGGCCAAGTATAGAAGGCAACATTATTGATTTACGCTGATATGCCCAATTTCCAGGTTCCCCAATTTATCGAGCAAAAAGCGAAAATCGTCGGCCCCTTCACGCTCACCCAGTTTTTATACATCGCGGCCGCGGTCGGCTTGGGCTTCGTCGCTTATTATGTCTTCAGTTTTTTTCTCTGGTTCGTCATAACGCTTGTCGCGGTAAGCGCCGCCATCGCCCTTGCGTTCGTAAAGATCAACGGCCAGGAACTGCCTCAAATCCTTCGAGCATCATTGAACTATTTTTTAAAACCAAGAACCTATACCTGGCAAAGGTCATTCGCCCAAAAAACCCTCGAGGTCGGGGACTTGGAACAAATCGAGGGAATTCGCAAGGGCATGGGCTTGGAAGAAAAAATAAAATCGGTCGCTTTGAGTATTGCGACCGGCAAAATATTTTCGGCCAAAGACCAAGGATTGGAAAACAAAAAACAAGAATATCAGGCGGTCACGTTCCTGACCGGCGAAAAACGGCTCGCGAAACGCGTTGATTTCGCGGCCGAGGAAAAACCGAAGAAGAAAAAATAGCGATTAATCCCCAAATCAGATAAGATTATAAAATCATGGCGGAAACAACATTACCAGCCCAGCAATTCGTGGAAATCCAGGAAATTAGGGACGGCGTTCTTTATTTGAAACGCGGCGGCCTGCGACGAATCCTCATCGTGAGCGGCGTTAATTTCGACCTTAAATCCGAATCGGAACAAAATCTCATTTTGAACAGTTTCCAAAATTTCCTGAATACCCTGGATTTCGGCGTCCAGTTTTTCGTCCATTCCCGCAAGGTCAATATCGACGCTTATCTGGAAAAGATGCGGGGCCGCAGCCAAGCCGAACAAAACGAGCTCCTCAAAATCCAAATCGACGAGTATGTTTCTTTCATTAAATCTTTCGTGGAACAAAACGCAATCATCGCCAAAAGTTTTTTCCTCGTCATTCCCTACGAACCAATCGCTCTTTCCGGCGAAGTTTCCGGAATCTTCAGCCTTTTCAAGAAAACGCCGAAGAAAGCCGAGCAAGAAAAAACAACCAGCGACAATAATCTGGAACAATTAAGCCACCGCGTCGACCAGGTAATAAGCGGCTTGGAACAGATCGGCCTCCGCGCCACCACCCTGAACGACGAAGAATTGATAGAGCTTTTTTACAATCTGTACAATCCCCAGCTCATCGAGAAGAAAGGTCTCGAAATCGCCAAAGAAAAATAAAATGGCCAAGATAAAAATCCCCCAATCCTACAAACCCGGCGCCGAGGACTTGCCCAACGTCATTGCGCCGGCCGGCCTCGAAATCAATCCCAATTATCTGAGATTGGGCGATTATTTCCTGAAAACGTTCTTCATTTTCACTTATCCACGCTACGTCTCAAGCGGCTGGTTCTCGCCAATCATCAACCTAGCGGAGATGATGGATATTTCCATAATGATCCATCCGATGGATACCGGCCTTGCGCTCCGAAACCTCAGGAAAAAAACCGCCCAAATCCAGGCGGAAATAAACGAAAAGCAGGAAAAGGGCATCGTCCGCGATCCGATGCTCGAAACAGCCTACGAAGACGTCGAAGGCCTGCGCGATTCCCTTCAGCAGGCGAGGGAAAAACTTTTTCAGGTCGCGGTCTACGTTACTATTTACGGCACGAGCCTCGAGGAGCTCCGAAAGGTGGAAAACACGATCGAATCAATAATGGAATCGAAGTTAGTTTATGTTAAACCGGCTCTTTTCCGCCAGGGCGAGGGTTTCAATTCTGTCCTGCCCTTGAACAAAGATGTTTTGGCGATTTATACGCCCTTGAATTCGGGCCCCGCCTCGTCTCTTTTCCCGTTCGTCTCGCCAGACCTCACTTCCGATAAGGGCATTCTTTACGGCGTGAACATGCACAATAACAGCCTGATCATCTTCGATCGTTTTTCGCTCGAAAACGCCAACAGCGTCGTTTTTGCCAAAGCCGGTTCGGGCAAATCGTACGCCACCAAACTCGAGGTTCTGCGTTCGATGATGATGGGCACAGATGTGATCATCGTCGATCCGGAAAACGAATACCAGAACTTGGCCAATGCCATCGGCGGCAGTTATTTCAAAATATCGCTCACTTCGCCCAGCCACGTCAATCCTTTCGATATTCCCATCATCCCCGAAGGCGAGGAGCCGGCCGATGTTTTTAAATCCCACATCCTGAACCTGACCGGCCTCGTTAAACTGATGTTGGGAACGGTAACTCCCGAGGAAGACGCGCTTTTGGACCGAGTCATCACCGAAACCTATGCTTCGCGCGACATCACGCCGGAAAATTTCGGCGGCCTCCGGGAATTGAATCCGCCTCTTTTAGAAGACCTGCAGACGATTCTCGAGAACACCGAGGGCGGCCGGATCCTGGCCCAGCGCCTGGACAAGTTCACGCACGGCTCTTATGCCGGTTTCACGAACGCGCCCACGAACGTTGATATTAAAAACCGGCTGATCGTTTTTTCGATCCGTGACCTCGAAGAGGAGTTGAGGCCGATCGCGATGTATATTGTCCTGAATTTCATCTGGAATCTCGTCCGTTCTAAGCTCAAACAAAGACTGCTTATTGTCGATGAGGCTTGGTGGATGATGAAATACAAAGACAGCGCTTCCTTCCTTTTCGGCCTCGTCAAACGCTGCCGAAAATACTACCTAGGGGTGACAACGATCACCCAGGACGTCGATGACTTCCTGAAATCCGAATACGGCCGGCCGATCATCACCAATTCCTCCATTCAGCTGCTTCTAAAGCAGTCGCCGACGTCGATTGACACGGTGGCCAAAGCTTTTGACCTGACCGAGGGGGAAAAATCCCTGCTTTTGGAGGCGGCCATCGGCGAAGGCCTCTTTTTCGCGGGCTTGAAGCACGTCGCCATTAAAATCATCCCATCCTACACCGAAGACCAAATCATCACCACCAATCCCGAGCAAATACTCGAAGCAAAAGGGTTAAAATAAGATGAACGAATTGAAAAAAGTCACGGAAAGCGAAATGGTCATCGGCGGCGTTTTTACGCTCGGCCTGGACGGGCTTTGCGCTTTGATTGACGCGACCGGGGTAGGCTTGGCTATCGCACCCATTATCCAAAGTTTTGCCACTTTCAGCATAACAATGTGGCTCAAAACCAAGGGGGGAACAAGGGTCAAAATCGGCAAGGAAGCCGTCAAATACGCTGCTAATTTTTTGCCGGTCCTGCCAACCGTAACGGCGATTTTTGCGGTTTCAGCTTACGTCCACAACCACCCCGAGAAATTCGGCGGCGCAGAAACACTAACCGGCCCCGCCGGTAAACCGGCTATGGTAAATTTAAAGATCAACGGCAAAACAACCATAAGATGAAAACAAAATTTACAACTTATAACTTAAGACTAATAACAATGGTTTCGGTGTTATTGGTTATCGGTTATCAGTTCTTGGTTGTAAACGCCCAGACGCTAAATCCGGTCGTAATTACCTGGCAAGCCAACAATTTCTATCCGGCTGATTTCGGGGGCCGAGCCCTGCCTAGTCCTGGCACGCCCGTCACCCTCTCGGCCGAAATCATCCAGAACAACAAGCTTCTCGATCTTTCCCAAGCGACTTTTTTGTGGTACGCCGACGAAACTCTTTTTGCCCGCGGCGTCGGCCTTAAAGAAACGACGCTCAAGATCAACAAATCGCCGGGCGATTACAGCTTCGTCAGGGTGGCGGTTCAAATCAACAACAGCTCTTTCGAAAACTCTCTGCGGATCTATGCCCAGGCACCGACCGTGGTCATTGAGGGCAATTTCCCCAATCAAACGATCCGGGCCGGCAGCCAGACCCTGCTCCGAGCCATGCCTTATTTCTTCAATGTTTCCAGTCTGGCAGACCTCGGTTTTTCCTGGCTCATCAACGATAAAATACAAAACAGCAGCCAGGACAACCAGCTGCTTCTTTCGATCGGCCCGCTCCAAGGCAATAGCGACGCCGCGGCCCAAATCAGCGTCGCTGTTCAGAACATCGTCAACGCTTTGGAAACTGCCAGCAATAGGATAATTTTAAACATTCGATGAGTTTGTTTTCTAAAAATTGGTTTTTAGCCGCCCTTCTCGTGCTCTTTGGTTTCTTTTTGTTTTCGAAGGCCCTAGCCGTCACTGATTTCTCCCTTTCTTTCCCCCTGCCATTCGAGAACAACTGTCCTGTCCCGGGCAGCTGCCCCTCCAATGCTTTGACGACCGCGAGCCTCGCTGCCTATATTGTGAGAATTTACCAGTTGACCGTCGGCTTGGCTGGAATTCTCGCGGTGGGGATGATCGTCTTTGGTTCGATCTATATGAGCATATCGGGCGACAGTCCGGACCGGCGGGAAGAAGGGCGCAGTTTTATCATGTCGGCAATTTGGGGCTTGTTCCTGCTTTTGGGGTCTTATGTCATCCTCAGAACCATAAACCCCCAGCTCGTGGCCCTTACCGAACCGGTTGTGCAACAAGCACCGACATCGACCTATGCCTACGGAACTATCTCTTCCACTGTTTCCTCCCGCTGTCCCAACTCTTCTTCAACGTCTTGTTATTTCCGCCACTACACCAACAATCCTTTGAGCTCGGCTGGTGAACCTTGCTTGTTTAATGACAGCGAACGCAACTGCGCAGCCTTTGATATGGTTACAGATCCCTGCAAAACCAGACTTTGCCTGGTCGTAAATCAAGCGGTTATTCTCCCGCGCATCACCTCCAATCCTATAAAACCAAGCGCGTGTGCCGGAGGCTTGGGAGACGCTCAAGATCCCCACCGCTGTTTTTTGGAAAATAATGCGATCGAAGCTTTTTCCAGATTCATTGATTCGCTAAAATCTGCCCCGCTTCCTTTCGGCGACGCCGAACTCGATATCAATAATGGCTGGCGGATCACCG
>LCPF01000001.1:0-174996 GCA_001003475.1 Candidatus Jorgensenbacteria bacterium GW2011_GWA1_48_11 | reverse complement strand
GAGGCTTGGCCGCCCACCTCACCCCACCTAGACAGCTGCCACTACAATGGCACCTGCCTCGATTTCGCCCGCTGGCCGCCCGCGACAACCACGGCGGCTTTTGCCCCGTTTTGCCGGCAATTTGCAAAAGTCATAAGTTCGGCCGCTGACAATTTCAACACGGTTTTGGTCGAATATGCCGCCCAGATCCTGAGCGACTGCCGGACGATCGCCAATGTCCCGGTCAATACCAGCTTCGGAGGCGTGACTGTTGCCGACACACGCCTCCAAACCGGTTTCCATCTTCACCTTCAAAGACCAAAATAAATGAAGCCGATTTTCAAAATATCAATAATTGCCGGGGTTATCGCGGTGATCGGCGTCGGCATCTATTTTGCCTGGAACAGGGCTGTGGCACCGATCGCAACAGCACCGAACACGACCGGCACAAGCCCGGCCCTGCCCGAGGCGAGAGAAGGAGAGAATGAGACGAACAATGGGTTAGGAGGAACAAGCCCGGTAAATACCCTGTCGAAAACAGACCTTCGGAAAATATCGGACGGCCCGGTTTTTGATTTTTGGATCATGCCCGACAGCGACGAGGTTTATTATTTCGCCCCCGATGGACAGGTTTTATCAGCCAAGGACGGGCCAGACCTGCCGATCTCAAACCAAACAATCAAGGCCTTGAATTTTATCTCGGTCGGGCCGGGCAATAAAAAGATTTTGGCTGCTTTCGGAGCGCCCACGGCACCGCAATGGGGCGTTTTCGATCTCCTCGACCAGGCCTGGCGACCGCTGTCCTCGAATATAGTCTTCGCCGACTGGGGCACGACCGAGGATAAACTCGTTGCCCAGACCACGAGCGGCGCCGCCATCAACCTGGCTCAGATTGACCTTTCGAAAACGCCGCCCGCCTACCAGACTTTAATAAAAGATTTTCGGATGAAAAACATATCCTTTTCGGTCATGCCCGACCAAAGAATAATGATCACCGAAAAGCCCTCCGCCACTTACAACGGGAGCGTCTGGCGATTCGACCCAAAAACAGCCAGCCTCAATCTTTTGGAGAGCCCGACCAAGGGCTTGCTGATCCGCTGGTCGGACGACAAGACCGTTGCCTTCCAATTCTCAAGCCCGGGAAAATTCTTAATTCTCAAGGGCGATCTCAGCCAGCAGATTTCCGATGTGTTTAAATCCCTCCCCTCCAAATGCAACACCGCCCAAAGCACGATCTATTGCTTTGAGCCGCAAAACCTCCCGCTTGGTTCCCTCATGCCGGACGATTATTTGCAGGAAAAATTCTATTCTACGGACAGTCTCTTTTCGATCTCTTTGGGAATCAACGAAAATGGTAAAATTTTCGGAAGTGGGGATAGCGTAAACGATATCAGCAAGATCCTCACGAGCGGGATTGACGGCGTGCCCGCCCTGGACGTCAAAAACCCTAAAATCATGAAAAACACCGTTTATTTCATCAACCGCTACGACAACCACCTGTACGAGCTCAAATTGAGTACCGGCCAATAATTATTCCAGGTGCTTGATCACCACGTGGCGGTCTTTGCCCAAGCCCACGCTCTCGGTTTTTAATTCCGGATGGATCGTTATTTCCATATGCACCAACCGCCGTTCATAAGCGTTCATGGGCGGTAGTTCCACTTCGGCCTTGGTAAGCATTGCTTTGTGGGCCGCCGCTTTGGCCAGTTCGGTGATCAACCGCTCCCTTTCCTTTCGGTAATAATTCAGATCGACGATGCAGCTCGGTAATTTCTCGCGATGAAGCATTAGATTGAAAAGGTGGTCGAAGGCTGAGAGCAAAGCGACGATTTGCGGCTGGCTTAGATTGGCGTCGATGAAAATCGAAATCCGCCGGTGCTCGGCATCGGTCACGACTCGCGCTTCATCAAAGCCCATAAAACCGATTATTTTGTTTATTTTTTCCAATACTTGTTCCATTTAATTCAGAAATTGCTGATTTTTTTGAGTTTTTTGTTGATATAAACTTGCTGGGCCAGCGAAAAAGCCGTTGAAATTGACCAATAAAGGCCTAGCGCGCTCGGCAAATTGCTTAAAATCAGCAAAGTGATAATTGGTCCCATATAAACCATGGTTTTCCCCATTGAGGCCATGGGGTTTGGTTGGTTTTTGCTCTCTCCTTCCTTGTTCGGCGCCAGGGCCAGCTTGGCTTGGTAGTACTGCAGTAAGGCGGCCAAAACCGCCATCGCCAGGCTTTTCTGGCTAAGATTTATAAAACCAAAAAAATAAGGGCTTGTGAAAACGCTTTGATTCAATTCTTTCAAGAAAACCTGGTAAAGAGCGATTAGGATCGGCAGTTGAATCAATAGAAGAAAAATCCCGGAAAAAGGATTAAATTTATGCTCTTTGTACAAAGCCAACAAGGCTTGGGTTTGTTTTTCTTTATCGTGCCTGTGATCATCCTGAATCTTTTTAATCTTCGGTTGCAGGCGCTGCATCAAAGACTGATCTTTGGCGCTTTTATAGAAGAGTGGAAAAAGAACAACCCTCACCAAAATCGTCAGAATAATTATCGCGAGACCCAAATCGTGGAAAGACAAATTCTCGTAGATAAAAATCAAAACCGATAAAATCGGTTGGTAAAGATATATATTGAATAAACTGCCCATTTGTTTTTATTGTTTTTTGAAAGCTTTCTCGAGTTCCTGTTTGAGGGATTGATACGACTGGCCGGCGGCTTCCGGCCTCACGATTATAAAAACTTCCTTGGTTTGGTTCTTAACGAACGGTTTGGCGATCGCCCGAATTCTTCTTTTGATTCTGTTTCGGGTCACGGCTTTTTTGGCAACCGCCTTGCCCAAAGAAATGACCGGGTTTTTCCGGTTCTCCGCCCCAGGCCGCAGCCTTACAGTCACCGAAACCATAACAAAACTTAAACCGTGAGACGGCGCCGGCCTTTTTCTCGGCGCCGACGTAAAACATTTCGGCCGCCCGGACTGCGCCGGCGCTTCAAAAAACCGTGGGTTTGGCAGCGCTTTCTTTTACTCGGTTGATAGGTTACGCTCATAAAGCCTATCTTAATACCTTACCCGCGATTAGTAAATAGACTTCCAAAAACAGAACCAAAAAAACCAAAAAACTTATTAACATTTAATCAACAGTTAGACCACAAATCGTTTTTGCCTGGAAGTTGCAACCGGAGAAAATACCCTTATCATTAATTAAAACTTCGCTAAATTATTTTTTAACCATGAATCAACAGGACCTTTGGCAAAACGTTTTGGGAGAAATCGAACTCCAAATCTCCCGACCTAATTTTCTAACCTGGTTGAAACAAAGCCGGTTGGTCCAAAAAAACGAAAAGGAGGGGATGGTCCTGGTTAGCCTCCCGAATAATTTCGCCAAGGAATGGGTGCGAAGCCGTTACCACAAGCTAATCCTGGGTTCTCTCCGCAACTTCGACGGCTCGATCAGGCACGTTGATTATGTTGTAGCCAGCCCCGCGACCGCGCTCGAAGCTGAGCCGGCCTACAAAAAAACAAAACCAGCCTCCGCTCCCGAACCAAAAAATCAAACCCCCCTCATCGAGCTCAAAATCGATCCAAAAACAAACCTTAATCCCCGTTACGACTTCCGCTCTTTTATCGTCGGTTCATCGAACGAACTCGCCTATGCCGCCGTCCAGGCTGTAATTAAAGACGTGGGCAAAAAATACAATCCTCTTTTCATTTATGGCGGCGTCGGTTTGGGCAAAACCCACCTCCTTCAGGCGGCCGGCAACGAAATCACAAAAACCTACCAAGGACGAGTGAACGTCCTTTATGTCTCCTCCGAAAAATTCATTAACGATGTTGTTTGGGCGGTACGCAACAAACGAATGGACGACGTTAAAAAAAGATACCGCGACATAGATGTCCTTATTATTGACGATATTCAGTTTATCGGCGGCAAAACCACAACCGAACAGGAATTCTTTTACACCTTCAACCCCCTCTACGAAAACAACAAACAGATCATAATGTCCTCGGACCGGCCGCCGGCGGCCATTCCCACCCTTGAAGAACGATTACGCTCCCGTTTCGAAGGCGGAATGATCGCCGATATTTCTTACCCAGATTACGAGATGCGGCTGGCGATTTTAAAAACAAAAGCGCAGGAACAAAACTGGTCAATCGAAGAAAAAATCATGGAAAGCATCGCCGCCAAGGTTCAGAAAAACATTCGGGAACTTGAAGGCGTCCTCAATAAAATAGTCTTCTATCAGGAATACAAAAACGAAAAGATAGACAATAAAAAACTTGAGGAAATTATCAGTGAAACAATCCAGGTTTCCTCCAAAAATATCACCCCCCAAGACGTGATCAAAACCGTAGCCGAAGCCTTCGGCATCGAGCCGGCCGATCTTACAAACCGAAGCCGCAAACAAGAGGTGGTTGAACCGCGCCAAATCACGATGTATCTTTTAAGGGATATTTTGAAACTTTCTTACCCCCACATTGGCGAAAAGCTCGGCAAACGAGATCACACCACCGCCATTCACGCCTGCGGTAAAATTGCCAAGGAAATAAATCAAAACCCTGGCCTTAATCAAAAAATAATGATGATTCGGGAAAAAATGTTTAAAACCAGCTGATGGCCTGTTGATAAAAAACGTTTTTTTGTTGGTTATTTTTTAAAATAAAAAAATACTGTCCACAACCCTTCTCATCTTTTCCCGTCCTTATTAAAAGAGGGGGGTAAAAAAAATAAAAGCCAGTCATAAAAATCCGTTCTTTTGCGTTATTCACATCCCTACTACGACGACTAATGAAATTAATAATACTTAAAAATAATTTACTAGAAGGACTGACCGCCGTTGAGCGCTCGGTTGGGGAAAACGTCAATCTTCCGATTTTAAAAAATATTCTTTTAAAAGCCGACGGTAATAAAATAATTTTGACCGCCACCAACCTCGAATTAGCAACCCGTTATTTAATATCGGGCAAAATAATCGAAAACGGCGAAATCACGGTACTACACAGCGTTTTTATGAATATCGTCAGGAATTTGCCAGCCGAGAGAATTACTCTCGAAAACAAAGAAAAACAACTTTTGATTACGGCCGAAAACTACGAAGCCGTTGTTCAGGGACAGGATCCGCGAGAATATCCCATCATTCCAACCATTCAAAACAAAAAAGAATATTTAAAAATCGCCGTGAGCGTTTTAAGCGACGCCCTCGCGAAAGTCGTCGTAGCGGTGCAGTTTTCGGACATCAGGCCCGAAATCAGCGGTATTTTCTTCCGCTACTCAAATCAAACCCTGACTTTAGTCGGCACCGACGGTTTCCGATTAACCGAGAAGCGTTTGGAGGCGAACCGTTTGGAATCGACCGTAAACGAGGCCTCGGTGATCGTGCCTCTCAAAACCGCGAACGAACTCCTGCGGATTCTCAAAACCGAGGAGGATTTAAGTGTTTTTTTCGACCCCAACCAAATCCTTTTCAAAACCCAAAACCTCGAAATCATCTCCCATTTGATCGACGGCCACTTTCCGGAGTATCAAGCGATCGTGCCGAAACAATTGCTGAACGAAGCGGTCTTAAGCCGCATCGAATTTATGAACGCCGTAAAACTAACAAGCGCTTTCGCCGGCCGCTCAAACGACATAACGGTTAAGGTCGGCGACAACAAAAAGTTCTTGGAAATTTATTGTGCCTCGAGCGCACTCGGCGAAAACCGTTACCGAGTGCCAATAAAACTAAAAGGCGATAAATTCTCCGCCGCCTTCAATTGGCGCTATCTTCTCGACGGTTTGAAAATTTATGAAAGCGAAGAAATCACCTTAGGCGTAAATAGCGGCGATAAAGCGGTGGTGATCAAAAACCAAAACGAAGCAAATCAACTCTATGTTCTAATGCCGATCAGGGCCTAATGGTAAACAATGATGGGCCTGACGGATATTTCGCCCGAGACGTCGGTCACTTTAATCTCAATTAGATTTTGCGGTCCAAGGCCGGCATTGAGTTGATAGGCAAGAGCATAAGCGTTGCCGCTCACGCCGAAACTCACGACGACACTTCTATTAAAGAACAACTCCACGGTTCTCAACCCCTTAGCGGAATATATATCAGCCTTGATGTAGAGCGGCGGGCTTAAAAAACTACCGCCGGCCGGCGAAACATTGAAAAAAACAATGTCGCTTTGCGGTAAGGCTGTTCCTACAGAAAAAGAATCGCCGGGAACAGGCTGGTTATATCCTAAAAACCCCGGGATGTTCGTCCTCGCCCAATCCAAAACGCCCTTTTCCCAATTTTGGAACTGAGGGTCGTCAATGTAAGCGGGAACCGGCCCCAAGGGATCTCGGGGATCGACGTAATAGAGAAGGGAATGAATTTGGGGATAGGCGCCACCCATGTAGATTGCGTTCACGAGATACTGCCCGTTAAGCATCGGTTTTGCGGGCAGATTGACCAATTCCGGCCTCGGGAATGTTTCGGTCGGATATTTTTGCAACACTTGTTTTAGAAAAGCGTTCCAAATCGGCACGGCCGCGAGAATGCTCGAACCGCGTCTTTGCATGGGAGCGTTGTCGTTATTGCCGGCCCAAACGCCGACCACAAGCGACGGCGTGTAGCCCATTGCCCAGGCGTCGCGGTAGTCGTTGGTCGTGCCTGTTTTCAAAGCCACATCATGATTCTCGAACAGTGTAAGCCCCAAACCAGCCTGGTAAAGAGGGGCTCTCAAATCAGCGTCAGAAAGAACCTGGTTTATAAGTCGAGGATAAGCCGGTTCAATTACCCGATTGGCTTCGTCGTGATATTTCTCAAGCGTTTTGCCGCTCTGGTCAGCCACCTCTAAAATTAAAGACTGATCATGATGAACGCCTTCTTGGGACAAGGTGGCGTAGGCATTCACCAAATCGATTAATTTCACTTCGCCACCGCCCAGGGTTAAAGAGAGACCGTAACGCCAGGTTTCATTCAGGGTGGTGATGCCGAAAGCGTGGATGTTTTTCAAAACATTTTCAAGGCCGGCCAAATAAAGAATCTTAACCGCGGGAATGTTTACGGATTGCGCCAGCGCCGATTCGAGGTTGAGCGGACCGCGGAAGATGCCATCAAAATTCTGGGGGTGAAAACAAGGGCTCTGAAGATTGGTTGGTTTTGAATATTCCGGCGGTTGGGGACACCGCGGGTTATTGGGTACGAATTCCGTGGGCACGTCGAAAATCATTGTTTTTGGCGAATAACCCTTCTCAAAAGCGTTCATGTAAACAAAAGGCTTTAAAGCTGAGCCGGGCTGGCGTAAACCTTGTGTCGGAACGTTGAAGTTGCCGTCAATCGAGACGTCGAAATAGTCCCTCGAGCCGACCAAAGCCAAAACCTGGCCGGTTTTCGGGTCTTGAGCGACCAGCGCCGCATTTTTCGCCTGGTAAAGCTCCTCGTTCCTTTCGGCGCCATCGGAGACGGCCTTTTCCGCCGCCTGCTGCATATCCCAATCCAGAGTTGTCGTCACTTTTAAGCCGCCGTTTAAGACCGTATCCTCGCCGTAGCGATTGATGAGATGGTCTTTAACTGCCAGTGAAAAGTGCGGCGCCCGAATATTGCCGATCGAGGGTGGCAGAAAGATTAATTCTTCTTTTTTTGCCGCCGCGGCGTCTTCTTGGGAGATATGGCCCAACTGCGCCATCCGGTCCAGAACGTCGTTTTTTCTCCGAACAAGTTCGTCCAGGTGGTTGCCCCAGGGCGAATAATAACTCGGCGCCCGAATTAGGCCGGCCAGGGCGGCCGCCTCGTTTAGGGAGAGATTCTTGGCGTTTTTGCCGAAAAAGGTTTGGCTGGCCGCTTCAACGCCGTAGGCGTTGGAGCCAAAAGGAATCTGGTTTAAATAAAAACCTAAAACCTGATCTTTGCTATATCGCGATTCGAGCTCGATTGCGAGAACAAGCTCTTTTAATTTCCGGCTCCAAGTCCTTTCTGAAGACAAGAAAACGTTTTT
Source organism: Candidatus Jorgensenbacteria bacterium GW2011_GWA1_48_11 (assembly GCA_001003475.1). Lineage (GTDB taxonomy): Bacteria > Patescibacteriota > Minisyncoccia > UBA6257 > GWB1-50-10 > GWA1-48-11. The sequence goes on along the minus strand of LCPF01000001.1, from coordinate 167,059 downwards.
CGCCAGCTGTTGGGTGATGGTCGAGCCGCCTTGGACGATCTGGCCGGACTTCAAATCCACCCAAAGCGCCCTTAAAATCGCCCGCCAATCAAAAGCCGGCTCGTTGTAAAAATTAGCATCCTCGGCCGAGAGAGCCGCTTCTTTCATGGCGTCCGGGATTTGGTCGAAAGGAACAACCGTTCTTTTTTCGTCACCGTGGATTTCATAAAGAAGGATTTTTCCGGTCCGATCATAAAGCTTGGTTGACTCGCTGACCAACCTGGCGCTGAATTGATCGGGCGAAGGCAGGCCCTTGTAGATCACAAGCAGATAAACCGTGAAAACAGTAAGCGCAACCAAAGAAAGAACAAAAAGACCCAAAAAACCGAACAAAAACAAACGCTTCCTCAAGAAAGCATAAACGCGGGCGTATTGCGGTTTTTTCCGATTTCTCACCATCTTTAAATATAGAATAGAAAAACCCCGTTAGATAGTCGGTTTGTTGTCCGAACCCAACGGGGTTTTTCCAGTCGTTTTTCGATTAGTATTCGCTTTTGCCCTCACCAAAATCATCTTCCTCGAATTCCTCTTCGTCTGGCGAAGCGTCCCCGCTTTCTTCTTCCAAGTCGAGATCTGGATCGGTCTCCTCGTCTTCACCGAACGTCCCGATGTTTGATGTTTTCTCTAGAACAATACCCATGACTTTTATTGAACAACGACCTTTTGATAAGATTTGGGGTTAGTATAAATAATGTTTTCCGGATGTCAATGGGCTTTTTGGGGACGGCGGCGGCTCACGGCGATCGCAATTGCGAGCGCGTCCGAAACGTCGTCAAGCGTTTTTTGATGCGAAAGACCCAAAAAAAAATCGACCATTTTTGCGACCGCTTTCTTGGCCGTGGCCGGCCACGGCCGATTTTACCTCCGACGGCGCAATCTCTATAACCGGCACCCCGTTTTTATGGAGCGTGTTCAGAAGAACACCCCTGGTTTCGGCTACGGCCAGGCCGGTTTTCTGGTTTTTGGAGAAAAAAAGTCTTTCTACGCCCGCCCACTCCGGCCGCCATAAAGCCAAAAGCCGGGAAAGATCTTCTTCGGCGGCCGCAAGACCGTTGCCTTCTTTGGCGGGCGGGATTTTTAAAAGGCCGCTTGCAAGATGGACCAGTTTGTTGCCCCGGACCTCAATGAAGCCGTAGCCGATTCTTATGGTGCCTGGATCAAGCCCTAAAACAATCATATTTATTTGATATTGGTGTAAACGTTTTGGACGTCGGTTTGATTTTTGAGTTCCGCGATCAAAACTCCGTTTTTTTCTTTGGTCAGGGAGTCGAGGGTTTGAGGAAATTTGGGCCGCCAATCGAAAAATTCGCCCTGGGGCGGATCAAAAGCCCAACGGACGCTGCCGGGCGGGGCGAGTTTTGCGTCATGATCTTTTAAAATCTGCTTCAATTCGTTCATAGTGCGGTTGCTGCTCGAGGTTATGGCTTCAATAATCAGAGCTGAACCGCCGGGACCGTAAGCTTCTATCGTCAGTTCTTCGGCGTTTTCGTTTTGGCCCAAAACCCTACTGGTTGCCCGCTCGATGCTTTCTTGGGGAACGTGGTTCTCTTTAGCTTTGAGGATCGCGGCCCGAAGCCTGATGTTGAATTGAGGATTGGGCTCGCTGCGGGCGGCGACGGAAATCGCAGCCAGTAGCTTGGAAAAAACCTGGCCGCGTTTTTTGTCGGCCGCCCCCTTCTGGGTCTTTATTTGTTTCCAATGGCTGTGACCGGCCATATGAGCACGAATTGTTTTAATTTTGGCCTTTGCTGAGCGGGAGGATTATCGAAAAAGTTGTGCCGCGACCAAGAACCGAACTCAAATTTATCTTCCCGCCATGGTTTTCGATTATGTTTTTGGCGATATAGAGTCCCAAGCCGCTGCCGTTCGGTTCGATTTGGACCACGTTCGTTCCCCGGTAGAACTTACCGAACATTTTCTTGGTTTCTTCTTCGGGGATGCCCACGCCCGTGTCCTTTATCTCTAACCGTACTGCGTCCGGTGCGGGATCGAGGGTAATCGTAACCGAACCGTTTTTGACGTTGTACTTGATCGCGTTGTCGATCAGGTTCGAAACAGCAATGCCTAATTTTTCGGCATCCGCTTGCACCAGGTAAGTTTGGGCGGCAGCGAAGTAGATTTTGACGCCGTATTCGGCGGTCAGGGCCTTGGCCTGAGCAATCAATTCTTCCAGGAATTCATTCAGGTTGGTTTCTTTGAAGCGGTAGCCGAACCTTCCCTCCTCGATCTTGGCCGCGTCAAGAAGGTCGTTGATGATTTTAAGGGCCCTTTCGGCCACCTTAAGTCCCTCCGTGCTCAACTCCTTCAAGTCCGGCTCTTTTTCTTTTTTAGCGAGACTTTCAAGAGTCCAATGGAGAGCGGTTAAAGGGGTTCTTAGTTGGTGGGCGGCGGTCGTGATGAATTCGCCTTTTGATTCTAAAATACCCTCTTCTCGCGTCCGGTCCTGGATGATTTTAAGGAAACCGACGGTTTGTTTCTTTTCGTTCTCGATTTTATTCAAAACCGTTCTCAATCTCAAGTCGGGATTTTCGAGGTTGAGATCCACGACTTGGGGCCAGCCGCCTTCGGAAATCGAGGAGACGGCGGGGGCAAGAGACGGAAAAACAACCTGCGTAATGACTTTGAGTCGCGGGTTTTTTAGCAAGCCCGGGTAGATGGTGAGGCCCAGCACGTCTTTTGCTTGAAGGCCGAAAATATTTTCCGCCGCGTTGTTGAGGCTGATAATTTTGAACGCGGGGTCGTAGATCAAAACACCGTCTTTTAAGTTTTGGACGAGGGACGTCAATTCCTTTTCGTTAAAATCAGCTTCTACCTTAAGCAAGGCAAATTTGGTCAGGTTGTAGGTCGTGAAGATAATCAGGCCCAGAACGACAATCGAGGTTAAAATAGCCAAAAAAAACGGCAGGTTCAGAACGTCGATTGTCGTCACCGCGACGACTAGCGTCAGAATCATCCACCAAGCAACGATGTTCGGCGATTTACCGAAAGTCTTCAAGGCATCAAAAAAACCCTTCATGTTTTATACGGCTTCATCGCCCCCCAGTTTTCGCCGTTTTTGATTTCCACCTTGAGCGGTACTGCGATTTTATAAACCGATTCCATGATATTTTCCAAAGGCGCTGCAATTTCCTTTAGAATATCATTCCGAACCTCGAAGAGCAATTCGTCGTGGATAGAAAGAAGGGGTTTTGCTTTTGAGGCGAGCCAGCCCCGTTCTTTCAGAAATTCAAAACTTTTAATCATCGCTAATTTAATGATGTCGGCGCCCAACGATTGGATGGGCATATTGGTTGCTCGGCGTTCCAATTCGGCTCTTTGGCGCTGATTAGGCGAATTAATACCCAAAAGCCAGCGGCGGCGGCCGTTGAGATTCGAAACGTAGCCTAAGGCAGCAGCCTCGTTTTTTGTCCTTTCTTGCCAGGTTTTTATGTCCGGAAAATCGTGAAAATATTCGTCGATGAAATTCTCCGCTTCAGCCAGCGAAAGACCGCTTGTTTGGCTGAGGCCTCGCGCGCCCATGCCGTAGACAACGCTGAAATTAAGGGTTTTGCCGAGGCGACGCATTTCCGGCGTCACTTTTTCCAAGGGTACGTTGAAGACCTGAGCGGCGGTGAGGCTGTGAACGTCTTTGTTTTCAAGGAAGGCCCGGATTAGTTTTTGGTCTTGGGCAACATGCGCTAAGAGCCGCAGTTCAATTTGGGAATAGTCAAAAGAGAGCAGGCTAGACCCCATCTCAGCCACGAAAGCGCTTCTTAGTCTTTTGGACCATTTTGATTCTTGGGGGATGTTTTGCAGGTTCGGTTTTTCCGAGGCCAGGCGGCCAGTGGCCGTGCCGGTTTGAAGATACGTTGTGCGCACCCGGTGATCACGATCAGTCAGAGCGATGAGCGGTTCGACAAAGGAAGTTTTTATTTTGAAATTTTCCCGGTACCCGAGGACAAGACCAATGATCGGGTTTTTCCCTTCGAGAGCGCGAAGAGCCTCCTCGGCGGTCGAGACTTGGCCGGTGCTGGTTTTCTTCGTTTTGCCGCCGATTTTCATGTCCCCAAAAAGTTTCTGGCCGAGCTGCTTCGGGGAGTTGATATTGAAAACGCCGCCCGCGGTTTCGTAAATTTTCCTTGCGGTTTGATCCAATTCGGTTTCTATTTCTTGTTTCAGAACGAGGAGTGCTTGACCGTCGATTTCAACGCCGAGCCGTTCCATTGCCGCCAGAATTTTTACGACCGGCATTTCGATTTTCTCAAAAACAAAATCCAAACCATATTCTTCGATTTTAGCGCTCAAATAATTAAAGAGAGCGGCGAAATGATCGGGGTTCTTGGGGTCGAGGTTTTGGTATAGAAATCTCCGGCCCAAAGCCGTAAAAGAAAAATCTTTTTGGTCTGGATCGATTAACCAGCCCGCTATTTCGAGGTCGAAAATCGGATCGGCCACCTCAAGGTTCGCCTCCGCCAACCGTTTCATTGTATCTTTCCAGTCGAAAGAAATTTTCAAGACCGAAGAAAAAAGTTCGTTTTTTTCCTTTAGCGCCGCCGCGGCATCGAGAAAAACTACGGTGTCGGCGGGCAATTGGTCTTTGCCGGCTTCGAAAAGATTTCGGGACTCGGACGCCGAATCGGGTTTGAGGAGGCGGTTCACAATGCTGGTAAAGCCCAATTTAGTGAGATAGCGGGTTAGCTTCTCGAGGTTCGGGCCTTTGTAGGCCAGATCGCTGAGTTTGGTTTCAAGCGGGACATTTTTCGCGATCGTCGCCAGTTTTTTGGAAAACAGCGCTTCTTTTCTGCGGGCAATCACTTTTTTAGCGAGCGGATGAGCAATATCCATTTTTTCATAAAGTTTTTCCAAATCGCCGAATTCTCCCAGAAGTTTTTCCGCCGTCTTCGGACCAACGCCCGCGACGCCGGGAATATTATCCGATTGGTCGCCCACCAAACCTTTGTAATCGGGCATTTGTTTTGGCAGGAGTCCGAAACGTTCTTTGACCGCCGTTTCGTCGTAAGTCATTGTTTCGCCTAGGCCCTTTTTGGGCGTTATCACCACAACGTCGTTTCCGCGGACAAGCTGGAGGGTGTCCAGGTCGCCGGTTAAGATTGTAATCTTCAAGTCGTCGCCGGTAGCCCTTCCGAATTTCTCGACGAGCGAACCGATAATGTCGTCGGCTTCAAAGCCGGCCCGCTCGAGGGTGGTAATGCCGAATTCCCTGAAAAGCTCGCGGGCTTTCACGATCTGGCTTACCAGTTCGTCGGGGGCGGGCGGCCGCTGAATCTTGTATTCCTTGAAGAGTTCGTCCCGAAAGGTCGGCTCGGGCCGGTCGAAAGCGGCCACAATATAATCCGGTTCGTGATCCCTAAGAATTTTAAAAAGCGTGCTCGTGAGGCCGTAGATCGCGCCGATCGGTTCTCCGTCAGGCGTCGTTAGGGGCGGCAGAGCGTGGAAGGCGCGGTGGACGAGAGCGTTCGCATCGACGATCAGGAAATTTTTCATAAATTTGTCTTTATAAAACGCTCGTTTTCTTTTCGGCCGTGGCGGAAACCGAGCCAGAGCATTTTTGGGGGCAGGACCTTCTTTATTTTTTCCGCCCATTCAATAAGAATAACGTTCGCCGGTTCCTCAACGACCTCTTTGAAGCCGAGCGCGAGGAGCTCCTCGGGTTTTTTCAACCGGTAGGCATCAACGTGAAAAAATCTTCGGAATTTTCCGCTACGGATCTTATAATTCCGCATGATTAAAAAAGTCGGGCTCGTGAGGCGATTTTTGACGCCGAGTTTTCTAGCCAAGGCTTGAATGAAGGTGGTTTTGCCGGTGCCGAGTTCGCCCGAAAGACCGATAACGAGGGCGCGGCCCAACCTCTGTTTGATTCGGCCCCGCAACATTTTTTGACCAATGGCGCCGGCCAATGCTTGGGTGGCTCGGGCGGAAAGGCTTTTCACCGTCATTTTAAAAAAGTTTGGTGTGGGCTGGAACTTTAAGGTGTTTGTAGGCGGCGAGGGTGGCGATTCGGCCAGCCGGCGTCCGATGAAGAAGGCCAATATTCATCAAAAACGGCTCGATTACGTCCTCGATCGTACCAACCTCCTCGTTTAGGGCGGTGGCCAGCGCTTTCACGCCTACAGGCCCGCCGTTGAATTTTTTGACAATAATGTCGAGTAGCCGCCGGTCGGCCGGTTCCAGGCCCAATTCGTCGATCTCGAGCATCTCAAGCGTTTTTATCACGACTTTTTCGTCGATGACGTCGTTGCTGTAGACCTGGGCGTAATCGCGGGCCCGTTTTAGAAGGCGGTTCGCAACCCGCGGCGTAAACCGGGCGGCATTCGCTAAGAACGAGACGGCGCCAGCCGTGATTTCCGATTTTAGGATCTCTGCGGACCGCTTGATGATTTTTTGGATATCCTCGATTTTGTAGAAATCCAGACGGAAAGTGGCGCCGAAGCGAGAGCGGAGCGGACCAGAAAGCAGATTGACTTTGGTCGTGGCGGCAATAACCGTGAAAGGCGGCAGATCCAAAGAAAGAGTGCGGGCCGACGGGCCTTTGCCGACGACGAGAAAAAGCTTGCGGCTTTCGAGGGCCGGGTAAAGGACTTCTTCCGCCAGTTTGTTTATCCGATGAGCTTCGTCAATAAAGAGAATTTCGTCTGGTTCGACGTTCGAGAGAATGGCGGCGACGTCGCCGGCTTTCTCGAGAGCCGGGCCGGAAGTCGTTCTGATGTTGGCGTTCATTTCTCGGCCGATGATGTAAGCAAGGGTGGTTTTTCCCAAACCCGCCCCGCCGTAGAAGAGAAGGTGATCGCAGACTTCATGACGCTGTCTAGCGGCGTCAATCATGAGCCTGAGGTTGGTTTTTATTTTTTCTTGACCGACGTAATCTTCCCAACGGGTCGGCCGCAGAGTGAGATCGATAACTTCCTCAACCTCGTTTTGTTTATTGTCGGGCTTGATCATGGTCTTGATTCTATATCAAAAGCATAGCTTTTTTGACCCAATTTCGGTATTGACAAATCAAAACCTTTATGCTAAACTAACCGTTGTAATCCTAAATCAAGACCTGTGGGTATTGGGATTTCTTCTTAGATTTTTAAGGACCACCTTGCTTTGGCTCGGTGGCTCCTCAGAAGACTCCTTTCTCTCCTTATCTTTTTAAGAAGAGTTTAAAGCCTTTCCTGGGGCTGCCCACAGATCTTGCTTCGGGATTTTTTGTTTTCAATGCAGCCAATCGACGCGGCCGGTCAATCTTTCAACTTCGTCCAAACTTGTTACGCCTTCGATCGTTTTTAAAATACCGTCGGTCTGCATCTCTACCATGCCCTGGCCTTGGGCGAGTTTTTTGAGCTCGATTTCGGTCGGGTTTTTGTAGATTGTTTCTTCGATTTGATCGTTCACCGCGAAAAGCTCGAAAATCGAAGTGCGGCCGCGGTAACCCAACTGATTGCATTTTAGGCAGCCAACCGGCTCGTAGAGGCCGGGGTTTTTTTGTTCGAGAAAAGCCTCGTATTTATCGCGTTTCACCCTCGGCGGCAGGGCAGCCAAGAATTTTTTCAATTGCGCCAAAACCTTCTCGTTAATTTTGTTTTCTTTCTTGCAGTTCGGGCAAAGCAGGCGGATCAAGCGTTGGGCGATGACGAGACTTAAGGCCGGTCCTAGAATTTGGGTTTTGGCGCCGAGATCAATCAAGCGGGGGATGGCGCCCACCGCATCGTTCGTGTGGAGCGTCGAGAGGACCAGGTGTCCGGTCAAGGAAGCGTTTAAGGCGATTTCGGCTGTTTCTTTGTCCCTAATTTCGCCGACGAGGACGATGTCGGGGTCTTGGCGTAAGATCGAGCGCAAACCCGAGGCAAAAGTGTAGTTTGCTTCCGGATCGACCTGGGTTTGGGAAATACCCGGCAGGTGGTATTCAATCGGGTCTTCAATGGTGATGATTTTTATTTCCGGCCGCGAGACCTTTCTCAAAAAAGCGTAAAGCGTCGTGGTTTTGCCGGAACCGGTCGGACCGGTGTTCAGGATCAGGCCGTTCGGTTTTTCGATTTCAGCTTTGATTATGGCGAGGTCGTCTTCGCGCCAGCCCAAATCTTCCAAATTAACCTTAAGAGAGATGGGATCTAGGAGCCGCAGGACGGCTGTTTCGCCGTATTCCGAAGGAATAAGTGAGGTGCGGATTTCGATGTCCCGATCTTTTAAATTAATAGTGAAGCGGCCGTCCTGCGGTTCGGCCGTGACGTTCAATTTGAGACCAGAGAGGAGCTTGATGCGGGTGACGATCGATTTATAAACTTGGGTCGAAAAATCCCTATAAGCATCGTGAAGGAAGCCGTCGATGCGCAACCGGAGAAGGCCGGTTTTTTCGGTCGGTTCGAGGTGGACATCCGAAGCCTTGAGAGACAAGGCGCCGGCCAAAACGATTTCGAGAATTTGGGAAACAAGCGGGCTCTTGAAATCGGCAATGACGCTGTTCAGGTCCTCAAGATTTTTTATTTCCTCGACCAGTTTTTTCAGGTTGCCTTCGTTGATCTCAACCCGGCCCGTAATTTCTGTCTCGGGAACGAGATATTGATAATAGCTCCAAACGTGGTTCAGGCCGGCCAGGGAGACCACAAAAAGATTGACCGTGAAGTTTTTTTTCAGCCCCTCAATGATCGTTTTGGCTTCGGGTTTTTCCGGGTCGAAAACCCCGACCGTGATCGTTTTTCTCACGATTTGGAGCGGGGCGAGAAGCGCCTGTTTCGCCTCTGTCTCGGGCACGAGGGCCATGGCTTTGATTTCTGTGGGCACCTTGGTTGAAATCAAATCCAAATAAGGGAGTTGGTTTTTTTGGGCGCGGCGTTTCGCGTCGGCTTCCTCAGCCTCCCGGCGGTCTTTGGCTATTTTTTCCTCCAGATCTTTTGACGAGGAAAGCATTATTTAAAGCTTATCGCTAAAAAGGACGATTAGCAAGAAAAAATTCCCAATTCGCCCTTAAAACCAACTTGTTTTAAAATGATTCCATGCCCGAATTGCCCGAAGTGGAAACGATTGCGAAAGGTTTGGACCGGAATTTGCGCGGCCGCAAAATCGTCGGTCTTTGGACCGATTGGCCGAAATATTTCAAACTGCCGAGGACCGAAAACGGATTTCGCCGCCTCGTAATCGGCAAAAAAGTGACCGGCGTCGACCGGCGGGCGAAAAACGTTTTAATTCACCTTTCGGATAATCATCTGCTGCTGGTTCACCAAAAAATGAGCGGTCATCTTTTGGTCGGGCAGTGGCAAAAAGCCAGTCGTTCCAGGAACAAAAGTCTCGCCGATGCTTGGGCCGGTCAAGAATGGCTGCCGGTTTCCGGCGGGGGCCCAATGATCGATCCCAAGAATCGTTTCATCCGACTGATCCTTTTTTTGGATGATGGCCGGATGCTCGCTTTGTCAGACTTGCGGCGCTTCGCGAAAATTCTCTGCGGTCCCCGGGAGAAGATTTTCGATTTGCCCGACCTCAAAAACCTCGGTCCCGAACCGCTCTTGCCCAACTTCGGTTTTGCGGAATTCGGGAAAATTTTCGAAAGAAAAAAAGGCCGGATCAAGCAAGTCTTGATGGACCCGCGGTTCATTGCCGGTATTGGCAATATTTACTCCGATGAAATCCTGTGGGCGGCGAAAATCCACCCCTTAACGCGGGTCGAGTCCCTCGGGGTTAAACAGCTGAAAAAACTTTATCAGGCCATGAGATCGATTCTGAGGAAAGCTCTGCGCTTGCGCGGCACCTCGATCGACGATTACCGCGACGCTTCGGGCCGGCGCGGCGGCTATGATAAGGTAAGATATGTTTATCAGCGGGAAGACGAGCCTTGTCCGCGGTGCCGCGCCCCGATTCAAAGAATCAAAGTGGGCGGCCGATCGGCTCATTTCTGCCCCCGCTGCCAAAAAATGAAATAATTCTCGAATGATAATCTTTCTTTACGGTGAAGATTCCTACCGCCGCCACCAAAAACTCGGGGAATTAATCGCCGCCTATAAAACGAAGCACGAAAACATCGATTTTCTTCAAGTTGATCTCGGGGCGGCACCGGAAGACTGGCAAAAAGGCAGGGATTTTTTGGCCCAACCATCGATGTTCGTTGACTCGAAGATTTTGGTGGTGAAGGAAAGCAACGGCGTCGATGAGAAAGATTGGCGTAGCGCGCTTAAGGCCGAACTGGAAAACCCCAAAACCTTTATTTTGATATCCGACACCAAAAAGCCGCCGCGCTCCCTTGATTTTCTCCTCAAACCGCCGGTCCAGACGCAATTATTCGAAGAATTGACCGGCGAAGCATTGAACGGTTTCATGAAAAAAGAAGCCGCCAAGCACGATCTTGTTTTTACGCCCGAAGCTTGGCGATTCTTAAACGCCCATCTTCTGAAGCAAGGCGAACGTAGTTGGATCTTGGAGAACGAGCTTCAAAAAATCGCTTTGGCGAATTTTCAAAAACCCGTTTCTTTGGTCGACCTTCAGAAAGCGATCCGGCCGGCGGCAAGCGATTTTTCCTTTCTTAAGACAAAAAATATCTTTTTTGAACGCACCGTCGGTCGACGACTCTTCTGGCTTGAGGATTTGATCATGACGAAAGAGGAGCCGGCTTATTTATTCAACCTTCTGGCTTACCAGGCTCAAGGGAAAGATCTCGGCCGTTTTGCCGAATACGACGTTTCGATCAAAAGCGGCGGCTTGGAGTACGAAGAAGCGCTTCTCGCTTTCGTTCTCGGTTAGATTATTTTACTTTCTTGGCGAGGCGGGATTTCAGGCGATCGGCCCGGCCGAACTTAATGAAGTCGATTTTGGCGAGCTTATCGAGTTTTTTATAAACCTGAGGCAGGTATTTTTTGGCATCGTTTAACTTGCCGGTCCTGACCAATTTTTGGAATTCTTTCAACGTTTCCCGGAGAGCAATTTTTCTCTTCAGGTTCGATTCGCGCCGCCGCGCGTTCTGGCGAAGCGCTTTTTTGGCCGATTTGGTTCTGGGCATATGGTTTCCATTAAAGCCGATGAGGCTCGAACTGTCAATCGCAATCCCGAATATTTATCCCGAAATCAATGGGTTATAATAATAAAGAAATGATTTATTCTTTGGAGGGCAGAATTGCGGAGAAAGGCGATAATTTTTTCGTGATCCAGGTGGGCGGCGTCGGCTTCAAGGTTGCGACGACCAAACAAACCCTTCTGAAATTGAATAAAAAAGAAGCCGCGGTCAAGGTTTTTTGCTTTCTTTACGTGCGTGAAGATCAGTTGGAGCTCTACGGCTTTCTCGAGGAAGACGCGCTGCGGCTTTTCGAAATGCTGAACACCGTTTCCGGGGTGGGGCCCAAAACCGCTCTGGGCATTATTGACATCGATTCGGTGGCGAACGTGATGGCGGCGATCTTGGAAAAAAAGACGGAACTTCTCACGCGGACATCGGGCATCGGCAAGAAAACGGCCGAACGGATAATCCTGGAACTGCAAACCAAGATTAAAATACCGGGCTCGAAAACCCTGACCGAAAGGATGGGATTAGACATGGAGGTGGAAGAAGCCTTGATCAGCCTGGGGTATTCCCGCCAGGAAGTGAGGCGGGTTTTGAGCGAGTTAAACCCCAATTTAAAAACCATAGAGGAGAGATTGCGGGCCGCCCTCAAAAACCTGAGTTACAGGAAATGACAATGAGGAAAATCCGTAATTTTTACCATTGGTTCTTGGCCTTGCTGGGCAGTTGTTGGTATGGCCGGCCGAGCCGCAAAATATTCGTTTTGGGGGTTACCGGCACCAAAGGCAAATCGACGGTTTTGGAGCTTACTAATGCCATTCTCGAGGCAGGCGGCAAAAAAACCGCCCTTTTGTCCTCGATTCGGCGAAAAGTCGGCCGTAAAACCGAAGAAAACTTGACGGGCAACACCATGCCGGGCCGGTTCCAAATTCAGCGCTTCCTCGACGAGGCGGTTCGGGCCGGCGCCGAATTCGCGCTGATCGAGGTGACTTCGGAGGGCGTGCTCCAACATCGCCACGAATTCACGGATTGGGACGCGGCGATCATGACGAATCTGGCGCCGGAGCATATCGAGCATCACGGTTCTTTCGAGAATTACCGCGCGGCCAAACTCAAATTCTTTCAATATCTGGCTTTTTCCAAAAAAACCAAAAAATATTTTTTCATAAACGAAGAGGACGGCAGTCACCATTATTTTGAAGAAGCGGCCCGCCGGACGCCGAATCGGGAGATAATTCTTTACAGCCGGCACGATTTGGTCAATCACGAGGTTGGCCGCCGGTACAAACTGAATTCCAAAGCCGGGCGGAGGCTTTTGGGGGATTGGCTTCTCGCGGATTTTAACCTGGAAAACGCGGCGGCCGCCGTGGCTTTCGCGCGAACTCAAAACATCGATTGGCCGATCATCGAGAAAGCCCTGACTAATTTTCGGGGCGCCCCCGGCCGCCTCGAGTTCGTCCAGAAAGAGCCTTTTGCGGTCGTGGTTGACTATGCCCACACGCCCGATTCGTTGAAACAGGTTTACGAAACCCTGGAACCAAAGTCTTTCAAACCGCGGTCGCGGGGAAAAATGATCTGCGTTTTGGGTTCGGCCGGCGGCGGCCGGGACAAATGGAAGCGGCCGGAAATCGGCAAAATCGCGGCCACTTACTGCGATAAGATCGTTTTGACGAACGAAGATCCCTACGATGAAAATCCCAACGAGATCATCCGGCAGATCGAAAACGGTTTTCTCGAAGCAACGGTTCCGAAATGCGGGCCCGAAGACCATTTCCGTGTTTTGGACCGGCGGGCGGCCCTGAAACACGCCGTTTCTTTGGCGAAAAAAGGCGATGTCGTCGTCATCACCGGCAAGGGAAGCGAGGCCTGGCTTCATCTGGCCCGGGGCGAGAAAATTCCCTGGAATGAACGGAAGATGGCCGAAGAGATTTTAAGGAACGCTTCCCAGCCAATGATATAATTCACGATATGCGTTTAACTTTTTGCGGCGGCGCCCAAGCAGTGACCGGAGCCAACTATCTTTTAGAAACCAGCAACGGGAAAATAATGATCGATTGCGGCATGTTCCAAGGGTCGCATTATTTCGAAAAGCAGAACTTCGAGAAATTTCCCTATAAGCCGGAGGAGATCTCGGCGGTTTTCGTTACCCATCCTCACGTCGATCATATCGGCCGATTGCCGCAGCTCCAAAAAGCCGGTTTTCAAGGTCGGGTTTTTTCAACGCCGCCGGCCAAGGACGCGGCCGAACTTTTGCTTTTGGACGCCGAGCATATTTTGCGCGAAGAGGCCATTGACCGCGGCCACAAACCGCCTTACGAGGTCGGTGACGTGACCCGGCTCATGGGTTTTTGGCAGAAAATCTCCTACCATGAAAAAGTGAAAGTCGGGGATTTCGAAGTCGAGCTTTACAATTCCGGACACGTCCTGGGCGCGGCAAGCATTCTCGTTAAAGCCGAGGGTAAGACCATTGCTTTTTCCGGCGACCTAGGCAACATGCCGACGCCTTTCATCCGGCCAACCGAGTATATTCCGCGGGCCGACTACGCGCTTATCGAATCAGCTTACGGCAGCCGGGTTCACGAAAAATCGCCCAACCGGAAAGATTTACTCGAAGATTTCGTCGAAGAGATCGTCGGGTCCGGCGGCGTCTTGATGATTCCGGCCTTTGCCTTGGAACGAACCCAAAGCCTAATTTTCGAATTAAACGAACTTGTCGAAAACAAACGCATTCCCCGGGCGCCGGTCTATATCGATAGCCCTCTCGCCATCAAGTTAACAGCGGTTTACCAAAAATATTCCGACAACCCCTTGTATTTCCGCCCGGAGGCCATCGAGCAAATGAGGCAAGGCGACGGCTTTTTCAATTTTCCCGGGCTGCACATGACTTTAACTACAGAACAGTCCAAGGAGATAAACAACGTGCCGCCGCCCAAAATCATCATTGCCGGATCGGGCATGTCCAATGCCGGCCGGATTTTGCACCACGAAGTGCGTTATATCCCCGATCCCAAAAGCGCCCTGCTTATTGTTGGTTTCCAGGGGCAAGGTTCTTTGGGCCGCCAGATTTTGGACGGCGCGAAGACGGTGAAGATTTTGGGTCAGACCGTGCCGGTCCGCTGCAAGATTAGATCTTTTGGCGGTTATTCCGCTCACGCCGACCAGCCCCAGCTTTTAAAATGGGTTGAGATGATGCGCGGTAGCCTGAGAAAGATTTTCGTGGTTCAAGGCGAACCCACCGAATCCCTGTCTCTCGCTCAGAGGATCAGGGATGATTTGGCAGTCGAAGCTGAAATACCAAAAGTCGGCGAATCAGTGGTGCTATAATAAAAAGGCTATGCCCAAAAAAGAAGAGGCTGTTAAAAATCATAACCACAGTCATCATTTGAAATACAAAATTTGCGTTTCTGGCGCCGCCGAAACCGGTCATTGCGCGCCCGATGCCCTCGAGAAAGCCGAAATCGTGGGTCGGGAAATCGCGAAGCGCGGCCTGGTCCTCGTGACCGGCGCCACGACCGGCATTCCCTATTGGGCGGCCAAGGGCGCCAAAGCCGAAGGCGGCATCGTGATCGGCATTTCGCCGGCCGTTTCGAAACTTCAACACATCAAGACCTATCATTTGCCGGTCGATTACCACGATTTGATCATTTACACCGGTTTCGAGTACTCGGGCCGGAACCTGCTTTTGACCCGCTCGGCCGATGCCGCAGTTTTCCTCTGCGGCCGTATCGGCACCCTGAACGAGTTCACCGACGCTTTTGAAGACCAAAAGCCCCAAGGCGTGCTTTTGGGCACCGGCGGCACGACCGACATGCTGCCTCAGATCATCGAAGAGGCTCATCGCGGACCGGGCCGGGTCATTTTCAGCAAGGAGCCGGCGGATCTGATCGATAAGCTTGTTGATCTCATCGAATCCGAAGAGAATAAAAACGGCATCAAAGGTCGGATTATTTAAACGGAATTTATCATGGGTTGGTTTTCAAAATCAAAGCCAAAGCCCGTCGTCGGGAAACCGATCGGCGTCGTGACCCACTATTACGGCGGCATCGAAGTGGCGATCGTGAAGTTCAATAAGACGGTTAAGGTCGGCGAACAGGTTCATTTCAAAGGCGCGACCACCGATTTCAGCGAACCGATCAAATCGATGCAGTATGACCATCAAGCGATCGCCGAAGCGAAAAAGAATCAGGAGGTGGGCATTAAGGTCGGCGACAAAGTGCGGGAAGGCGACGAGGTTTTTGCCGAGGAATAAAAAGTGAACAGGGGTTTTTTATTGGCAATCACGGTGCTTGCCGGGACGATTGTGGGCGCCGGCATGTTCGCCTTGCCCTATCTCGTAAGCCGTTTGGGCCTGGTCCTCGGCTTTTTTTATTTATTTTTTTTCGCGGCCGTTTATTTCGCAATCCACCTGATGTACGCGCGGGTGGTCGCGGTCGAGCCGGGCAAGCACCAGTTTTTCTATTTCGCCAGGATCTATTTGAAAAAACCGCTGGCCATTTTCGCTTCCTGGTCGATTCTCCTGGAGCTTTTATTTGTCCTCACCATTTACCTGATTTTGGCGCCGGTTTTCCTGCGTTTGGTTTGGCCCGACGCCGGTTTGGGCGTGCTTTTTATTTTTTGGTTCGTTGGTTCCGCTTTCGTTTTGCTGGATTTGAGGTGGCTGGGTCTTTCCGAATTCATCGGCGCTTTGGGGATTTTGATAATTATTTTCATCGTTTTCTTTGTCTCTTTTCCCAAACCGTTGCTCACGCCTTTTGGTCAATCTCTGGACTGGTCTTTGTTTTTTTTACCCTTCGGCCCGATTTTGTTTGCTCTGGCAGGCCGGCCGGCCATTTCCAAGGTTGTCGAGGAATGGCGGCGGAGCCGGGCCGCAAACCAAAGTTTTTCTCTGGGGAAAGCCGTATTTTTCGGCACTTTTATTCCGGCTTTTATCTACACCCTTTTCATAATCGGCGTTTTAAAGCTGAATCCGGGCGTTTCGCCCGAAGCCGTGAACAGCCTCGGTTTTTTGAGTCCGGCGCTTTTAGCCGGTCTCGGCCTGGCCGGCCTTTTGGCCATTTTAACTTCTTATTTTGTGATCGCGGTCAACGTGAAGGAAATCATGCAGCTTGATCTGGGCTTGGGGAAGACGGCGAGCGTTCTCGTGGCTTCGCTGGGACCGCTTTTTTTGTACTTTGCCGGTTTCAAGGATTTTCTTTCGGCTTTGGTTTTTACCGGCGGCATTTTCCTGGCCCTCGAGGGAATCTTTGTGGTGAAGATGTGGCGCCGGGCTTTCCCAAAAAATCCTTGGCGTTGGTTCGGTTGGCCGCTCTATTTGGTATTTGGCGTGGCGCTCGGCTATACCGTTTTTAACACCTTTCTATGAAACAAATTTTCAAAGGAAATAAACAAATCCGATTTTTCTTTTTCTTGTTTTTGATTTGGCTGCCTTTCGGCACTAAAAAATTCATTTATCCCTTCATTGCCGGTAGTGTCAGCGAGCTAAATTCCGCTTTTCTTTACGCAAGCGAATTATTTTTGGCGTATTTCTTGTTTTTGACTTTCTTGGAGTGGCGGCGGACGAGAACAAGGCTGGACGACAAACCGAATTTTATTCTACTCTCTTTATTCTTGGCGGCAGCGCTCGTTTCTGTTTTTTTTGCATTTAACAAATCATTGGCCTTGTACCAATTGGTCCATCTTATCTTGGGAATGGGCTTGGCTCTCGTTCTCGGCTACCTGCTTAAGACCGGCGTTTTAAAGAATCACGAAATTTTTAGCGCTCTCGGCTTAGGCGCTCTTTTTCAATCCTTCGTCGCTTTTTGGCAGTTCAAGTTCCAGCACAGTCTGGGTCTTTATTTTTTGGGCGAATCTCTGGCCAGTCCTTTCGTCAAAGGCGTTTCCGAGATTTCCGTGGCCGGCGGGCGGCTGATGCGGGCTTATGGCACCATGTCCCACGCCAATATTCTGGCGGCCTTTTTGGTCCTGGGGCTCATCAGCTTTTATTATTTCTATCTTGAAGCGAAAAACTTTGGGGCGAGGATTCTTTCGGCTGTCGGCATCTTTTTTATCGGTCTTGCGCTCATCTTCACTTTTTCCCGTTCCGGTTGGATTACGGCGATTTTGGCCAGTTTGATCTTCCTTGTTTGGGCCGCCCTCAATAGAGATTATCGGCGCCGGATATCGGGATTGGCTGTAATCCTGGGGGCCTGTTTTTTATTGTTTTTAATCACCATGGGCTGGGCGATTTTTCCGCGAGCCAGGCTCGCGATAGACTCCTCGATTAACGACCGGCTGATTTATAACAGGATGGCGGTTCAAATCGTGGGCCAGCACCCTTTGGGCGTGGGCATCGGCAACGAGATGCTTTTCGGCATTGAAACAAAGCTGTTTCAAAACTACGGTTTGGACACCGTGAATCGCTGGCAGCCGATCCACAATTTATACCTCCTGATGGCTGCCGAAATCGGCGTTTTGGCGAGCCTGATTTTTATTTTCTTTCTGGTGCGGATTTTCGTCCGCTGCCTCGGGAATTCGCGAAACAATCCGAGAATAATAACGGCGGGGACGCTGCTTCTAGCCTTGCTCATTGGAGGGTTTTCCGATCATTTTTTGTGGGACCTCCAGAGCGGCCGGTTGATGTTATGGCTTGTGATTGGTATCTTATTGGGTATAGGACGTAGCCCTCGTGGTCTAATGGATAAGACGTCTCCCTCCGAAGGAGGCAACAGAGGTTCGATTCCTCTCGAGGGCACAAGATGACCGATCAGATTTTTAAGCCCAATCCCGGCAAGAGTTTGGAGGTTGACGTGAACGGCAAGATTTATTTAAGGCTGCCGGTCAAAACCCACATTATCAAGCAAAACGAAGACCTTTTGGTTTTGCTTCAAAAATACGTAAGTCCCCATCTTTTGGCCGACGATCTTGTTTTCGTAAGCGAGAAAGTTCTGGCCGTGACCCAAGGCCGGGTCATAAACATGAACGATATCAAGCCGTCGGGATTGGCCAGATTTTTGGCGAGAAAAATCCGGACCAATTACGGCACAAAAAAATTCAAGGGGTTCGGCCACGGCACGCCCATGGCGATGCAGCTTTTTATCGAAGAGGCCGGTTTATGGCGGGTGCTTTTTGCGGCGGCGGCTTCGGCCCTGACAAGGCCTTTGGGCATCAAGGGCCTTTTTTACTTGATCTGCGGCAAGCAGGCCAAGTCTATTGATTGCCCGATGTCGTTCACTATTCTCGAATACGCCCATTACGCGAAGCTCGCGCCGTTGGACCCTAAGGGTTTTGCGGAAAAAGCCAAAGAAAAACTTCGCCATGAAGTGGTTATTCTGGACGCCAATTATCAGGGCGCTTTTTCCCTGGCGAAAACCAGCGCAAAAATAACGGAAAAATTCATCCGAGTTTTGTTTCGCGACAATCCGCTTGGCCAAAGCGACGAGATGACGCCTTTCTGCATCGTTAGAGTAAAATAATCTAATGAGGTTCATTGCCGATATTGAGATTCATTCCAAATACGCGAGGGCCGTAAGTCCGCAGATGGTCCTAGAAAATTTGGCGTCTTGGGCCGACAAGAAAGGCATTCAGGTTCTGGGCACCGGCGACTTTACCCACCCTTTGTGGTTTAAGGACATCAAGGAAAAATTGGAGCCGGCCGAGCCAGGTCTTTACCGTTTGAAAAACTCCGATTATAAAATGCGGTTCGTGCTCTCCGGCGAGATCAGCTGCGTTTACACCAAAAATGGCCGCGGCCGGCGCGTCCACCACCTGGTTTACGCGCCTTCGATTGAAGTGGCGGAAAAAATCAATACCCAGTTGGGCTGGTTGGGCAATTTAAAATCCGACGGGCGGCCGATTATCGGTCTGGATTCGAAGGAACTTTTGAAGATATTACTGAACGCTTCACCCGAGAGCGTCTTGATCCCGGCTCACGTCTGGACGCCGTGGTTCGGCGTTTTTGGCTCGAAGTCAGGCTTTAATTCTCTCGGCGAGTGTTTTGACGAGCTGGAGCCGCAAATCTTTGCCATCGAGACCGGTTTGTCTTCTGATCCGCCGATGAACTGGCGCATTCCTTTTTTGGACAAAAAAGCGATCATGTCGAGCTCCGATTCTCACTCTTTGCACCGCTTGGGCCGGGAAGCGTCAATTTTCAATACAGAAATGTCTTATCGGGGGATAATGGACGCTTTGAAAACCCGCGGGCCGGAATTCGAGGGCACCATCGAATTTTTTCCAGAAGAAGGGAAATACCATTATGACGGTCACTTGGCCTGCGGCGTGCGGCTAACGCCGGAGGAAACCAAAAAAAACAAAGGTCTTTGTCCTTCCTGCGGCCGGCCGGTTACGGTCGGCGTCGCGGCGCGGATTGACGAATTGGCGGCCCTGGACCGGCCGGCCGGCTTTAGGCCGGGCTGGGCCAAAACGTATCATAGTTTTGTGCCCTTTGACGAGATTATCGCCGAAGCTCTGGGCGTCGGCGTTCAGTCCAGGGCGGTTTGGAAAGAATACGAGGCAGCCGTTAAGAACCTCGGGTCGGAATTGAACTTAATGATCAATGTTTCCGAATCGGATTTGAAAAGCAATTTGCCGCCGGCCGTGGCCGAAGGCGTTTTGCGGATGCGGCAAGGCAAGGTTCGTATTGAGCCGGGTTATGACGGCGAATATGGAAAAATCAAAATTTTTGACGACGCCGAAAGAGAATCTTTAGCCAGCCAAAAAAGCTTATTTTAAGAGCAGAAACCTTTGACACAAAATCTCTCCCTGCTATATTTGTTCTAGATCTCCCGACCCGTTCCCGGAGGCAGAAATACGGCCGCTCGAATGGCTATTCGTGATCGCGTTCGTTCTCTACACCACCGTCATCTGGTCTCACCGTTTCAAGCACCGACTGCATCTCTGGATGGTCATTCTCTTCGGATGCGCCCTCATCGCCGATTTCAGCGGCACGGTATTTCTCTGCGTTGTCGCCGCCGAAAGATGGCGTTTCACCCTGCACACCATCTCCGGACTTGCTTCGCTTCTCATTATGGCCCTGCATTTTTCCTGGGCGCTGCTCGCAATCCGCGCCCACGGGAAGTTCGAGACCTATTTCAACCGCTTCTCCCTCTACGCCTGGATACTGTGGTTTATTGTTTTCGTATCCGGCATCCCGCTTTGAGGGAAAAACATCAGCCGCCGAGAACCGCCAAGGTGTCGGCGGTTCTCTTTTTATACAAACGCCCGATACTGTTTATAATCGGGAAGAAATTCAATAATTCCAGCGGTGGGTTATAATGGAATTATGCTTGGAGCTTTGGCTTATTTGGGCGAGCGATTTTTTTACCGGCTTTTCGAGTTTTTGCGCCACTGGTACGTGAAAAGCGCCCGGGTTTACTCCAATTTCGTGATCGACCGCCTAGAGCGTCTGGACCGTTATTTGGCCTGGCGCATCACCCTTAAGAATCTTTTCCAGCCGCTTTACAAGGATTATTCCGTGATCGGTTATGTTCTGGGTTTTATCTTCCGATTTTTCCGTCTCATTTTCGGCGGTTTTGTTTATCTGATTTTTTTCGCAGTCGCCACCCTTCTTTATGTTTTCTGGATCTTAACGCCGCCTTATCTCGTCTGGCGGATAATCATAAGCTTCTAACATGCAGGATGTTTACTTTCGGGAGCGGCGGCTGAATTTGAGCACCTTGGGCGAGTTTTTGATGAGGCTCATTACCCGGGCTTTTTACATTGTTTTTGCGGCCACTATTTTCGTTCTGGTTTTTTCTTCCAATGTCCAATATTTGAATTGGTTGGGAATTTTGGGCGGCTTTTTCCTGATTGATCGGCTGATCCATTTGGGCGAGGGCGAAAAATCGCTGAACGAGCTCAAAGGCGAAAAGATAAATTTAGCCCTGGCGGTGACGCCGGGGGCTTACAACCTTTTAAGCCTGGCTTTCCACAAAGCCCTCGTGACGCGCCGGAGTTTTTACCTAACTTTTTTAAGAGTTTTAATTGATCGTCGGGAAATCCAAGAAGCCTTGAAACGCCTTGACGTGCCGGCTAAGGATTTTATGAAAAAGAACGACGAATTCTTATTGGCTTCTTCGGAAATTCAGAATCGCGAGGAAATTTTAAGAATGATCGAGGTTCTGACGAGAGAGGCTTATGTTAATGCCTCGGCTCTTAAGGAGAAATTCATCGAACCCAGGAATTTTTTAGTGGCTTTGGCCGGTTTGAATTTGCCGGAAATTTCCAAACTGTTGGACCTGTTCGATGTCAAAGCCGACGATTTACAGGAAGCGATAATTTTCGGCCGCTTCCGCGGTTTTTTCCGGACGATCAGCCGTCTGCCCTCCGTCTTGGGTGGTTTTGTCCGGCAACAAAGATTTTTGAGGCACCGGGTGATGAATCGGGCCTGGACCGCCCGGCCCACGCCGACATTGGATCAGTTCAGTACCGACCTTACGGATCTTGCGAGAGCCGAGCGGGCCGGCTTTTTGATCGGCCACGAAAAAGAATTCAGCGAGATGTTGAACGTGATCTCGCGGCCGGGCAAGCCCAACGCCCTTTTGGTGGGCGAGCCGGGAATCGGCAAATCTTCGGTCATTGCCCACCTTGCTTTCCGGATCGTGAAAGACGAGGTGCCGCCGATCCTTTTCGATAAACGTCTGGTTTCGCTCGAGATCGCCGATTTTCTTGCGAACGCCACGCCCGAAATTCTGTCGG
Organism: Candidatus Jorgensenbacteria bacterium GW2011_GWA1_48_11; assembly: GCA_001003475.1. Taxonomy (GTDB): domain Bacteria; phylum Patescibacteriota; class Minisyncoccia; order UBA6257; family GWB1-50-10; genus GWA1-48-11. Next base: position 145,386 of record LCPF01000001.1, on the reverse strand, counting down.
GTCGAATCCAGAAAATGGTTGAGGAAATCGTGATGGCCGGCAACATCGTTCTCGTGGTCCCGAACATTCACGATCTTTTCCGGACGGCCCAAGGCAGGGCCTTAAACGCGATCGACCTGCTTTTGCCGATCGTGAAGAACCAGGCGATTCCCGTGATCGGCGAGACCTATCCTCGGGAATTCAAGGCTCTGATCCAGCCGCGCTCGGATTTTCTGGAACAGTTTGAAGTGATCAATTTCACGGAGATCAGCGAGGCCGAAACCGTCCGCTACCTCACTTATTACAGCCTGATTTTGGAGCGCCAGTACAAAGTTTTCATCACTTTCAAGGCGATTCAAAAATCAGTTGAGCTGGCCCACCGCTATTTGCGGCAGAAACCCCTGCCGGCGAGCGCGGCCGATCTTTTGAAACAATCTTTAGCGAAGGCCAAAGAGAACAAATTTAAAAAACTTCAGGCTGATTTGGTCGTCGCCGTGGCCGAAGAGGAAAGCCAGATTCCGATCCGGGCGGCTGGTGCCGCGGAAACCGAGAAACTCTTGAATCTCGAGGTTATTATCCATGAAAAACTGATCGACCAGTCGGCTGCGGTTTCAGCCGTAGCCCGGGCTTTGAGGGAATACCGGAGCGGGCTCAGCCGCAAGGGCGGGCCGATCGCCACCTTCCTTTTTGTGGGCCCGACCGGCGTCGGCAAGACCGAGCTTTCGAAGATTCTGGCGGAGATTCAGTTCGGCTCCAAGGAAATGATGATCCGTTTTGATATGTCCGAATATCAGGACAAACAAAGCATTTTCCGTTTCATTGGTACGCCGGACGGCGAGAAAACCGGCGCTTTGACCGACGCGGTTTTGGCCAAGCCCTATAGCCTGGTTTTGCTTGATGAATTCGAAAAAGCCCACCCGGACATTCTGAATTTGTTTCTCCAGGTTTTCGACGACGGGCGCTTGACCGACAGTTTGGGCCGGACCGTTAATTTCGAGAATACGATCATTATCGCCACCTCGAATGCCAATTCGGATTTCATTAAAGGTGAACTTGAAAAAGGCCAAACCATTGAAAACATTGCTGGCGAGGTGAAACGGAAACTGACCGATTATTTCAAGCCCGAGCTCATCAATCGTTTTTCGGACACTATTGTTTTCAAGACCTTGAGTGAGGATGAGATTTACGCCGTAACCAAAATTCTTTTGAGGGAGGTGGCGGGTACGGTGCGCGAAGCCCAAAGCGTTGATATTGATTTTGACGATGCCGCCGTGAAAAGAATCGCCGAGCTGGGCTACAGTCCGGTTTTCGGCGCCCGGCCCCTGCGGCAAGTGATTTCAGCGAAGGTGCGGGGCGTTCTGGCGGAAAAGATTTTACGAAAGGAAATCAGCCGCGGCGATACCCTGAAGATGGTTCTGGAGAACGGTGAGATCCAATTCCAAATAAAGAACCAAGTTTATAATTGAGTTATGCGCATCAAGATAGATATTAACGTCAAGGACATCAAGGTTAATCGTGTCATTAAGCACCTGATCCTGGCCGACCTCACGCTTTGGGGCGGTTGGGGTTTGATTTCGCCGGTCTTTTCGGTTTTCGTCGTCCAGAAAGTGCCCGGCGCGACGATCCTAAGCGTGGGCATTGCCGCAGCCATTTACTGGATCGTTAAATCCGTTCTTCAGGTGCCCATTGCCGTTTATTTGGATAAACACGACGGCGAGAAAGATGATTTTTATACCCTAATCACGGCTTTGATGATTACCGGCCTTGCGGCCATTTCTTTCCTTTTGGTGAGGAGCGTTGGCGCTTTGTTTTTTGTGACTCTGATCCAGGCCGTCGGTTTCGGGCTCTATATCCCTTCCTGGTCCTCGATCTTCTCGCGCCATCTGGACAGAGAAAAATACGCTCTCGATTGGTCGTTGGACAGCACGAGCGTCGGCCTTGCAAGCGGCCTCGCCGCTTTTGTGGGCGGCGGCTTGGTCAGTTTGTGGGGTTTTCCGGCGGTTTTCATCTTCGGCAGCGTCCTCTCCTTTACGAGCGCCTTGACGTTGATAATGGTGCCGAATTTGGTTTTGCCCAAGCCGACCCGGGAGGCGGATGTGATTATTAAGGATCACGCGCCGCTCGACATCAATAAATGAATAATAAAGATATTTCGTCTGTCCTAAGCGGCATCGCCGGCTATTTGGAGATAGCGAACGTGCCTTTCAAGCCCCAGGCCTATCGGAAAGCCGCGGAGGTGATCGAGAATCTAGAAGAGGAAGCGGCCGAAATTTACAAAAAAGGCGGCCTTAAGGCCCTTGAAGAATTGCCGGGCGTGGGCGTTTCAATCGCGGAGAAGATCGAAGAAATGGTGAAAACCGGCCGGGTCAAATATTACAGCGAACTCAAGAAGAAAACACCGATCGATCTGGATTCTTTCAAGGCCATTGAGGGCCTTGGCCCCAAAAGCATTTTCAAGCTTTATCAAAAACTGAAAATAAGAAACCTCCCCGACTTGGAAAAGGCGGCTAAAGCCGGCAAGATCAGAAAACTTGAGGGTTTTGGCGGGAAATCGGAGGAAAACATCCTGCGCGGCATCGAATTTACGAAAAATAACCAGGGCCGTTTCGTTCTCGGTTTTACCATGTCTTTTATCCGGGACATCGAGGGTCGCTTAAGGAAGCTCAAAGAGACCAAAAAAATAGTCGTCGCCGGTTCGATCCGGCGGCGCAAGGAAACGGTTGGCGACATCGATATTCTTGCCGTCTCCGAAAGGCCCAGGCCGATCATGGATTATTTTGTGAATATGCCCGAGGTGGCGGGGGTTTTCGCCAAAGGCGAAACAAAATCATCGGTCAAGCTGAAATCGGGTTTGGATGTTGATTTACGGATCGTACCCGAAGCCTCTTACGGCGCGGCTTTGAACTATTTTACGGGTTCGAAGAGCCACAACATTGCTCTTCGGGAAATCGCAATCAAAAAAGGCTATAAGTTGAATGAGTACGGCCTTTTCAAGGGCAGGCGTCAGATCGCCGGCAAAACCGAAGAAGAAATCTATAAAGCGCTTGGTTTAGGTTATATCGAGCCCGAGATGCGTGAAGATTTGGGCGAGATTGCATTGGCGAAGAAAGGCGATTTGCCGGAATTAATACGCTACGGTGATCTAAAAGGCGATCTCCAAGTCCAGACTAATTGGACTGACGGCCGCGATTCGATCGAAAAAATGGCCGAAGCGGCCATGAACGCGGGCTTGGAATACATTTTGATAACAGACCACACCAAAAGATTGGCCATGACCCATGGTTTGGACGATAAAAAGATCAAAGAGCAGGGGGTCGAAATCGACAAATTAAACTCAAAATTCAGAACCCGAAACCAAAAAATTAGGATATTGAAGGGGACCGAATGCGATATTTTAAAAGACGGCGCTTTAGATCTGAAAGACGAAACTTTGGCCCGGCTCGACGTGGTCGGCGTTTCGGTCCATTCTTATTTCAATTTGAGCCGCAAAGAACAAACCGGGCGTATCCAAAGAGCGATGCAGAATAAAAACGTCGACATCTTATTCCACCCGACCGGCCGGGTCATCAACCGTCGCGAGGCTTACGATTTGGATATTGATGAGATCGTGAAAACCGCCAAAATGACCGGGACAATCCTCGAGATCGATGCTTATCCAGACCGGCTCGATCTTAAGGACGAATATATCAGGAAGTGCGTGGCCTCCGGCGTAAAGATGAGCATTGATTCCGATGCCCATGCCGCCCCCCACTTCGCTTACCTTGAGTACGGCTTGGCTCAAGCCCGCCGCGGCTGGGCCAAACCAACGGACATCATTAATATCTGGCCGGTCGAGAAAATGCTAAAATTGCTTAAGTAGCATGACCAAAGAAACAGCGGCTGGCATCGTTATTTATCGACGGACCAAAGAGGGTCCCAAATTTTTGCTTTTGTACCACGGCGGCCGCTATTGGAATTTCGCCAAGGGTAAGATTGAAGCGAGGGAAGGGTCTTACGATGCGGCTGTCCGGGAAATCAAGGAGGAGACCGGTTTGGGCCGGAACGAACTCAAATTCGACCCCCGTTTCAAGGTTTACGACCGGTTTGTTTTCAGCCGCGAAAAGCAGAAAGTCTTCAAAATCGTGATTTATTTCCTGGCCGAAACGCGGCAGGGCCAAGTTCGGCTTTCCGAAGAGCACAATGGTTACGGCTGGTTTCTGTATAAGGATGCCGTCCGGATGCTCATGTACCAAAATCTCAAAAACAATTTAAAAAAAGCCTATGACCTCATTCGAGGAAAAAGTTTATCTGGCGATCAGAAAAATCCCAAAAGGTAAAGTTGCGACTTACAAGGCGGTAGCCCGAGCGCTCGGTCGGCCCAAGGCTTCGCGGGCCGTTGGCAACGCCCTGAATAAAAATCACCGGGCGCCCCAGGTGCCTTGCCACCGGGTGGTTCAAGGCGGGGGAGGAATCGGCGGTTACGCTTCGGGCGAGCGCCAAAAAAACCACCTTCTTAAAAAAGAAGGCGTGACAATCGTGAAAGGGAAAATCGATTTGGAGAAATTCGGCTGGCGATTTTAGGATTTTGTGAAATCCAGGATTCTTTTAAAAGCCTCGGGTTCTTTTTGGGCGAGCTCGGCTAAAATTTTGCGGTCCAATTTCACGTCTTTCTTTTTCAAAGCGTTCATGAAAACGCTGTATTTCGAGCCGTGAATCCTCAAAGCGGCGTTCAAACGCACGTTCCAGAGGGCGCGATATTCTCTTTTCTTTTCCTTGCGTCCCTTGAAGGCCCGGCTCCAGGCGTGAAGCAGAGCTTCCTTGGCCGCTCTTTCCTTGCTCTTGCGGCCCCACCGAAAACCCTTGGTGTGTTTAAGGAGACTCTCTCTTTTTTTATTGCTGTTTTTGCCTCTTTTGACCCGCGACATGTTTAGAAATAACCCTTGAGTTTTTTGATATTGACGTCAAGCGAGCGGAAACCGGCTTTCCTCTGCATCTGAACCGTGCTTTTATTGCCCCGGGAATGGCCCAAAGCCATCGCCCGTCTCAGGATTTTGCCGCTCTTTTTTATTTTTATTCTTTTAGAAACGCTGTTTTTCATCCCTCACTCTTCAAAGATTACGCTTTTTTGGAAGCGGTCTTCGTGAATCAACGACCCTTTATTTGATTTTCTTATTTTATCCTTAAACATGATTTATTTTTGAATTAAGCTTTCTATCTTCGAAGGGTGAGGGATTATTTTTTCATGATTTGGGCAACGAGGCCGCGGCCGCCGGGGCGGGGCGTCATCGTCACCAGGTAGGGCGTTTTGATCATGCCGAGGAATTGTTTCAGCTTTTCGGCGTTCCAATCCCGATTGCCCTTTTCCCGCCCTCTTAGATACAAGTTGATTTCCACCTTGTGTCCCTTTTCGAGAAATTCGTCGGCCAGGGTCGCTTTGATCTTAAGGTCGTTTTCCGCGGCTCGCGGCGAAATTCTCACATGCTTCAATTCCTTGGCTTTTTGGGTCGTTCTTTGTTTTTTTTCTTCTTTTTCCTGATAATACCGGAATTTATCAAAACTAATGATTTTCGCGACCGGCGGTCGGGCCGTCGGCACGATCTCGATCAAATCTACGCCCTCTGCCTTGGCTAAATTTAAGGCGTCTTCACGTTTCAAGACGCCCAAGCTTTGGCCTTTCGCGTCGATCACTCGGAGCTCCGGAGCGGTTATTTGATTATTTATTCGGTATTGGATGGTTAGAGTATAGCAACTAGTTTTTAGAGCGTCAACATTTTCCCCAAAAAACGAAAAAGCTCCCGCGCTGGGAGTTGTGGTCCGCTAGCCGGGAGCGTGCTTTCACATATCTTGAACACCTACATGTTCTTTTGACAGGGTTAGCCCTGTTGGTGCGAGTATTAATCTGACGACGATCTGATTTAATTCTAAATTGGTTTTGACCGGAGTCAAAAGTGCCGACTGGGGATAACTTTTTAAGGCCGACTTCAAAAAAGTCCGTTGCAATATAGAATTCCGAGCGACAGTTTATCTAGTGGAGATGGCGAGAGTCGAACTCGCGTCCAAAATTTATCCGACAAACAATCTACAAGCTTATCCGCTTGAGGCGGCAGTTTTTGGTTCTGAATCTGGCCGCAATTTAGAACCATTGGTTGCGGCGGGCCTAATTATGACACCGGAGGCCCACTATTAGGCATCGTGGTCCGATGGTCGGCTTAAGCTAAAGCGAAAGCCGGCGCTGCAACATTGCTGTTGGCAGTTGAAAGTTTTTGACCGGATTTACCCCTAAGCGCTATGCGCCGGGGTCCCGGCCGACGTTAGTCGGCTTAGGGACGAGACGATCGGCTCGGCCTGCAATTTATCGGATGGGATTTTGTCAAAGCCCATCATCCCCGTATTAAATTTTGAATTTTCTAATCTCTTTCTGGGTTTCGCGTTTTTTCAATACCTCGCGCTTGTCCTGTTTTTTCCGGCCGCGGCCCAAGCCCAATTCTATTTTCACCAACCCGCGGTCAGTATAGAGTTTTATCGGAAGGAGTGTCAATCCGGACTGGATTTTTCCCGTTAAATATTTGATCTCTTCCTTTTTTAAAAGCAGTTTTCTTGTCCTTTGCGGTTCGTGGTCCGGCGGCGCATTTTTCGGCTGAAAAGAAGATATGTCCATTCCTAGGAGGAAAATCTCGTTGTTTCGGCTAACGGCATGGGCGCCCGCGATGTTGGCCCGGCCCATTTTGATGGATTTGGTTTCGTGGCCGGTCAAGGCGAGGCCGGCCGGGAATTTCTCGAGAATTTCGTAGTCGAAAAAAGCGCGTTTGTTTATAGCCAATTCGGGCATGACCTTATTTTACCGCGTTAGAAATATTGTTCCTAACAGGGTAAAATTAACTCCAATGAGAGAAAAAGTGTTGAAATTCTTAAGACAAGCCGTTAGGGAAAACGTAAAAATAGAAATAACTTCTCCCGACGAGGAAAAACAGGGGCATTATTCGACGAATGTCGCTTTTCGGCTGGCCCAAAAAAGAGGCGGCACACCCTACCAAGAAGCGCTCACGATCGCGGCCGCCATTAAGAAAGCCGCCCCCAAAAACCTTTTCCAGAAAATAGAAGTGGCCGGCCCCGGTTTTATAAATTTTTGGATTGCGCCCGAAGCCTGGCATGAGAGCTTGAAAGAGATTCTTAGGGGCAAAAAGAATTATGGCCGCGTTAAAGCGGCGTCAAAAAAGAAAATCCAATTGGAATTCGTTTCGGCCAACCCTACCGGTCCCCTTACCTTAGCCAACGGCCGGGGCGGTTTTTTGGGCGACATTCTCGGAAATGTTTTGTCGGCGGCGGGACACAAGGTGGAGCGGGAGTACTACGTGAACGATACCGGCAATCAGGTTTTGACTTTGGGTAAATCCATGGTCGCCGCCCTGAAGCTGATTCCCAAAGAAGAACAATTTTACAAAGGTGAATACATTGAAGCCTGGGCCAACAAAAACTCCGTTTTCGTGAAAAAAAACGCCGGTCAGCCGATCAGAGTTGGCCAAAAAGCCGCCGGCGAATTTCTAAAGGCGATCAGGCTGGTTCTCGAGAAGAAGGCCAGAATCAGGTTTAACCGCTATACGAGCGAAGAGAAAGACGTTCGTAAGAAGGGTTTTGTCGAAAAAGCGCTTAGGATTTTCAAACGAAAAAAATTGACTTACGAAAAAGAAGGGGCTTTATGGCTGAAAACAACGAAATTCGACGACGATAAGGACCGGGTCATCGTCAAAAGCAACGGCGATCCCACGTACATTCTTGCCGATAGCGGACACAATTTGGAGACTAAGGCTAGGAGAATTGACCGCAAAATCCTTATTTTGGGACCGGATCATTATGGTTATGTAGCGAGAATGAAGGCGGCGGCGAGTATTATCGGTCTTGACCTCGAAATTTTAATTACTCAAGCCTTGCGTTTGGTGGAGGGGGGCCGGGAAGTGAAGATGTCCAAACGCAAAGGCGCTTTCGTGACTTTCGAGGAATTAGTGAGTGAGGTTGGCGCTGATGCGGCTCGGTTCTTTTTCTTAATGCACGCGCCGGAAAGCCACATGGATTTCGATTTGGGCTTGGCCAAGGAGCGGTCCAATAAAAACCCGGTTTATTACACCCAATATGCCTATGTTCGGGCCAGAAACATCGCTAAAAAGGCCAAATTCAAGCCGACCCACAAGAATTTGGCGAGCTTGAAGACGCCTCAGGACATTGCTCTTTTGAAACAGCTGGCGAGATTTCCGGAGTTCGTTTCCGATTCCGCCGAAGATTATCGGGTTCATCGCTTGACGCGTTATGCGATCGAACTCGCCAAAACCTTCCATAATTTCTACGAGAAAGAACGGGTGATTGGCGAAAGCAACGGAATTTTGGCTGACGCCCGTTTGAGCTTGGTTCACGGCGCGCTCGTGGTTTTCGAAAACCTTTTGGACATTCTTGGCCTCACCAAACCTAGCAAGATGTAGGTTTTTTGATTAAGATTTGATTACCGTATTTCACCCATGCTTCACGGATTAAAAGAATTCAAATTGCCGGAAATCGAAGAAAAAGTCCTGGATTTTTGGAAAAAAAATAAGATTTTCGAAAAGTCCCTGGTCGTCGGCAAAAAGAAGAAAAAATTCATTTTTTATGAAGGGCCGCCCAGCGCCAATGCCAAGCCGGGGATTCATCACGTTCTGGCGCGGGCCTTCAAAGATCTTATTCCCCGCTACAAGACAATGACCGGTTTTTTTGTCGAGCGGAAAGCTGGCTGGGATACCCACGGTTTGCCGATCGAGGTGCAGGTGGAAAAGGAATTAGGGTTTAAATCCAAACAGGACATCGAGCGGTACGGCGTCGCCGCATTCAATAAAAAGTGCCGAGAACTCGTCTGGCTTTACAAGGACGAGTGGGAGAAATTAACCGAGCGCATCGGTTTTTGGCTTGATCTCGAGAACCCCTACATCACCTACGAAAATTCCTACATTGAAACCCTTTGGTGGATCGTGAAGCGGGTTTGGAACAAGAAATTGCTTTATAAGGGGCATAAAGTCGTGCCTTGGTGCCCGCGTTGCGGCACGTCCCTTTCTTCGCATGAGCTGGCTCAGGGCTACAAGGAAGTCGAAGAAAACTCGGTTTATGTAAAATTTAGATTAAAGCCGAGTCAGAAGATCGGAAAGTTTACGACTGATAATCAAACATTCATTGTTGCTTGGACTACAACGCCATGGACTCTACCAGGAAATGTAGCGCTTGCGGTGGGGGATAACATTTCATATGTTATTGAGGAATATAGCGTTAAAAAACCGGACCCCGAAGGACGCATAAAAAATAACGACAAGTTAATTTGGGCAAACGGTGCAAATGTTGGTATTTTTGAAAATGCGAATTTCCCTAACGAAGGAATTGAAGCAAGAGCATCGTTTGTTAAGGCTCGAGATTTGATCGGCCTCGAATACGAACCGCTTTTCAATATACCAGCCTTGAAGGACAAAAAAGCCTATAAGGTTTACTCGGCCGATTTCGTGACGACCGAAGATGGAACGGGGGTGGTCCATACGGCCGTGATGTATGGCGTGGACGATTACAATTTGGGCAAAAAGATCGGCCTGCCGGAGCATCACCTGGTGGATGAGCGGGGCTTGTTTAAATCCGAGGTGCCGGGCGGTTTGGGCGGACTGTACGTAAAAGACAAGGCGACTGAAGAAAAAACAATCAAATATCTGCGAAGCAAAAACCTTTTATTAAAAACCGAGTTATATAAGCACGACTATCCTTTTTGCTGGCGCTGCGATACGCCGCTCTTGTACTATGCCCGCGATTCCTGGTTTGTGGCAATGAGCAAATTGAAAAAAAAGCTTTTAACTAATAACAGCAAGATCAATTGGGTGCCGGCGAACGTGAAGAACGGCCGGTTCGGCGAATGGCTTCGCGATGTCAACGACTGGAATTTTTCCCGCGAGCGGTATTGGGGCACGCCGCTGCCAATCTGGGCCTGCGATAAGTGCGGCGTCCGTCGCGCGATCGGGGGCGTCCAAGATTTGGAAAAAGCCGCGGAGAAAAGCAGAAATCATTACATTTTAGTCCGTCACGGCCAGGCCGAAAGCAACATAAGGGAAATTGACAGTTCTTATCCAGAACCGTTTCCAAACCATCTTACTTTCGCGGGAAAGGTTGAGGCGGAAAAACTCGCCAAAAAATTGGCCGGTAAAAGAGTTGGTTTTATCTACGCTTCGGATATTACCCGTACAAAAGAAACAGCGGAAGCGATTAAGGCGAAAATCCCGGGCGCCAAGCTGTTTTTTGACGAGCGTTTGCGCGAGATAAACGTGGGGGAGTTGAACGGTCGTCCGATGAGCGAATACGACAAATTTTATCCGTCTTATTGGGAAGCTTTCATGAAGCGGCCGGCCGGAGGGGAGAATTTGACCGATTTGAAACGCCGGGTTTACGAATTTTTGGAAACGATGGAAAAGAAGCACGATGGGAAAACGATCGTCGTCGTTAGCCACGAGTATCCGATTTGGATGATGGCGACGGTGATGAACGGCTGGAGTGACGGTGAGGCAATCAGCGAGAAAGAAAAGAGAGGCGACGATTTTGTGGAAACCGGCGGTAGCGAAGCGGTAGTTTTTCGAAGCTTGCCTCGCGACGAGAACGGCTCGATGGACCTGCACCGGCCTTATATCGACGGATTTGTATTTGATTGCGATAAATGCGGCGGCGAAATGCAGCGGGTAAAGGAAGTGGTTGATGTTTGGTTCGATTCCGGCGCCATGCCCTTTGCCCAGGTCCATTATCCTTTTGACGGCAAGAGCAAGCTGGAATTTCCGGCCAATTACATTTCCGAGGCCGTTGATCAGACCCGGGGTTGGTTTTACACGCTTTTGGCCGTGGCGACATTGCTCGGCAAAGGCGCGCCGTACGAAAACGTCATTTGTTTGGGGCACATCCTCGATAAGAACGGTCAGAAAATGTCCAAGTCGAAGGGCAACGTCGTCGATCCGTGGGTGATGATCAATAAATACGGCGCTGATGCCGTGCGCTGGTATTTTTACACGGTCAATCCGCCAGGCGAGCCCAAGCGTTTCAATGAGGCCGATCTGGGGAAGGCGAGCAGCCAGTTCATCGCACTTTTGTACAACTCCTTCGTTTTTTGGAAAACTTACGCTGATAAGAGCTCGAAACTCAAGTTGCCGAACCCAAAATCAATGAATGTTCTGGACAAATGGATCTTGGCTCGGCTGAATGAAATTATTCTAAGCGTCACTAAAAAACTGGATAAATACGAAGCGAATGTGGCGGCCAGGGAAATAGAAGAATTCGTGGGCGACCTGTCGCGCTGGTATATCCGGCGTTCGCGCCGCCGATTCCAGCCCGCCCGCGCAGGCGGGAAGCCGGAAAGCCAGAGGGATTACGCAGTCGCTTCGGCTGTCTTGGGATACGTCCTTTTGGAGACGAGCAAGCTTATTGCGCCTTTCACGCCGTTTTTCGCCGAAGCCCTGTATAAATCATTCCATACCGACAATAAGCTTTCGGTCCATTTAGAGAACTGGTCCAAGGGTAATTCAAAATTCTCCGCTAAAGGCGGATTCGCCTCGGGCGGAAAAATTCAAAATTCAAAATTACTGGCGGATATGGCCGAGGTGCGAAAAATCGCCACGGCCGCCTTGGCCAAGCGGGCGGAGGCCGGCATTAAAGTCCGTCAGCCGCTTTCGGAAATAAAGATCAAAGGAAACGTCCTGAAAGGAAGCGGCGATCTTTTGGAAGTTTTGAAAGAAGAGATAAACGTGAAGCGAGTTTTGCACGAGCCGAAATTGAAAGAAGAAGTTTGGCTGAATACGGAGATTACCCACGAGCTTAGGGAAGAAGGCTGGCTAAGGGACCTGGTGAGAATAATCCAGCAGATGCGGCAGGACGGGAAATTCGAACCGAAGGATAAACTAATTCTGATTTTTGAGAGTCCGGCCAAAGAATTGGTTTATTTAATGGAGAAAAACGAAACTTTAATCAAGAAAGAAGTCGGCGCCAAAGCCGTGGAGTATAGGAAGTCGCCGAAATTCCACATTGAACTGGAAACAAAGTTGGATAATTGGCCGCTTTGGCTGGGCCTTAGAAAACCGCAGTAGAGAGATGAAAATAAAGGAAGGCTTAGAAAGTCTTATAAAATAGGGCTTTTTCCTATTGACAGGATGGTATATTCTATGCTATAATATGATTAGCACGATGAATTGGGAAACGCCCAATTCGCAAAGATAATCAACCCCTTAATTAGGTAAGATGCGGAGGAATGATGAGCGGACCGAGGGTGTTTTTTCACGGCGCTGTCCCCCTGTCGTTGCTAGCTGCCATCATTGGTCTGACGGTGATGCTTCTTGGGAAGGCGAAGTTCACGCCCGAACAGATGGCGCAACGTCAGGCGATGGCCGAGTCGCTGTCCACGCTCGCGCCAGGAGATCTGGTGCGGTACAGTGACGGCAAACTGTTCGTCGTCACCTTTAACCCTCGCCCGGGAGAGGGAGACGTCTGCGTTTTCGGCATGTTTCGGCCCTTGACGGTTGATACTCACGGTGAACTGTGTCCGGCATACAACCCACCCGTGATCGTGATCTACCGCATGAGTGATCCGCGGTGGCCGGATCTCATCAAGGAGTTGTTTCATCGCTAGGCATTGTCTTTGCAGCACATGGGCGACTTCGGTCGCCCACCCACCTAAGTTTTTGAAATATTTTGAAAATTTAGGCGGGGAAACCCAATGGTTCTTTAACGTCAAACAGGATAACTTCTGACAGGAGGCGGTATGGCCGAGCAGCTGAATCGGGCGGAGCTCGAGGCGAGCCTCAAGCTCTGGCAGTCGCGGGTGAAGATCGGCCGTGAGCGTCTGGCTACGGCCAAGACGGACGAGCAGAAGCTCATCGCGGTGAACGATATCCGTTGCGCTCGGCGTGAGGTCGGTTGCTTCCAGGCCCGGTTGGACTGACTGGCAAGCGTGGAGCGTCGCATCAGCCGCGCCATGAATCCGATGCCGTCGAAGCCGGCGCCCGACCGCAAGCGCGACAAGCGCCTGCGTGACCAGGAGATTCGGGCGCGGATGAGGGGCGAGAAGCTCTCCGACGACAGTCGCGGTCACGGCCGCCGCCGGCAGAAGTAGCAGTATGGAACCGTTTTTGGTTCGGGCCCGCGCCATGCGCGGGCCTTTTGCATTAGGTCGCGGCGTCATGGAAATTCATGGCGCCCTTTCTTCTTATAAGAATAAATTGGGGCGCTATAACATGTCATAGCGGAATCCCATCACAGAATAACAAGACAATAAAGAAAACAGTAAAAAATAGATGCTATGTTATAGCATAGCACTATGCGGCCGCAGAGCGCTTATTTTTGCAGATTCTAAAAAATTAAGCCGATTTTCTTTTTGATTTCCAGAAGTTTTTCTGCGGCAACAACATTCGCCTTTTTGGTGCCGGCGCGTAGGATTTTTTCAGCCGCGTTTTTGCTTAATTTGTTTTCCCGGAAAGGTTTTAGGGCTTTGACAATGACTTCGGCCAAATCTTTCTTGAAGCCGGCATAATTGGAGTTTTTGAATTTACGCTCAATTTCGCCAATTGGTTTTTCGGTCAAGCCGGCGTAAATTGAGATAAGGTTGCTCACGGCAGCTTTGTTTTTTGGGTCGTATTTAATTTCCCGGCCCGAGTCTGTTTGGGCGCGCTTTATTTTTTTACGGACTATTTCAGGCGAATCATCCAAAAAAAGACAGCCGGCTGGCCGGGATTTGGACATTTTTTTCGTGGCATCATCCAAACTCATCAAGCGAGGCACTTTGGTGTGCAGCCCCTGTGGTTCAATGAAAGTTCTACCGAATTTATTGTTGAATTTGCGGGCCAGGGTTCTGGTCAGTTCTAGATGTTGGTCCTGGTCTTCGCCCACGGGTACGAATTTGGTGCTGTAAAGCAAAATATCAGAAGCCATAAGAATGGGATAATCGACGAGACCAGCGTTAGCGTTGGCTTCTATATTTTCCTCAACTAATTTATTAGCAAATTCATCGCTTACTTGACCGGTGTAGTTTTTTTCGTCTTGATGTTTTTTGTCTAGATATTCCCAAATAGCCCTCGCCTTAAATTTAAATTGAATCATTCTTTTTAGTTCTCCGAGGGGTGTTATTGTATTTAAAATCCAGGTTAATTCTGAATGGGCTGGTATTTCCGATTGTAGAAAAATAATGGATTTTTTGGGATTGATGCCAGCCGTCAAAAAATCAATTGTTAAATTCAAAACACCCTCATTTAATTTTTTTGGATCGGGATTCTCAGTCAAAGCGTGAAGGTCGGCGATGAAAAAAAAGCAGCTGTATTTTCCGGAATCTTGGAGAGCGACAAAATTCTTCAAGGCGCCCAAATAATTGCCCAGATGGAGCTTGCCTGTCGGTTGGATGCCGGAAACGAGAATTGGTTTCATATCTTCCAGTATAATACGACTTCTTAGAAACAAAAACCCGTTAGTGCGGGATTGTTTGCTCATATTTCGATTATGACCGGCAGAATCACCCCGCACCAAAGCTTCGCGTTGGTGCGGGGCAAATCGGCCTTAAATTTCTATTATCACCGGCAGAATCATTGGTCTACGCTCGGTTTTGTTGTATAAGAATTGACCGATCTGGTCACGAACCAGGGTTTTTAAGTAGTCGGCGTCAAGCGGCTGATGGGCAGGGATGCGGCCGATGATGCCCCGGATCTTTTTGCGGATTTCCTCGAGCATCTCCTGGTTTTCTTTGAGGTAAATGAAACCGCGGGAAATAATGTCCGGGTTTTTCAGGATGCGGCCGTTCTGGCGGCTGATCGAAACGATAATGACGATCATGCCTTCTTGGGCGAGCGTCCGGCGGTCGCGCAGGACGACCTCGCCCACGTCGCCGACGCCCAAACCGTCGACCATGACGTAATAAGCCGGCAGTTGTTCGTCCGTGACTTTAGCCGAATCCTTCCTGAGTTCTACTACTAGGCCGTTGTCGGCCAAAAGCGTTTCCTCGGATTTCAAGCCCAGGGCTTCCTGGGCCGTTTTAGCGTTCCGCCAGCGCATGAAATAATAGCCGTGGATCGGCAGGAAAAATCTCGGTTTCACTAGTTTCATCACGGTTTTCAATTCTTCCTGCGGTGCGTGGCCTGAAGAATGGATATCGAGCATTTTGTAGTGATAGATCGTGGCGCCCTGCCGTGCCAGATTGTCCTTGAGGTTTTGGACGCTGCGTTCATTGCCGGGCACGATCGACGAAGAAAGGATGATCGTGTCGGTCGTTTTGAGGTGGATGTGGCGGTGTTCGCCGTTCGCGACCCGCATCAGAGCGGCATTGGGTTCGCCTTGGGCGCCGGTACAAAGAATGAGAATCTTTTCATCTTTGTGTTTGTTGATTTCTTCGAGGGGAATGATCGTGCCTTTGGGAATTTTCATGTAACCCAGGTTTTGAGCGATCTGGATGTTGCTTTTCATGGAAAAGCCGCTGATCGCTATTTTGCGGCCCAGCCGGTCGGCGATCTTGATGATCTCGGCCAAGCGGTCCAGGAGCGAAGCGAAAGTACCGACAATGATCCGGCCAGAAGCGCTCTTAAAGAGCTTTTCAAGCTCCTTTTCAACGATTCTTTCGGAAAGAGCGAAACCAGGCGTCTCGGCGCCGGTGGAATCGATCATTAGGGTATGGATTTTTTCTTCACCCACTTTTTTCCAAACGTCCAGGCCCTTGGGGTTGCCCTCGTGGTCGTAGTCAAATTTGAATTCGCCGGGGTGGACGATTTTGCCGATCGGCGTCCTGATGATCATGCCGAAGCCCTCGGGAATATTGTGGAAAACATCGAAAAAAGTAATCGAGAAATATTTTCCCAATTGGATCGTTTCTTCGCCTTTGACGATTTGGAAAATCGGTTTCGGCGAATTCGGAAAATCGTCCTGCCGTTTCAGGATAATTTCCTTGCTCAGGCGCGTCGTATAAATCGGCGGGTTGCCGAGCTTGCCCAAAATGTAAGGAATGGCGCCGATGTGGTCGTAGTGCCCGTGGGTGATGATGAGTGCTTTGATGTTTTGTTTGCGGCTTTCGAGGTAGGTCGTGTTCGGAATGATGTAGTCGATGCCCGGCGTTTCTTCTTCGGGGAACTGCAAGCCGGCGTCGATGATGACGATTTCGTCTTTATATTCGAAGAACATCATATTGCGGCCGATCTCTTCGAGTCCTCCCAAGGCGACCCAACGCAAGGTTTCTTCCTTGCTGCCGGCTTCCGAGGCGCTTCTTGGTTTCGGCGTGATAACTCTTCTTGTTCGGACAAGATTGCTTCGTCCGCTCGAGTGTCTAGAATTGTGCATTTTATTTGTTTTCTTCTGTGGGCAGGGAGGGATTTGAACCCTCAAGCCTTGCGGCATACGGCTCTGAACCGTACGTGTCTGCCAATTTCACCACCTGCCCGCGAGGCATTATTTTGTTAAATGCTTAAGCTGGTCAATAAGACGAGTCTGGGTTGGGCTGATCTTATTTATTTTAGCGAGGTAAAAACCGGTTAGATGGGAAAGAATTATCGAATTCCAGGTTTTTTCCTCTTCGTTGCGGCCGGCCAATTTCAGAGAGACGTTGGGTATTTTGACGGTCGTGAGTATTTTTCGGACCACCTCGGTTTTTTCCTTAATGATTCCGGGAGCGGCCGGGTCACTCAGGAAAATAGCGAAGAAGGGATAATGTTTGTTTTCGAAAGCCGTAATTTCGTTGTGCAGGAATTCGGGGATAACGTTGTTGAAAGCGGGCAGTTTGGCGGTTTCGTTCAGGTTCGTTTTCCAAATGTAGCCGAGGTGGGAATGGGCAGAATCGGTATAGACGAGAGTTATTCTCGAACCTATTTGTTTCGCGAGGTTCTTCGCGGCGTTTCTAAAACCAGTTGGTTTTATTCTTTTTGAGAGGTTCCGGGTTTTAATTCCCGGAAAAACGCTGCGGAGCACTTTGATTAAGGCGTAGTAATTGTAACCCAGCGCTTCTCTCGGTGTCAAGCCCCGGGCGGAATAGGTGACGAACGGCAGATTAAAACGTTCTGCGATTCCCCGCATCTGGCCGCCGCCCGCAATGACGGCTATTGATTTCTTTTTTTTGCCCTTGATGAGTTTTTGCAATCCCGAAATAACCTCGGCGGTATTTCCCGAGAAAGAAATAAAAATAAAGAGGGGATTTTTGAAAAAACCGGCATAAGGATTAAGGCCGTAATCCTTCCAGTCCAGGATCGCCGTTCTGAGGCCGAGAGAAGGGCCGAGTTTAGCGATAATGTTTTGAGGCAAGCCCGAACCGCCCATGCCTAAGATCATAACGGCGTCCGGCTTTCGGCTGCTTTTTAATTTTCCGAGATTGTAATCCGAAAGACCCGAAAAGCCGAGCTGCTTATTGAACGCTAAAATATTTTCTTCGTAACGTTCCACGGTCATTTTAAAACCCGAACCATCGAAACTGACCACTGATTGGCGCCTTGAAAGCGGTCGGCCGGGGCGATTAAAAACCGGTCATTGTTTGCGAAGGCGAAGCCGGAGAGATTGTTCGTGTGAATGTAAGTATAGGGCAGGGAAAAAAGGAAAATAGCCGGGTTGTCGGCGCGGATCAGGTTGAGGGTATTTTTAAGATGGGTTTGAATCTGGTTCGGGTCGTTTGTCTCGCGAACGGCTTCAAGGTAATTGTCCGTTTTTGAGTTTTGGTAAAGGGCGAGATTCAGGCCCGGATAAAACCGACCCGAAGAATGCCAGAAAGGGAAAAGATCCGAAGGATTCTCAAGGGCGTTCCCAAAAAGCAAAAGTTCGTAGTTCCGGGCCTTCACGACGTTGTTCATCAAATCGTCGGGCGAAAGCGTGGTCACGTCGATTTCGTCAACGCCGGCCGCGAGCCAGTCTTCTTTGATGAGCTCGGCGGTTTTTTGGAGAAAGTCGATTTGGGGCACAACCAGGTTCAAGGTCAGTTTGTTGTTTTTCTTGAAATTGCTCACGAGGTTTTTGGCATTGGCAAGGTCAAGGGACAGGGAAGCGTCGGCGGTCGTCGTCGACAAATCGAAAAGCGGGCCTTGGATGACGTTCGCCTTGCCGCCGAAAACATCGCTATTGATCCGATCCTTATCAACCGCTTCAAGAAGGGCCTTGCGCAGACCGGCGTTTTTAAGATTCGGGTTCACGTTCTGGTTCATGAAAATCGCATAATAGCGGGGCATGGGGATCCTTTCAATTTGAACGTTGCTCAAGCTTTCCATGGCCGCCGGCAAGGGCGTCAGACTGCCGTAACCGTTGATTTGCCGCAGCTTCAAGGCGTCAATGAGGCTGTTGGTATCGCTAAAGAATTTAAAATAAAAATCTTTGATATAAGGCGTCTCGCCGGGATAGTTTGGGTTCACGGTTAAAACGTAATCGGTGATAAAACCATCCTTTCTTTTGATCAATTCTTTGAAACGATAGGGGCCGCCCGCAATCGGTTCCAAATTGTATTCGGAAAGCGTAAGATTGGCCGGTGGAATCGCGCCGAAAATATGCTTGGGCAGAACCAAAAGGCTGTTGATGTTGTCCGTAAAAAAAGCATAAGGCGCCGGCAGATTCAGCTGGATTTGGAGCTCGCTCATTCGTTCCGCGACCACGCCTTGCCAGTTTTTCGAGAGCGGCGATTTCGTGCTGGGATCTTGAATCGTTTGAATGGTGAAAATAACGTCGTCGGAGGTCAGGGGCTCGTTGTCGCTCCATTTCATCCCCTCCTTAAGCTTCAGGCTGTAAACCCGGCCGTCCTTGCTTTCGTCGTACGCGGTTACGAGATCGGCGAGTTTGGCGTAAACAAGGACGCTTATGTCCAAATCGGGTTGGTTCTGGGAAATTAGGGGATTCACGGCGATCGGTTGACCCACCACGCCTTCTTTGTAAGAACCGCCGGCGACCGGCACGAAAGCGCTGTTTTCGCTCACGGCCAAAACAACTCGCGTCACCGACGTCACGATGAAAATTACGCCCAGAACAAAGAAAAATAATTTTTCCCTGCGGGAAAAATTCCGAAAAATTAGTTTAAATCTGAAAAACAAGGAGATGATAAATGGCTAATGCTGCAAAGACGGCCGCGGCGATGATGGTGGCCCAAAAAATTCCTTTCTCAAGCCCCCGTCGAGTCTGATAGGGAGTGCCGCCGGCGCCGCCGAAAACGCCGGAAAGGCCGGAGGAACGTTCTTGAACGAGAACCAAACCGATTAGGATTATGGAAACGATTATTTGCGCGATAGTAAGCATTTTATTCGCTTTCGAGGGTTTTTACGCCAAGACCGACAACGAAGTTGACGAGGCCGATTAAAATAGTGGCCCAGAGGAGCGCTGCGTACCCTTGTATTGTAAGAGCCGGACTCCAGATGTCAAGCAAATAAAGCATGCCGGCATTGATCACGATCGTGAAAAGGCCGAAGGTGAGGACAACAAAAGGTCCCAGGACAATTTTGATAAACGGCCGGATAAACGTATTGATCAAGGTTAAGGCTAGAGCAACAACAAGAAGTTCGGTTAAGGTGCCGCTGAAGGTAAAGCCAACGATGTATTTGGCGGCAAGCCAAATAGCAATGCTGTTTGAGATGACATGGAGAATGAATCGGCCGATGAATTTCATGCTTTTATTTTAGCAGATTGTGAAAACCCCCCGCAAAGCGGGGGGGCGGCAGGCGCGGTTGACTGACCGCGCCGAGTAGGGGATCTGGAGCTACAGTCCAGCCTTGCTCGGCACGACCAGCCAACCGCGGCCTGGTATTTCAACTCGGGTGTGGGCGGGCGAGCGTGCGTGGCCATTCGCACGGTGGGCACTACTAGGTCCTCGCGAGGACCTAATCCCCAGCGGATCCTGTTGGATTTTGAGCAGGGGATGCTTACCCCCTTCTCTGAGCAGAGGAATTGTCTCCCCAAACTCGCTCGCTACCCCGCAGTGTATTCGCCTTTACCGATGTGTGCGCGCAGCTGCCTTTGCATACCCGAGTGAACTGGCGGTACGGCCTAGATCGCGACTCTGAACCGAAACAGGTTTCCCTGCCGGGCTTGAGTGCGCTCTCTGCCTTACGACCAGATACGTCCGTTGTTAAAGAACTTCCCTCTCTGTTTTAGAGTAATTTCAATAATAGTCAGATACAAAGCCGTGTCAAGGGCATGGTGGATAACCTGTGAGGGTTTTAAATCAGCTGGTCAAGCAGGTTTTGGCCGGTCATTTCTTTCGGAATCGGCAGTCTCATCAGAGATAAAATGGTCGGGGCTACGTCCGATAGCATGCCGATCACCGGTAAGCGTCCGGTACTGCTTTCGATTGGATTGGTTTTTTGGAATTCTTTGGCTACCAGGTAGAACGGGATGGGGTTCGTGTCGTGTTTTGTTTCCGGTTCGCCGGTCTTGAGGTCGATCAGTTCCTCGGCATTGCCGTGATCGGAGGTGATTATTGCTACGTGATTCTGCGCGAGAACGTTTTTAACAAGCCTTTCTATTTCCCGGTCCACCGCCCTCACTGCTTTCGCTGTCGCTTCGAAATTGCCGGTATGGGCAACGAGGTCGGGGTTGGCGTAGTTCGCCAAAATAAAATCAAATCCGCCGTCGTTTAAGGCGACCAAAATCCGGTCGGTAATGGCCGAGGCCATCATTTCCGGATAATCATCCAGGTGGATGGTACTTTTTGAGGGGATTAGAATTCGGTATTCGTTCGGGAAGGGCGTTTCCCTCAAGCCGTTAAAGAAATAAGTGACGTGGGCGTATTTATCGGTCTCGGCAATGCGAAGCTGGGTTTTCTGATTTTCGGCCAAGGCCCAACCCAAAGGTTTTTCGATAGTCTCCCGGGGGAAAGCGATCGGCACTTTGAAATCCTCGCGATATTCGGTCATGGTCG
Source organism: Candidatus Jorgensenbacteria bacterium GW2011_GWA1_48_11 (assembly GCA_001003475.1). GTDB lineage: Bacteria > Patescibacteriota > Minisyncoccia > UBA6257 > GWB1-50-10 > GWA1-48-11. The sequence goes on along the minus strand of LCPF01000001.1, from coordinate 124,562 downwards.
CGACGAAGAGATTTTTTGGGAGAACGATTGGAAATTTTTTAAAGCCGGGCAGAATGAACGGTTCGGCGATTTGACGGATGCTATCTTCCCGGAAATTGAAAAAAATCAAGGAATCATTGTCTTGGATCGGGTGAGAAGCGACAATCGTCGGCGCCGTGAATTCCTCGCTTAAATTCCGATCAAAGACTTTTTTGAGGGCTTCTTCGGCCGAGCTTTTGTCCGGCGCTTCACCCAATAGAGCCCGGTAGGCGGTTTCGGTTCGGTCCCAGTGATTGTCGCGATCCATGCCATAATAGCGGCCCGTGAAGCTTGCGAGGACGCCCACGCCCTTCTTTTGGATCTCGGCGTTCAGTTTTTGAATAAGGCTCAGGGCCGAGCGGGGCGAGCTGTCTTTGCCGTCAGCAAAGAGCTGGAGGTATAATTTTTGGCAATTCTCCCGTTTGGCCATTTCGATCAGGGCGGAAAGGTGCTTGAGGGAAGCATGGACGTTGCCGTCGGTTAAAATGCCGATCAAATGAACGGCGGATTGACTGGTCTTGGCTTTTTCGAAAGCTTTAAGCAGGGCCGGATTTTTAAAAAAACTTTCGTCGTCGATCGCCATCGTGATGCGGGGGAAATATTGGTAGAGAACCTTGCCGGCGCCCAAGGTGAGGTGGCCAACTTCGCTATTACCCTCCTCTTCCCAGGGAAGGCCCACTGCAATGCCCGACGCCTGAAGAGCGCCGGCTGGAAAATTATTCTGAACGAATTGAATCGCTTGGGGGTTTACCTTATAGATCGGATTGGATTCGTTTTGGGGGCCAAGGCCCCAGCCGTCCAGGATCACGAGCACGAAAGTCCGCTTCATATAGCCTAATTTTAGCTCAAAAAAACGCCTTTACAAAGCCGGCGTTCCGGGCTAAAATGCATTCATTCGAATCATTAAAACGTCGAAACAACCCTCTTCGCGATTCAGAAATAAATCCGGCAAGTAATGAGCATTACTTCCATCAGTCAATTTTCGAAAAATCGACGGATCTTTCCCAAGGAAAGGACTTGTTTTGGTTTCTTGAAGGGGGCAAAAAACAAATTCATAAATCAACATGTTCACGAATTCTGGCGTTTGGCTCATAGGTGCGTTAGGGATATTAATCGGGTTGGCCGCGGGTTATTATCTGCGGCAGCGTTTTGCTCTCAGGTTAAAGGATTCGACCGAGCGTAAGGCCCAAAAAGAACTGGAAGAGGCCAGGGAAAAGGTTAAAACCATCGTTCTTGAGGCTCAGGACAAAGCAGCCTCAATTCTGGTCGATATCCAAAAAGAGGAAAAAGAGCGCAAGCAGGAGTTGCGCCGGCTTGAGGAACGTCTTCTGAAAAAGGAAGACTTATTGGAGTCCGAAAGACGGGATCTGGCGGGGGAATCAGAAAGAAACAAAGCCGAACTGGAGAAATTGACGAGCCTCGAAACGGAAGCGAGGGCGGCTCAAGAAAGAGCGGTCAAGGAACTGGAAAAAGTAGCCGGTCTCTCCAAAGAAGAAGCGAAAGCCAGGCTTTACAAAGAATTGGAAGAAGAGTCTCGCGAGGATTTGGGCCGGAAACTGGCTTTCCTGGAAAGAGAAGAGAGGGACAAAATCGAGAAGAAAAGCGTCGAGATCATCACTTCGGCCATCCAGCGTTACGCCCGCTCTTCGGTTTCGGACGTGACGACAAGCGTGGTCAATCTACCGGACGAGGAAATTAAGGGCAAGATCATCGGCCGGGAAGGCCGGAATATTCGGGCTTTTGAAAGACTGACCGGCGTTGAGGTCATAATTGACGAAACGCCCGAAAGCCTCCTTTTGTCTTCTTTCGATCCGATGCGTCGGGAGTTGGCGAAAATCGCTTTGGAAAAATTAATTAAGGACGGCCGGATTCAGCCGGCGAAGATCGAAGAGAAAGTGGAAGAAGCTCGTGAAGAGCTTGATGCCCGGGTGAGAAAAATCGGCGAAGAAGCGGCTTACGAAGTGGGTATTCTTGATCTGCCCAAAGAAATCATCCAGCTTTTGGGTCGGTTGAATTACCGGACAAGTTACGGCCAAAACGTTTTGACGCATTCGGTCGAGGTGGCTCATATTGCCGGCATGATGGCCGGCGAGTTGGGCTTGAACGTGGACGTGGCGAAACGCGGCGCTCTGGTCCACGATATCGGTAAAGCCATCGATCATGAAGTCGAGGGAACGCACGTTGAGCTCGGCCGAAAACTCCTCAAGAAATACAACATTGCCGAATCAGTGATTCAGGCGATGGAAGCTCATCACGACGAATACCCTTTTGCCACGCCCGAATCTTACGTCGTGGCGGCGGCCGACGCGATTTCGGCGGCTCGGCCCGGCGCCCGGCGCGATACCCTGGAGAAATATTTGCGCCGCTTGGAGGAAATAGAGAAAGTCGTGAACGGTTTTGAAGGCGTGAAGCAGTCTTATGCCGTCGCGGCCGGCCGGGAAGTGCGGGTGTTCGTCACGCCCGAGAAAATCGACGATTTCGGCGCCCTGCGTTTGGCCAAGGACATTGCCGCAAAGATCCAGTCCGAGGTTCAGTACCCCGGCGAGATCAAAGTGACGGTTATCAGGGAAGTGAAGGCCGTGGAATACGCTCGTTAGGCGGGTGGCGGGCTAAATATGCTATAATTTGCTATAATAAAAACGAATTAAAAGGTCGAAGACTTAGATTTACTTGGAAAATAATAACATGAAGAAAGTTGGTATTGTGGAATCGGTGATGAAAGCTGCCGCTATTGAAACCAAAAAACAGGCAGAAATGGCCGTGGATGCGGTCTTTGACACTATCGTAAAAACCTTGGGCCGCGGTGAAGAAGTCGCCGTTGCCGGTTTTGGCACTTTTAAAGTGGTCAAGCGGGCAGCGCGCATGGGTGTTAATCCGAAAACCGGCGAACGCATTCAAATTGCCGCTTCAACCAAGCCGAAATTCAGAGCCGGTAAGGTTTTGAAAGAAGCGGTCAAATAAATATCTTTAGAGCTCTAGAGATAGTTAACGAAAAACCCCTGACTTCACATCAGGGGTTTTTCGTTAACTGAGCAATTTCCTCACAGAATTGCTCATCTCAATAAAGACTTGGTAGGCGTCTTTGATTTTGTTCAAAGAGGCCTTGATCAGGTCTTTTATTGACGGTGGCGGAGGAGGACTCACCTCGGTGCTCGAAGCATTCGCGGCGGTATTTGCGGCATTTGACGAAGCGTTTGTACCCGCGGTCGTACTGGCGTTATCGCTCACGGTGCTCGAAGCATTGTCCGGGTTCAAAGTGACGGGCGTCAGGCTCCCGACGTCTATGCTCGAGGTGGCGGCGGGTTTGGTATCGGGCGCGGCAGGCGCCGTGCTCGAACTTTTTATTTCTACAAACTGGCTTAGGAATAAGTCGTAAGCTTTGCCGTTAAGCTTCTTGCTTTCGCTGATTTTGTTTTTGGCGTCGGCCAGCATCGTTCCGGGACTGAAATTTTTTGCCTTCGGAAGATTTTTGATGTCAATCCCGATTTTCTGGGCGCGCTTTTCAGCCACACTGATCGCATTTCTTTCTTCTTGGATCAAGACGAAACTGTTGATTTGGTCGGCGATGGGCAGGTAATTTTCGTCGCGCCAAGCCTTGAAATCCGAAGCCAGGTTTTTAATGGTTTCAAGATCGAGGTTGTCGATTTGGTCGAGTTCCTGGCCCTGGTCGTCATAATAGTTCAGGGCCCTATCCAGCGCCGCCGTCATGTTTTTCTGCCAGGCCTGGATGTCTTTATTGTTGTCCGTATTCGCGCTCAAGAGCTTCACTTTCAGGTTTTTTGTTTCGGAAACCGAAAGACCGATCACTTTTTTAAAAGCTTGCAGACGCAAGGCCAGGTCATCGGCGCTGCCTTGGTCTTTGGCCGTGATCAAATCGTCAATGCTGTTTTGGACGGCCGTAAAAGCCTGCTGAACGCCGCTTTGGCCGTCTTGGGCGGCCGAAACTTCGGCGACAGAGATTTGACTGAGGCTTATCAAGAGAAGCCCGATCAAGAAGTTCTTCATTGGTTTTACAAAATTATAGTTTTCAGCAATTGGTCTATCTGGGGGTCGGTTGTGGAATTAATGTTAAGGTTTTGCTCTTCTGATTTTAAAACATCCGGATTCAAATGCCGGGCTTCGTTGGATTCAATTTCGCTGATGGCGGAAGCAATCGCTTGATTGACGTTTTGGCGGTAAGAAATATCCTTGAGCTCGATGTTAATGCTCAAATTATTAAACTCCTGGTTTAATTGGTCGGAGTTTAAAGAAGCGGAGATAATATTAGTGGCCGGGGAGATTAACGTTTGGTAAGAAACGGAAAAAACAAGGATAATCAGAGCGAAAACACTCGCCCAAGCCAGGACCGGCGGGAAGCGGCGGGGCTCGCCTTCAATGAAAATCAAAGCCCGCCCCCGCGCGGCGGAATCGGCGCTGGGCGCAATCACCCTCAATTTATTCAGTTGTTTAATCAGGTCCTTTTGTGTCGTCAACATGTTTTTTTAGTTGTTTCAGGGCTCGGTGCTGGATTACGCGGATGGCGCCTTCGCTTTTTCCCAAAACCGCGGCGATTTCCTTGTTGGACAGATCGTTCACGAATTTCATTAAGATAACATTTTGTTGGTCCGGTTCCAGTTTGGCGATCGCGAGCCGGACGGTTCTTAGTTCAAAATCTCTGTCTATTTTTTCGTCTATGGCCGAAGTTTCCGAAAGCGCGTCCTCGGGAACAATTTCCATATCCAAATTCGGCTTTTTCGTCCGATAATAGTCGATGACTGTATTTTGGGCGATGCGGTAAAGCCAGCTCGAAAAAGGAAATCCCTGAAATTCGTAATCTTTGATGTTTTGCCAGGCTTTGAGGAATGTTTGATGGCAGATATCTTCGGCGTCGGCCTTGCTGCCGCCGACCCGCAGAAAAACGAAACGGTAAATAGGCGTCAGATAGGTGTCGTATAACTGGCCAAAAGCTCTGGCTTCGCCATTTTTTGCTTTATTAACGAGCTTGTCCTCTTCTTTCATAGGTTAAAACGATGGGAAACGCCTTTTGTTTCCGTTTATTTGTAACGGGTTGTAACATTTCTCTAAAATCTAACAGATTTGCTCCTGGGGAGCAAATGATTTCATTGGTGCGGGATACCGGAGTTGAACCGGCGCTTCAAGCCTGCCCCGCCACCATAACAGCGGTTGCTTGCGATTTGTTGGAGCGGGCGATGGGAATCGAACCCACGCATCGATCTTGGAAGGATCGTGTACTGCCACTATACTACGCCCGCAAGGTCAGCTCTAATATCGTTGTTATGGTACGGGGCTTGGAAGGTTCGTGTTCTGCCGCTAAACCAATTCCGCTTCTTATGTTTCCAATAGTTACATATTTATTCATTTTTTTCTAGCTTTTCCGGTTTTTATTAGTAAAAGCCCAAACCTGTGATATGATTAATTCCATGAAAATTCGGGGAAAAACCTATTTTCTTTGGTTGGCCGTTATTCTTGCCGCGATTTTTGCCGTTCTGGCCGTTTATTTTTTGGTTCCCAAGGTTTCCAATCCAGTCTTACCAGTAAATTTTTTGACGGCCCGGCAGAACGCCGCCGCGATCAGCCAAAAAATAGTCGATTTGACCGTCGTCACTAACCAGAAAATAAGCGCGGCTAATTCCCTGGATTTGAAAAACGATTCGGGTCCCGCTTTGGCCTTGATCAAGGAGGCCCGGGCGAGCAACAATGAGGCTTACGCCGAAACGTCGGCCCTGGCCGTTTACCTGCAGCAGATGGCCGCTTCTTTGAATAAAATTTCCTCGCGCAGCAAACAGCAAGTCGCTTACGAGGCGGTGGCAATCGAACTGTCCTTGGTTTCGGAATTCATCGTTTACACCCAAAAACTGAACGGTTTTTTGGATGTTCTTTCTAGAGCCATCGCCGATGATTCTTTTGTCTTGCGGCAAGCCGCGAGTGGCGATTTGGCGGCGGTGAACAGTCAAGCTCAGAAAATAAACGCTTTGAACAGCGAATTTTTGAGAAGAATTCAAATTTTCGACAGCACGAATTGATCGATTTGTCGGGCCGCTGGGATTTGAACCCAGACTAAATCCTCCCAAAGGACTCGTGCTGCCGTTACACTACGGCCCGGTTTTCGTCTTCACATTTTAAGCCAATAAGCGTATATTGTAAATTTAGAAATTAAAAATCGCCGTCTGCCCCCATAGCTCAATGGACAGAGCAACGCTCTTCTAAGGCGTTGATGTGGGTTCGATTCCTGCTGGGGGCGCAAAAATAAAATATCCTTCACCGAGGATATTTTTCATTTTCTTTTGACAAATAGGCTTAAAGCGAAAAGAAAAGCGCTTACTAATACCGAGGCTACCCCCGGGTTTACGGCCGTGAATTTGGAAATAATAAGGCCGGCTTCCAAAGCGGCGATTGCGAGAACCACGCTTAACATCAAAAAGGTTTTGAATCGGCTTCCTAGATTTCTCGCTGTTGCCGCCGGAATAATGGAAAGGGCGCTGATTAAAAGAACGCCCACAAAACCAATGCCGATCGTAATCGTGAGGGCGATGACGATCAAAAGCAGTAATTGCATTTTAACCGGCGAAATTTTGAAAGAAGTCGCCAGGTCCGGCGCGATTGAGAAGAGAGTGAGCGGTTTCAGGAATTTCAATACAAAAGCGATAATGAGGATGGCGATGATCGTTTGAAAAATAATTTGATCGAAGGTGATTTTTTCCACATTGCCGAAGAAAGCTTCAAGGAGATCTTGTTCGGGAATGAGAAGGGCGCCCAAAGCTAAAGCCGTTACAAAAAGAACGCCAGTCACGGATTCGGTGGCAAGCTTGGTTTTGGTTTCAATGAGCCAGATAAGGACAGTTCCCACAAAAAGTGCCAACAAACCGCCCCAAATGGGCGCGAATTTGAAGATGATGCCTAGGGCGATACCCGGTAAGGCAACGTGGGACAGGGCGTCCGAAAGAAGCGTCATGCGCCGGAGGATCAGGAAAGAGCCGACAAGGCCGCTCGCTGCCGCGACCACCGCCCCCGAGAGAAGAATTAATGTAAAATCGAAGGTCATGTTTGTTTCCGGCCAGAATCGTGATGATCGAGGTGGCGATGGTCAAAGTGGTGATGGTGGAAAAAAGCGTGGTCGCCGTAAAGTTCGGAAAGCATTTGGGTCGTTAAGACGTCATGCGGCAAGCCCTCGCAAAGCATTTTCTGGTTCAGGCAGACGACCTTGCTCGCGTAGCGGTAAACCACCTGCAGGTCGTGGGAAATAATGATCATGGCCATGCCGAGAACGTCCTGAAGTTGGTGGAGGAGGGTATAGATTGAGGCTTGGCCGATCACATCGACGTTTTCCGTCGGTTCGTCGAAAAGGAGGATGTTTGGCTTATCGAGAAGGGTCCAGGCGATGAGTATTTTTTGGAGTTCGCCGCCCGAAAGATTAGCCAGGTTTTTATTCAGCAGTTTTTTGTCCAATTGGACGAGTTCGATAGCTTCCTCGATGGATCGGCTGTGGGCCGGCGAAAGATTAAGAAATTCCTTGGCGCGCATAGGCAAATAGCTGTCCACGTGGAATCGCTGCGGCAGATAACCGATTTTTGCTTCCGGCGCCCAGACCACTTCCCCTTTTGTTCTCGGCAGAAGATTGAGCAGAGCCTTAAGGAGGACGGTTTTGCCCGCGCCATTGGGGCCGATTACGGCCAGCACTTCTTGGGGCCTAACTTCAAAAGAGACGTAATCTATTATTTTATGGTCGTCCATCTGGACGCTCAAATTTTTTACTTTAAGGAGGTAATTTTGGTTCATTTTGACGCGCTAATAGATTTGATTATAATTGAAAAAGTTTGAAAAGAGCAGGGCCGCGGTAGCTCAGTGGCAGAGCGCTACCCTGAAGAGGTAGGCGTCGGGTGTTCGATTCACCCCCGCGGCACACTTCGACTCGCTTCGCTCGCTCAGTGTAAACAACGTTAGAGTGGATGAGGCGAAGCGCTCCGAGTTTATCGAAAGGCTATAATATTCTTATGTTGAGTAAAAAATGTGTTCCTTGCCTGCCCGCGCAGGCGGGCGAAGGCGGTACGCCGGCCTTGAGCCCGGCGGCGGCGAAAGGTCTTCTCAAGGAAGCGCCGAATTGGGTTTTGGACAGCGGGGCAAAGAAGATCTCGCGGGAATTTGACTGCAAGGACTTTCGGGGATCAACGGCGTTCGTCAATAAAGTCGCGGTTCTGGCGGAAAGCGAAGGCCACCACCCGGATATCCATATCTTTTACGATAAAGTGCGATTGGAGCTTTCCACTCATGCCGCGGACGGTCTCACCGAGAATGACTTTATTCTGGCCGCGAAGATAAACGCCCTCTCGTAGTTTATTTTTGGGGCGATTCGGGCTTTTTCGAGAGGGTCGAACCGGCCTGGTTTTCTTCGAGGATCGCTTTTTTAATGATGTATTGAATCGTGAGAATCAGGACTAAAAAAACCACAACGGCTATTTCCGCCCGGTGGGCCAAGAGGGCGTTTACGGCTGAAAGCGAAAAATAAGAGAGGATGACCAACCCGCCAAGCCAGAAAATATTCGCCACCACCCGCGCTTTTATAAGCTTTTTGAAGCCCAATCCGCTCCAACCGCTCAAAAAGAGGACGCCGGTATTCAGATACATAACGAATCTCGAAAGAATGAGAAAGACCGTTGCGTTCTTATGGAGCTGGAATTGAAGCTTGGCGTAATTGGGGATTTTGCGTTCGATATAACGGCCAAGAAAGGTGTTTCTTATATACCGGCCGGACAAATAAAAGAACATTTCATAGATGAAAAAAGTGGCGGCCAAAGTAAGAAGAAAACCCAGCCAGCTCAAGTAATGATTGGAGAGCAGGTAAACGGAAACAATGATGGTTATTTCTTCCTGAATGGTCAACCCCAGGCCGATTATGAGATAGCGCCAGCCGTAATATTGGATCACCCAGTTGCCCAAAAGGTCCAATAGATTGCTCATTTTTCCATTATACAGTAAACCCCGTTAGAAAAATTTTAAGTAATCTATTCGGATTCCAGGGCGAATTTTTAAGACGGTGTCGTGGAAAAGATCGAAAGAGTTGTGTTGGTTTTCTAAACAGGGTAAACTGAAATCGTTCAGATTTTTATGTTCATTAAAGAAAAAGACGTCAGGTTCAAAGCGGTGCGGGCTCAGGGGCCAGGCGGTCAGAGAGCCAATCGGCGTTCAACTAAGGTTCAGCTCTGGGTCAAAATCGGCGATTTGCCTCTCTTGGACGTCCAGAAGAAAAAATTGAGAAAAGAATTGGTTCATCACATTAACGGCGATGACGAGATTTGGGTGCGGGACGAAGAGGAGCGTTTTCAGGAAAGAAATCGGGAAAAGGCTTTGGAGCATTTGAATACGATGATCGGCGATGCGTTAAAGACGCCGAAATTACGCATTCCGACCGAGCCGCCGCGGAGCCGCGAAGACGATAGGATTAGGGAGAAAAAAATCATCGGCGAGAAAAAAAGAAGCCGCCGGTTGAGTCATTAGAAATTGTAAATTGATAATTTCCAAAATGGTGCCTATGGTGTAGCGGCAGCACAAAGCTCTGTGGCAGCTTTGGCACCGGTTCGAATCCGGTTAGGCACCCTGGATAAAATAACCCCATTCTATGTGGGTTATTTTTATCACCCCCGTCGGGAGATAGAACTCTTTAAGTTCGAATCTTGCTCCTGGAGTAGATTCAAAATCAGTAATTACCAGCTTTTTAGTTGGGCTCGTGTGTACATAATAACTATTTAGTGGTTACATAGATTTATGAAGGAACAATTTAAAAAAATCCTTGTCCTGTACTCTGGCGGGAAGGATTCTTCGGCAGCAGCCGTTTTGTTGGCAAAAAAAAGTTATAGAGTGATACTTTTTACGTGTGAGGCTGGCCCTTCAGAACTCACGGGACCGCTAGGTGATTCGGCTCCCGCAATTAGACACGGTGAACTTTTAAATGCGTTTCCAAATAATATTGATAAACAAAGAATTTTCCAAGACGACTCTTATTTGATAAGAAAATTAGCCATAGAGAAGACAAACATCGAACACGTTGTTTACCCTCTTGCTCTAGCTTTAGCTGTGCACACAACAGCTATTTGTTACTGTTTAAAAAATAACATTAAAATAATTGCCAGTGGATATTCGGGATATCAAGCAAAAAAAGAAAAATACGTTGAACAGAAAGCTGATTTCATTCTTCTAACAAAGGAGTTTCTAAAAGATTATGGCATTTCATATTTAACGCCTGTTGTGGAAAATTCAGAAGCCGAAATAAATGACATTCTGGAACGTGATGGAATAAGTTCAAAATCTCTTGAAAACAAAACCATTTTTAGTGGGATTGATTTCAATCAAAATAAAGCTCTGGAGTTTTGGCAATCATCCATCCCCATATGCAAGAGATTCATAAAAAATTCAATCGGTTAATTCAAAAAGTGATCCGCTCCACATTTCTAAACAGATTCTAACATCGTTCACTAACCGACCCAGATAAGATTATTAATGAGATTTTTAGATATTGTAACGCAGGCAAGGCGATTTTTGTTATAATAATATAGTCTAAAACAAGGTCGAAAAAACAAAAAAACATGAAAAAATTAATAACATTTTTCATCATCTTTGCTTTCGCCCTGCCGGCGGCGGCTCAGATGGAAACGAGTGATAATGCGACAAGCGTGAAAAGTGAAGTGCGGAACGCCCAGGAAAAAATCCAGAATTTAAGGGAGGAGTTCAAGACGCAGACGGAAAATTTGAGGGAGGCTTCGAAGAGTCAGATCGAGACCCTGCGGGAAACCGCCCGAAAACAAATGGAGGATTATAAGCAGTTGATTCAAGAGAAGCGGGAGCAGTTCAAGCAGGAATTCGAAGTGAAGAAAATCGAACTCAAGAACCGGGTTGAAATTGAAAAAAGCGAGCTGAAGCAGAGGTTGGCTAAAATCAAGGATGAAAGGAAGCAGCGGACCGTGGAGAAAATCAGCGGTCAAATCAATGATCTGAACAAAAAGATGCTCAGTCATTTTTCCGCCGTTCTCGACAAGCTAGCCGAAGTCCTGACGAGAATTTCGAGCCGGGCCGATAAAGCGGCCAGCCGCGGCTTGGATGTTTCGTCCGTGAGCTCGACGATCGTAACCGCTCAAAACGCCATTACCGCCGCTCGTACCGCGATTACTACTCAGGCCGGCAAGGTCTATTCGGTGATGAACGTGACGACGACCGAGGCGACCCTCAAGAACGATGTGGGTCAGGTGCGGCAAATATTGGGCAACGATTTGAACGTCGTGAAAAGCGCGGTTCAAGCCGCCCGTGACGCCGTTCATAGCGCGGCCACCACTCTCGGTCAAATCAATGGGGTCGACGACGATGAAGAAGAAGCGGCGAGCACGCCGCCCGTGGCCACCTCGACCGCTACCAGTACGTCGGGTAACAGCCAATAAAACAACCAATCATGAACAATAAAATCATCATTGCTATTGTTATCGTGCTGGTGATCTTGGGAGTGTGGTGGCTTATATCCTCAAGGCCCTCCGAGGCGCCGGGCACGAGTGCTACCGGCAGTGACAAGACAACGACGATCAATCAGGACCTGGGGAATGTGGATGTCGGCGATTACACTCAGGATTTAGAGGTCATCGATCAGGATATCAATAGCTTATAAAGCGTTTGCTAAAAAGCCCCAACTGGGGCTTTTTAGTTTTCCGGCAAAGAACTAGAATGTAGGAATGAACACCAAGTTTTTTACCGGCCAGGGCGATGCCGGTGAAAGCAGCGTCGGTCCCAAAAAACTTTCGAAAAGCGATCCTTTAATCGATTTATTGGGCGGCGTTGATGAATTGAATTCGTGGATCGGTTTTTCCAAGACCGAAGCGCAAAAGCGAATTGCCGACGAAGAAATTGACGCGGCCGCGATTTTAAAAAACGTTCAGGAATCACTTTTCATCATTCAGGCTGAGCTTGCGGCTTTGGGCTTCGGTGAAATTCCGGGCAAGCCGTCCGGTCCGAAAATTCGCGAGGCGCAAACCAAAGAGCTGGAAAGAACGATCGAAACGATCGACGCCAAGTTGCCGCCGCTCAAAAGCTTCGTGATTCCGGGCGGAAGCGAGCTTGGAGCGAGGCTGGATATCGCCCGGACCGCGGCTCGTAAAGTCGAGCGGCGAGCCAAGAAATACGGAGATGAAAAAGGATTGCCGCTAGCCCTCCTCCAATATTTGAATCGGCTCTCGAGCCTGCTTTTTGCCCTCGCCCGTTACGCGAATTACGTCCAGGGCGTGCCGGAAGAAAACCCGTCTTATAAGTAGCGTCTTGTGATAAAATAAAGACATGATTCAACCCTTGAGTTTGGAAACAATGCTTTTGCGTTTGGCCGTAGCCATAGTTTTGGGCGCCGTAATCGGCCTGGAACGGGAGTTGGTGGGGAAAAGAGCGGGCGTGAGGACTGACATGATGGTGGCGGCCGGCGCGGCGATATTTTCCATCGTCGGATTAATGCTGCCGTATATCGTGAGTTTGGACGCCGAACATCTCCGGGACGTCTTGGCTCGGAATAGCGGTTTTTTGGGGGCCGTGGCGAACGTGGTTGTGGGCGTGGGATTCTTGGGCGCCGGCATTATCGTGAAGGAAGGCATCCAGCCGCGGGGGCTTACGACCGCCGCGACCGTGTGGTTCGTGGCCGCCGTGGGCGTCCTCTGCGGCATCGGCCTTTTGGGCTTTGCCGCCATTGCCGCCGTCGGTACGGCTCTTCTGCTTTTTATTTTAAGAAAAATCGATTTGTACGGAATGGTGGAGAAAGTGGAAACCGAAACAAATAACAATAATAGTAATTAACCCGCAATGAAGGGGATTTACTTCGATTATGCGGCCTCGACGCCCGTGGATGTTTTGGTTCAGCAGGCGATGACGCCTTATTTCGGCAGGAATTACGGCAACGCCGGTTCGCTTCATTCCTTCGGCCAGTCGGCCATGGCGGCCGTAGATAATGCGCGGCAGATCGTCAGTGAAGCGATTGGCGCCGATTTCGGGGAAATAATTTTTACGAGTTCGGCCACCGAAGCCAATAATCTGGCCTTGCGCGGCGTAGCAAAATCGCATCAGCATAAACCTGCCGAAATCAGCATTGATCAGCGGCCGAGATTAACTATCTCGGCTATAGAGCACGAATCGGTTCTAGAAACGGCTAGAGATTTGGAACGGGAAGGAGCAGAAGTTATTTATTTGCCGGTCGAGAAGGACGGATCAGTCGATCTCAAAGCACTCAAAGACGTCTTGAATGAGCGGACGATTTTGGTTTCCGTAATGTACGCAAACAATGAAATTGGAACGATTCAACCGATTGCCGAAATCTCGAAGATCATCAAGAATTTCAACCACGAAATTTTATTGCATACTGACGCCGTCCAAGCATTCCAGTATATGGATTGCAACGTCCATAGATTGGGCGTGGATTTGATGACGCTTTCGGCCCACAAAATTTACGGCCCCAAGGGCATTGGCGCTTTGTATATAAAAAACGGCGTTAAAGATAAAATGTCCCCGATCACGACCGGCGGCGGCCAGGAATCGGGATTTCGTTCGGGTACGGAAAACGTGCCGGGCATCGTCGGTTTCGGCGAAGCGGTTCGGCTCGCGGGAGAATGCCGCAAAAAAGAATCGGAAAGGATCGGGGAATTGCGTGATTATTTTTGGCGAGCGCTCAAGAAGGTTTATCCTCGGGTCGAAAGCAACGGCGTTTTGGAAAATTCCTTGCCTAATATTTTGAACGTTTATTTCCCGAGTTTTAAAAGCGAGGAGCTTTTGATTAAGCTCGACATGGCCGGCCTTGCCGTTTCCTCCGGCTCGGCCTGCTCGGTCCGTTCTTCAAAGCCTTCGCACGTGCTAAAAGCGGTTGGTTGGCCGATTGAGCGAATTCAGGCCAGCCTGCGCTTTAGTTTCGGGCGGCCAACGACCCGTTCGGAAATCAAGGCGGCTATTAATATTTTCCGCCGTTTGACTAAATAGGTTTCGGTTTTTAAAATAAGATCATGAATACACGCATTAAAAATTATTTGGGGGTCGCCGGCATCATCACGATTTTGCTTTTGGGCTATTCGGCTTGGAGTTACGTTGATTCTTACGCCCGTTCCATCCAGCCGTCGTCTTTTCGGAGTTTTGTCGTGACAGGCGAAGGTAAGGTGGTGGCCGTGCCCGACGTGGCCGAATTTACCTTTAGCGTTGTGACCGAGGGCGGCAAGAATATCGCCGATTCGGAAAAAAAGAATACCGAAGCGGCCAACGCCGCCATCGAATACGTAAAAGATAAAGGCGTGGACGCTAAGGACGTAAAAACCCAAGGATATAACATCACTCCCCGTTACCAGTATTACAGCTGTCCGACCGGTCCGCTTTCGAGCGCGACGCCTTGTCCGCCTTCGGAAATCGTCGGCTATACCATTAGTCAGGCGGTTTTGGTCAAGGTTAGGGATTTCAGCAAGGTGGGCGATATTTTGTCCGGCGTTGTCGCGGCTGGCGCGAATCAGACCTCGGGCTTGAACTTCACAATTGACGATCCGACCGCAGTCAAGAACCAAGCCAGAACTCTTGCTATTCAAAAGGCTCAGGCGCAGGCGAAGATTGTTGCGCGAGCCGGCGGGTTCAGCGTTGGCCGACTCCTTGGCTTAGACGAAAACAATTATTATCCCCAGCCGATTTACTACAGCAAAGCGATGGGTATGGGCGGAGACGCGAGCGAAAGCATGCCAGCGCCTTCGATTGAGCCGGGCTCGCAGGAAGTTACCGTTAACGTGACTTTACGCTACGAAATCAAGTAATCTTTTCAGCAAAATTTAATAGCATGAGCAGAAAATTATTAATTTTAATAATTATTGTTGGTTTAGTCGGCGGCCTTGCCGGCTCATCGGTTTCGGTCGAGAACGTCAAGGCCAGTCTTCTGGACGATTTTTTGAATTTGTTCCGGGGCAATGCGACTTCCACGACGACAGGCGTGGCGACCAGCACGGCGAAAACGCCGGTCGCGCTCTACAAGCCGGTCATTGATTACGAGGAGGCCGTGATTGGCGCGGTGAAGAATGCGGCGCCGAGCGTGGTTTCGATCGTCATTGCGAAAGACCTGCCCGTGATTGAAAATTGTCCCTATAATCCTTTCGGCGATTTGCCGCCGGAGTTCCAGCAATTTTTCGGCGGTCAAAGTTTTCAATTTTCCCAGCCTTGCGAGAAAGGAACCAAGCTTCAGGAAGTGGGCGGCGGCACGGGCTTTTTCGTTTCGGCCGACGGTTTGATTTTGACGAACAAACATGTTGTTACGGACGCCTCGGCTCAATACACGGTTTTGACGAACGACGGCAAGAAATACGATGCCAGAGTTTTGGCCCGCGATCCGGTCCAGGATTTGGCCGTCATTAAAATAGACGGCACGGGTTTTAAGCCGGTAGTGATGGGTAATTCTGATTCGGTCCAGCTCGGTCAGACCGCGATTGCGATCGGGAACGCTTTGGGTGAATTTCGGAACACGGTTTCGGTGGGCGTGATCTCGGGATTGGCCCGGACGGTCACGGCTTCGGGTGGCGGCTTCGGCCAAGAAACGCTTCAGGGCGTTTTTCAGACCGATGCGGCCATTAACCCCGGTAATTCCGGCGGCCCGCTTTTAAATCTGAAAGGAGAGGTGATCGGCATTAACGTGGCGATGGCCTCGGGTGCTCAGAGCATTGGTTTTGCCATCCCGATCAACCAGGCCAAACGGGACGTGAATTCGGTGAAGCAAACCGGCGGCATTCAAACGCCGTATCTTGGGGTGCGCTATCTTGCCGTGACGCCGGACCTGGCGGAGCAGCAGAAATTATTGGTTGACTATGGCGCTTTGGTCCGCGGTTCTAGGGAGGGCCCGGCCGTGATCCCGGATTCGCCGGCCGCGAAAGCGGGAATCGAGGCCGAAGACGTCATTTTGGAATTAGACGGTCAGAAAATCGACCAGGACCATTCTTTGGGGTATTTGATCCAGCAGCACAACGTTGGCGATTCTGTCGGCCTCAAGGTTTGGCGCGGCGGCCGGGTTCTGGATCTGTCGGTTACGTTTGCCCCCCGGCCAACCGACCAGTAAACCGTCTTTATTAGCACTCGTCTCGCTAGTTTGCTAATTTTAGCAAACCGTTTTATAATTTTCTATAATTACAAACGAGGAGAAAGATCGAAATTTGGTCTCTATCTTTTCTGAATGAAGTAATTATGAGCGAAGCGATATAATTAAAACATGCCTAATTTCCACCGTTTTACGATTAAGGCCCAAGAGGCTCTGCAGAACGCCCAGGAGCTCGTGGCTCGTCAAAATCAAGGCGAATTGAAGGCTTTGCATCTTTTGAGCGCGCTTTTGACCGACGAGCAGACTTTGGTGCGGCCGATGCTTTTGCGGGCGAACGTCAATTTATCGGATCTCGAGCGGGAACTGGAAAATCAGTTGAGTCATCTGCCCAAGATTTTTACGGGCGGTTCGGTCGGCCAGATGTATCTTTCCCAGGAGCTTATGAGAATTCTGGACCGGGCGGCCGAAATTGCGATGAAGCATAAGGACGAATTCGTCTCCTGCGAGCATTTGGTTCTCGCCATCTTGGATTTGCCGTCGGCGGCCCAGGAACTTCTGGCTCGTTACGGCGCGAAACGCGAAACACTCATCAAAATTTTAGCTCAGTTGCGGGGCTCGGTGCGGGTGACGGACGAGACGCCGGAGAGCAAGTTTCAGGTTCTCGAGAAATACGCGATCAATCTTACGAACAAGGCTAAGGACGGGAAATTGGATCCATTGGTGGGCCGGGAGGAAGAATTGCGGCGACTCATGGAAATTTTGAGCCGGCGGACCAAGAATAATCCGGTTTTGATCGGCGAGCCGGGCGTCGGGAAAACCGCCATCGTTGAGGGATTGGCTCAGCGCATCGTCTCGGGCGAAGTGCCCGAGTCCTTGAAAGACCGGGAGATAATCATGCTTGATCTCGGGTCATTGATCGCCGGCACGAAATTCCGGGGCGAATTCGAGGACCGGCTTAAGGCCTTTTTGCGCGAAATCGAGCAGTCGGCCGGCCGGATGATCCTTTTTATCGATGAAATCCATATGATCGTGGGCGCGGGCGCGGCCGAAGGGGCGGTTGACGCCTCGAATCTTTTGAAGCCGGCTCTCTCGCGCGGCGAATTGCACGCGATCGGCGCCACGACCTTAAAAGAGTATCAGAAATATATTGAAAAAGATGCGGCTCTGGAACGGCGGTTCCAGCCCATTCTCGTTGAAGAACCGACTCTTGAGGACAGCGTGGCGATTTTGCGCGGCTTAAAGGAAAAATATGAAATGCATCATGGATTAAAGATTTCCGACGAAGCGATTCTTGCGGCCGTGAACTTGAGCGCCCGTTACATTCCGGACCGGTTTTTGCCGGACAAGGCCGTTGATTTGATTGACGAAGCTTCGGCCGCCCGACGACTGCAATCGGACAGCGTGCCGACCGAGCTCGATAAACTGCGCCGGGAAATCACGAAATTGGAAATAGAAAAATCCAGCTTGACCAAAGACAAAACGAAGAAAAGCCTGGCGCGGCGCAAAGAAATCGACAAAAAGCTCAAAACCCTGAAAGAGGAAAATGACGGCCTTTCGGCCCAATGGCACGCCGAAAAGATCTCCGTCGGGAACATCCATAATTTGCGTAAATCAATCGATGATCTCAAGCGAGCAGCCGAAGTGGCCGAGCGGGAAGGAGATTTGGAACGGGTTGCTCAAATCATTTATGGCGAATTGCCCAAAGCCGAACGCGGCTTGAAGTTGTTTGAGAAGAAATATTTCAAAAATGAAAAACTGGAAGGCAGGTTCATCAGGGAATACGTTGACGAAGAAGATATCGCCGGCGTGGTTGCGCGCTGGACCGGCATCCCGGTTTCACGGATGCTCGAATCGGAAATGAAAAAGCTGGCTCGGCTTGAGGAAGAGCTGGCGGAAAGAGTGGTGGGTCAAACGGCAGCCATCCAGGCCGTGGCCCGGGCTTTGCGCCGGAGCCGGGCGGGCCTCGCGCCCGAAGACCGGCCCGCCGGATCGTTCATATTTTTGGGTCCGACCGGCGTGGGGAAGACCGAATTGGCGCGGGCTTTGGCTAATTTCATGTTTAATGACGAAAAATCCCTGGTGCGGATCGATATGTCCGAATACATGGAACGGCATTCGGTTTCGCGTTTGATCGGCTCGCCGCCCGGCTATGTCGGCCACGACGAGGGCGGCCAGCTCACCGAAACCGTGCGCCATCGGCCTTACAGCCTGATTCTTTTCGACGAGATCGAAAAGGCCCATCCCGAAGTTTTCAACATTCTTTTGCAGATGCTCGATAACGGTCGCCTCACCGACAGCAAGGGGCGGGCGGTGAATTTCAAAAACTGCATCATTATTTTAACCTCGAATATCGGCAGTCAGTATTTCCGCGAGATGTCCGAGGTGGGTTTCGGCGCCAAAAGCGAGTCCGAGGCCGAAACCAAGGAGGAGATTTTTCGGGAAAAGGCAATGAAGGCCCTGAAGGAAACTTTCAAGCCCGAATTCTTGAACCGGCTCGATGAGGTTATAATCTTTAACGCTTTGACCAAAAAAGACATCGAAAAAATCGTGGGCATTCAGCTTGAACAAGTGGCCGAAAGGTTGAAGGATCGGGGGATTCACCTTGAGATCAATGCCGGCGTGCGGCAGTACTTAGCCAAGAACGGTTTTGACCCGGATTACGGCGCCCGGCCGATCAAGCGTTTGATCCAGAAGGTAATCGTCGACGCGCTGGCTGATAAAATGATTCGGGGAACAATTAAAGATGGCCAAAAAATTTCAATCGTTCTTAAAGGACAGGACCGCGTGGAGGTTGCTCTCTAAAACGGTTTTCGCGACCCTAATTTTGTTTTGGGCCTGGCGGACCAATTTTGGTTTTTGGCCGACGGCGATTTTTATCACCGTTCTGCTTTACGATTATTTTTCCCTGCCCGAAGAGCGGAAATTTCTGCGGGCTTCTTTTTGGCTTTTGCCGCTGGCCGCTTATCTGGGTTTGGCATTCGTCAATCTGCCTGTTTTCGGCCCCCTGACGCTTTTTCTTTTTGCCCTTCTCTTTTTTCTGGTTTTGGGCCTGGCCGCCCTTTTTTTCCAGGACCGTTTCGTTTTTTATAATGTTTTGAATACAGGTCTTCTTATCATGATTTTGATGCCGATTTTTTATTTAATCCGGCCGACAACCCTGTTTGGGTGGCTTTTGGCCGTTTTCGCGCTCACATTTTTCATCTGGCGGGAATGTTTTCGCTTTTTCGGCTTGCCGGGCCGGCGGCTCTCGATCGCGGCTTTCGTTCTCGCGTTTTTGGCCGCCGAACTTGCGGTCGGGCTCATGTTTTTGCCGATCGGCTTCATGAACGCCGCCGCTTTTCTCGTTTTAATCCTGCTTTTGACGAGAGACGGCATTGCGACTTATTTCAAAGGGGTTTTAAATCTGTCTTTCCTTTTTCGGCAGCTGACCTTTTTCGTCTTTTTCGCGATTTTGATTTTGGCCACGGCCCGGTGGTCGGTTTATTGACGCCGGCGCGCCTCGTTCCGCCGCCGCATTGGGCTGACGTTAAAAGTATTCGCCCCGGACGGTTTTGTCCAAAAACAGCGGAAGATCTAATTTAAGCCCATTAATGCTGGTGTTTTTCAAGTAACGCAGCCTCGCGCTAATCGTTATACTTACTGAAACACCGCAACGAAAGAATTATCCACAAGCTCTTGCTTTTGACAGTTCTTTGGTCTAGATTATCTATTAAGAAAAAGCTTAGAGTGAGGCTAAGCTAGTGCGGAATTTATAACCAAGAACGAATAACTAATAACATTGGCGAGAAATTGTTATTGGTCGTTTGTCATCCTGGGTTATTTGTTTGCATCCAGCCTCGCTTCCAAGCGAGCTTTTTTAAAATATCCGTAAGCATCAGTTCGCATCCGCATAAATCAGCGTTCAAGAAACAGAGATTAAGAAAGATAAGAAAACGCTGATAAATGCCGATTTAGCTGATTGATGCTGATAATTATATTACTAACCGTTAATTCTTTGTTTCTTCTGCCACTGATCCTCACTAAGTCGGCGGTAGGTCGAAAACAGGAATTAGCGCTTCCCGAAAAAATAAAGGTCGACGCACCTAAAAGTAAAAATTTTAGGTCGATAAAAGAGTAATCGCGAATAACGCAAATCAGTTTTAATAACGCGAATTCGCATTATTTGCTGAAATTAGCATTATTAGCGAAAACTCATTAATTAAGTCGAAAACAAAAACACAATAAATGAAAAGAAAATTAGTTTCGATAGGTTTATCCTTGACAACGATGGTTTGGTTGGTTGGCGCGAGCTTCCCGGTAGCGGGAGCGGCGACCACGGCTGAATTACAGGCTCAAATTGCGGCTTTGTTGCAACAGATTCAGGCTTTGCAGGCTCAGTTAGGCACTGCCGGCACCGGCACAGTTACCTCGAGTTTTACTCGCGACCTCACCGTGGGTAGCAAAGGGACTGATGTCAGTGCCTTACAGCAGGTCTTAATTAACGCCGGCTTTCTGAATATTGCTGCGCCAACCGCTTACTTTGGTCCCTTGACTAGGACGGCTTTGGCGGCTTGGCAGAAATCGCGCAGCATCTCACCGGCTGTCGGCTATTTTGGTCCTTTGACCAGAGCGGCCATAGGTAGCACCGCAGGCACGACGACTACCGGCACCACCGGTCCAGTCGTAGTCGTTCCTGCTGGTACCGATCTCGTTGTTTCGTTAGCGGCGGATACGCCGGGTGCCAGAACGCTTGGTTCGGGCACGGCCTTTAACCCCGCGTTAAAGGTTAGCCTGACTGCCGGTTCAAAGGCGGTGAACGTCACTGGAGTCACCTTGATGAAAAGCGGCTTCGTGGCCAACACCAATTTGAACGGAGTGGATGTTGTTGATGCCTCCGGCGTGCGGCACGGCAATGTCATTACTTCCATCAATGCCGATAACACCATTGGCATCACTTTCCCGGCAGCGCCGATTACGGTCGCGGCGGGTCAGTCAACCAGTTTCTTGGTTAGGTTTAATCTTCTAACCGGCAACTACAATGGCACGGTCGGTTTCAGCGTTGCGGCGGCTTCAGCGATTACTGCTGACACCACCTCGATTTCCGGAACATTCCCGATAACCGGGAATGCCATGAATGTCGTAAACGGCGGGAGCGCCTTAGCTTCCACCACCTTGGACGTTCTGACTTCGACCGGCTCTTCAACCTTGAATGTTGACCCGGCGGCCGAACAGGAAATCACGAAATTCAGAATCCAGGAAAATTCCTCGAATGAAGGAGTTTATCTTTGGAGTCTGACTCTCTACAACTACGGCAATGCCAGCGCCGGCGATTACGGCGATGTGCAGTTGCTTGATCAGACTGGCACTGTTTTGGCGTCAGCCAATCCCGTTGGCCAGAACGTGACGTTT
Source organism: Candidatus Jorgensenbacteria bacterium GW2011_GWA1_48_11 (assembly GCA_001003475.1). Taxonomy (GTDB): domain Bacteria; phylum Patescibacteriota; class Minisyncoccia; order UBA6257; family GWB1-50-10; genus GWA1-48-11. Next base: position 103,102 of record LCPF01000001.1, on the reverse strand, counting down.
AATTTGGCCACTCCTTTCTTCATTGACAAGGGGTTGACCAAGGACTTCACGGTCAAAGCCAAGCTTTTGGGCGGTACGACCAAGACGGTTCAGCTCGTGGTTTACAACAACTACGACATTGACATGCGTGGCGCAACGACCGGCGTTTCGGTTATCCCCGGCGCAGGCACGAACGACTCGAGCTTCCCGGTTGGTAATGGCTTTAACATCCAGACCATCGGTTCGGGCACGGCGACTTTGACGAGGACGACGGACTCGCCCTCGAACGCCATCACGCCCGGCGCGAATAACGTTGTTTTGGCCAAGTACAGCTTTAAGCCGACTGGCGAGAACATGGAGCTTCGGCAGGTCAGTTTCTACATTGCGACCTCAACGGTAGGCGCTCACGTTTTGACGGGCACGGTTTACGTGAAAGTCAACGGCGCGACAGTCTACTCAACAGGCGCGTCCAGTGTTTCAGCGACGACCGCGAGCACCTTTACGCTCTCCACTTACGCAATAGCGACCCAGGGTCAGGATAATTACATTACGATCGAATCCTCGATTCCTTCAACCGCGACAGCGATTGACAGCTATCAAGTCAAGGAGTTCGATATTATCCAAGTCAAGCGTTTAGTCACGAACGACTTGCTTGATCCGGCAACAGCGGCCACCGATGGCATTGCTCTGGCGGTTAAGGCAGCGGCTTTGAGCGTGACGACCCTCGCGCAACCTACGGCCAATTCGGTCGTGGTGGGCACGAATGGTTATGTCTTTGCCCAGATTCAGCTGAATTCGCAGGCTGGCGGTGAAGACGTGAGTGTCACGAAGATTATTGTCACCGATACGTCGAGTGATAGTCTCTACACTGGCATCACGAACTTGGTGATGTATAACGGCGATCCGAATGCCGGTGGCACGGCTCTTACAACGAGCGCGTCCACGGCCACGAACGCCGCGACCGTCACCTTTAACTTCTCGTCAGCGATTACGGTGGCGCGCGCTACTCCGGTGAATTTGTACCTCACGGCCAATGTTGCTTCGTCAACTTCCGCGAGCGTTACTCACACCTTCCGGGTGGCTTCCTCAACCTCGGCCCTCACGGCCGTGGGTAAGGATACAGGCAATTCGTTGACCAACGGTTCGGACATTACCTTTGCCGGTAATGGCCAGGCGCAAACCATTGTGACAAGCGGCAATTTGACCGTTTCCTTGGTTTCCGGCGCGGGCGCTTCGCCCTCGACCGCTCAAACGGCGCAGATTGGCACTTCGCAGGGCACCTGGTTTGCCTTCAAGCTCACCTCGCAGTACGAGCTTCAGAAGATCACTTCTTTGAAGCTGACGGCGACGAGCTCGGGCTCAACCGGTCTTGCGACCTCAACCTTGATAAACGTCAAACTTTATCAGGATACGGCTGCCACTCCGTTTGCTCAGGCTTCCCAGTTTGCTTCTTGTGCGAACGGCGAGTGTACGCTAACCTTCCCGTCATCGGGCACGGTGGACAATCTTTTGTCCGCGGCCGTGCCGACGACCGGTACGACGATTTATGTCAAAGCCGACATTGGTGCGGGTGGCGTGTCTAACTTGGGCAACAGCTTCAAGTTGAGCATTGCCTCGACGACCCACATCACCGTAAAAGGTGCGGTCTCAGCCTCGACCTCGGGCACCGTTACCGGTGCGCCGACCGCTTCTGCCTTCACCTTCGTGGTGCCGCAGAGCGTAGCTGTTAGCGCAGGCTCGGTTAACACGGAGTCAGGAACAGGCGCTGGTATCACTGTTGCTTCGTTCAAGATTGCGAACAACGGGACGGCCCCGATCTTGCTCTCAACGTCAACCTTGACCTTCACGAACGGCGGGTCAGCTTCGACCTCCCTAAACTTCAAGATTTACGCTTCGACAGTCGGTGGCGGCGAGACCGACACTTCTGGCTGGAATAGCGGCAATGGTTATACGGCGGTAGCCGGCACCACGGGCGCTTCCTCGACCATTAGTTTCGCGACGACTACCATCACGGCGGCGGAACAGCAGATCGACGGTGGTTCGCATCGGTGGTTCACGATCAAGACTAGTGCGGCGGCTGCGAACAATAACACGTTCCAGTTCTCCGTGAGCGCGCTCGGCAACATTCTCTTTAATGCGGCTGAGTCGTCTCTTGGTTACTCCGGTAACCCCTCGTCTGATTCGGATCTTACCGACACGATCATGGATCTCTACATGAGCGGCGTGCCGTCTCTTGCGACCGTGACCGCGAAGACTTAGTCTGACTGATTGATCCGAGTTTTTTGGTAGCGTATAACCAAAAGCAATCGGCCCCGCAAGGGGCCTTTTGCTTTTCCGCTGATTCTCACTGATATAAGCTGATTAACGCTGATTCGAGTTAATTCTTCTTCTAATATCTAACCTTGGGGTGCCGAAATTTATCAAGAAACCAAGCCTGAATTTCGTTCCTCTAAGATAATAAACCAATTGGGTTTCATAATTTTTTGGCATAAATTCAACCGTTTTTGTTTCTATGATGATTTTGTTTTCGATAACGAAATCTGGTCGGTACTTTCCCAACTCTTTTTCTCCGTACTTTATCGGTAGGGATTTTTCTTTCTCGAATTTAATTCCAGCTTTATTAAACTCAATAGCCAGCGCTTTTTGATAGATATTTTCCTTGTGCCCGAAACCCAGGGAATTATATACATTAAATACGCAACCGCGTATCTTATATGACAAATCTTCATACAAGAAATTAGCAACTTTCTTTTTTCCCATGTTTTTATTATACTTTTTCTATCAGCGTAAATCAGTTATTAATCAGCGGTCATCCGTAAAATGAATTATTTCAAAGTTTCCAAATTTTTCCTTTACATTTCCGTTTTGGCGATCGCGCTCGTGACGACCTCGACGCTTTTCCCCTTTATCGTCGGCAAGTACGTTTGGTTCAGGACAACCGTTGATCTGGCCCTGATTGCTTTTCTTATGGGGCTTTTGTTTTCTTCCGAGGCGGAAACTTATAAAAGCCGCCTTGTAAAATTTTTAAAATCGCCCCTGGTGATGGCGGTTACCGTTTTCGCTTTCGTTTTCGTCTTGGCCGGCTTTTTTGGTTTTGATCCGGCCAATTCTTTTTGGTCCAATTTCGAGCGCGGCGAGGGCGGCTTGCAAATGCTGCACCTTTTAGCCTTTTTCTGGCTTTTGATTTTGCTTTTTCGCGACCAAGCCGACTGGCGGAAGATATTTTGGTCGTCGGTCATTGCCGGCCTTTTAATGGTCGGCTACGGCGTGGGCGCCAGTTTGAAATATCTGGACGCGGATACGATGCAGCGGCAGGCGCCGGGCGGCGGGGTGGAGACGGTGCTTACGGGCGAGGGCGGGCCGTTTTATCAAGCTTTTAAGGATTTTGTCGGGGCGGAATTTAACGAGCGTTTTCAGGGCTCGATCGGCAACCCCGCTTACGTGGCGGCTTACGCCATTTTCATGCTTTTCTATCTCATTTTCCTTTTTATCTATTCTCCGAAAAGGAAATGGTCTTTCGGCAAACTGGTTTTGTGTCTTTTGGGGGCGGTTTTTCTTGTGATCCTCTATTGGTCCGGGACCCGCGGCGCTTTTCTGGGATTTGTCGCCGCGGTTGTCGGTTTTCTCGGTTATTTCATTTATGTCCATCGTCCTTGGCGGAAGTGGCTTATCGGGGGATTATTTCTCGTAATTCTGGCCGTGAGCCTCATGATCACTTTTCAAAACACTCCTTTTGTAAAATCTTTGCCGGCTTCGCGTATTTTTAACATCACCTTTGCCACCGAGACGTTCAGCACCCGCACCATCATGTGGCAAATCGCCTGGGAAGGCTGGAAGGCGCGGCCGCTCTTGGGTTGGGGGCCGGAGAATTATCTTCAGGTTTTTGATCGGCATTTTGACATCAGGTATTTTAGCGCGCAGAACGGTTTCGGGGCCTGGTTCGATCGCGCCCACAGCATTTATTTCGATTATTTGGTCGAGACCGGCGCTTTGGGATTCTTGAGTTTTTTGAGCATTTTCGTGATTTTGTACTGGCATTTGTGGAAGCGGATCAAAGCCGATTCGGAGGAATTCGGTCGCCAGTCATCCCAGCCTCAAAACAGGAAAGAGGGCGTTTTGAGCCGCGCCGATCTCGTCGAAACGGGGTTAATGGTCGCCTTACCCATCGCTTATTTGGTTCAAGGCATTGTTCTTTTTGACGTTTTGCCTATTTATATCAATGTTTTTTTGTTTTTGGCTTTCGCTTCGTATAAATTTTCCCAAACAAGACTAACGATCAATTAAAAAAATGAGCCTCACTTTTCAAAAAATAATCGTTGTTATCCTGATAATTTTAGCCGTTTCCTCGATTTACCTCGGCTCTTATCTGCCCTTCGGCAAGTCCGAACGCTATATCAGCGCCATGTCCGCCGCAGGTTCGGCCAAAAGCCTTCAGGAATTCGAGGCTAACTACGACAATGTTTTTAAATTCTATTCGCCGATCGGTCAGGAAGAAGTTGTTAAATTCTTCGGTAACGACGTGATGAGCTTGCTTAATCAAGCCAATCAGCCCGAAGCCGTCGCGCGGGCGCTTGCCGACTATATCGAGCCGATGCTTCTTGAGAACAACGTCCGTCATGTGATTATGGGGGGCAATATGTATTTGTCTTTGTGGTACAATTACGGCCGTAAGGACGCGGACTTCCGAAAAGTCGAGGATTATTACTTGAAAGCTTATGCCATCGGCCCCAAATTGCCGCCGGTGCTTTACGGCCTGCTTAACGCTTATCTTTTAAAAGACGACAAGGCTAAAATTCAGGAGTTCGGAAACATCATCCTTAGTTATTGGCCCAAGGACCAGAGCGTCCAAGGCTACATCGACAAAGCCCGCGGGCTATAAGGTGCCGGACCCAGTCGCGCCAGGGGCTCCCGAAATTTTCGAAACAAACCCATCGGGGATTAAAAACAATATGCCGGCAGGGACGAAATGATCAGGTTTTTAAAAAATTATTTTTTTCTGGTCCCGGCGGGCATAATCACGATTGCGGTAATAATTTTGAACCTGCCTTTCGTGGCGCCGATCCACGACTCGGATAGCCAGTGGTATATTTCGATCGCCGAGGGCCACATTGAAAACGTGATGAAGCCGTTTTCCGGGAGGTTCTTCCACTCTTTTTTGGCTGGTCAGATAAGCTCGTATTTTTCAGCAGATCTAACTCAAGTTTTTTTGTTGCTGGCCGTTTTTTCGCTGTTCTTCTTTTTTGTCATCACCACGCTGATCCTCAGAAAATTAGATTTGTCCTATTTCCTGATTGTTCCATTTTTTTTGTTGCCGCTGTTTTTGAGGACTTTCCACGATATTTTCCTGCCGGACGGCTTCTATCTTTTCCTGACAGCCGCCTTTTTCCTTTTCGTTTTTTACGAAATGGACGTTGCGAGCCTGCTTACGCTCTTCTTGCTGTTTTTGGCGAGGGAATCGACCATTCTTCTAGGGGTGATTTATTTGGCGGTTAGCCTATTCCGATCAAAGAGGGCGTTTTCCTTCGCTATTTTCCTGGTGATGGTTGTTTCGATCTTTACCGCCAATCAAATAAACAATATCGGCTTGCCCAATACCCACAGCATGAATAATTTTTCTTACGTGGCTTTCAAGGTTCCTTTTTATTTTCTGAACAACGTCTTGGGGGTAAGGTTGTGGGTTAATACGCTGCAGAATTGCGTTCCGATTTTTAAGATAATGGACTTGCCGAATTGGCGACTCTTCGGCGCCGTCCATGAGGTCGGTTTCTGCGGCGTCGATCCGCAATTCCCCCTAATGACGGTGACTGCTCTCCTCACCGTCTTCGGCGTCTTGCCGGTCGTCGTCTTTTATCTGGGCCGCAATTTCAAGACGATAATCCAAAAATCGCCCGTCTGGTTAATCGTTGCCCTTTTCTACGGCCTAGGGCATTATCTCGTCGGCGTGACCGTGACCACAGGCATTGAAAGATTGGCTGCCTATAGCTGGCCGGCGTTTCTGTTGGTCGCTTTGTTTTTCATGAAAACGTATTTTGAGATGGACAGGGAGTCTCTTGTTAAAATATCCTTGGTCAACCTTTTTGTCGCCTGGTTGCCTTTCGGCCTAGAGAAGGCGTATGGTTATAATGCCATTTTAATGCTGTTCATTATCGCTATCGCCCTCCTCGCTTATTTTTACGTTTTCGGCCTGCTCAAAAGATCGGCTAATTTAAGATCATTGAATGAAGGAAAAAATTAAAATCGGCATACTGGGCTGCGCGAATATCGCCGAGAAATACGCGATTCGGGCGTTTCAATCGGTCCCCAGCGCGGAATTGGTAAGCATTGCCAGCCGCGATTATGGGAAGGCCAAGGAGTGGGCTTCTCGTTTCGGTCTTCGAGCCGAGGAATCTTACGAATCCTTAATCTCAAATCCCGTCCTAGACGCCGTCTACATTCCCTTGCCGATCGGATTGCATAAGGAGTGGGCGATAAAGGCCGCTCTGGCCGGCAAACATATAATCTGCGAGAAATCCCTGGCGGAAAATTTCACTGCGGTCAAGGAGATCGTTGATCTTTGCCGGCGGAAAGAGATCGTTCTTTACGAGAATTTTATGTGCGATTTTCACCCCCAGCACCAGAAGATCGTTTCCCTGATCAAGGAGGGGGCCATTGGGCGGCCGTTTGTTTTCAAAGGGTATTTCGGCTTTCCCTTCACGGACAAAAATAATTTTCGTTACAGCAAAAGCCTTGGTGGCGGCAGCCTGAACGATGCCGGCGCTTACACCGTTTTTATGGCCAGGAAGATTTTGAATAGTGAACCGTTGGCCGTTACGGCAAGACTGGACAACGACGAAAATCCCATTGATGTGCGGGGGACCGCATTTTTTGAATTTCCGGATGGAGCATCTGCTTTTCTTGGTTTCGGCTTCGACGCGGTCTATCAGAATAATTATTCCGTCTGGGGGTCCGAGGGATTAATAACGGTCGGAAGAGCTTATTCTATCCCGCCGGAAATGAAGCCGACGATCGAGCTTTTAAAAAACGAAAACCTTAAAGAGGTTGTGACCTCAATTGACGCTTCGGCCGCGAACCAATTTGAGCTGAATTTCAGCGATTTTTGCGATACAATTCTGCATAAAGAGGAAAGGGGAAAAAAAATAAATTCGATCTATTCGAAAATTTTGGCCCAAGCCAGGGTTTTGGAAGCGATTCGTTTGTCGACTAATGAAAAAAGGAGAGTCGAGCTCAATGAAATAAAATAGCCATGGATAAGAACGAATTCAAGACGATTTTAGTAACGGGCGGGGCCGGCTTTATCGGCAGTAATTTTATTCATTACGTTCTTAAGAAATATCCCGATTACCGAATTATCAACCTGGACGCCTTGACCTATGCGGGCAATCTAGAAAATTTAAAGGATATTGAGGGCGAACCGCGCTATAAATTCGTTAAGGGGGATATCGGCGATAAGGATTTGGTTGACGGCTTGGTGAGGGAGGCGGGGGCGATCGTCCATTTTGCCGCGGAGTCGCACGTTGATCGATCCATCGCGGATCCGCAGAACTTCATCCATACGAATATCGTGGGGACCTATACACTCCTCGAGGCGGCCAGGAATAACGGTCGTAAGCGCTTTCACCACATTTCGACCGACGAGGTTTTCGGCTCGCTCGGTCCCGACGATCCCAAATTCAACGAAAAAATGCCGTACGACCCCCGCAGTCCTTACAGCGCCTCAAAAGCCGCTTCTGATCATATGGTTAGGGCTTATTACCATACTTTTGGTTTGCCGGTGACGATCTCGAATTGTTCCAATAATTACGGTGCTTATCAGTTCCCGGAAAAATTAATTCCACTTTTCATAACCAATTTGCTTGAGAGTAAGCAGGTGCCGCTTTACGGCGACGGCCTGAATGTCCGTGATTGGCTCTACGTCGATGATCACTGTCAAGCCATAGATTTGATCCTTCACGAAGGTAAGATCGGCAGCACTTATTGCGTTGGCGGAAATTCCGAAATAACGAACAAGGAATTGACTTATCAAATTCTGAAACTGATGGGTAAAAACGAAAGTTCGGTTGAATTCGTCAAGGACCGGCTCGGCCACGATCGGCGGTACGCGATCGATTTTTCAAAAATAAACAAGGAATTGGGCTGGGCGCCGAGAGTCAGCTTTGAGGACGGTCTTAAAGAGACCATCAAATGGTACATCGAAAACGAGGCCTGGTGGAAAAAATTGAAAGTAAGATCAACGACTTCCGAAAACGCAACGGGCTAGCGCATTTACGACGTTGTCGATTTTCAATAATTTCTTGATTTGGTTAAGGGTGAGCCAAATATAATCTTCTGGTATCGCGATTTCCTCGTTTTCCGGCGCCTCAACAATCATGCAGCGATTAGTTTTATGATAGAACCTGCCCGGATCTTCCACTTCAACAACACTTACCAATACTTTTCCGCGGCCGCCCCCTTCAAAATATTCGGCAAAAAGCGGTTTTTTCCCTCCGTGGGCTCGTTTTAAATTGCTTTCGGTGGCTTCCAGGGTAGGCGAGAGTTGTAGTCCGGCAATGGTGCCCGGTTCGAATTTAGCCCAGAGCAAGTAATTCATTAAACCGTTCCTTTTTTGACACAGTATTCCTAAGATGCCGCATTCTTCTTGTTTCACCATTGGCTGGCTCCACGAGGTGACTTCCCGTCCTTTCGCGCCCTCAACCTTTACGCCAATAATGGAAAAGAATTTCCCGGTCTCGTGGGAAATGACTCCGGTTCCCGGATGAACGAGCCATTTATCAAGGTTATTAATGCCTATCTCTTGGATTTTTGCCGGATAGGATTCGGTTTTCTCTTTAAGCCATTCTAAAATTGGCTTAATATTTTCCGTCCCCGATTTTTGGGCTTCTAAAATTTCAACCAATTGGTCAATAGCGTCCCTAACCTCGTCGTTCATGGAATAACCGTTTTTCTCGATAAGCTCAAGTATTTTTTTGTTCATGGGATTTTAAAGCGTCAGGACCAGCATGTATTGGGCGCCCAAAGGCATAAATCCCAAAAGTTTTTCCATTTTCCTGAAAATTTTTGGAGACCAGGGGAAAAAGAGAATGTATTTTTTTCCGTCGGTCTTCAGGCCGCAATCCGCCGTCAGCTTTAGGAACTTGCGGCGCAGGATTATTTCGGCGTCCTTGTCGAACGGGCATTGGCTCACGATATAGCGGGTCACCGGGTTTAGGGGATTGTGCTCGAAAATGATTATTTTTCCGCCGGGCTTAAGAAGCATTTTTATTTTGAGCAGCGTTTCTTTGCGTTCAATCGGTTCGACGTGGTGGAAGACGTTCGCCACTATGATGAAGTCGTATTTTTGTTCGTTTGAGGGCGCCGTCGTGAAAAAGACATTCTTTAATCCGGCGCTTTCTTCCTCGGCGACCCGCATCGACTCGGCTGATATGTCGTAGCCGCAAACCTTGGCCTTCGGGAATTCTTTAGCTATGAGGATAGTCAATTTTCCCACGCCGCAGCCGTAGTCCATCAAATCGTAAGCCACCCCCTTGCTTATGATCGCGCTCAAAAGGTCCATTTTGTAAAAATCGAAAAAAGACTCTTTTTGGCCGAAGAGCATTAAGCTGTGCCCCAGCGACTTCCTGTAGGTGATGGCGTGATCGTCGAAATTGACCATTGGTTCGTAGGGTTTAAGCGGTTTGTTTTTTGTAGACTTCCTTGACGCAATACTGCGGCTTTTGGGCGATATTCAGGAAGACCCGGCCGATGTATTCGCCGACAATGCCGAGTAGGAACAAATTTACCCCGGAAAAGAAAGCGATAATGACCATCGTTGATGTCCAGCCCTGGACGGCCACCCCGCGGAGGAAATAAATTACGATGAAATAGATCCCGGCCAAGATACTGAAGAAGGAGAAGAAAAAACCCATGACCATTGCCAAACGCAAAGGCCATAACGTGTAATTCAGGATCATGTTGGCCGCGTGGGTAAGAAGTTTCTTGAGGGAATAACCGGATTTGCCGGTTTTTCTTTCGTGATGTTCGATCGCGCAATGGCCAACGTCGAATTTGTTCACGATATCCTTGATGAGGACGTCAATCATGACGTTGTATTGTTTGAAACCGGTTATTTTTTCAACGACGGAGTTCTTGATTATCCGGAAAGAGGTTGTCGTGTAGCCGCTGCCGGTAACGTAAGAAAGGATTTTTTTAATGAGGGCCGAAGCGAGATCGCGGAACCAGCCGCGTTTCGTTGCCGGGTGCTGACCGTAAACTACGCTGTAGTTATAGGCGGTGATGGTTTTGATAAGTTTCGGTATTTCTTCGGGTGGATGCTGAAGATCGTCATCTATTGTAATGGCGTAAATCCCCTTTGAATAAGAGAGGCCGCACATCAATGCATTTTGCTGGCCGAAATTATTGGTTAAATTTATGACGGTTGCTTTTTCGTCCCCATTCGCGATAGACCGCAATACTTTCCAGCTGTTGTCCCGGCTGTAGTCATTAACGAAAATCAATTCCCACGGGCTGTTCAATGCATTAAAAACTTTCTTTAGGCGTTCATAAAGCTCTTTTAGAGAGCCTTCACTGTTATAGACCGGCACCACGACCGAATATTCAGGTGAATTTTTATTGGTCATCTTACTCGAGGTATTTTTTAAGCTCTTTTTCTTGTTTTTCCAGTTCCTTGAGCATTTCCGTTATTTGCTCCTTGGAAACGACCTGCTTTTCCTGCTGCGAGGCGGGGATTTTAATGAGCATTTGGTTGGCGTAAAGAAGGGATTCGAAAGTACCGGCGTCGGTCCATTCGCCGTCCAAAATGCCGTAAGTCAATTCCCCCCGGCGGATATACTCATTATTGACGCTCGTGATCTCGTACTCGCCCCGATCTGAAGGCTGGATCTGCCTGATGATGTCGAAAATCGAAGGGTCGTACATATAATAGCCAATGACCGCAAAATTAGATTTTGGGCTTTGGGGTTTTTCTTCGATTTCGACTATCTGCTTTTCGTCTATGACCGCGACGCCGTACCTTGTCGGGTCGTCGACTTTTTTAATGAGCACGAGCGCGCCCTTTTCCTGATTGGCGAATTTTTCAACAAAAGATTTTATAGAGGCGGTCGTGATGTTGTCCCCTAGGATCACCGCTATTTTCTGTCCGTTCGCGAAATCTTCGGCGAGCGCCAGGGCATGGGCGATTCCCGCCGCTTTCTCCTGGACCTTATAAGTGAAATTGCAGCCGAATTCTTCCCCGCTGCCCAGAAGATTCACGATGTTGCCCATATGGTGGGTGCTCGTGACGATGAGGATATCGGTTATGCCGGCTTCGATCAATTTCCGTACCGGATTCAGAATCATCGGTTCCCGGCCGACCGGGAGGAGATGTTTGTTTATCGTCTTCGTGAGGGGATGCAGCCGCACGCCTTTTCCGCCAGCTAGAATGACGCCTTTAATTTTTTTATCTGTTGAAATATTGGGTAAAGCCATATTCTGGCCTCGGAGACCTTAAAAGCATTATATTATAATGAAAAGACGCGGTCAAACCGATAATTTTATGAATTAGGGTAAAACATGAAGATCATTTTTTTAACGAGCGATTTGGAAGAAAATGGCGGCATCCAAAAATTCGGAGGCGGACTGATTGAGGCCTTGAAACGGAACGGACACGAAGTTTCGGTCTTGGCGCTCGGAAAAAAGTTGTTTTTTTCGAAAATCGTTTTCGTTGCGAGATTGTTTTTGGGATTTTTCACGTTCCGGCCGGCTATGATAATTTGCGGCCATGTTAACTTCGGCCCGCCGGCGTATTTCTTGAAGGTATTTTTCGGCCAGGATTACTCGATCATCGCTTACGGCATCGAGGCTTGGGAAATCAAGAGCCGCCTTAAAAGAAAAATTTTGAAAAAGGCCAAGTTGATCGTCGTTATTTCCAATTTTTCGAAAGAAAAAATCGTTGGGCAAATTCCGGAAGTCGGGGATAGGATATTTTATTTGCCGCCTTTCGTTGACGGAAAGAAATTTTTAATGAAGGAGAAACCAACGCATTTGTTAAGGAAGCATGGCCTTTCTGATTCTTCGAAAATAATACTTACCGTTTCCCGGCTTTCCGCCGCCGAACAGTACAAGGGCTACGATAAGATAATCGCCGCATTGCCCGGGATGATCAAGGAAACACCCAACGTTAAATATTTCCTGATCGGCAAGGGCAGTGATTCTGGTCGGGTCCGAAGCTTAGTTGAATCAACGCAAACCAGCTCTTTTGTGGTTATGATTGATCGGGTTTCCGAAGAGGAATTAGTCGATTATTACAACCTTTCCGACGTTTTCGTGATGCCGTCCAAGGGGGAGGGTTTTGGCATGGCATTCATTGAAGCCTTGGCTTGCGGCCGGCCGGTTGTTGCCGGCAATCGTGACGGTTCCCGGGAAGCCGTCTTGAACGGCAAATTGGGCATCCTGGTCGATCCCGACAGCGGCGAAGATATCGTTGCCGCGATCACGGGCGTTTTGAAAGGAAAATGTCCCACCCGTCTTCTGGACCGGGATTTTCTCAGGAAGAACGTTTTGGACGTTTTTGGATTTGATAAATTCGTCCAAAAAGTCGAGAATTTAGTGTATGAACTATCGAGATAAGTTTTACGAAAAATACATTTCCACCCACACTGGGCAATTGTACGGAGATTTGGGTCTGGGAGCGATCAGAAGACAATTTCCGATCTGGCAAAAATATTTCGGAAAATTTCTACCCAAAGAAAAAAGCGCGAAGATCGGTGATTTTGGTTGCGGCAACGGCGGGTTTGTCTGGTGGCTGCAGCAAAAAGGATTTGATCAAACAGAAGGGATAGACGTCAGTTCCGAACAGGTAGCGGCCGCTGAAAAAATGGGGATAAAAAATATCCAGCGATCCGACATCTATGAATTTCTGAAGAAAAAAACGGATTTCTACGACGTTGTTTTCATGAAGGACGTCCTGGAGCATCAAACCAAGGAAGAGGTTTTGAACATTTTGGAATTGATCTCTCGGTCTCTGAAGAAAGGAGGGGTTCTCGTAATTCAGACCGCGAACGCCGAAAGCCCTTTTTGGGGTCGGATTCGCCACGGTGATTTTACCCACGAAACCAGTTTTACCAAAAATAGCGTTTCTCAGCTCTTGTCGATCTTCGGATTCAAAAACATCGAAGTTTTTCCGATGGGGCCGGTTGTCCACGGAATAAGGTCGTTTGTCCGTTTTGTTCTTTGGCAGCTCATCGTTTTCATTGTCAGGTTCTATCTTTTGATCGAAACCGGTTCGCCGAGCGGGATTTTTACCCAAAACATCATAGTTTCTTCGGTGAACGGTTCGTCGCGCCATGGCCTTTGATTTTCGGTGATATGTACAAATTAGCGGTACTTACTAGTCACCCCATCCAATATCAAGCGCCTCTTTTCAGGAAATTAGCCGAAGATCCCCAAATTGATTTGACGGTTTATTTTTGCTGGGATTTTGGCGCGGCAGCCAAATACGATCCGGAATTCGGCCGCCAAATAAAATGGGATACGCCGCTTTTGGCCGGCTACAAGCATGTTTTTTTGAAGAATTATTCCCCGAATCCCTCGAGCGGATTTTGGGGCCAGATCAATCCGGGGATATGGCGGGAGATTTTGAGGAATGAATATTCAGCGGTTCTGATTTTCGGCTGGAACTCTCTTACTAATTGGCTGGCGTTGGCCGCCGCTTTTTGGCGCCGGACGCCCGTCTTTTTGCGCGGCGAGAATCCCCTGAATCAGGAATTTTTGAAGGCCGGCTGGAAAATAAATATCAAAAAAATCATCCTGGGAGCGCTTTTCAGGCGCATCAGCGCGTTCCTGTACGTCGGTGAAGAAAACAGGAAGTTTTACGAGTACTACGGAGCGCCGGAAGAAAAATTGTTTTTCGCCCCTTATGCCGTCGATAACGCCCGCTTCATCGGCGAAGCGCGCCGGCTGAGCGGCAAGCGGGAGATTTTGAAGAAAAAAATCGGTCTTGCGCCGGAAATACCGGTGATCCTTTTTTTGGGAAAACTGAATTCCAAAAAAAGACCGCTGGATTTATTGCGGGCTTACGAAAAGAGCGGGAGCAAGGACAAAGCTCTTGTTTTCGTCGGCGATGGCGTTTTGCGTCCGGTTTTGGAAAAATACGCGGAACGCACCGGTCTCCGGAACGTTCTTTTTGAAGGCTTCAAGAATCAGACAGAATTGGCCGAATATTATGCCTTGGCCGATGTTTTCGTTTTGCCCTCCGGCCTTGGCGAAACCTGGGGTTTGGTCGTGAACGAAGCAATGTGTTTCGGTCTGCCGGTCATCGTTTCGGATATCGCCGGTTGCGGTCCGGACCTGGTCCGGAACGGGGTGAACGGTTTTATTTTCAAATCAGGGGACGTGAACGAACTGGCCGATATTTTGGGGCGTCTAATCGCGGACAGGGCCGGAAGGGCGGCTCTTGGCAAAAAATCTTTCGAAATTGTCCAGAAATACAGTTTTGATGCGGATATTTACGGCCTTAAAAAGGCCCTGAGCATCCATGATTAATTTTTCCAAGATACCGACCCATAGTTTCGTTGGCCGGACCTTAAGAAGTTTTTTGCGCCTGATACCCAAGGATTCTGTTCTGCCGATCCTGCAGGGTCGGCTTCGCGGCAAAAAATGGGTCATTGGCTCCGGCAGTCTGGGCTATTGGCTCGGCACTTATGAAATAGAAGTCCAAGAAATTTTTGAGAAGACGCTTCGGCGGGGGGATACGGTTTTTGACATCGGCGCCCATGCCGGTTTTTATTCGCTTTTATCCTCGGTTTTAGTCGGTCCGACGGGCCGGGTTTTCGCTTTTGAGCCCAATCCGTTTAATTTGAGATTCCTGAAGAAAAATATCGCTAGCAATCAATGCCCGAACGTAAACGTGATCGAGGCCGGCGTTTACGATAAGTCCGGTCGATTTCCGTTCAGCGAAGGCTCAAATGCTTTTACCGGCAGAATCGACGAAGCGGGGAAGATCATCGTTAAGACCGTTTCTATCGATGAGGAGGTGGCGGGCGGCAGATTGCCAACGCCGGATTTCATAAAAATCGACGTTGAGGGGGCGGAATATTTCGTTTTGAGGGGGGCTACGACTGTTTTGCGGCGCCGCCACCCGGTCATTTACCTGTCCATCGACGATTCAAAGCGCCGCGAAGACTGCGCCAAACTGCTTTTGGATTTGTCTTATAAATTGATTTCCGTTGACAACGCCGATTTAAAACAAACGAGTTGCATTTTGGCCATTTACCGAGCATAAGATATTATCAAGGTAATGCTTAAGGAAACTTTCGTCAGCATTGTCATCCCCACTTTCAACGAGGCGGAAGACATTAAAAAGACTCTTGATGCGTGTTTGGCCTTGGACCACCCCCTTAAGGAAATCATCGTGGTTGATGATTCTACCGATGAAACTCCGGCTATTGTCGGTCGCTACGAAAAAATCGGCCCCGTCAGGTTGATTAAACGGGAGAAAAACTTTGGCGGTCGCTGCGGCGCCCGGAATGACGGCATTCTGGCCGCCAAGGGGGAAGTAGTTGTAATCCTGAACGCGGACGTTATTTTGCCGCCCGATTTCATAATCAGGATTTTAGAACATTACGCCGCCGGCGCCGATTATGTTTTGGTCAATGCCGAGGTGATCAATCAGGAAAATGTCTTCGCCAGATTCGTTGAGGCTCTGCATCGCTTCCACTACAGAAACGAAGGTGATTACTCGGCCGCCGAATGGACGGAAGGGTTTTCCTGTCGGAAGAGCGTAGTCATTGCCATTGGTTTATTTCCGACGCCGCCGGTGAAATTAACGGCCGGCGAAGACGGCTATTTCGGCAAAAAACTGAAAGTCGGCAGATACAAGAAAGCCGTTGATTTGTCGATTACGGTTAAACATTTTGCACCCCACCGTTTTCGGGATTTCTGGCGAATCCAGAAGGAAAGGGTGAGCGCAATTGCCAGCTTTTTTCTCGAAGAAAAATCCCTTTTGGAGATTTTCGTCCGGGCGGCCATTCGTACGTTTATCACCGTTTTAGGTCTGGCTTTAATAGTCCCCGCTGTTTTTACCGGTTTTCGTCTCTCGCATTATTCTTCCCGCCGATTTAGGGACGTTTTTCTTTTCGCTTGCCTTTATTTCATTCAGCAGTCGGCCTTTATTTACGGCAAGTGGTCAAGTTTTTTAAGGCTGTTATCCTATCAAATCCAAAAACATCAATCTTAAAACATGAAAATTACCATATCGGCTTACGGAAAGTTTGATTTGTTTCGCTGGGCAGAAGGGTTTGAAAAAAAGGGAATGCTCCATCTCCTGCTTACCGATTTCTACGGTCCGAAGAGTCGATGCTTGGCTTGGCGGAGAAAAGACCTGGAAGTCGTAAGTCCGGATAAGGTGAGGGTTTTTCTTTGGCCGCGGCTCGCGCAGCCGTTTTTAAGAAAGATTTTACGCACCGACTACTGGGACAGCAAATGGTTTGATGTTTGGGCCGCGAGGCAAATTGCGGGCAGCAGTGTGGTAATAGCAAGGTCTTCTTGTGCGCTGGAGACGATTAAGGCGGCGAAAAAGATCGGCGCCAAAACGATCCTGTACCGCGGTTCGTCCCACGTTGTTTTTTCCGATGCTATCAGGCGGGCGGAATTTTTAAAATGGAATTCGACGTACCTTCCGATTGATGAGAAGACGATTCAGAGAGAGAAAGAAGAGTATGAGGCGGCCGACGCTATCTTTACCCCTTCTTCTTACGCCGCCGGAACCTATGTCGCCGCCGGCATTGATCCGGAAAAAATGATTCATTTTCCCCTCGGTTCGGAGAATTTGTTTTTCGGCAGGCATCCCGAACCGACCAAGGAAAAACGCGACATTTTCCGGGTCCTTTACGTGGGCAATATCGCTTTGGGCAAGGGCGTGCAGTATTTATTGGAGGCAGTTTCTAAGATTGGAAATAAAAAGATCGGGCTGATATTAGCCGGCAATGTTTCCGAAGAAATGAAACCGATTATGCGAAAATATGCGGATTGCTTTGAGTATGCCGGCGCGGTGCCTCATCATAAGATAGGCGAGTTGTATGGGCGGGCCGACATTTTTGCATTTCCAACCTTAGACGACGGCTTTGGTCAGGTTTTGGTGGAAGCGATGGGATTTGGCTTGCCGGTCGTGACCACCGATCACAGCGCCGGCCAGGACATCATCGAAAACGGCGTTAACGGATTCGTTGTTCCGGCCGGGTCGGCCGATGCTTTGGCCGAAAAAATATTGTATCTTTATAAGAATCCGGTTCTAAGGGAAGAAATGGGTCGGAACAATTCAAAAAAAGTTGGCGATCTGTCGATCGGTGTCTTTATCGGGCGCTGGGTCGATTTTTTCAAACAAGCCGGTTGGCTAGAAAAATGAATTGCCCTATTTGCGGAAGCAGCAAGACTAAACCGGAAGAACGATTTCGAGAAGGCGTTTTCTATCGCTGTGGCGATTGCCGGGTCGTTTTTACCCATCCGATGAGGGCCGGCAGCCGGGAATATTACGAAGAATCGTACGGCGCTTTGGCAGGAGGTTACAGCGAGAAAAAATGGGAATTCCGGGAGGTTTTTAATTCCCTGGATTCTCTGGGCTTTAGGACCGGCAAATTATTGGAAGTTGCTTGCGGCCCGGGGTGGTTTTTAAAAATGGCCGAAAAAAAAGGATATGATGTTTACGGCATTGATTTCAACGGCCAAGCCGTAGCCTATGCCAAAACGCTCGGATTGAAAAACGTCCTGGTTGGCGACATTGGCGGGGGGTTTGAAAAACTCGGGCAGAAATTCGATTTTGTCGTTTTGATCCATATTCTTGAACACGTTGAAGACCCAAACCGGCTCTTGAATCAAATCAAAGAAGCGCTATCCGATGAAGGGGTTATCATCATTGATCTGCCGAACGAAAGAAGAACAGAACTGAAATTCAATTTACGGAAGAGAAGGGAAGGATGGGATTACCCGCCTCATCATCTGACCCGCTGGAACGCCGACTCGCTTTCGAATTTTTTGGCGACCCGCGGTTTCAAGACCATTTATCTTAATGAGGAAAGGATAAGCAGTTTGGCCCAGGTGCTTAATTTCGTCTTGGGATTGATTCAGATTAATACCGCTACCGGCCTTGCAACCGTTGCGGGTCAGGAGCGTGGCGATAAACATCCTCACGACGGGAAACTCATCGGCCATGGCTTGATTTTGTTTCTTTCTCGGCTTAAGCGGTTCCTTTCTTTAATCTTGGGCTTGATCCTTTTGCCGCCGATCTATATTTTGAGCAGGGTTTTCTATATTCGAGGCACCAACCTTTTCATAGTCGCGCAATTGAAATGAAAAAGATATTTTTGATTCTGCTCGGCTTGATTTTGAGCCTGGCCATGGTGGAGGCTATTTTGCGAATTTCCGACACCTTGGTCGAAAAACCTTATGTGGAGGAAATAAGCGGTAGCCTTTATCGTTACGATGACCTTTTGGGCTGGTCGATGCTGCCGAATGTTTCCGTAAAGCAGGCAAGCCGAGATTTTAATGTTGTCTATAAAACGAACGCTCAGGGATTTAGGAGTGATGCGGATTTCCTGCGTATCAAGACGAAGAAAAGGATCGCCGTCCTGGGCGATTCGTTCGTTTTTGGCGTCGGCGTCCCGCTTGATCAAGCCTTCTCGAAATTGATCGAAACCGAGACGAACGACGAGGTCATGGATTTCGGCGTCTCCGGTTACGACCCCGGCCAGTACCTGCTCCTTCTTCAAAACCAGGCCTTGAAATACGACCCGGACGTTGTCGTTTACGCCCTGTATCTTGGCAATGACATTGAGGATGTTGTCCTGGACCACCCCTATCAAGGCGACAGATACAAGCCTTATTTCGATATCGAAGACGGCAAACTTGCCGTGAAAAACGTGCCTCCGCCCGACGAAAAGGCCCGGCTCGAGAACGTTGACACCCGCATTAAGAACAGATTATTTTATGACTCCCTGTCCTGGATTTTAAAATTGAAGTCTTTTGACCTCGTCAAAAATCTGGTTAAGGACCAATTTTATCCCATTTTGGAAAAAGGGGGGTTGGTGAAAAATCCGAATGATTATGAAAAGAACTTCGAGGTCATCAGGTTGATTTTGAAAGAAACCGTTAAGAAGCTGGCCGGCAAAAAATTGGTCGTTTTGGTCGTTCCCTCGATGAATATCAAGCATAACTATCTGGAGAAAGAGCTCGGTTCGAAAATCGGCGACATTTTACGGGAAGAAAAAATTCCTTTCGTGGATTTGACTCCCCAAATATTGAATGATTCGGAAAAATATTACTTTCCCCACGAGGGCCATTGGAACGTTTTCGGTCACGCCCTGGCCGCGAAGAGCGGGATCGTCGATTTGTTAAACGACTGAAATGAAAGAATTTCTGAAAAAAACCGGATTGGTCGTTTTGGGCGTTTTTCTTTCTTTTTAGTGGAGATGGGCGTCAGGCTTTACAAACAAGATATCGCTTTTCAGCCCGATCCGGATCTCATAAGATCGCTCCGGCCGAACGTCAAAAGGACGATCTACGCCCACGATACGCTTGAGGTTTTAAAAAAACTGCCGGCTGAATTGCCCGCCGAACAGTTTGATATCGGGGAAGATTATACGAACAATATCGGTTTCAGGATGAAAGATGACGTTGGCGAGAAAAAAACCGGGGAGAAAAGGATATTGTTCTTGGGGGATTCCTTCGTCGAGGCTGACGGCGTTTCGAATGACGAGCGTTTTTACAGCCTTGTTCAGCAGTCGTTAAATGCGGCGGGCCAGAGTGGCTGGCGGATTATAAATGGCGCGATCCAGAATGGTTCGCCGGCGCAATACATTTTGCAGCTTAGGAAATACCTGCCGGCGTTGAAACCGGATGTGGTTATTTTATTCTTGTCCCCCAACGATTTGGCCGACGATTTTAATTTTGAGGACCAATTCGGCTTTGTTTTCGACAATCAAAACCTGCCCCTAAGACCCAAAAGCCAATCCAAACTTTGGCTTCTGCAAAAATTTTGGGCCCTTCGCTATTTGGACGTTTTAGCCGGCCGCGAATTCCCCCGACTGCACAACGTCCTTTGGCCGGAATATTTGAAAGGACAGGCCAGTCCCGATTGGGTCAAGTTTCTGTGTTCCCGTGACGAATACGCCGATGATTGGTTCCAGAAAAAAACGGGACATTACATAGACGGCATAAAGAAAATGGTCAATGATGCCGGGGCGGAAATCGGTGTTTACCTCGTCAATTATATGCATATTTTTGACAACGAGCCCATTTATAAATTTCAAATTAACACTTTGAATCTGGATGCCGCCATCAAGAAAGAATGTGCCGGCAACGGGGGCCGGTCTTATCGCGATTATGTTTACGATTTTTTGAAAAGCCGGGGCATCTGGTTCGGAGATTCCTACGAATCATTTCTTGCGGAAAAAACGAAAGACCCGCGGAAAAAATTATTCTATTACTACGATTATCATTTTTCGCCGGCTGGCCACCGAGTGATGGCCAGGGCGGTCATGGATTTTTTGGCGGAAAAGATCAAATAAAAGATAACTATGGGCGTCAATATGTTGCCAAGGCCCGGGACTTGAGTGATAATAATCACGAAATGCGCTTGAGGGGATTGGGTCTAGACATTTTAGAAATCAGAAGATTCGATTCTTTCAAAAAGGGCCAAAAAAGCCCGTTTCTCTCGGGCAGCTACACCAAAAGAGAGCTTGATTATTGTTTTTCTTTCCGGGACGCCGCGCCGCATTTGGCGGGGACTTTCGCGGCCAAGGAGGCGGTTTTCAAGACGCTGGGGCAAAAAGATTTTCTTTTCTCCTCGGTAGAAATCGTGAGAAAGAAAAACGGTCAACCGACAGTCTGGATAAATAATCGGCTTCAGCGTTCGATTTTGTTGTCGATAAGCCACACGAACAAAATAGCTGCGGCCATTGCAATAAAAAAATGAAGACAAACAAAAAGTGCATTGTTTTAGATCTGGACAACACCCTTTGGGGAGGCGTTATTGGCGAAGAAGGCATGGAGAATATCGCTCTTTCTTTGACGCCGCCGGGGAGCGGTTTTGTGGCGTTTCAGCAGGCCTTGCTCGATCATTATAACCGTGGCGTGATCCTCGCGATCAACAGTCGGAACAATCCGGAAGACGCCTGGAGGGCGATTCGGACGCATCCGAATATGATTTTAAGGGAAGATAATTTTGCGGCCGTTCGAATGAATTGGAACGATAAGGTCCAGAATTTAAGAGAGCTCGCCGAAGAATTGAATATCGGTCTTGATTCCATGGTATTTTTGGACGACGATCCGATGAACCGGGAAATGGTCCGTGCTCTTCTGCCGGAGGTGGAGGCGCCCGATCTGCCCACCGACCCGTCTCAACTCACGAATTTCCTGAATTCACTGGATTATTTTCCGGCGGAGGCCTTTACCGAAGAAGACAAGATGAGGGGCAATCTGTATGTCACGGAACGTTTAAGGAAAGAAGAAGAAAACAGCTATCAATTGAAAGAAGACTTTCTTCGGAATCTTTCCCTTGAATTATCCGTTTATAAAGATGACGATTCTGCCGTTGCGCGGTTGGCTCAGCTTACCGGGAAAACCAACCAATTTAACACCAATAAAAATCCGTTAAGCGAGGAAGAAATAAAAAAATATATTTTGAGTCCGAAACATATTGTTTTTCACGGAGGATTGCGGGATAAATTCGGCGACTACGGAATAATTGCCCTCGCTTTAGTTGAACGAAATCAGGAGGCTTGGAAGGTGGAATCGCTTTTAATGAGTTGCCGGGCCCTCGGTCGGGGAGCGGAGGAGGCGTTTTTGGGCTTCATTGCCGGAGAAGCCCTGTCGGAAAACGCCAAAAAGCTTTCGATTGTTTTCAAAGAGACCGAAAAGAACAAGCCAGCGAAGGATTTTATAGAAAAATATTTTGTCCGGGAAGAATACGATCTGTCCAAAAAGCCCAATGTCCCTTCGTGGATGAGCATAAAAAAATGAGGACATTTAATGAGATCGTCGGGGAGATATTCAAAATTAGCCAGGACAAGATCCGGGACGATATGTCTTCCAGGGATATTCCGGAATGGGATTCAATGAACTATCTTCTTTTTATTTCCGAGCTCGAGAAGAATTTCGGCCTGTCTTTTACGATGCAGGAGGTGATAACCGCCGAGGTTCTGGGCGATCTAAGGAAAGTAGTGGAGGAAAGAGGTAAAAAATCATGACGGAACCGCGAGACCTTTCAATCAATGATATTTCCGTCGGCGATACGGCGTCTTTCGACCGGATTTGGACCAATGAGGATGTCCTGGCGTTCGCCTCCCTTACCGGGGACAAGAACCCGCTTCATCTTGACGAGGAATATGCCCGAAAGACGAAATTCGGCCGCCGGCTGGTCCACGGCATGCTCGTCGGTTCAGCTTGCTCTACCCTGGTCGGTATGTATCTGCCCGGCAAGCGTTGCCTGTATGTCCGGCAAACACTGGATTTTAAAGAGCCGGTCTTCATCGGCGACAAGGTCGTCATTCGCGGCGAGGTCAAGAGCAAGAGCCTTGCGATCGGCCTCGTCGATATTTTTATTTCTATAATTAAAGATGGGAGGAATGCGGTCGAGGGAACGGCAACGGTTCAAATCCTTTCTTAAAAAATATGATTATTTTGAACGATTCTCATGAACAAGCAATCAAATAAATCAAGGGTAGTCGTCATTTCCGGCGCGACGGGCTATGTCGGTTCCGCGATCACCGAAAAATTGGCGGCGGACGGTCTAAAAATAGCCGCTCTTTATCGTGAGAACGGCTCGAATGAAACTGCTGTTGGACTTATCGCCGGCCTTGCCGGTGCCGGACATCGTTCGTATTCGTGCGATTTGGAAGACCCCGCTCGCGTGGAAGAGACTATCCGTACCATCGAAAAGGAACAAGGGGCGATTCGTGTTTGCATCCATGCAGCCGGGACGGCGCCGAAACCAAAACAACTTCATCTCTCTTCTTCGGAAGAACTGAAGGAGCAATTTGGCCTTAATGTCTTTGGTAGTTTTAATTTTCTGGCGGCGTGCGCTAAAAGGATAAAAGAGCAAAAAGAAGGGGTTATAATCGGAATTACCACCGCCGCCGTAATTACCCAAGTTAATACGCGGGCCCGCGGTGCTTACAGCCCTGCCAAATTCGCGCTTCAGGGCATTTTGGCCGCTTTTAGGGAGGAGCTCGCGCCGTTGGGTGTGCGCGTTTATTCGGTGGCGCCCGGCGTCCTGCCGGGAGGTATGAACAGCGCCACGCCGCAGGCGTTTTTGGATATGTTCCGGGAAAAAAGCCCGACCAAAACCCTCGCTCAAGCAGCCGACGTAGCGGCGATGATTTCTTTTCTTTGTTCCCCGGAATCGCGCTCACTTACCAACCTGACTTTCCTTATTGCTCCGGAATCGGAAACTAACTGAAATGCTTTTCAATTCCTTCTCCTTTCTTTTGTTTTTTCCGATTGTCGTTGCGATTTATTATTTAGCGCCACATAAGTGGCGCAGTTTGATTCTTTTAATTGCGAGCAGCTATTTTTACATGGCCTTCGTGCCAAAGTACATCCTCATCCTTTTTTTCCTGATCGCCACCGATTTTTTCCTGGCTAAGCAGATAGAAAAAAATCAAGGAGAAAAGAGAAAAATTCTCCTTTTTGTGAGCATTTTGGCGAACCTGGGAACACTTTTTGTTTTCAAATATTTCAATTTTTTCAGCGATAACGTTGGCGCTTTAGCTAGGCTCATCCACTGGAATTATTCGCTTCCGATCCTTTCAATCGTATTGCCGCTTGGTTTGTCTTTTCATGTCTTTCAGAGCTTGAGTTACGTAATCGAGGTTTACCGGGGAAAATACCGGGCCGAAAATAATTTATTGACTTACGCTTTGTACGTCATGTTTTTCCCCCAATTGGTGGCTGGCCCGATCGAGCGTCCTTATAATCTCTTGCCGCAGCTCAAACAGGAACAAAAATTCGGTCTGCAAAACCTTAAAGCGGGACTGGAGCGGATGCTGTGGGGATTTTTCAAAAAAATAGTCATTGCCGACAATTTGGCGGCTTACGTGGATCAAGCGTATCTTTATCCCCAGGGTTATTCCGGACTCATTCTTCTCACGGCCACGTTTTTCTTTGCCATCCAGTTATATTGCGACTTTTCCGGCTATTCTGATATTGCGATCGGCGGGGCGCAGGTATTGGGAATCAAGCTGATAGAGAATTTCAATTACCCTTATTTATCGCGATCAATGGCGGAATATTGGCGGCGCTGGCACATGTCTCTCTCCAATTGGCTGCGCGATTATTTGTATTACCCCTTGGTCTTTTCGATAAAAGCGCACGTCCGGACGCGGCTTTATCTTGCGCTTTTTATCACAATGGTCTTGATAGGTTTATGGCACGGCGCTGATTGGACCTTTGTTGCCTTCGGCGCCCTCCATGGTTTCTACATGGTTTTTGGCCAGATAACCCAAAAGTCGCGTCAATGGATCGTGCGGAAAGTTGGTTTCCTTAAATTTCCAAGATTGTATCATTTTTGGCAGACGCTCCTGACGTTTTCTCTGGCTTGCATCGGTTTTGTTTTTTTTCGGGCGGCTACTCTCGGCGACGCCGGCTATATTTTAATCCATTCTTTTAACGGTTTAATCGGTTTCTTTGGGCGTTTCGTCGGGGTCACAACCTCCCTTAATCAGGCGACAACGCCTGCGCTTTTTGGTTTCCTGAATCAATTTTTGCTTGACGGTGAAGGCCGGCGGCAATTTTTATTCTTGATCTTTTTGGTTTTGTTCTTTGTCTTAGCCGAGGCAGTGAGCTATTCGAAAACCTTGAATCTCTTTTCCGTCAAATACCGTTGGGTCCGCGCGGTTCTATATTTCAGCGCGGTTTTGGCGATAATGAATTTAGGCGTCACCCACGAAATACCCTTTATTTATTTCCAGTTCTGATCAATACGAATGAAATCTTTCTTTTTGAAATTAATTGCTTTTGTCGCGCTTGTCCTGGCGGCTCAGGTGGTTATTGCGCGCTATATCGAACCCGACCCGCTGGTTTCCTCCTTGAACGGCTATTTGAGAGATCGGACACAAATTCTTTTCTTCGGAGACAGCTCGGTTTTGCCCACCGGCGGCAGTTCCGACAACCAATCGTCCATCATTGAGATGTTCCAAGCGGCCAACCCCGCTTATAAGCTGGGCAATTTGGCTCACCCGGCTTATCATTTGGGTATTTATGAGGCCGTATTGGATTATATTTCCCGCGCCCCCTCGAAGCCGCAAGCGATCATCTTTCCCGTACAACTCAGATCTTTCTCTCCCGAATGGGACATGCGCCCGGTGAATCAATTCGAGAAGGAAATATTTTTACTGAAGGATCGCACCTCTTTCATCTCTTATTTTTATACGCCCCTAGCCATATTAAGGGCGATTGACGTTAATTCGGTTTCCTACACCGAGTTTTTAAAAACCCCCGTTTATTACGGTCAAAAACAAGCGGGAATCGTGGAAGATTTCGAAGCGGTGGATAAGAACAAGCCCGCCACCGAAGAAAATATCAGGGACGATTATGTCTATAAATACATGTTCAAGCTTGATCGAAATCAAAGGAAAATGAAATCTTTGGAATCCTTGCTGGACTTGGCGGATAAGGCCGGCACAAAAATATACGTCTATATTTCCCCGATAGATTATGAGACGGGAACAAAGTTCATCGGGAACGATTTCGTGGAACAGGTCGCGTATAACGCCAATTTGGTTTGTTCGGTTCTGGAAGATAAAAAAATGCCGTGCTTGGATTTGACGCTCTCTCTAACCCGCGATTACTTCGATTATCCGGCGTATCCCAACGAGCATTTGACCGCGCAAGGCAAGCGATTTGTCGCTGATCGAATCAACGCCTTTTTCAACCAGAATCCTCCGCGCTGATTTTTAATAAATCGGTTTCGAGGGTTCTTGGATTAGCGGTGTTTTAATCGGGTCCTCTGACCTCATATTGATAACCCTCGCATTCTTTGGTAGAATTTTTTTATGGAAAAAATCAAATTACTCTTCGCTTCTGCAAGAATACGATTCGGGATTTTGGGCAGATTGTTCGGTTTCCTTTGGCGGAATAAAATGTGGTGGTTGATACCGATGGTTTTTGTCCTGGCGGCCTTTTTTATTTTGATAATATTCGCTCAAAGCTCCCCGCTGGGTCCGTTCATCTACACGCTTTTTTAATAATCGGCTGTATGAAATTTTTAAAGAAAGTCCGGGACGGCTGGATGAAGACGGGTTTGTTTATGGGAAATGTCATGAGTGGCATTTTTCTTACGATCTTTTATTTTCTTATTTTTTCTCTTTTCGCCATTCCCTTTAGGATTTTTGTTAAGGTCCTGCGGCGAAAAAGCGAACATTCGAATTGGTTCTTAAGGAAAGATGTTTTTCCGGGAATGGAAGATTTCAGAGATGAGTAAGAGCTAAAAAATTTCTATGAATATCCTCGGCCTTTCCTTTTTTTATCACGACGCAGCGGCGGCGCTTCTTATGAACGGGGTCCCGGTAGCAATGTCCGAAGAGGAGCGTTTTTCAAGAAAAAAACACGATTCGGATTTTCCGGAATTGGCGATCAATTTTGTCCTTAAAAAAGGAGGAATAAGCGCTAAGGACGTTGATTATGTCGTTTTCTACGAGAAACCCTTTATCAAGCTTGATAGAATCATGAAAACGGATTTGGCGACTTTTCCGATTGCGCCTCACGTTTTTGTCGCGTCGATCAAGAGCCTTTTTCTGAAAAAAATATGGATTCGGCAGATTATAAGCAGTCGGCTCGGGATTGATCCGGGCAAGGTCCTTTTCGTGGAACACCACTTGTCCCATGCCGCTTCGGCTTTTTTGCCGTCTCCTTACGACCAAGCGGCGATCCTGACGATTGACGGGGTAGGCGAGTGGGCGGTTACGACAATCGGCGTCGGGGACGGGAAGAAGGTCAAGATTCTAAAGGAAATCCATTTCCCCCATTCTTTGGGCCTTCTTTATTCCGCTTTTACGGCCTTTTTGGGGTTTGAGGTTAATGACGGCGAATACAAGGTTATGGGAATGGCGCCGTACGGCAAGCCCAAGTACGCCGATTTGGTGCGCAGAACGATAAGATTTTTCCCTGACGGTTCTTACGATCTCGATCTCAGTTATTTCTCTTTTCACCGATCCTTAAGCCGGACTTATTCCGGAAAATTCATCGAATTGTTCGGCCCGCCGCGCGACCCCAAGTCGAAATTTTTTACGCGGGAAACGGGTTGGCCGTCTTATTTCGGGGAAAAGCCGCAAGGCAAGGAGTTTGAGAGGATCGCGTTGGAACAGGAACATTATGCCGATATCGCCGCCTCGGTTCAGGCCGTTTTGGAGGAAGCCGTGATTCTTTTGGCGAAAGAAGCCAGGCGGATCACCGGCTTGTCCAAGCTTTGTTTTGCGGGAGGCGTCGCTCTGAACTCCGTCGCGAACGGGAAAATACTGAAGAACGCCGGCTTCGACGAGATTTTTATCCAGCCGGCCGCCGGCGACGCCGGCGGCGCCCTGGGGGCCGCCCTGCTCGTCTGGAATCAGGCTTTGGGCAATGAGCGCAGTTACAAAATGGAGCACGCTTATTACGGGGCAGAATATTCCGAAAACGACATAAAATCATTTTTAGATTCAAATAAAATAGAACACCAATATTTTAAGAACGAAGAGGCGTTATTCGACTTGATCGCCAGGGAAATAGCGAACGGCAAGGTGATAGGCTGGTTTGACGGCAAATTCGAATGGGGGCCGCGGGCGCTCGGCAGTCGATCGATTCTGGGCGATCCCCGTCGATCGGAAATGAAGGACGTCGTCAATACCAAGATAAAATTCCGCGAACCCTATCGTCCTTTCGCGCCCTCGGTTTTAGTCGAAGAAGCGGATAAGTTTTTTGATTTGCCGGAACCAAAAAAATATTATCCGGCCCGATTCATGCTTTACGTCGTGGACGTATTGAAGGACAAGCAGGAAATCATCCCGGCCATTACCCACGTCGACGGCACCGCCCGGCCGCAGACGGTTTTCAGGGAGCATTCCCCCCGCTATTACGGGTTAATAAAGAAATTTTCCGACATCACCGGGGTACCGCTGATTTTAAATACGTCCTTCAATCTTAAGGGCGAACCGATCGTGAATACGCCAGCCGATGCTTATTCGACTTTCGAGCGGAGCGAATTGGACATCCTGGTATTAAAAGATTTCGTCGTTTATAAAAACAAAAAAGAATGATGAAAGACGAAGTTTTAAAGAAAGCGGCTATCAGCCTTATAATCTTTCTTTTACTCCTCGGATTGCTTGAGTTCGGTTTCAGAATTCGTAGAAGCGCAATTTTCCGCGAACTTCCGTCGGCCCCAGATTCGGCGGAAGGATTCGGAGATCTTCGGGGCTTTCTGGATTACGTAAAAAAACTCGGCGACGCACAAAGCTTTTTCTATGGCACCGGCGCGATCTACTCTCCGTATACCGTAACGGCGCTGAAGCCCAATTTTGGTTTTAAGACGAAAAACATCGATTACACGACTAATTCTTTCGGTTTTCGCTCGAAAGAGATGATCGTGCCCAAACCAAAAGGCGATTTCAGGGTCTTTATTTTGGGCGGCTCGACCGTCGAGGGCGGGTTTAACGAGAAATGGATGATTTCTTCTTATCTTGAAGAGGAATTGAAAAAAATCATTCCTTCGGCCGAGGTTATCAATGCCGGCGTCGTCGGTTATTTTTCGCAGCAGGAATTGGCGCTTCTCGAGACCGAAATTTCGGATTTGGAACCGGACCTGGTGATAATATTCGATGGGCGCAACGATCTTTATTATTCGATCCTGCCGGACTGGAAGGGCAGGAAGAACGGCGATTATTTCGCTAATCAAAGGATATTGGATTCTTTCGTGAACTATCCGTCGCTGAGGTCGCTTCTTGCTTACGACGCCAAGGTGTTGATAAAGAAGAGCGCGTTTTTGACCGATTTATTCCGGGTTGCTTTTCGGAGGCACGATTTCAAGGTTTATCCCGAAAACGCCCGAATCAAAGAAGCCGCGATAGATCTTTATCTCAATAATCTGAAAATAGAAAAAGAAATTTTGGACAATAAAAACATCAAAGGGTTGTTTGTTTTCCAGCCGACCCTTGGCTATTGCAAAGATAATTTATCAAGTTACGAAAACAGCGTTTTGGAATATTTTAGGGCGGTGGAGAAAACGAATTGGATCGATCAAGTTAAGGAATATTGGCCGCGGGTCGGCAAGTTGATGGCCGACATTCCGGATTCTCAAAATGTAAA
The DNA here is from genome assembly GCA_001003475.1 of Candidatus Jorgensenbacteria bacterium GW2011_GWA1_48_11. GTDB lineage: Bacteria > Patescibacteriota > Minisyncoccia > UBA6257 > GWB1-50-10 > GWA1-48-11. The sequence continues at coordinate 73,825 of LCPF01000001.1, read as the reverse complement.
AATCAGCGATTTGTCTTGCTTGTTCAAAGATTTCAAAAACACGGCTTACGTGGATGGCGTTCATTACGTACCCGAAAGTTATCGGCTGATTGCCGAACGTTTGGCAAAAATTATCGAGAATAATTTCCTCCCCAAAACTCTTTAAATGGCTAAATCGGAAAAAATAGCACTTTTATTTTCGAAGATAAAGAATATCGATTTTTTTGCGCTGCCTTGGTTTACCATCGCTTATTATCTATTTTTTCCCGTTGCGCTCCTGGCAATAATTTTGTTGGGACTTCCCGCCAAATCCACCTTGGCTTACCAATGGGTTTTTAGCTGGCGCGTCGTTATTTATCTGTTGCTGGGTAGCGTTTCTTTGGCCGCCGGCTATTTGTTTGCGGCAAGGATTTTTAGGGGCGGGAGGCTGGAATTCATCCCGAGCTTTTTAAAGCGAGAGTGGTCGCTTAAGAAAGGTTTTTGGGCCTTAATTGCCCTTTCGGTTGGTAATTTATTCGTTAAAGCGATCTGGATTTGGCAGGAGGGCTTTTCTCATTTGGGCATAAATCCGTCTTTTGAGCAGGGCCCTTTTTACAGCGCCGTCGGTTTCTTTAGTTTGCTCGGCACCGTAGCCTTGGCGGTCGCTTTCCTCTTCTATTACAGAAGTTTAAAGGAAGGGTTTGGGAATTTTCGCGTCTGGAAGTGGTGGGCTTGGTCCTTATTCGTGCTCGAATTTATTTATGGGTTTTTAAGGGGCAGCCGGCTTGAGGCTCTTATTCCTATTTTTGTTTATTTGATCGTTAGGCACTACATCGTTGGTTTTAATTACAAAAGAACGATCTTTGTCATTTTATTGTCTCTGCTTGTTGTCATGCCTTCCGTTCATTTTTACAATTCGCCGAAACCCAATTTGAATTGGTATTTTAACGACGGCGGCCAATCATCCCGTGTCAGTAATGCGGTTGGTTTTGCCTTGGATAGCGGAGTTGCGCGGATAAATCAGTACTCCATTTTCTACCATATTTTTGAAAAATTCCATGATTTTTGGTACGGCCAGGATTTATTGGAATTTTTTATCAGCCTTACTCCGCCGAAGTTCATTTGGCATGACAAGCCGTCAATCGCCATAGACGGCAATGCGGTGGGGCGGCAATTGGGTTTCGTGAGTCCGGATGATTTTAAAAGCGGCGTGGGGGTAACCATGATCGGGGATTGGTACCTCAATTTCGGCCTGGTTGGCATCATTGCGGGCATGTTTTTTATAGGAATCATTTACAAGTTCATTTATTTTTATCTTATTGAATCGACCAATCATTCGCCTGGCGGCGTGATGCTTTATACCCTGGCGTGGCTTCAAATTATTAAGGGCCTGGAGGGTTGGATAGCCTCAACTTACGCCGGTTTGGTGAAGCTGATTATTTTGTTGGTTTTGATACACTTCTTTTTAGTGAGAAATAAAAATGCCCAAAATCAATGAAAATTTTGCACGTCGTCCCCACTTATTTGCCGGCCTATCGTTACGGCGGGCCCATTTTGAGCGTTCATTATCTCAATAAGTGGCTGGTCAAAAAAGGAGTTGAGGTAACGGTTTTTACGACCAATATCAATGGACCGGAAGACCTGGACGTGCCTCTGAACAAGCCGGTCATCGTTGACGGCGTCACGATCTTTTATTTCAAAAGCTCTTTTCCGAGAAAATGGTTCTATTCCCGGGATTTGCGTTCGGCTTTGGCCGAAAGGATCGGGGATTTTGATTTGATCCATATTACTTCTGTTTTTCTGTCGGTTTCTGCCTTGGGGGCTTATTACGCTAAAAAATTTCATAAACCCTATGTCATTTCGCCGCGGGGCAGCTTAATGAAGGAGCCGCTCGCAAGGAAAAGCCGCTTCCTGAAGCTGGTATATCTGAAGTTGATAGAAAGAAACAATTTAGCCGGCGCCGCCGCAATTCATTTTACGGCCGAGGTAGAAAGAAAAGAGTATTTTGAATCCGGCCTGCCTCCCGGAAATTCCTTTATAATTCCCAATGCTTTCGAGCCGGAAGAATCGCGTGAAATTCCGACCGAGGAAGAGTTTCGGAAGAAATACCAAATTCCGCCCCGCAAGAAAATAGTGCTTTTCATGAGCCGTCTTAACTGGAAAAAAGGACTGGATACGCTGATTCCGGCTTTCCGGCGGGTGCGTGACAGAATTCCCGATACTGTTTTGGTTTTGGCGGGAAGCGATGATGATGATTATTCCAAAGAAATATCAAAATGGATGAGCAGAAACGATCTGAAAGAAAAAAGAGATGTTTTTTTCACCGGCATGCTTCTTGGGGACGATAAAAATGCGGCGCTCGAATATGCCGACGTTTTCGTTTTGCCGTCGTTCTCCGAGAATTTCGGTATGGCCGCGATGGAGGGGCTCATGCATACCGTGGTGGTGGTAACCAAGGGCGTGGCCATTAGCTACTTGATCGACCGCTATAAGGCAGGCAAGGTTGTTTCGAAAAACAAGGAGGAACTTAGCCGGGCCGTTTCGGATGTTTTGGAGAATCCGGCGCAGAGAAAAGAGTACGTGCGGGCGGGCCGGCAGTTGGTTCAAAATGAATTTTCGCCGGCGGCGGTGGCCATGAGGTTTTTTGACGAATATCAAAAGCTCGTTCATCATTGAGATATGAGATCGTCCGTCGCCGCCGTCATTCTGACTTATAACGAGGAGTCGAATTTGGAGCGATGCCTGAAAAGCATCGTAGGTTTGGCGCAGGAGATATTTGTCGTTGATTCCTATTCAACCGATAAAACCTTGGATATTGCCGGGAAATACAAGGCGAATATATCTCAGCGCCCCTTCAAAAATCAGGCCGATCAGTTCAACTGGGCTTTGGATAACCTGGACGTCAAAAGCGATTGGATTTTAAGGCTGGACGCCGACGAGTATTTGACCCCAGAATTGAAGTTGGAAATCAGCCAAGTCATCAGCGGTCATCAGCAGGAATCCTTGCCCGCCGTAGCTTCTCAGCGAAGGAGGGAGCATAAATCCGCGACCGCTGAGGTTAGCGGTTACTACATTAAAAGACGGGTTTATTTTCTGGGGCGGTGGATGCGCCACGGCGGCTATTACCCGGCTTGGTTCTTGAGATTGTGGCGCAAAGGGGCGGGCCGGATCGAAGAAAGGGAAATGGACGAGCACGCCCTGCTTTTGCGGGGAAAAGCGGCAAAATTGGGAAATGATTTCGTGGACGACAACCAGAATGGTTTGACTGCCTGGATGGCCAAACACAATGATTATGCCTTAAGAGAAGCCAGCGAGGTGATCAAGGGAAGCCGCGGCCAGGGCGGGAAAAGATCTTTTTATTATGAACTGCCTCCTTTTTTCCGCGCCTTCGCTTATTTTATTTATCGTTATTTTTTCCGGTTGGGATTTCTGGACGGGAAAAAGGGGTTTGTTTTCCATTTTCTGCACGGATTTTGGTACCGGTTTTTGATTGACGCCAAGATTTACGAAAAAAGAGCAAGCAAATAAAATCATGCGCATTCTCATAATTACGGATTCTTATCCGCCGGAAGTCCGTTCTTCCTCGCATCTCATGAAGGAGATGGCAGATGGACTTACCGAGCGCGGTCATAGGGTCTATGTAGTGACTTCTTGGCCCGAACATCACGTCGTCGGGGGCCGCAAAATTTATTCCGGGGTCAACGTAGAAGAAAAGATTACGGTTATTCGCGCGAAAGCATTGCCGCATCATAATGTCAGCTTTATCCTGAAGGGAATTTCTCAGCTTTTTCTGCCTTATATTTTTTTCAGACAAATAAAACGTAATATCCGCGAAGAAATAGACATTGTTTTCGTTCATAGTCCGCCTCTCCCGCTTGCGATCGCCGCCAATCTGGTCAAGAATCGTTATGGTGCCAAGTTTTGCCTGAATGTTCAGGATTTTTTCCCTCAAAACGCGGTTGACTTGGGAGTACTCAGAAATCCATTTCTAACCTCCTTCTTTAGAAGAATGGAGCGATGGGCTTACAAAAATTGCGATTTCATCATTACGCCATCCGACAGTCATAAAAAGTTTTTAATCGAAAAGCGGGGAGTGTCTTCGTCCAAGATAAATGTCGTGTCGCACTGGATAGATATCAAGCCTTTTAAAGAGGCGAAAACTACCGGCAGGTTTAGGGGACTTTATGGTCTGAAGGATAAATTTGTATTTGTTTTTGGTGGTGTTTTGGGTCCGTCTCAAGGATTGGAGATCTTTTTAAAGATCGCCTCCAATCTTAAAAAATACAAAGATATAGTATTTCTCTTTTCAGCCGAAGGTTCGGAAAAGAATAAATTACTAGCGCTTAAGGAATCTTTAAAACTGGATAATGTTCAGTTTAGACCCCTTGTTTCGAAAGAAGACTACCCTTGGTTTTTGAAAGACGCCGATGTCGGATTTTTATCGCTTACCAGCGCCAATACCACGCCGGCCGTGCCGGCGAAGCTTATGGGTTATATGGCCGCCGGACTTCCTGTTTTAGCTTTCCTTCATAAGGAAAGCGACGGCATAAAAATAGTGCGAGAAGCGGATTGCGGTTTGGCGACAGTTTCGGATGATCCCAAGGAAATGCTCAAACTTACCGAAAAGATATACTTGGAGAAGGAAAAATTGAAAAAATACGGCAGTAATTCTTTCGAATACGCCTTGAGCCACTTTACCAAAGATGTTTGTTTGGATAAGATTGAGAGGATCTTCGAGTCAATGTTATGAAGAAAATTCTTGTTGTTTTCGGCACCAGACCTGAAGCAATCAAGCTGGCGCCGGTCATAAAAGAGATGAAAAAGAACAAAGATTTTAAAGTTCTGGTCTGCGTTTTCAGGCAGCACAAAGAAATGCTTGATCAGGTTTTAAAGACATTCGACATTAGGCCGGATTTCGATCTGGGAATTTCCGTGAATGACAAGGAATTGCTTAACGAGAAGGTCAATGTTCTTATCAAAATAAAGACGCTTATCCAGAGCGGTTTTGGATTTTTGCGCTTCTTTAATATTTTAAGAAGGGAAAAGCCCGACCTACTAATGGTAGAAGGAGATACTTCCACGGTCTTTTTGGCCGGATTTTTGGCTTATTATTTCAAAATTAAAGTCGCCCACGTTGAGGCCGGCCTTCGTACTTACGATAAGTATTCCCCATTTCCCGAAGAAATGAACCGGCAACTTTTATGCCGTTTGGCTGATTTTAATTTTGCACCGACCGAAACAGCCAGACAAAATCTTCTTAATGAAGGCGTGCCGGACGGGAAGATATATGTTACCGGCAACACGGCGATTGATGCCTTGCTTTGGATGAACCAAAAACAAAAAAACCACGATTTTGAGAAAGGACGGCGGGAAGATTTCATGGGGAAATACGGGTTTGATATCAATGCTGGAAAAAAGATAATTTTGGTGACGGCTCATCGCCGGGAAAGTTTTGGCGAGGGCTTGAAGAATATTTGTGCCGCCTTGAAGGAATTGGCCGAAAAAAGGAACGATATAATGATAATTTATCCCGTTCATTTGAACCCTAGCGTTCAGAACGTGGTCTACCCGGCACTCAAGGATCAAAAAAATATTTTCTTGACCGAGCCGTTGGACTACGAATCTAATATTTTCCTAATGAGCAGGTCTTATTTAATCATGACCGATTCCGGCGGCATCCAAGAGGAAGCGCCGTCTTTGAACAAGCCGGTTTTGGTGATGAGGGAAAAAACAGAAAGAGTGGAAGGAGTCGAGGCCGGCGTAAGCAGGCTTGTGGGAACCGATAAGAGTAAAATAGTGAATTCAGCCGTTGAGCTTTTGGACAACTCGATGATCTATGAGTCCATGATTGGCAGAACCAACCCTTACGGAGATGGAAAAGCCGCCGAAAGAATAATTTCGGCGCTGAGAGTCTGAATGGCCGTTAAAAAAAGCAGTCCGAAAATTCCTCCTTCGCTCTTTCGTAGCGGTTGCCCCAACCTTTCATCTTCTGGAGTTTTTCCTCGAGGTCCAGCATTATTTTCGCCGACATCATAATGGATTCCATCGAATCGCCTGGCTCGTTATTGGCGATTTTTTTGCCGATCTCCCGGTACATGTCTTTGTAGCTGTTCGTTTTGAAGATCCGCATTTTTCTGATGATTCGGTGGTTGTCTTCGGACACGTAGTGGATGGCGTCCGTGATCCGGACGTCCCGGCCGTGGACCTTGAGCTCAACGCGGTCCCGCGGCCCCACCCTCAAACTGCCTTTTTCGCTGAAGGTCGTGGTGAAGGTTGCGCCGTTCTCGAGTTCGATCCAGACCAATACGGCGTGGTCCTGTAAAAGCTTGATATCGGCATTTATGGGCTTGCTCCAGTTGTTGAGGTGAAGGAAGTGGTCGATTTGGTGGCAGCCATTGGCTAAAAAGGTGCTTCTTGAGACCGGCCAGTTGTACCAGAAAAATTCCGGCTGCAGGAGTTCGTAAACGATGGAATGGTAGGAAATCGGCTCGCCGTAGGTTACATTCAGATCTTGGAGAGCCATTTTATTGAATAAGCCGTAGCGTTTATGGAAGCCGATAAAGAGTTTCCGGCCGGCGATCTTGAGGGCTTTCTCGAGGGCGGCGAGCTCTTCGTAATCCATGACGACCGGTTTTTCCACCAGGGCGTAGGCCCCTTGTTTCAGGGCGTGGAGGGTTATCGGGACATGAGTGTGATTGTAGCTTGCGACGAAATACACGTCGTATTTCTCGTCTTTTCGCGGGAAAGGGGCGGCATCCCATTTTTGAACCCCCTGTTCCAGGAATATTTGCGTCGGGTCGATCTCATGGACCGCCTGGATGTCCACAAAAGGTTTCATGTAGGGGATTATGTTTATTTTTGCGTAATTGCCGTAACCGAATAAAACCCCGCTTTTTTTATTGGGATTGATTTTTTTGATTTTTCCTTTGATTTCCGTGATAGGGGTCGCATTTCGGGCGTCGATTTTTTCGGGTTCGGTCCATTCGGTTTCCTTGAGCCATTTTTTGAGGCCATTCGCGAGCGCATTCCGCGTTTCTTTGGAAATTTTTATCCCGGAATAAATGCTCCAGCCGCGGATGTCTTGCCACCACCCGTTTCGCGATTCTTTATTTTGGATGGGGAAGTAAAGGATTTTTTCTTTGGGTAATTCGGGGATGTCGGATTTTTCTATTTTAAAAATGAGTTTTTCGGGCAAGGTTACCCGTTCTACCATGGCCGGATGCAGGGGAGCGATAAAGCCGACGGTTTCCCCTTCGGTGAAGGCTCGGTCGGCCGCGCTTTTGATGATTTTCCCCACGCCGCAGGAAACGTATTTTTCATTGCGTCTCTCCTCTCTTATTCGCGACCAGACTTTCGTGAACATCCCTTCCGGCCCGACAACGGGGAAATAATTGACGAGCAATCTCAGGCTTTTCGGCCTCGTGTGATAGACGTTTTCCAGGCGTTCCAGGTTTTGCCAGGCGAGGACTTGGATCCTGTAATCGCTTTTATTCTGGTGGTAATCCAAGAATCCTTCCCTCCATTTTTTACCGGTCAGTATTCTCATGTTCGATATGTTTAAATCACCCAAATTATACCAAATCAATTTGGTAAAGAAAAACCCGTATTTCTTCTTATCGGAACCAGTGGTCGTACCAAAGCGACAGAGTGATAAGATTCCAAATGCGGAAATTGTTTTCCGCGTCTTGCTGCTGGTGAGCGTGAACAATTTTTTTCACGTAGTCGTAGTTCAGAAATCCCCTTTCGCGTATTTTTGAATTAAGGACCGTATTCGTCAGTTCGCGGGAAACGGGATTTTCCGGCTTCAACCACTCGCTTATCGGGTTCGAGAAGCCCTGCTTTTTTCTCCAGATTATTTCTTTTTGGATGCTTTTCGGGATGATTTCCTCCGCCACTTTTTTGAGGATATGCTTCGGTTCGTTGCCTTTTATTTTGATGTGAGCCGGCATGTTGAAAGCCAGCTCCACCAGCCTTTTGTCGAGGAATGGGACACGGCCTTCGATCGAGTGGGCCATTGTCATTTTGTCGGCGCGGGCGAGCAGAAACTCCGGCAAGCGGTTCTTAATCTCGATATAGGTCATTTTTTCGAGTTGGTCGGCTTGGCCGTCGATTTTGCGGAGGTCTTCATAGTAATTCTGGACAAAGGTATAACTTGATTCGTTCAGTCTGGCTTTAAATTCACCGGTCAAAAGATTTTCCTTGGCGTGATCGCCGAAAGCGATGGCCAGGCCCCAGAAAGGTTCCCGGTTCATTTTGAGCCTTTGGGCGTATTCTTTGCCGAAATCAAAACGCGCGTGCGTGAGCGGCCCGAGTTCGCCCAGGCCGTAAAGGAAAGTTTTTAGAAAATTCGGCATTTTTTTAAACTGGTTCCACGCCTTGGACAATTTGAGGGCTTTAACGTACGTATCGTAGCCGGAGAATATTTCGTCCGAACCTTCGCCGATTTGAATGACCGTTACGCCGGCATCGTGAGTGAGCTTGGCGAGCCAAAAAAGCGGGAAGCAAACCTGGTCGCCGTTCGGGTCATCGGCAAACCGGGCGTATTGGGGTAAGAATTCGCGGAGATGCGATTCGTCCAAAAGGATTTCGTGATTTTTCGCCCCGAGCGACTTGGCGACCAGGCGTGAATATTCGAATTCATTCTTTTCCGCAAGGTTTTTATAGCCGACCGAAAAGGTCTCGACCGGTTTTCCCAAAACCCGGCTCATCAGGGTGGCGTTCAGCGATGAATCAATGCCGCCCGAAAGAAAGCAGCCAAAAGGAACGTCCGAAACCATCTGGCCGCGTATGGAATCCTCGAGAAGAACTCGAACTTCCTTAACATAGGACGATTCGTTGAGACTTTCTTTTTTTGCGAACGCCGGATTCCAGTATTCTTTTTGTCGGACAGAGCCGTCTTTTTCTATGACCAAGTAATGGGCGGCCGGAAGTTTGGCGACGTCCTTAAAGAGGGTTTGAGGCGCCGGCGTCGCCGAAAAAGTCAGATAAGAGGAAACGCCTCGTTCGTCCAGGTCTTTCTTGAATTCGGGGTGGGCGAGAATGGCCTTGATCTCCGAGCCGAAATAAAAGACCCCATTTTGAAAAGCGTAATAAAACGGCTTGATGCCCATATGGTCGCGGGCGGCGAAAAGAATTTTTTCGGTTTCATCCCAAATGACGAAAGCGAACATGCCGTTCAATTTTTCGACTATTTCGCATCCCCATTCTTCGTAGCCGTGCAGGATTACCTCGGTATCGCCCTTGGTTTTCAGGCGGTGCCCTCTTTTAATCAGCTCTTCGCGCAGGATTTTGAAATTGTAGATTTCGCCGTTGTAGGTTATCCAGACCTTGCCGTTCTCGTTCGTCATTGGGCAGGCGGCACCGCGCGAAAGATCGATGATGGCGAGGCGTCTTTGGGAGAGACCCACCTTTTTATCCGGGGAAATATAATCGGCAGCGCCGTCCGGTCCGCGATGGACGAGCGTATCGCGCATTTTAACCAACTCCGGTTCGCTGATCTTCTTTGGGTTATTGAAGCGGTAAAGACCGCTAATGCCGCACATAATCAGTGGGAGAAAAAGACGTATTTGATGGTTTTAAGGATTATTTTGAGATCGAGGAAGAAGGAACGGTTTTTGACGTAAAAAATGTCATAGCGGAGTTTTTCGTAAGCCTCTTCGAGAGAAGCGCTCGCTTTGTAGTTGATTTGGGCCCAGCCCGTGAGACCGGGCTTCACAATGTGCCTTATTTCGTAATAGGGGAATTTTTGGTATTGTTCGGCCAATTCTTTCCTTTCGGGCCTCGGGCCAGTAAAAGAAATGTCGCCCTTGAGGATGTTCCAAAGTTGGGGAATTTCGTCCAAGTGGGCAAAGCGGAGCAATTTGCCTACGGCCGTGATCCGATTGTCGTTTTCCTCCGTCCACAGCGGGCCGCGATTGTCATTGTGCATTGTCCGGAATTTGTAGATCGTGAAAAGCTTGCCCCCCTTCCCGATGCGCTCCTGCCGGTAAAGGAGCGGCCCCGAGGAAGACGCCTTGATGATTATGGCTAAAATCATCGTGAGAGGCAGGAGGATAATGCCGATTGTGAAGCTTAGGACGAGATCCAATAATCTTTTCAAGGCGTCATAATAAGGCCGTCGGGTCGCGACGTTCTCGACAAACCAGCCTTCCTCGAGTTCTTCAAGCGGCGCTTTTTCGAAGATGGTTTCGTAGAAATCCCAGAAATTGACTATGCCTACGCCCAAAGGCAGAAGCTTGTAAGCAATGTTCAGGTTGGCGAAATTTTTGGTGAAGTGGGGTTGAATGACGACCAGTTGCGATTCGTTTTCCCTGATCGTCTTTATAACCGTCTTAAGGTCGATATTTTCCGGTTCTTTCAGCCATTCGGTTGTTTCATAGCCGGTTTGGGGGTTTTCCTTGAGGTATTTTATTGTTTCTGTCATCAGGGGTGAATCGCCGATCACGGTTATGCCAAGGATATTCCTTTTGAGAAATTTGATGATTGCCGCCCGCCACAAATAATTTAAAACAAGGAAAATAAAAGCGAATAGGAGCAAGTTCGTTTTGGGCGTCAGTTCGAAAAATTGTCCGAAAAGATAAAAAACGATTACCGAAACGACGCCGGCCAGAAAAACGGCGATCGCCAAAGCCTTGAAGAGAACGGCGGCATTGCGCATTGTCTGGTGGTGGTAAAGCTCGGCCAAATAAAAAATAAGCAGCCAAATTGCGAAGATGAGGGAAAACGGCCAAAAATGGGTTTTGAACCGGTCGCTTAATTCGAAAAAGCCGTAACGGATCAGGAGCGTCAAGGCTAAGGAGACGTAGAGGATCAGGATATCGCCGATCAAAAGGCCTGTTTTTTTGGCTAGAGACATATGCTTATATTAACATCATCTATTTTTATAAATAAGGTTTAAAGTTTGGACCCGCCCTAGGGGGCGGGTCCGGTGAATCCTACTTCTTGCTGCCGTTGCCGATGCCGCTCTTCAAGACGACCTCGGTCAACACCTGGAGCGGCGTCACGTCGTTTCTTCTCGTGAAGCTGCCCTCGGGGCGCCAAGGGTTCGGCCAGTTGAGGCTGCCGAAGCGGGGAGTGAGGATCCGGTAGTGGGTTACGAGCTTGCCGCTTTCGTCCGGGATCTTTCTCTCGTCGACAATAATGCCGTCGAGCTGACCGCCGGCGCCGTCCGGCACGTAGACTACCCTCGACTCGTTCTTGCTGTAGCGCCGGAATTTGATCCAAAGCGCCAGTCTCTTCAAGGCGTCCGAGAGCAGGCCGGCGGCGAAAAACAGGACGAGCAGGCCGACCAGGGTAACGAGGAATGCCAGAATGCGGTTTGGCAGGATTCCGCTTAACCAGTCGGTGATCGAGTGGAAAGCGGTCCAGGCGGCGGTCACGCCGTTCATGATTGGGGCGTAGAGGACGCTCCCGACCACGAGCAGAACGAAAATGATCGTGACGCCCTTTCTCGCGTTGCCCAAAACATAGACGGTCATAACCATCACCCCCTTCGAGGCATATGGGCTGACTGCGGTTGACGAGCTTATCTAAAAATACTCAAAACAAAGCTTTTGTCCAGCAGCGGCTCTTTTAAGGCGTAAAGAAAAAGGAAATAAATTCCCCCGGCGAGGACAATGTTCAGGATGATGTTTACGCCCCAGAATTGGAAGAGCAGGACGGCCAAGCTCATAATTATCGTTGCAAAGATTATTTTTTGGATGTGGGCGAGCATTCGGAAATCGGCTATCTTTTTCATTTTCCACCATATGAGTCCGTTCGCCAAAACTTGGGCGATGATCGTGGCCATGGAGGCGCCGACGCCGCCCCACTGGGGGATGAGCAAATAATTGAACAAAGCGTTGCTTAGGGCGCCAACCGCGAGAAAGCCCAGAAAATTCTTTTGGGCGTTCGAAGCGAAGACAGCGTTAGCAATGACGGTGCCGGGGAAAACCATCAGGAGCGTGAAGATTAAAAGCGAAAACATCGGCGCCGCCGGCAAATAAGATTGGCCGAAAAGGAGAGCCGTTATTTCGGCGGACAAGATGAAGCCGCCGGCGACGAGCGGGCAGGCGAACATGAAGAGGATTTTGATCGAGTTTTCGAGGACGAGGCGGAATTTTCCCCTATCTTGAAGCGCGAACTTGGAGAGTGCCGGAAAAATACTCGTGGCGAGTATGCTCGGCAAGATATAAAAAATCTGCACTGGTCTTTGGGCCGCCGAGTAATATCCGACTTCCGTGGCGTTTTTGAGCCAGCCGAGCATGATCGTGTCGGTTGAGATCATGATGCCGCCCATGAGGCCCATTAAGGCGAAGAGCCAAGCGTTGCCGAAGATTTCCCTGACCAGGGTTTTGTCGAAGAAGGACCAGAAACGGTGGAAATATTCCCGGAAAACCCAAATCGAAAAAACGGCGCCGACGCCCGAACCGGCCGTGTAGCCGATCATGAGGCTTATGGGTGTTGGCTCGATAATAATGGCGATAAGGCCGAGCACGGTCACCGCGGCATAGGTAACGGCGTTAATGGCCGCATCGATCTGCATCTTTTCCCGGAAACGGCTTAAGCTCGAGGAGAAGTCCCGAAAACTGTCAAAGGCCAGAAGCAGGGCGGCTAAAGGCAGGAGGGAAATCGTTTCCGGGATTTTGCTGATCAGAGGACCGACCGAGATCGTTAAAATTACGGTAAAAATAACCAAGGCCAGTTTTATGAAAAGGGCCGTGCCCAAGAAGACTTTTATTTTATCCGGATGCTTGGCGCCTTCGCGGGTGAGGATCGGCCCGAGGCCCAGATCGGAAAATATCGCCAAAAAACCCGATAAGGTGACGGCATAGGAGAAAACGCCGTAGCCGGCGACGCCCAAAGCCCGGGCAGCGTAAATAATCAAGACCGCTTTGATGAAGCGGGTGGCGATGTTGCTGACCGTGAGCCAAAAAGTGTTTTTAAAGACCGTCTGTTTAAGGTGGCGGTTTTCCAAAAGCAGGCTTTTGACGTTATCAAGTTTGACTTTGAGCGACATGTTGTCTAAGATTTTAACACACAAGAATTATTAATTGAAATGCCGGAAGATTTAAATTCCTCGGGAAATCCAAATCAAGAATCAAAAGCAAAACGCGATTATTTTTTGCCGGCAAGCGTCCTCATTGCCGCTGTTTTGATTTCCGGCTCCTTGATTTACAATTCCGGAAAAAAAGCAGGGAGTTCGGAGACGGCTAATTTGAGCGGCAGCGTCGGAGGGTCCTCGTTGGTTGATAAGGTGAGGCCGGTTTCCAAAGCCGACCATATTTTGGGCGATTTTTCGGCGCCGATAAAAATAATCGAATTTTCCGATTTGGAATGTCCTTTTTGCAAAACTTTTCACGATACTCTGCACGCGGTTATGCAGACCTACGGCAGCAAGACGGCTTGGGTTTATCGTCATTTTCCAATCGATCAACTTCATTCCAAGGCGCGTCAAGAAGCCCAAGCGACCGAATGCGCTAACGCTTTGGGCGGCAACGACAAGTTTTGGGCTTACGTTGATAAGGTTTTTTCCGTCACGCCGTCGAATAACGGTTTAGATCCGGCTCTTTTGCCGCAGATCGCGACCCAGATTGGTTTGGACGAAGCACAGTTCCGGTCATGCCTGACGAGCGGTCAATACGCCGATCGCGTTGCCGCCGATGAAGCCGACGCCAAAAACGCCGGCGGCCGGGGCACGCCTTACAGTATCGTGGTCGCGGACCGGGGCTTGAGTGCCGACATGGTCAGTCTGCTTAACTCGATAAACCAGCAGTATCCCTCGAATCCGCCCTTATTCCAAATTTCCAAGGATAAGAAAATGTTTTCGATTGGCGGCGCGATCCCGATGCAGATTATGACCAAAGTCCTCGATGAGTTGGTTAAAACTTGACCCCGCACCTTTTCGGGGCTTCTTATGCATTTTGTATATATCTTAAGAAGTTATACCAGGAAAGAATTGTATATTGGTTATACCAAAAATCTTCAAACGAGATTGCAAGAGCATAACTCTGGAAAATCATTAGCGACTAAGAGATATTCTCCTTGGCAATTAGTCTATTTTGAAGGCTACGCCAATTCGGATGATGCTAAAGACAGGGAAAAGAAAATTAAGCAATTCGGCAAGGTCTATGCACAGCTTAAAAGAAGGATTTGGCGTAGCCTACGGTCCTGAAAAGGTGCGGGGTTGACATTTCGATTCAAATAGATTAAGATAACAAACAAGTTTAGAGAAGTAGTCAATTTGGTGAGATTTTATCGGAGCCATTTTGTTGAACCCTAAACAAAAGGGACGAATAAAGCGTAAAGTAAAATGGCTTTTAACGATCAAGGTGGCGCTGGCTTCCAAAAGAAGATGTACCAGGGCAACTGGCAGTGTTCAAAGTGCGGCGCGGCGATTACCGAGCTGCCCTTCGAACCGGATCCGTCTAGGATGGATAAACTGCTTTGCCGGCAGTGCCACATGGAACGAGTGAGATCTTTTCGGAGATAAACTAGTTACCACAAAAGACCCCGTTTCGGGGTCTTTTGGTCGCTTTTTCCCTTGCTTCCCTTGGGTCGGCTTGTATAATTAGACTTGGAATCAAGAACATGCGCTGGAATCACTGGGTAATTTTCGGTTTGGGAACTTGGCTTCTCGTTTCGCCCTGGCTTTTAGGGTTCTCTGACCTGAATTTGGTCGTTTGGAACAATCTCATGGTCGGGAGCCTGACCATTATCTTCGCTCTTTGGAATTTTACCCCGCCGCAGTCTTGATTCTTTACGGTCTTTAAATTAGAATTTTAAAAAAATATGTCGGTTAAAATTTATACCACCCCGTCCTGCGTTTATTGCCGGATGGCCAAAGATTTTTTCGCTCAGCACAAAATTGCTTACGAAGAATTGAACGTTGCCTCGGATGATAAGGCGAGGGAAGAAATGGTCAGGAAATCGCATCAGTTGGGCGTACCGGTGATTGACGTCAACGGCGAGATTTTCGTGGGCTTTAACAAGCTTGCGATCGCGAAGGCGCTCCATTTGTAATTTTATGGTTTATGATCTTGTTATTGTTGGCGGCGGGCCGGCCGGAGTCGCCGCTGGCGTTTACGCCGCCCGCAAAAAAATCAGAACGGTTTTGATCACCGATTCTTTCGGCGGCCAATCTCTGGTTTCAGCCGATGTCCAGAATTGGATCGGCGTGAAATCAATTTCCGGCTTTGACCTGGCCAAGGCCTTGGAAGATCATTTGCGGGCCCAAGAAGGGGTTGAAATTTTGGATAGTGACCGCGTTTCGAAAATAGAAAAAATCGGCGTCGGCTTCCGCCTTGCGACCGACCAGGGAAAAATTCTGGAAGTCAAAACTGTCTTGCTTGCGACCGGCAGCAGCCGGAAAAAGCTCGGCGTTCCCGGCGAAAAAGAATTCGAGGGCCGGGGCGTGGTTTATTGTTCGACCTGCGATGCTCCCATCTTCAAAAATATGACGGTGGCAGTCGTGGGCGGCGGCAACGCCGGCCTCGAGGCGGTGAATGATTTGCTGCCCTACGCCAAGAAGATTTATTTGCTGCAACGGAGCGGCGCCTTGAAGGGCGATCCGGAAATGCAGGATAAGATTAAAGCCAATTCAAAAGTGGAAATAATTTTGAACGCGGATACCAAAGAAGTTTTCGGCGACGAAATCCTGAAGGGTCTGAGGTATTTGGATGGAACAAGCGGTCAAAAAAAAGAATTGGACTTGAGTGGCGTTTTCGTCGAGATCGGTATTGTACCCAATAGCGCCCTCGTTAAAGATTTGGTGTCTATAAATCAGAAAGGGGAAATAGTGACCGATCCCAAAACCCAGGCCACGAGCGAAAAGGGGATTTGGGCGGCCGGCGACGTCACGGACGGCCTTTACCGCCAGAATAACATCTCGGCCGGCGACAGCGTGAAGGCGGTCTTGAATATTTACGATTTTTTGAATAAAAAGAAGTAGGGTCGCTTTTAGCCGGAGTAGCTCAATGGCAGAGCAATGCTTTCGTAAAGCAAAGACGGAGGTTCGATTCCTCTCTCCGGCTCATGAAAATCACTAAATTTGGTCATTGTTGCCTTTTGATTGAAGAAGGCAATTTGAGGATATTGACCGACCCCGGCAATTATTCCACGAGCCAGAACGACGCAAAAAATATTGACGTTGTCCTCATTACCCACGAACACCAGGACCATTTGCACCTAGATTCGTTAAAGACTATTTTGGTCAATAATCCAAAAGCGAAAATAGTAACGAATCATTCGGTGGGAAATTTATTGGCTAAAGAAGGGATAAGGTATGTCTTCTTAGAAGACGGTCAAATTCTGGAAGAAAAAGGAATATCTATCGAAGCATTCGGTAAAAAACATGCCGTCATGCATTCCGCGATACCGCAAACAGAAAATACCGGTTATTTTATCGCAAACAAGTTCTTTTATCCCGGTGACGCTTTTACAAATCCTCGTAAACCAATCGAGATTTTGGCTCTTCCTGTGGCCGGACCGTGGCTGCGTCTGTCGGACGGCATTGAATATGCCAAAGAGTTAAAGCCGAAGATTTGTTTTCCGGTGCACGATGGCATGCTTAAATCCATCGGGTCAACAAATAAATTACCGTCTGTTGTTTTAGAACCACTGGGCATCAAATTTATTGTTCCGGAATTGAACAAGAAAACAGATTACTAGTTCATGAATTATAATTCCAACACAGTAACAATCTCCGTTTTAGGGGGCGCAGGAGGGGACGACGCCAAAGATTGGGCGCAAATGCTTTTGCGGATGTATTCCCGTTATGCCGATCTCAAGAAATGGAAGAAGGCGGTCGTGAGCGAGAACACTTTGGAAATCTCGGGCATGGGCGTTTACGAAAGGCTTAAGGATGAATCGGGCGTGCACCGTTTGGTGCGGATCTCGCCGTTCGATGCGAAGAAACTGCGGCACACTTCCTTTGCTTTGGTGGAAGTCCTGCCGGATTTGCCGAAAGTGGACGAAGTGAAAATCCAGATTCCGGAAAAAGATTTGAAAATAGAATTTTCCCGTTCGGCCGGACCCGGCGGCCAGAACGTGAACAAGGTGGAAACGGCCGTGCGGATCGTCCATTTGCCGACCGGATTAAGCTCTTCTTCCCAGGTTGAGCGTTCCCAATCCTCCAACCGGGAAAAAGCCATGCATTTGCTCAAAATCAAGATCGCAAAATTAATGGAAGACCGGCACGAAGAAGCCGTCGGTAATTTAAGGGTGAGGGTGGCGCCGGAATGGGGTCATGAAATCCGTTCTTACGTTTTGCATCCCTATAAGCAAGTGAAAGACCACGCGACCGGCTTTAAAATATCGCGCGTGGAAGAAGTTTTGGAAGGCAATCTTGATTTGTTGCTAAAAGCGGGAGTAAAATAAAGACACTGATGATAGTTTTTCAAAACGTTACCAAAGATTACAACGGTAATGCCGTTGCTTTGGACAAAATTTCCTTTAAAATCCAGCCCAACGAATTCGTTTCGATTGTCGGCCGTTCCGGCGCCGGCAAATCGACGGTTGTCCGGCTCCTGATCGGCGAGGAAAGGCCCTCGAAAGGCCAGATCTTCTTTGGTTCTTACGAGATCAATAAATTGAAGCCGGATGAAATGCCCGAATTTCGCCGTCACGTCGGCGTGATTTTCCAGGATTTTCGACTGCTCGCCCAAAAGAACGCTTTTGAAAACGTGGCTTTCGCCCTCGAGGTGGAGGGCCGGCCCCAGCGGGAGATCAACGAGCTCGTGCCTCAGGTTTTGGACATGGTCGGCCTGAAGGACAAGATGTTCAATTTTCCCAAGGAACTTTCTGGCGGCGAGAAGCAGCGGGTGGCGATCGCCCGGGCGATGATTAACCGGCCGGACGTGATCATTGCCGATGAGCCGACCGGCAACCTCGACCCCTTTAACACCTGGGAGGTAATCCGCCTTTTGATGAAGATTAACGAGCTTGGCAGCACGGTGATCTTAGCCACTCACGATAAAGAGATCGTGAATACCTTGGGTCAGCGCGTGATTACCCTCGAAAACGGCCGAATGCTTAAAGACGACCTCCACGGCCGATTTATAATCAGTTAATATGTTCGTTACTTTGGCGAGAATAATCAAATACGGCTGGCAGGGCTTTCTGCGGAACGGCTGGCTGTCGGTTTCCACGATCAGCATCATGTTTTTGGCGGGTGTTGTTTTCGAGGGTTTGATCCTCTTTAATGTTGTTGCGAAGACAGCCATCTCCTC
This sequence comes from Candidatus Jorgensenbacteria bacterium GW2011_GWA1_48_11, assembly GCA_001003475.1. GTDB lineage: Bacteria > Patescibacteriota > Minisyncoccia > UBA6257 > GWB1-50-10 > GWA1-48-11. Next base: position 55,661 of record LCPF01000001.1, on the reverse strand, counting down.
CCTGCAGGACAAGATTGATATCAGCGTTTATTTCAAGAGCAACGCGCCCGAAGATTCCATTTTGAACATCAAGCGGTCGCTCGAGGGCCTGACCGAGGTCAAGGGCGTTGATTATATTTCGCAGGATGAGGCCTTGGTTCAATTTAAGGCCAAGCATGCCGGCGAGGAAACCGTGACCCAAACCTTGTCCGAGCTGGACGTAAATCCGCTTCTGGCTTCCCTGAACGTCAAGGCCAAGGATCCGAGCCAGTACCAGGCCATCGCCGATTATTTGAATTCGCCGAATTTGCAGGATTTGGTCGGGAAAGTGACTTATGCCCAAAACCAAGTGGTCATTAACCGGTTGAACTCGCTGGTCAGTATTTTGAAAAACGGCGGGTTCATTCTGACCTTGTTCCTTGCGTTCCTGGCCGTGGCCGTCACTTTCAATACCATCCGTCTCGCGATTTTCTCGAACAGCGACCAGATCGGCATCATGCGGCTCGTCGGCGCCTCGAACGCTTTTATTCGCGGTCCCTATGTTTTCGAGAGCGTTGTTTACGGCTTGATCGCCGGCACCGTCGGCTTTCTGATTTTCATCCCTTTGATCAATTTCGTTTCCCCGTACGTGAACAGTTTCATCCAGGACATCGATTTGAATTCTTATTTCAGCGAGAATTTCCTGAACCTTTTCCTTTATCAGCTTTTGTTCAGTATCGGTTTGGGGATCGTTTCCTCGGTTTTCGCCATCAGGAAGTATTTAAGGGTTTAGCGGCGGAGACATCCGCAGACGTACCAATCCCGATTATTCGATCTTTTAACCTTCTGATAAAATTAAGAGATGAGTATTCGTTGGTATGCGAAACGACCGTCGGAGATATTTGAAGAACTCGATTCTGACGAATCGGGGCTGAGTTTTGAAGAGGCCAGTAAGCGTCTTGTCGGGTATGGCCCCAATTCTCTCCCGGAACCAAAAGTCGCCGGCGTATTTTCCATATTTCTTTCGCAGTTCTTAAGCCCGCTCATCTATGTTTTGATGGCCGCCGCGGCGGTTGTTTTATTCATGGGCGAGACCGCTGATGCGGTCATTATTTTCCTGGTCCTCATATTCAACGCGATCGTGGGAACAATTCAGGAAGGAAGAGCTCAATATACGTTGCTGGCTCTCCGGAGATTCGTGGAGACTTCCGCTTCGGTGTTGCGGGACGGTAAAATCATGATCGTACCCGACAAGGAAATTGTTCCCGGTGACGTCGTCATTCTTCAGGAAGGCGATAAAATTCCCGCCGACGCCCGACTTATCTCCGTCAATTCCCTCCGCGTTAATGAGGCTAGCCTTACCGGCGAGTCTGTTCCGGTCTTAAAGACCAGCGATGCGTTGGGCAATATTCGCATTTCTGCGTATGACCAAAGGAACATGATTTTCAAGGGTACCAATATCGCAAGCGGCAACGGCAAGGCGGTTGTTGTCTTTCCCGCCTTATCATCATCACCGTGTTTTCGATCGGAACCGTTCTTATGGTTTTTGGTCTTGCCGCCGGAGAATCGTTGAGGCAGATGTTCGCAACCGTGGTGTCTCTTGCGGTCTCGATTATTCCGGAAGGCCTGCCGATAGTCATGACCCTGGTTTTGGCTTCGGGAGTGTGGCGCATGACTAAGCGCAATGTGCTGGTTAAGAAATTACAGGCAGTCGAGGCGTTGGGGCAGGCGAAGATCATCGCCGTCGATAAAACCGGCACTCTCACTAAAAATGAGATGACGCTTGAGAAAGTGTATGTTGACGGAAAGACATTTGATGTTGAGGGGCGCGGCTATGAGCCGGAAGGAAGAGTGCTCCTGAAGGGAGCGGCCGTCGAGCCATTGAATCATCCGGAGCTTGTGCTGGCGGGAAGAGTTGCTTTGTTTTGCTCCAATGCTCATGCAATGTATGTGGAAGGAAAGAATATCTGGAAAGTGTCCGGCGACCCGACCGAGGCGGCCTTGGGAGTGTTCGGCCGCAAGATCGGCTTCAGGGATGGCGAGCAGGAATCACCCAAGATAGCCGAACTGCCTTTCGATTATCTCACCAAGTATCACGCTACGATTCACAGGTTTGAAAACAGGAATTTTCTGACCGTTGTTGGCGCGCCGGAAAAGATCCTCGAGCTTTGTGATCGCGTCTGGCGAGCGAAGAAATCAGAGAAACTTTCCGGCGCTGAAAAAGAAGGGCTCGAAGCCGTATTTTTCGACATGTCCCAGCGGGGTTTTCGGGTTCTCGCTTTTGCGATCAACCCGGACGCGGGCGACTCCGTGACTAGCGGAAAATTGCCGCCGCTTATTTTTGGCGGTTTTTTCGGCATGAAAGACCCGTTGCGGGAAGAAGTGAAAGGCGCCATCGAAAGGGCCAAACAGGCCGGCATCCGGGTCGTGATGATCACCGGGGATCACAAGATTACCGCTCGTGCGATTGCGGAAGAAGCGGGGCTTGCGGATGGGAAGGATGGCGTCATCACCGGAGAAGAATTGGAAAAGCTCTCGGATGAAGAATTGTCGAAAAAATTCGGAATCTGCAATGTTTTTGCGCGCGTGACCCCCGAACATAAAATGCGGATCATCGAGCTGTTCAGAAAACGGGGCGAGGTGGTTGCCATGACCGGCGACGGCGTAAACGATGCGCCTTCTCTCGCGGCCGCCGATCTCGGCGTGGCGATGGGAAAAATCGGCACCGAGGTGGCCAAGGAAGCCGCCGACCTCGTGCTCTTGGACGACAATTTCGGGAGCGTCATTTCCGCCGTTGAAGAGGGCCGGAATATCTACAAGACCATTAGGAAGGTTATTCTTTATCTTTTCTCGACCGGCATCGGGGAGGTGCTTACCATTTCCGGCGCGATGTTCATGGGGCTCCCCCTGCCGCTCTTGCCGGTTCAGATTATCTGGCTTAACTTCGTCACCGACGGCTTCCTCGACGTCTCGCTCGCGATGGAGCCGCGGGAGGACGGCCTGCTCGGCCGCCGCTATGCGAAGCCCGCCAGGTATATTCTTGATTCGTTCGCGATGAAGCGAATGGTGTTTATGGGAATCATTATTGCTCTTGGGTCTCTTTTTGTGTTTAGGCAGTACCTTGACGGTGATTTGGAGAAAGCGCTCACTATGACCCTGACCACGCTTGCGGTTTTCCAGTGGTTCAACGCGTGGAATTGCAAGAGTGAAGACAAATCTGTCTTTTCCATCAATCCTTTCAAAAACATGTTTTTGGTCGGTGCGACGATTTTGATAATCGGGCTGCAGTTCTTGGCGGTTTATCATCCTTTTATGCAGCGATTCCTGCATACGGTGCCGCTTACCGCTTGGGAATGGGTTTACGCGGCCTCGATTGCCGCTTCGATCCTTTTGCTTGAAGAAGTAAGGAAGCTTTTGGCGAGGACTGTATTCGCCAGAAATCCCGGTTAGCCGCCTTATTAACGTTTCATATGGCGGGGTGTATAATTAAAGCAACGGAATGATTATTTCGCGCAAAAATTTTTGGATTTTTGCCATTGTGGCCCTTGCTGTCATCCTTATAACCGGCGTCAAGCCCAGCGCTTTTTATTACGAATTCGGGATGTGGTATCTCGGTTTCCACGCCTTGGTTGAATTTTTCACCGTTGCCGTGGCTCTCGTCATCGGCCTCTATGCCTTTTCCGCTTATCAGATTACGCAAAGCGCGCGTTCTTTGGTTTTCTGCATCGTTTTTCTTGCGTCCGCCGTGATCGACATCCTGCATATTCTAAGCTACGGCGGAATGCCCCAAACGATCATTTTCCCGACGGTAAACACCGCCATTTATTTTTGGCTTACGGCGAGGTTCATTGTCGCGGCCGGACTCTTGATAAGCGTGTTTATAAAGCCTTCAACGAGATCCAAGTTAAGCATTGCGGGAAGCGTGGCGATCGCTTTCGTGGTCGCTATGGCCGTTTTTCTCGCTGTTTATTATTTCGTTCCCCAATTGCCGTCAATGGCCAAAGTTTTCGGCCTGACCATCGTGAAAATAGAAGTCGAAATTTTCTTGATGTTCCTGTTTGCGGCGACCGCCTTTCTTTATTGGTATGAGAGCAGGAAGTTGGGCGCCGTCCCGCCTTATTATTTTCTGCTTTTTTTCGTTTTCACGATCTTCAGCGAATTCCAATTCACTCTCTATCCCGGCGCTTACTACTTTCACAACATGCTGGGGCATATTTTCAAATTCGCCGCTTACGTTTTTATTCTTTGTCATTTCACGCCGCAGTTCAGAAAAACCGCGGAAGAGCGGGCACTGAGCGGAATAACCCAATAACCGGGGAAATCAGCTCATCCCGGTTTTTGGGATGAGAAGTTTTTAGTGCCGCGTTCTCTGGTTCAGTATCTAAGATCTTTCAATATCTTGTTGGAGATTTGCCGTGCGGTTAGCTTTTCCGCGTTTAATACAACCGCCTTCTCGTATTTGTTCTTAAAATGAATGCGGTAGTTTCTTTCTATGCGTGCGTTCAAAATTTTTGGCTTGCCATCCTTCACGGCGACCTTGAAGTAGTGGTCAAGGACGGCTCTGAAATCCGCATAACGAAGGACAACCTACCGGAGAAGTTCAGCGAATTCGATGCGGAGGACGCGAAATTCTTCTACGAAGCGGCCACGAACTGGGAGCAGAAATTCGAACAGGAGTTGAAGCACCTCGGGAAGGTCCTGCTTTTCGTGCGCAAGCAGGAAAATTACCCCAGCAAAGTCATGATGGTCCGGAAGCCGAAAATGCTCGTTACGGAAAAAGCATCCCGCGTGCTGAGGGAGCCTTACGCCGGAGTCTTCATCTGTGACGACGAGCGCGGCAACAGGCTTCTCCGAGACATGGAGCCGCCCGCCCACGATAAATGGGACAGGGACCGGGCCAAGAACGGATGGGCGGCCATGCACGAGCTGGACGATTTCATAAAGGAATCGTTGAAAAGCATGGGAGGGACCGTTACTACTGAACCTCAGGACATCCCGGGGTTGGATAAGTACCTGCCAGACAATGAAGACAGGGACTACCTTCCGCAGCAAGGGGCCGCGTTCGATCCGACCGACCTGGAAGGAACCCAGGAAAGCGGGCGCGAAGTCGGCGCGAATAAAGAAGAATCCCCTGCGGACGTGGAAAAAGTCATCCGGAAAAGCATAGTTACGAACAAGGAGCCGGGAGGGGTGAAGCGCACGCCACCCAAAGGCCCAGGCAAAGGGCCGCATGGAAGGCCGACCGGGCCGGAAGCGGGAGGGGAAGAAGGCGTCAGGATAAAAACCTCCGCAATATCCTTCCGGAGCTTCATCCAGAAAACGAAAGAAGGCCCCGAATACCATTTCGCAATCACGGGCCGCGAGGAGTGCGAAGGAGGGATAAGGCTGGTGGCGGTCGGCGACGACAACAGCTATCCAGCCGAAATAAAATCAGCGACGGACATCGACTCCAAGGCGAAATATGAAACAGATGGATCTATGATCAAGGGCCTTTCCATTAAGAACGGGCAGACCATCCGCCTTGCCGTGAGGCTCGAGTCGAGGAAAAAATATGCCTTAGGCATAGAAAGCTATGAGGGTTAATTCAAAATCATACCCGCATCCGGTGCTTGGCAACGAAGACGACCTCGGCGGTTTTTTCCGCGTCGCTCCCTTCCATTATGAACTAAAAAAAGACGAGATTACGCTGAACCCGATATTTAATTTGAAGAACGCGAAGATCGAGGAGCTGATCCGGGACGGAAAGGCGTCATTCGTGACTGAAGTCGAATGCCAAAGCACTTTCTTCCGGTCAAGCTATTCTACGAGGAAAACAATCGACAGGTTCATGATTCCGTCGAAACTGGTCCGCGAAAGAGTGGCGGTTGGCTTCTACGTGTGCGCCGACAAGGACATCCCCGGCTACCAGCCGAGCGAATGCCATCCAGATTACGAAGGAGCATCTTTCGACGTAGAAGCGGGTGATGTCCTCGCAGTCGGAGGGTACACTTCGTTCATAGCCGAGAAGAATTTCGATCCTCTCCGGCCACCGGTCTCGTCTTTCATGTCGATAGTAGTGGGCAGCCATCACGAAGGGCCAATGCAGATCGACTATGAAGGCGAGAAAATTACCGTCATCCTTTCAAAAACCGATTGGCAGAGTTACATGGATGTCAGGGGCCAGAAGCTCGCAGAGGGGATGTTGCACGCTTCCATAGTCTTCCCAGTCTTGATCGATGCGGTGCACCAAGTACAGAACGGGAACGGCGACTACGCGGACATGAGCTGGTTCGGCCGTTTGGAGGCCATCCTTGACGGTAAGGGCCTTAGGGACAAGGACCCGTTTGATGTTGCGCAGAAAATTCTCGACAACCCCGTCTCACGGGGATTCCAAAGCATAGGGTCGTTGCTCGAGACCAACGATGAACGAGAGTATGAATAAAACCCAATACCAAAAAATCTTCAAGCGGGCGGTCATCGAGCAAATGAGGGCCGATCTGCGCTCCGGCAGTTCTCTTAAGACTTATTTCCAACATTCCTATCCTGTGAAAGACAAGGACCTACTCCTTTCGACAATCCCCGTTCAAGGTAAATCCCCATTCTTGAAAGCTCTAAAGAGGGACCCGGTCGCTACAGACCTAGAAAATGCCATAGCTCTCCATGAGTTTTACGGCGCCATAGACGAAACTCAGGCTTCCGATCCGAGGCTTTGGGCATACCTAAGCCACGTCGAATTCCGCAAGTACTCACTTGTACGATGGGGCCTGCCCGGAGAATACAAAGACCTCAAAACAGACGACGCCAAGCAGCGCGCCATCAACCAGCTTTTAGAGCACTGGTTTGTAAGGGGGAACGACCGGGACTTGCGCAGGCACGCCATCGCGCGGCTCTGGTGGGCCGCCCATCTCACTTACGCGCCGTGGGAGCGCGATCCGGGTTTCTTCGGCGATTTGAAAAAGAAGGACCCATACTATTTCACCCGCATCCTCCTTTCAATGCAGGATATCTATCAGCAGGTTCTTGAACGCGCCATGGGGCGGTCTGACCGAATACTTATTACCGTCCTTGAATACCTCGGGGGGAACAAGAAATTTGCACAATCTAGAGAGAAAATTAGGGATTTAATGAAAGAGCTCAACCTTATTTATGGGACAAAAAAAATAATTACGCTTGACCGGGTTTCATTGAAATCTTTAATCGAGAAAGTCGCCAAAGAAATAGACACGGCGTAATCCAACTATATCTATGGAAAACCAAACAAAAAAATGCCCCGTATGCGGTAAGCCGTTGACTCAGGAGGAATATGATAAAGCCCTCGGTATTTGGAAAGCGAAACATGAAGAGATTAAACACCTCGAAGAGGAGCGAAAAGAATTAAAGCGCAAAGCCGAATTATGGAAAAAAGAGAAGGCTGAATTGCAGCGTGCCGCAAAGCGCGCCGTAGCAGAAGAAAAACACAAACTTGCCGCCAACTTCCGTGAACAGCGGAAACTAGACCAGGAAACGTTTAAGAAGAAATTGGAAACGCAAACCGCGAAAGGCGTTGCCCAGACTAAGAATAAAATGGGGCAATTGGAGCGAAGCTTGAAAATCGCTTTGGAGAAAAAAGAGAAGGGCGATCAAGAAATAAAACGCCTGAGAGAGCAAATGGAAAAAGGAATTACGCCACAGATTGAAGGCTTACTCGAAGAAGACAAGCTTCTAGCAAAACTTAAGGAATTATTTCCGCACGACCACTTCGACCATCCGGGGAAGGGCGGGGATATTATTCAAACCGTTATGGAGCAGGATAAGCCTGTCGGTAAGATCGTTTACGAATGCAAAAAGGTTAAGTCTTTCAGCCAGAACCATGTCCAGCAGGCCGCTGACGCGCGCGAATTCAGGCAAGCTAACTTCGCGGTTCTCGTTACCAATGCTTTTCCGGCTAAGAGGCAGTCTTATTTCGTTTCCAACACGGTATTTGTCATCAGCCCCGTAAATGTTGAGCCAGTCACATATGTTTTGCGGCAAAGCTTGGTGCGGATCGCACTACTGAAGTTATCCAATGCCGAGAAAATGAGGGCCGTAAACGAAGTCTACAAATATCTGGCAGGAAATGAGTATGGCGACAAAGTTAACGGCGTAGCTCATCAGCTGTTAACGCTTGCTGGAGATTTGAAATCCGAAATTCATGCGCATCACCAGGCGTGGAAAAAACGTTACAAATCCTATAAGGATATGTACATGGACGTCGGAGTTATTGATTTACGACTCAGGGGATTACTAGCGCTTGGAGAGGGCAAAGAGGTGCCGAAGCTTATCGCAGGCCAACAAAAAACCTATCCTCCGCTTGAGGAACTTGAGAGAAAATAAAAAATTACATGAAAATCCTCAAAATCAAAGATGGTCTTTTGATAAATTTCCAGCAACCAAGAAAAGAAGGAAAATCGCAGATAGAAATCAAGGAAGTTCATATTTAGATGGAGGATAAATCACTGCCGGGGCTTGACATATTCTACAAACACCTTTTTGCGTGGAGGTTGTTTTGGGTTGTCTCCATCTCGTTCCTTAACTTCCTCTTGTTTTATAAATTTGGACCTCCAATCCGGGATTTAGTTACGGATTTATTTTATGCAAACCAAACCATCTTCATTGTTCTTGGTACTCTCGCTTTACTGATTGTCATTGGTTTAATCCATTTTTTTATAAGACCAGCGGCTCAGTTAAAAAAGCAAGGGCTACACAACCAGCCTTCATGGGTTTTCTATTTTTATTGGGGGTTTGTGAATGGTCTAATCCTGTGGTCGGCCGTCGCCTTAATAGCCCACCCGACTGAATTTTGGTTGTCAGGATATTGCTGGATCGGCCTAGTGCTGGCACTGATAACAATGCTCTTAAAAAAGCTGAACGAGCATTTATGTCAATCTCCCGATCTTACCTTTAGAAACTTTGCCGCGGGGGCGGTCGGACCAAAAGATGACAAGCTAACTTTTGAACCCTCAGCAAAGAACGCGGCAAGCGGCCTTAAAAAACTCAATAATTATGTGAATGTTGTTGGAATTTATGGAGGACTTGGTTTTGGTAAGTCGTCTTATGCAAGGATGATTATCGAAAACTTCGATCCAATAAAAACTTTATATACCTATATTTCGCTTACGGAAACAAATGAGGCAAAAGATTTTTCTAGGCTTTTTGCGGAACGTTGGATCGAAACCCTCACAGAAAGATACCCCAAATTGGATGTCGCATCGTATCTTCCGTTCATGCAGTCAATTCTTCGAGAATCAGGAAATGGACTTTTGTCGGACCTTCTCAAGATACTGTCGCTTTTTAATTGGGGGTTGATAAAAACAAGGGCCGTCGCATACGATCAATTTTACGGTGACAAGAAAGTATTTACCTCAAAAATAGTCGGTAGGATTTTTGGAAATATTCCTGAAATTAAAGAGTTGCTATGGATTATCATGGTGGATGAGATTGAGCGAGGACAGCTTGATGAAATATATCGCCTCGTTGAAATTGTTGAGCGTTTCAAAAACGAAGGAAGATCTGGCCTTCCCATAAAGTTGATTTTTATTTTTTGTATCTCAGAGCCAGAATTTAGAAAGCATTTGCAGACATTCGAAAGCGTAGATTCGCGTGTTCGGCCGCTGCAAACCTTCTTTTATGACGATCCGAAAAGTGTTGTGCAGAGAATATTTCTTCCACCAGTTGAGCCACTAATTAGATATAAATATGTCGACGATTTGTTAACAAATATCGCGAAGAGTGAAGGCGTTGATACTCCTACAGAAATTTATCCACATACCTTTTCACACCCAAACATTTCCTTCATGGGAAAACACAGTGACGCCATGGGTTACGTGGTTGGAGTTCTTGCCGAGCAGTCGCCTAGAGTAGTTGCTCGAGTTTCTACCGCCCTGGAGTTTTTCTATGGATCGTTTAGGGACAGAAGTGGTGGACAAAAGGTAAATGCGATTCGATTTAGTGACGTTACTATGTTGGAATTTATCAAGATCCAGCATCCATTTCTTATCGAATTTTTTATGAAAACAATCCATTTACTTATTGCACAAACAGAAAAAGACAATTTAGGCGGTTATCTTATTAAGAAAGAATTGGAGGAAAAAAAGACAGGACTGATTGGTTGGGTTGAATCAATTATTGGAAGGACGCTTTCGGATGAGGAAAAAATTAATACTGAGAAATATATCGGACTTGTTATGCATTATTATCTTGATTTTCTGCAAAGAAGTTATGACACAAAAAACAAAATTCAATATTCTGGGACCACGTCATACCCAGAAATAATGCACGATTATCTCTCGTTGGTTTCAGAAAGTGTTGAGACGGGATATAGAAAATACAGCCGAATTTACCAACAGCACCAGAGTGATAAATCCAACAAGACTCTCTCGACGCTAAATAACAAAGACTTGGTTGGATATGCAAGATTTGTGCATGAAATGTGGGATGTTTCTGAGGATTTGAATATTAGGATCATGGACGAATTAGGGAAACGACTTGTGAATGGAAAGATTGTTCTGCAACCAATGAACGTTGGGGACACTGAATATGATGAGGCTATCTACCAATTTGTTTTTCAAATCCTATCCGTGATTGAAAAAGACAAAAGTGGAGAAAAAGCGGATGAAGGACTAAAATCTGTTCTTAAAATCTTGAAGAAGATTTTAAGTTCGTCATCTGTAAATATTGGCGCGAAGTATATTGTATTAAATTCTCTAGCTAATAATGAACGTGGTAGTGGTAGCTCCATACATCAGCGCTTAGAAGCCGCTTTTGACAAGCTGTTAAAATACTTCGATCAAGATGTTAAGAACGCTATAAAATCGGTCTTTGAAGATTTGCAAGCAAGATATTTTCTTGGGAAGAAAATTATTTATAAATACGAGGAAAATTTCTTCTACGTCCTTTATCAAAGTTGGTCGGGATCTAAGGAGGCGACGAACGAGATTAATAAAATCCGAAATGCTGCACGTAGAGGACTAAAGCAACATCCCGGAGCTATAAAATTGTACTGGAGTAAGTATCCCCTTAAAGAGGGGTGGAAAAACCTTGATGACGTGCTTAAGGGCGATCCGTTTTTCTCTGGTTCAGAAGTAAACAATGGTCTATACATGCCCCTTGAGACGCTTATCTCAATAACAAAACAATCGCATGTAGACGATAAAGAAGTTAAAGCAAAGCTTGCTTTTTGGGCTGGTATCGCAAACGACCCGCGATTAGAAAAGTCATTTGAGCTGAAAGACGACCTCTCCACCTTAAGAGCGGTTGTGGTGAAGCGCGGTCTTTTGAGTTAGCTGTTACCCCTCTCGGTCTTGGGATAAAAAGTTTCGAGTGCTGCCGGGCTAGGATTCGAACCTAGATACACAGATCCAGAGTCTGCGGTCCTACCGTTAGACGACCCGGCAAAAGTTGTACTATTATTAATAAACCATGAAAAAGAATAAAGCAACCGTTATTTGGACCGCCGTTATCGTGTTGGTGCTCGCCGGTCTTTTTTTGTATCCGAAACTAAATTCTTCAAAAAGTTCTCCAAGCGTTCCTTGCCTCTTTCCTAATTTGCCGCTCGCGGAGCATATTCATCCCCGGCTTGTTATTCTTGTCGACGGCGTGAGCGAACCGATTCCGGCTGAAATCGGTTTGAGTGCCGCTTGCGAACGCGCCCTTCACACCCATAAAGATGACGCGGCAGAAGGCGTTATCCACATTGAGTCTCAAAGCCGGCGAAAGTATACTTTGGGAGATTTCTTCAACGTCTGGGGCAGAGATATCGATCGGCCCGGCTATCGGCTGGAGGCGGCAATTGAGGGCGCTTCCGCCGCCGATCCCGCCGGGATAATCCTTAAGGACGGCGAAGAGATTTTGCTAAAATATACTAAAGCCGACGAATAAAAATTATTCATCAAAAAATGAAACACGAATTACCGAAATTGCTCTATGCTTACGATGCTTTGGAACCGTACATTGATGCGCGGACAATGGAAATCCATTATGCGAAGCATCACCAGGCTTACGTCAATAAATTGAACGAGGCTTTGGCGAAACATTCCGAATTGGAAGTAAAGACGATTGAAGAATTATTGAAAGATTTGGAAGCGGTGCCTGAAGACGTCCGGATGGCGGTGAGAAACCACGGCGGCGGCCACTACAACCATTCCCTGTTCTGGGATCTAATGGCGCCCTTCGATGCGACTCAGGGCAGGCCCAAAGAACCAGAGGGCGAGTTGGCGGAGGCGATTAAGTCCGCTTTCGGCGACCTTCCGAAATTCAAGGAGCAGTTCGCGAATGCCGCCGCCGGAGTTTTCGGTTCAGGCTGGGTTTGGTTAACCCTGAGCGAGCGAAGCGAGTCGAAGGGCTTGTCGATCATGACCACGCCGAACCAGGACACGCCCGTCTCGAAAGGCCAAAAGCCGATCTTGGGCTTGGACGTCTGGGAACACGCTTATTACCTGAAATACCAGAACCGCCGGCCCGAGTACGTCGAAGCCTGGTGGAATGTTGTGAATTGGGAGGCGGCGGCGCATAATTTAGGCAAATGACGAATGAGAAGCCGTTCAAGGAGCCGAGTCCCGAAGGATTGGATGAGCAAATCATGGCTCTTTTGGGCCGGCTTTACGAACGATACGCCGGCGATGAAATTTTCGAAAAACTTAGTCCGGAGATAATAGAGGAGTGGTATTTGGTGGAAACGGAAGCCGACACCGGCAAGGATCGGCAAGCGGCGAAAGAAAAACTCGAAGCTTTCATCAGAAAGCTGGAGGGATTAAATCTGTAAATCTTGCGGCGTTTTGCCCTCCCACTGGATTTTTTTGAGCCTTAATTTACCGTCAGTCAGTTCCGCCTCCAAAATCTTCATTCTTTTTGGCTTGCCTTGAGCTTGTTGAAGGGTCCAAACGCCCGGTTCCGGGTTAAGGGCCCGAACCTTTCTTTCGATCGCTATTGGATCGTCCTTGGCCAGATCAACATAAGCGTCATCGGTCGAGAACTTTTTGGTATAAGTGGCGTATTCCTCATTTTGTGCCTGCGCTTTGATTTCTCCGCGCAAGAACTTTGGTAACGTTTCTAAGAGGAGTTTTGCTCCGAGTTCCGCGAGTTTATCATGCAGTGTTGAAAATTGTAAATTGCCCCTCGGTCCCGAGCTCGGGGTCGAAGGAGAAATTGGAAACTCCCGCCCGGCAATGATCGGCCCGTGGTCGATCTTCTCATCGGCCAGAAACAAGGTTGTTCCGGTGATCTTGTCGCCGGCGAGGATGGCGCTTTGGATGGGCGTGGCGCCCCGCCAACGGGGCAGAAGCGACGGGTGGACGACGATGAATTTGTCGGGCAGGGTATCCAGAATTTCCTTTGGGATGATTTTGCCGTAAGCCGCAATAACGCCGAGGTCCACGCCGCCAAGTTTGCTGATTTCCGATTTCCAGTTCCCGATTTCCAAATTCTCCGGCTGCCAAACCGGGATTCCGGATTTTTCGGCGATTGATTTTGCGGGCGGCGGCATCACGATTTTTTTCCGCCCCATGGGCCGATCGGGGTTCGAGATCACGAGTGTCGGCGGCATCTGAGCCTCAATCAATCCCCGAAGGATGATGGCGGCGAATTCCGGCGTGCCGAAAAATGCATATTTCATCCCGTTAGAGGCAGGAAGCGCTTTAATCTGTTTTTGAGATATCGCTTACCCATGCCAGATTTAAGGTATTTTTCTCTCGACCTTGCGTCAGTGATATTTTTGCAGGCTTCATAATAAATCAGTTCAAAAGGACCTCTATTCTTGGTCCAGCCAATGATGTTTTTGCTGTGTTGATTAAAGCGTTTCCGCAAATCAACGGCCAGCCCTGTATACCAAATTTTATTCTTTTTGCTCCGTAAGACATAGATATAATAGAATTGGTTGCCTCTAACGGGATTCATAGGTTTATTATAAGATGAAGTTATGGGAAAATCACCGGGCGAAGATTATTTGGATGTTTTGAAAGCGCGGCGAAAAGAAAAGCGTCCGCCCAATCGGGAACAAGCTTTGGCGGAAGAAATTTGGCTCTTTTTCGGAAAAGAAATAACCTTTCCGGCAATTTTGAAAATCATCAGAGCTAAGGGCCAGCAGGCGGTTTACGAAATCTGGAACGAAGTCAAAAAAGCCGAATTTCCCAACAAGCCCGCGCTTTTCCTCTCTCTTGTGAAAAAGGAAAAGGTTTTCTGGCTGGACGCCAAGAAAACCGCGAAGACCAATGGCAGAAATCCTGTTAAACACAAATAAAAAGGAAGAAAAGATTCTGAGGGGAAAACTCGGGCCGTTTCGTTTGGAGCCGCAGGGGAAAAAGGAGCTTCAGACGCTCATTAAGAGCATGCGCCGGGCCATGAAAGAGGCGAACGGCATCGGTTTGTCGGCCAATCAGATTGGCGTTCAGAAAAGGATTTTCGTCGCCCAAGTGCCGGACGACAACGGCCGTCCCAAGTTTTATGCCGTGCTGAATCCGGAAATTCTCAAGGTTTCCAAAGAAACCGTCTCGCTCGAAGAAGGCTGTTTGAGCGTGCCCGAAACTTACGGCCCGGTGGAGCGGCCGGCGCGGATCACGATTCAAGGCCAGAATCTGCAAGGCAAAAAAATAAAGATCAAGGCCTGGGGTCTTTTGGCGCGGGTCTTTCAGCATGAAATCGACCATCTGGACGGGAAGCTTTTCATCGATCGGGCGAAGAATTTGAGGACCTCGGCCAAACTTGGAAGAGAATGAACTTGCGGCTTTTCATTGCCGTTGCGGTTCCCGAAGAGATCAGATTTAAAATTCGGGAAATGGTGGATCTGATTCGGCCGCTTTTTCGCGGCCGCGGCGATATCCGCTGGGTAGCGGAAGAAAATTGGCATTTTACGGTGAGTTTCCTGGGTTCTGAGCCGGAGTCGGCCGTGCCTTTGATCAAAGCGGCCATGGCCGAAATTGTTCGTCCCGGCGGCTTTCGCATCGATTTCGACCGGTTAGTTTACGGGCCGTTCGGGCAGCGGTTCAACGACGTGAGACGAACGATTTGGCTCACGGGAACGGTTGAAACATCCGGCTGGCTTGGCAAGATCAAACAATTTTTGGACGACAATCTGAAAAATAAGGGCGTCCGGTGGCAGGAGCACCGGGGCGTTTATTTTTCTCATTTGACGCTGGCCAGGTTTGGCGGGACGTCGCTGGGAAACTTGCCGCCCATCGAACAAAAACTGGATTGGCATTACGAAGCTCAAGGTTTGGATCTGGTAGAATCGCATTTGCGTCCCGCCGGCGCGGTTTATGACAAATTATTCGGCGTTGATTTTTGACGGATATTTTGTTTCAATAATAAAATGCCGAAAATCATTAAAGGCAAAAGAATAAAAATCGCGGCGCTGACCTTGCTGGCCGTGGTTTTAGCTGGCGGGATTTTTTATGGCGGTTTTATTTTCGGTAAAACTAAAAGCGTCGCCGTTTCGGTAAACGCGACGGGTAACACTCCTTTGAGCGTTGATTCGTCTTTACTTTGGGACGCCGTTAGTCTCGTCAAGAGCAAGTACGTGGACATCAAAGACGTGAGCGATCAGGATTTGCTGTACGGCGCGATCAAGGGCGTTTTGGGCGCCCTAAGCGACCCTTATTCCGTGTTTTTTCCGCCCAGCGACGCGGCTAAATTCAATCAGGACTTGAGCGGCAGTTTTGGCGGCATTGGCGCCGAACTGGGCATTCGAAACAATCAACTTGTTGTTATCGCCCCCTTGAAGAATAATCCCGCCGAAGCGGCGGGCCTCAAGGCCGGCGACGAGATTTTGAGCATCAACGGCACTTCCACCCTGGACATGGACATCAACAGCGCCGTTAAGACGATCCGCGGCGAACCCGGCACGGCCGTCACCTTGACCATCATGCGTGACGGCTGGGCCGAAGCCAAGGATTTCAAGATCGTGAGGGCGATCGTCCAGGTGCCGACCCTGGACTGGGAGATGAAGCCGGGCCAGATCGCAGTCTTCCATCTTTATAATTTCAACGCCAACGTGCCCCAGCTTTTTTATGAGGGCGCGCTCTCGGCGCTTTTGAAGGGCGCGAAGGGCGTGGTTTTGGACCTGCGCAACAATCCCGGCGGGTTTCTCGAGGTCGGCGACGATGTCGCGGGTTGGTTCTTGAAGCGGGGCAGTCTCATTGTCCGCGAACAATTTTCGCCGGGCAATTACCAGGATAATCTGGCCGACGGCAACGCCGCCCTTGCCGGCATACCGGTCGTCCTTTTGGTGAACGGCGGTTCGGCCTCGGCTTCGGAGATCGTGACCGGCGCCCTGCGGGATAACCGCGGCGTAAAGATCGTCGGCGAGAAAACTTTCGGCAAAGGGAGCGTCCAGGAGGTCAATGATTTGCCCGGCGGCTCTTCGGTTAAGATCTCGATTGCCAAATGGCTCACGCCAAAAGGCGATGAAATCAATAAGGTCGGGATCTCGCCCGATTATGAAGTGAAGCTGACCGACGACGACGTTGAAAACGGACGCGACCCCCAGCTTGATAAAGCGATCGAGGTTTTGAAAGCGGAAATGGCGAAATGAAAGTTATCCTTTTGGCCGAGGTGAGGGGATTGGGGCGGAAAAATGACGTGAAGGATGTGGCAGACGGCTACTTCCGGAACGTTCTTCTGCCGAAAAAATTGGCCGGCGCGGCGACGCCCGCGGCCCTGGCCGAATTGGAAAGAAGAAGGGTGAAGGCAGCGGAAGAAAAAAACAAGCTGATCGCCGAGCTGAGACAGAGGATTCCCGAGATAAAGAAATTGGCTTTGGTTTTTAAGGTCAAAACCGGGGAAAAGGACGAAGTTTTCGGCTCGGTCACGAAAAAAGACGTCGAAGCCTTGCTTTCGGAAAAAGGCTTCAAAAATACAGCCGTTGTTTTGGCGCATCACCTGAAAACCCTGGGCGAGCACGAAATAGAAGTCGATTTGGGCGAGGGCGTGCTCGCCAAGGTCAGAGTTCTCTTGGAAAAAGACGAATGAATCAAAAAACCGCCGAACAGGCGGTTTTTTAGACGACGGTCACGACCTTGATGGCTTTTTTCTGGCCGTTGAAAGAGATCTTGTTCTTGCTCAGGAATTTCACTTTGCCTTCCTTTAAGGCGTAGAGCGTGTCGTCACTGCCCTGGCGGACGTTTACGCCCGGCCAGTACTTGTTGCCGCGCTGGCGGATGATGATTTCGCCCGGCGCGACCGCGCCGCCGTCCGATATCTTCACGCCCAAGCGCTGCGCCGCTGATTCGCGGCCTAACTTGGTTGAGCCTTTAGCTTTGGTATGTGCCACGTGTGTTTATCTTAACTGTTCTATAATATGGTCAAAAACCTCTCCATGTCAAGCATTAAATTTTGGTTTCGGGAAAGGGGAAAGTGGATCTTGTTCTGGCTTTTTTTGATCGTTCTTGTTTCCATGAGTTTCGGCCTCGGTTACCTGGCGGGCCGGCAGGACAATCCCGCGCCGATAGTCATTGAGAAAAATTCCCAATGAAAATCGGATTCAATTCACCGCATTCTCTTGTTCGGCCAATACTATTATACCGGACGATCGTCCGATATAATAGTAATACCACCAATATTTTAAAAATATGAAAGGAGATTTGACATTCAAAATTTTGAGAACCATAGATAATTCTATTTCCGCGACGGCCAACATTATAGACGTGGTTACCTCTGGCTATCAGGACTCTTATCGAAAAATGCGCAGCGAAAGGTTTTCTGAATCATCTTCCGCAATCAATAAACTTAAGGAGAAACAGAGGTTTTACAACATTCTTTATTATTTGCAGAAACAAAATTTGATAACGAAAGACGACAAAAGCAAAAGCAATTGGTTAATAACGAAAAAAGGGAAAGGCAAATTGGAAAGTCTAAAAAAGCTTTTTTCCCAGAAACTACCGATTAAAAATTATCCGATTCACAAAAGCAATAATCTGATAATTATCAGTTTTGACATACCGGAGGTATATAAGAAGAAAAGACGATGGTTGCGTTCGATCCTGCTCGGTTTTGGATATAAAATGATTCAGAAAAGCGTTTGGCTCGGGCACAACGCTCTGCCGTCGGCATTTTTAAAAGATTTGAGAGATTATAATCTAATGAATTGCGTTCAAATTTTTTCGATTCATAAATCAGGAACAATATCTTCCTGATTTTCATTCAGTAAATCATCGTGGTCATTGGAATCCGGGCAGGTATTTTAAATTTTGCGAAAATTACGACTACTATTATACTGGACGATCGTCCGATATAATAGTAGTCGGGGTTTTGAATCGAAACGTTGCGAAAAGAGGGGCTTGACAAACTATTTTCCGGCGTTAAAGTATAAAAAGTTTGCTTATGGCGGGAGAAATTGGTGACAAGAAGCCGATTTTGACCTCTCAGCCGTCCCAGAATACAAGGAGACCGAGGTTTTTTAGGTTCGTTGTTGGCGCTTTTATAGCGCTTTTTGTTTTTATTGCCGGGGTGATTCTGTGGCAGGCCTATGACATTTGGAAGGTTCAGAATCAGGCCGCTTACACAGTGCAGGCTCTTAAAAATTACGAAGAAGACCAATATCGAAAGGCTTTAGCCGATACTTACGGCGGCAAAACGCCGCAGGAGACTTTGCAAATGTATATTGAGGCCGTGGAAAAGGGAGATTATGAGCTGGCGAGCAAGTATTTTATTTTGGATTATCAAGATAAAGAATTAAAGAGTTTGAAAAGTAGCCCGCCAGAAAATATTAGAAACGTTTTGAATTTGTTAAACCAAACTATATTAAATAAAGGTAGTTATTCTTGGGATGGTAAGGAATTTGGAATTCGAGAACCTCTTTCGGCTGATTTTAAACTTTATCCTAGTGGTATTTGGAAAATAGTGGAAAAATAAAATTACGACTAAGAAATTAATTATATTTCTTTCAGTCGCTGCGACATTATTATTGAATAGCCACAGTGTTTTAGCTTTTGATAATGGAACCACTCATCCGGCGCTCACAAGCGAAATAGTTGATTTTTATAATTCTCTCCATTCCGAACATCAAATTACTTCCGAACAAAAAGATTGGATTATTTTAGGCAGCAAAGAAGAAGACACGCCGCCGAGGTGGCTTAATCATTTTTACGACCCGGTTCGTCAAACTGGCTGGACCGGCTTGAAAGCCGGCACTTTTTCGCCGGACGCTTTTTATAGAGCGGCGGTTGCTGGCAATGCCGGCTATGCGCCGGTTTCGGCGGTTGATTGGTTAAATAATAATTCGCTTCAGGAAAACTTGAGCCTTTATGGCGGCAATCATACTTGGCGAAAAGGATTGGATGATTACGCGGCCGGTAATGCCAAAGAAGCGTATATCACGCTTGGCCATGCTTTGCATTTGCTGGAAGATATGGCCGTGCCAGAGCATACGCGCGATGATACTCATGCGCCTATAGCAGGAGTAGGGGACGATGGCTCGCCTTTTGAAGATTATTTAAGAAAATGGAATCCTGGCAACATTAAAGAATTAAACATTATTCCAAATATTAAGGCAGAGAATTTAACACCGCCCATAAAGTCTTCTGTTGCCGATTACCTAGCGGCTTTGGCCGAATATTCAAATAAATATTTCTTTTCCAAGGACACGATTAATGACGAAAGATATCAATTGCCAAAAATTATTAGAGAAGATGATAAATTTGGCTATGGTTTGGATGAGAATAATTTAGAAATTCCGCTGGTTTTAGTTAAGAAAATCACTAATAATAAGAATGATGTTCTAAGTATTTTTTCTATAAAAAATCAAGAGATTTATTATCCTATTTTAGAAACTTATTTCACCCATCTTTCCAAACAAACGGTTTTATACGGCGCTGGCGTCATTGATTTGTTTAATAAACAAGCCAATGACGCAATTGAGAATAAAGAATTCTCCACTCGTGTTGTCAGATACGATTTCTCCTTTTTGCCGATAAAAGCCGTTTCGATTATTGGTGAGGGTGCTAAAATCATGACTGCGACCCAATCGTTTTTTGGCTCAATTTTCGACGGTGCTCAAAAAGCCGTGAATTTTATCGTCGCTCCTTTCAAAAATACGGTTTCTTCACCACCAGAAATTATTCAAAACAAACAATCGGTTATTAGTAGCGAAGCGGTTCAGACATCGCCTTTACAGATGAATTTAAATTCATCGGCTATCGGTCCGCCTCAAGAAGAAGAGAATTTGGTTCAAATTGAAACGGTTCAATCGATTGAACCGTTTCGAAAAGAAGAAATCAGCGAAGCGGAACTATTGGCGATTCAGAGTCAATTGGATGACATTACTGATCAGATTGATGATTTGACTTTCCTGGTAGCCGTTTTAACAAAATCGTCCGGCGACAATAAAACTGTTCGTTCAGAATCAAATGCCTCGGTTGAGTCAGAATCGAATCAGGAAGTTCAATCGAATCAAGGAATCGCTAACCAAAATCAGGTTGTTGTATTGAATTATAGCGGCGGCGGGGTATCCGGCGAAGTCTCGGCAAACAAGGTTTATCCAAAGATTATCATAAATGAAATTCAATTGGCTTCTGCTTCGAGTATGCATGACGAGTTTGTCGAGCTTTATAACCCCAACAATAACTCCGTTGATTTAACCGATTGGTATCTGCAGAAGAAAACGGCAAGCGGTTCAAATTTTTCCACGTTCGCGACTAAGAGTTCATTTTCTTCGAAGAATATTTCTGCTTACGGTTATTTATTGATTGCTCATCCGTCGTCGACCTTTTCGGCCGATATTTTCACCGATTACGGGATAGCCGACAATAATACGTTGACGTTAAAAAATCCTAACGGCGAGATAGTTGATAAAGTCGGGTGGGGAAACGCGAATGATTATGAAGGCGGGCCCGCTTTAAGTCCAGCCGCTAACCAAAGTATTCAGCGAAAAAATTCTGGCGGCGTTTTTACAGATGCAGATGACAACGTTAATGATTTTGAAATTCAAATATTGAACTTTACAATCCGACAACGAGTACGGTCGATATTTCCGGCTGGTCCATCCAATACGTGGGCGGTTCGGCGACAGAAATTTCTTCCTCTACTGCCTCTAAAAAGAATTTTCTTGCTACCAGCACCGTAGGCGCAAATAGATTTTTCCTGATTGCGAGAGACGTTGACGGGGGTGGTTCAGATGGATACGTCGGGACGACAGCGCCAGATATGAACCATCGGACTTTCAGTTTGTCGGGTGCCTCGTCCGGAGCAAAGATTTTTCTGGTTTCTAATCAGGAATATATTGACGGTTTAAGCGATCCGGATATTGCGGATTATCTTGATTATGCCTTCGCCGTGCCGGCGGCCGGCGGGAGTTTAGAGAGAAAAGCCGAGAGCGGCGCTGCCTGCGTTTCCGCCGAAGGCGCTGGAGAATTTTTGGGCAACAGCTGCGATACTGATAACGACTCTGATTTTGAAATTCGCACTGTCTCGAAACCGCAAAATTCAGCGAGTTTGCCGGAGCCGCGTAGTGAGCCTACGGTTTCGAATTTCGCCTCGAGTTTTTCTACGAGTACGATGGAACTTTCTTTAACGTGGGATTTTACAGAAGACGCAAATGGCGCGACCACGACCGTCCTTTATCAAATAAACGATGAAATTTCGACGAGTACGCTGGTTTTTTACGGCACGAGCACAAATCGGTTTGCAGAAACCATTGAGGCGAGCTCTACCGGTCGCGATTACGTTTTTTCAATAGTCGCTTCCGATGAGGACGGCCTTGTTGGTTTAAGCGCTACAACCACAATTTTTGTTCCGCTTGTCTCTGCTTCTACTTCTGCGGCAACTTCAACCAGTGCCGACTCCCAAGTTTTAGTTGAAGACGCGACTACTACTTGGCGAGCCTCAACGGATATGTGCTGTGGTCTTCCGTTTTGGGGGTATAAAACTCTGAGTCCCGCTACCACCACTTATACTACCCTTACTGCAGAAAATTATTTCGTCACGGGAATATATATTACTAATAATACGGATAATTCTAATAATAACCGTAGTGGTTATGGTTATTTGCGGGCAGCAATAATGGACCCGACGAGCGGTTTGATTATGGCTTCATCTACCAACTTTTGCTATGGAGAGGGTCTTTGTGTAGGTTTTTCTTTTGTTTTTGAAAACAGTCCCCTTATCCCCGCTACTTTTTGGCTGCAATTTTATGTTGACGACGGTTTGCAGGGTTATGCCGATTGGTCTGTAAGCGACATAAAAATTTACGGTCTTATCGGTGGTTAGTATTGAATCGGTTTTTTAGGAGTACTATTATACCAGACGATCGTCCAGTATAATAGTAATTGTTTTTCGAGATTTTTAGTCTTTAATCCGAAGAGAATATATTTATTAAGAAATTTTCTGCCTTATCGGTGTTCGGCGGTTCCAGGCGGCGACAGCATCGGTTTGAGAGAGAAATACGCCGCTTTCGGCAAAGCATTTCGGGTTAGAGCACTGGATGAGCCAGGGCGGGTTCTTTTCATTGGCGATCCGGCGCTTCTTTTTTCTTGCCTCGGCCCGGCCGCCGCAAAAGGGGCAGGGATGAAGCCGTTCTGATTTTTTCATATTTTGTTCATTATATTACCGATTTTTCCAAGAATAAAATTCGTTTATTAATGCGGTTTGCCGATGCTTATTTCAAATGATAGTTTTTGGTTCTAAGCAAAAAGGACACGCTACAACATTGCGCGGCGTGTCCTTTCTACTGGAACGATGGGGTGCGTACATGATTCACGTCTCTTCGCTGGCGTACAGGCGGAGAAAGAACGTCGCCGTGCCCTCGGTTGGCTGTTTCGGCGGAATCGGAAAACTGCATTTTCCCTGCGATCTGAATCGCATCACGGATTCTGCCAAGCTCTCGTGCTCTCCCCGGGGCTGGGGAACGGCTTCGTGCTCGATCTTAACATCGGATTTTCTCTGAGACATAACGGCTCCCGGCTCGGGTAACGGCAATTGGAAAACACCTGATGAAATCATAATAAAATTGACGCTAATGTCAAAAGAGAGGCGCGGGTTTTTCGTTAAATGTCGGACATCGGCCAATATTTAAACGTAGAGCAGCCCTGGTCGTAATGACCAGGGCTGCGCGCTGTTGCTGTACAGGGAGGGATGTTAGGCAGTGGGCTCGGTGAGCTCGCTGATCTGCTCGTCGAGCTCGGCTCGCGCCTTGCGGAGCCGCTCGATCTCGGCCAGCCGGCGCTTTTCCTCATCTCGCTCGTACTCGACGCGGGCGATGGCTTCGAGCCGGTCGTGCTCGCGCTTCATGGCTTCGAGGCCGATGAGCGTGAGGGCGGCATCGTTGCCGTGAGCGGCCGTTTCGTCGAGGGAAGCGTAGTCGCCCTTGTCGGACCAGTCCTTCTGAAGGGCGAGTTCCCGCAGCTTCGCGAAAAGGGCCTCGTCGAATTCCTCGATGCGAACATCGCCGTTGATGAGCCAGTTGAGCTGGCCCATTCCCATCAGGATCTCGATGAGTTGGGGCCGGGCCTTGAGGTACATCTCGCGGGCGTGGGGATTCCTTCTCATCAAGCTCTGGTCGCCCTTACCGCTGCCGAGACCCCAGGCGAATTCAATGAATTCGCCGAGGAAGGCGCGGCTGATCTCTTCGTGGCGGTCCTGCTCTTCGCCCCGCTTCTTCTGGGGCGGAATGTTATCCCGCATCGGGTCGAAGAACCAGAGGAGCTTTGCGAAAACCTCCGGCTCGAGAGAGAGTGGCCACCACGACTTGATCACGTAGCTCGGCCGGGCGCTGTTCCTGAAGAAACCTCAGCAGAGCATCTCGAAGGCCGTGCGGGCAACCTCGTAGCGAGGCCACGAATACCGTGATTCTCCCGTTGCTCCGTTCCAGTAGTGGAGGGTCGTTCCGTTCTCGTCATCCTGGAAGTCGGACTGCGAGCGGTAACCATCCGCCCACTCGAGGCAGATGAGCACGCCGCCCTTGGTTGGGCCGATCTTGAAGATCGAATGGAGAAGTCCGATGAGGACTTCGGCCTTCGGCGCGAGCTTGTTCAGCTCGCTTTCCCAGCTCTCGTACCAGTCTTGCCATCGGCGAGCCAGGGTGGAAACGCCCTTTTTGAAAACAGGGTGTTCCTCTCTGGTCATCTTCTGTCGCTCCATGAACCTGATTGACATACAGCTCTCCCGTGTTTTGCCCATTTAGGGCGTTGTAGTGTGCGCGGCTCTTAGCCGCATCTATTTAATACAATAATAAAGCAATAAAGTCAAACATTTTCATATTTAAACGCAGCGCGGCCCCGGTCGTAATGACCAGGGCCGCTAGAGTATTACGCGTTCGGATTGACGCGTTCCTGGAAGGCGAGCTGGACCGTGCCCGAGGGGTCGTTCCGGAGCCTGGCCAGCACTTCCGGCGGGGCGCTCTTGTTCTTCACGATCGCGGCCCGGACCAGGTCGCTCGGGTCGGCGGCGAGGAACAGTTGGAGATCGGGCGGGCAGTCTTTGCGGGCCGCGATCTCGCTCCGCACGAGCCAGTCCTCGGCTTCGGAGAAGGCCCACAATTCCTTGGCGGGGCACTTTCTCGCGGCCTTGACTTCAGCGAAGACCCGGGCGATCTCTGCCTTGCCTGCCGAAGATTTTGACCTGGCCCAGCCGCCGTTCTTTCTCTTTTTTCGCGCCTCTTGTCTGTTCACGGCCGCCTCGGTCGTTTGGGGGATTGGGTTCTGATAGTCAGTAAAGCTTATTTGGCCGTTGCGTGTCAATTAAACGAACGAGCCCCTGCTTCCTTGAAGGCAAGCAGGGGCCGGGCGTTGGGTTGCGGGGAGAGGGAGGCGGATCAGTCGAGGTCGCGCGGCAGGGGCTCCCAGTAGCCGCAGCGTGGACACGTGGCCCTGTTGCCTTCCTCTTGGAGCGGAGTGTCGCAGTCCGGACAGGCGGTTGCCGCCGGTTCTGGCTGGCTCTCGGGCGCTTCGCGGGGCTGGGGCAGGCGCATCTCTTCTCCTGGCCGGCCGAAGTGGGCGACTTGGTCCGGGCCGTGGCTCGGCAGCGGGGGCGAGCCCGCCGATCCTCCTTCGTGATTCAGCATCAGTTCCTCTCTTTTTTGGCCCGCTGGGGGGCGTGGTGTGGGGTGCAATCGCGGTCTTGCGCTCCGATATTTTTACCACAAAGAATCTTTTTCGTCCAACCGTTTATTGGGTTAAGATTAAGCGATGAGGGAAATCGCGGTCGTGCTTCATAACGTCCGAAGTATTCATAACGTCGGCTCCATTTTTCGGACAGCGGACGCGGCTGGCGTCCGAAAAATCTATCTTGGCGGCATAACGCCCGGGCCGAAAGACCGGCTGGGGAAATGGCGGAAAGATTTCACGAAAGTTTCGCTGGGTGCGGAAAAATGGAAAGATTGGGAAAAAATCAGGAATACCGCGGAAGCCATAAACGAATTGAAATCCGGCGGCTATAAAATTTTTGCCGTGGAGCAGTCGCGAAAATCAATCCCGTTCGATAAAATTAAAAAGAGAAGCGCTATGACATGTCATAGCGCGCTGAAAATAGCTTTGGTTTTGGGAAATGAAGTGAGGGGGCTTCCGCCGTCGATTCTGGAAGCGGCCGATAAGATTTTGGAGATTCCGATGCACGGCCGAAAGGAATCTTTGAACGTGGCCGTGGCTTTCGGCATTGCCGTTTTCCGGCTGATTCATCCGTAAAAAAACTCAAACTTCCCGCCTTTTCATAAAAGCGGATTGGTTATGATTCCCAGCGAGCCACAAGCGAAAATTCTTTTTCGTTCGGGGCGAGCGACGGAATTTCAAGCGTTTTCACTAAGCGTGAAAACACTTATAATTAAAGGAAGCAATGTCCGGCTTTTTCGTAAAACTTGCGATTCTCTTTTTCGGCATGATTCTGATTACGAGTCTTTTCATCACACCTTATCTCAACCAGGTTTCTTCGGTCCAGAGAAAATCCGAGGTTAAAATCAACAACCAGAGCGTTGTAGTCGAAGTGGTGAGCTCGGCCAAGGACATCACCCGGGGTTTGGGCGGCCGGGAGGGCATCGGCGTGAATGAAGGCATGCTTTTTCTGTTCGACAGGCCTGGCAATTACAGTTTTTGGATGAAAGACATGAGATTTCCGATTGACATCGTCTGGATTGCCCATGGTCAGGTTGTCGGCTTCGAAGAGAATGTCGACCCGCAAATCGGAGCCAAGCCCGAGGATTTGAAAGTTTATAATCCGCTCGAGCCGGTGGACCGGGTTCTGGAACTCCATGCCGGCCGGGTGGGGCTTTTGAAGACCGTGGTCGGCGATTACGTCAAGGTGCGGCCCCTGATCAGCGCGAAAGATTTGTTCCAATAAATTGATATAATGTATTCATGGCGAAAATAGTCCATCAACAAGTTCAGGACTATCCTGAGCGAAGTCGAAGGATAGCAATCAACGGTTTCGGGCGGATTGGCCGGATTTTCTTGCGGCAGGCTTTGGAAGAGCGGGGCTTGGAGATTGCGGCGATCAATGATTTGGGCGACGCGGAAAACCTCGCTTATCTGCTGAAATACGACACGGTTTATGGACGCTACGGTAAAGAAGTTAGAATTCAGAATCTAGAATCTGGTAGTTTTTTGATTGTTGACGGTAAAAAAATCATTTTCCTTCAGGAAAAAGACCCGACTAGATTGCCTTGGAAAAAATTGAGCATTGATATTGTGGTTGAAGCCACCGGCATCTTCGAATCTTACGAAAAAGCCAAGGTTCATTTGGAAGCCGGAGCAAAACGGGTCGTGATTACGGCGCCGGCCAAAGACCCGGACGGCACCGAAGGCAAAACAGTGCTCATGGGCGTAAACGAGGGCGAATTCAAAACCGTGGAAATGACCTCGAACGGGAGCTGTACGACCAATGCCGCCTCGCCGGTCTTGCAAATCATGGCGGAAAATCCGGGCATCAAAAAAGCGATTTTAAACACTGTCCACGGCTACACCGCGACCCAAAACATCGTGGACGGGCCGACCAGGGGCAATGACATGAGGCGCGGCCGGGCAGCTGGCCAGAACATCGTGCCGTCTTTTACCGGCGCGGCTTTGGCCGTGACAAGGGCTATAAAGGACCTAGAAGGGAGGTTCGACGGCATGGCCATGCGGGTGCCGGTCATCTCGGGCTCGATTGCCGACATCACTTTCGTTGCTAAAAGGAAAACCAGTGTCGAAGAGATCAACGATATTTTCCGTGCATCGGCCAAAGACAAACGCTGGCAGGGGATCTTAGCCGTGACCGAAGACCAATTGGTTTCCTCGGACATTTTGGGCGAGCCCTACGGCGCCATCGTGGATTTGAATTTCACCAAGGTCATTGACGGCGATCTGGTCAAGGTTCTTTCCTGGTACGACAACGAGTGGGGATACGCCGCTACGCTTGTGAAACACATCCAAAGCATCGCTAAATTAATTTAGGTTTATGGTCATCTATATCGGTGCCGATCACCGCGGTTTTGAACTGAAGGAATATTTGAAGAACTTTTTGAAAAACAAAGGCTTCGAGGTGGTTGACGTCGGCAACGATCACTTGGACGAAAACGACGACTATCCGGATTTTGCGGAAAAAGTCGCCGTCAAGGTAAACCAGGACTACGAGAACGCCCGAGGCGTTCTCATCTGCGGTTCGGGCGTGGGCGTGGACGTGGTGGCCAATAAATTCATGAAAGTGCGGTCGGCCCTGGTCGCGAATCCGGACCAGGCCTTCGACAGCCGCAACGACGACGACGCAAACGTACTGGCCTTAGCCGCCAATTACCTGGCGCTCGAGGACGCCCAGAAAATTTTGACGGTTTGGCTCTCGACGCCGTTTTCCGGCGATCCGCATCATCTCCGCCGCATCCAGAAGATCGTTCAGCTGGAATTCAAAATTTCGAAACCGATTTCCGAAGAAGAACAAAATTAATGGAAGTCATCCCCGTCATCAATTGTCCGGATTTCAAATGCGTCAAGAAACGCCTGAAGAAGATCCGGAAGCTCGGCAGTGCCTGGGCGCACATTGATGTGGCCGACGGAATTT
The DNA here is from genome assembly GCA_001003475.1 of Candidatus Jorgensenbacteria bacterium GW2011_GWA1_48_11. Taxonomy (GTDB): domain Bacteria; phylum Patescibacteriota; class Minisyncoccia; order UBA6257; family GWB1-50-10; genus GWA1-48-11. The sequence continues at coordinate 27,764 of LCPF01000001.1, read as the reverse complement.
TTACGCGGGTGATCACCTGGCACCGACCGGAAGACCTCATCAGATACAAGAAGCGGTTTTCCCCGGCCGCGTTTTTGGGACGTTTGTTCGGCCGGAAAAATACGTCGCCCGAAATAAATTTAGAAATTCATTTGATGGTTCAGAATCCGGAATCGGTTCTCGATGGCTGGTTGAAGACCGGCGCGAAAAGAGTGGTCATTCATACCGAGGCCGTGGCGGACGGCTGGGTGAGGATTATGGACAAGTGCGGGGAATACAAAGCCGAACTAATGGCGGCTTTGGCGCCGGAAGCGCCGGTCCAGGACTTGATCCTGCTTTTGGGCCGCTACAGCATCAGGGGCGCGCAGGTTTTAGCCGTTCCGCCCGGGCCGGCCGGCCAGAAATTCAACCCGAAAATTTTGGAGAAAATCGCGGCTTTGAAAAAAGAAGCGCCGGACGTCAAAATCGAGGTTGACGGCGGCATCAATCCCGAAACCGCGAGGCTGGCCAAAGCGGCCGGCGCGGACATCGTTACCTCATCAGCTTACATTTGGCGGAGCTTCAACCACGCCAAGGCTTTCGAAAAACTCAAGTCCGTCCAATGACCAAAGATAATTTGAAATTCATTTTCATAACCGGCGGGGTCGTTTCCGGCGTCGGCAAGGGGATAAGCGTCGCTTCGATCGGCGCGCTCCTGAAGATGCGGGGCCTCAAGGTTTTGCCGATCAAAATAGATCCTTATTTGAACCGCGACGCCGGCACCATGAATCCTTACCAGCACGGCGAGGTTTTCGTCACGGACGATGGCGCCGAAACGGATCTGGACTTGGGCCATTACGAGCGGTTCATGGATTTGAGTTTGGGCCGCGATTCCAACTTCACGACCGGCGTCGTTTACGAACACGTGATTCACATGGAGCGGCACGGCGATTTTTTGGGAAAGACGATCCAGATCATCCCCCACGTTACGAATGAGATAAAACGGCGGATCATCGAAGCCGGCCGCGATCACAAAGCCCAGGTGGTTATCGTCGAGATCGGCGGCACGGCTGGCGACATCGAGGCCGAACCGTTCCTCGAGGCGGCCCGCCAGATTTTCGGCGAATACGGCAGCGGGAGAGTGGCTTTCGTCCACGTCGTCAAGATGGATTATATTTTTCCGTCCGATGAAGCCAAGACCAAGCCGATCCAGCAATCGGTGGCGATCTTGAGGGAAAAAGGCATCCAACCGGATTTTTTGATTGTCCGCTGCAAGCGGGCTTTGACCGCCGACAACAAGGAAAAAATATCCCTTTTCGGCAACATCCGGCCCGATTACGTGATTCCGGCCCTGGACGTCCAGACCGTCTACGAAGTGCCGATAAATTTCCGGAAATGCAAATTCGATCGTTCGCTTTTGGAGCGGCTGCGACTGCCCGTCAAAAAAGCCAATTTCACCATTTGGGATAAATTGGCGGGCCGCTTGAAATCGGCCAGGCGGGTCTTGCGGATCGCCCTGGTCGGTAAGTACATCGAAAACGTCGATGCTTATCTTTCGGTCGAAGAATCCCTGAAACACGCGGCCGCGTCGGAAAACGTCAAATTGGAAATATTCCACATTGATTCGGGAAACGACAATATCGGGGAGAAATTGAAAGGCGCGGGAGGGATCGTCGTGCCCGGCGGCTTCGGGGTGAGGGGAATCGAGGGAAAGATCCGGGCCGTAGAGATCGCCCGCGAGTCGAACATTCCTTTTTTGGGGTTGTGCCTGGGCATGCAGGTTGCCGTCATCGAATTTGCGAGGAACGCCTGCGGGCTCGTGAAGGCGAACAGCACCGAATTCGACCGGAAAACGAAGCATCCGGTAATCGATATTTTGCCCGACCAGAGAGACATTAAAAACTTGGGCGGCACGATGCGGCTCGGCGCCTATGCGGCCGAAATCAAAGAAAAAACGCTCGTGGAAAAATTATACGGGAGCAGGAGAATTTCCGAGCGGCATCGCCACCGCTATGAGGTTAATCCGAAATACCACGAGATTTTAAAAAAGAGGGGTTTGGTTTTTTCCGGGATCGCGGCTCACGACAAGCGGATCGTTGAGTTCGTCGAGTTGCCCAAGCACAGATTTTTCGTCGCGACCCAGGCCCATCCGGAATTCAAATCAAGATTGGTCCGGCCCCACCCCTTATTTTGGGGACTAGTGAGGGCCGCCGCGGGGAAAAAACAACGCTTTGGGTTATAATGAGTTTAATGGAGCCCTTGCACGAAGACCCCGCACCAAAACGAGCGCTTCGCTTTTGCGGCTTTAGCCGAAGCGCGGACGGGGCGCTCGTTTAATGACGGGGCAGGGAAACTTAATTTATGGAACCGCTACACGAAGAAAAATTGAAAATTCTCGAGGAAAAAGCCAATAGAATTAGGGAAACGATTATTTCCACGCTTCTCGAGGCCGGTTCGGGCCATTCGGCCGGACCCCTCGGTATGGCTGATATTTTTACGGCTTTGTATTTCCATATTTTGCGGCATGATCCGAAGCGGCCGGACTGGCCCGACCGCGACCGACTGATCCTATCGAACGGCCATATTTGCCCGGTGCGTTACGTCACCATGGCCTACGCCGGCTATTTGCCGATCGAAGAACTCAAGACTTTGCGGAAGATCAATTCCCGCCTCCAGGGCCATCCCCATCGGAGCGCTTTGCCGGGAGTGGAAACCACTTCCGGCCCCTTGGGTTCGGGCCTGTCGCAGGCGATCGGCTGCGCCCTCACGGCCAAGCTCGACCAAAAAAAATACCGAGTTTACTGCGTCACCTCGGACGGCGAAATGGACGAAGGCAATTACTGGGAAGCGGTGATGTTCGCCGGCAAGAACCGGTTGAGCAACCTTACGGTCATTGCCGACCGGAACAACATCCAAATTGACGGCTACACCGAGAACGTGATGCCTTTGGAATCTTTGCGGGCGAAGTTCGAGGCCTTTAACTGGCATGTTTTGGAGATTGACGGCCACAATATGGAGGAATTGGTCTCGGCGGTGTCCGAAGCCGAGGCGATTTACGAGCGGCCGACCGTGATTATCGCCCATACAATCCCGGGCAAGGGCGTGAGTTTCATGGAGCGGGATTACACCTGGCACGGCAAGCCCCCGACCAGAGATGAAGCGAAAAAGGCTTTGGCCGAACTCAGAACATTGGGTCAGAGAATAAAATCTGAACACGAATAATGCTGAATCTAGAAGCAAAACTTAATCCCAAACTTTTCGATAAAGACATTGAAATGAAGCCGACGCGGGACGGCTACGGCGACGGTTTGGTTCTGGCCGGCGACCACAATAAGAACGTGGTCGCGCTCTGCGCCGACCTCACCGAGTCCACCCGGGCCGAAGCCTTTGCCAAAAAATATCCGGAGAGATTTTTCGAGTGCGGGGTGGCCGAGCAGAACATGGCGACGATTGCCGCGGGACTCGGCATTTCCGGGAAAATTCCCTTCATTTCCTCTTACGCCACTTTCAGCCCCGGCCGGAACTGGGAACAGATCCGGACGACCATTGCTTATAACGATTCGAACGTCAAAATTGCCGGCCACCACGCCGGTGTATCGGTGGGCCCCGACGGCGCGACGCATCAGGCGACCGAGGACATCGCCATCATGCGCGCCCTGCCCAACATGAAAGTTTTCGTGCCGTGCGACGCAATCGAGGCGAGAAAGATAACACTTGCCGCGGCTAAGATGTGGGGGCCGGTTTATCTACGCTTCGGCCGGGAAAAGAGCGCGGTTGTCACGACGGAAAAAACGCCGTTTACGCCGGGCAAGGCGGAAATCTTCTGGCAGTCGAACCCTTCGGCCCGCTCAGGGCGGGGAAAACCGCAAGTCGCGATCATTGCCTGCGGCATTCTGGTGCATAACGCGCTTTTGGCGGCCAAAGAATTAGACGATGAAGGCATCGGCACCATTGTTTTAAATAACCACTCCATTAAGCCGATTGACGAAGAGGCGATCGCAAGTGCGGTGAAGAAATGCGGGGCCGTGGTCACGGTCGAGGAACATCAGGTGGCCGGCGGCTTGGGCGGCGCCGTGGCCGAAGTGCTGGCCAAAAAATTCCCGGCCCCCATCGAATTTGTCGGGATGCAGGACACTTTCGGCGAATCAGGCGCGCCCGAAGAACTGATGAACAAGTACGGTATGGGCGTCAAGGACATCAAGACAGCCGTGAAGGGGGTTATAAAAAGAAAATAATGGCGGTAAATTTTTATGTTCCGTTTTCCGAAATCGAAGCTTTGCGGATCTAAAGATGATTTAGGATTTACTTTAATCGAGCTCCTTGTCGTCATCGCCATCCTCGCCGTTCTTGCCACGGCCGTGGTCTTGGTTATCAACCCCGCTGAGCTCTTGAAACAAGGACGGGACTCAACCAGGCTTTCCGACCTCGCTGCCCTGAACAGTGCTTTGGGCTTGTTTCAGGTGGATCAATATAATTCGTCCCTGGGCACCTCAAGCGTGGTCTACGTTTCCATTCCCGACAGCTCTGCCACTTGCGCCAATCTCGGTTTGCCAACTCTGCCGTCAGGCTGGTCGTATCACTGCGCCCCCTCATCTACTTTAACAAGGGTTGATAGCACGGGCTGGGTTCCCGTGAACCTCGCCCTGTTCTCGGCCGGCTCCCCATTAGCCAGATTACCTATTGATCCCGTGAACACAACCTCGACTGGTCAGTACTACACCTACACTTCTGGAGGGAGTTGGGAGTTAACCGCTTTTCCGGAATCAGCTAAACAAAAAATGGGCGGTGGCAATGACAAGACCTCTAAAGATGGCGGTTCTTACCCCAACCTCTATGAGGTCGGGACAAACCTTTCTCTTTTGCCCGTGGATCGAGATCCGTCTTTGGTCGGCTACTGGAAGCTTAATGAATCTTCGGGCGCTCTCTATGATTCAAGCGGTCATGGCAATAATGGGACGCAATCCGGAGGCGTCACCTACGGCGCAACCGGCAGATCAGGCAACGCCTTAAGTTTTGACGGAACGAACGATCATCTGGTAGTGACCGATTCGAATAGTTTAGATCTTATAAGCGCCGTCTCCATCTCCGCGTGGGTTAAGTTAAACAATATTGTAGGCACTAAAAGCATCATATCAAAGGCTTCCGGCGGATTTAATCAGCAAGAAAACTACTATCTTTATCTTTTGAACAGTAAATTCACGGCCGGAGTTGGAAATGCCGACACCTGGCAATTGAATGGAATAGAAAGTCCGGTAGTCGTCACCACGGACACTTGGTATCATGTTGCCTTTACCGCCGACGGGACTAATTTAGTGATATCGGTGAATGGGCAAAGCAATTCGCAGGCACAAACAATAACTCCAGGAACAAATCTTTATCCATTATATATCGGGTCTTTTAATGGAGCATGGTTTTTCCCTGAAGGCATTATTGACGACGTCCGCATCTACAGCCGCGCCCTTTCCGCCGCCGAGATTCAGGCGATATACAACGCAACCCAGTAAATAGCAATTAGAAGTTAGAAAACTGAAATTCAATCCGCCATTTTTTGCCATCTTTAAATATTCTTTTTGAGATTATTGACATAATAAAGAATTTGTATTATTTTGTTTCTAGCTATTCGTAATCTGTGGTTCCGACAGCTTCGGAACAACTGGCGCATCCGAAAGGGTATGCCACGATCTAAGGAGTGTGTCTCATGTCGCGCGAGGCGGATTCCGAATTCGGGAAGGACACTGGCTTGCTTCATAAGGCAGTGGTAACCGGCCGTAAGATTGGGGCTGGCAGGTGGTTCTGGACGAAGTTGGCCGACAACGAAGCCTTCTTCGGGGAGGTCATGCGGTTCGCTTCCGGTGCTTTCATCCTCACGCGCCCCTCATTCCGGGTTGAGGTTGACTACGACCTTGACCCAAAAGAGGCTTACGCTCGGGCCCGCTGTCGCGGCAGTTTCAAGCACCGCCTGAACCGAGAAGTGTTTCCTCTCTGGCGCACGGGTCGGGCTGGGGTGGAGATCGTTCTCTTCGCTGTGGTTCAAGACGCAGGCAAGGACTTTCCCGACGAACTGGAGATGGGAAGAAAAATCGAGAGTGAACAGTGTCGTCCCGCCAAGCACGAGGAGGTATTCGCGCTTCTGGAGCATTATCCGAAGCTTGGCGAGCGATTTCCCAACATCGTTGCCAGCGGCTCGCACATCTCGGCGCAAGGTTCAGCCGTTCCGCTCTTCTCTGCGGATAGCGTGGGCGGCTGGGAGTACACGCACTATATGCTGGGCGACATCTGCTATTACGTGGAGGATCTCTACTTCGCGGCTGTCCGCGAGGGGAAGATCGCGTAAGCAACAGGCGATAGGCGATATCGCTGCCCTCGGGGTTCCGACCCCGAGGGCAGTTTTGCTTTCAAAGTCCCCATATAAAAAACAAAAATTTTGGCAATAAGCGGATTCCGTGGTAAAATCAAATAAATGTTCGATGTTATTACGATCGGTACGGTAACGCGGGACGTCTTTCTAACGAGCCCGCTTTTCAAGGTTTTGCGCGATCAGGCCCATTTGGAAAAGATCGGTTTTAAGACCGGCGAAGCCGAATGTTTCGCCTTGGGCTCGAAAATCGAGGTAAAAAAACCGGTCATGACGATCGGCGGCGGCGCGGCCAATGCGGCCGTGACTTTCAGCCGCCAGGGGTTCCGCACGGCAGCGGTCCTTAAGATCGGCGACGACGAATCGGGCGATGCCATCATCAAGCATTTAAAAAAAGAAAAAGTGGCGCCGCTTGCGGTAAGAGACAAAAAGGAAGGCACGGCCTATTCCACCATCCTTTTGACGCCCAATGGCGAGCGGACGATTTTGGTTTACCGCGGCGCTTCGGAAGATTGGGCGAGGCGGGAAATTCCCTGGTCAAGGCTCAAGGCCCGCTGGGCCTATATTGCGCCCGGCAAGATGCCCTTGGTTTTGATGGAAGAAATTTTAAAAACCCTGAAGAAACGGGGCACGAAAATCGCGATGAATCCTTCGCGATATTATTTGGAGATCGCGGCCAAGCACCCGCAAAATCTTTTTAAATACCTGGATTTGGTCCTGGTTAACCGCGAAGAAGCGTCGTATCTCACCGGCGTGCCCTACAAAAACGACCGGGGGATCTTCAAGAAATTCGACGGTTTGATCGAAGGGATCGCGGTCATGACGGACGGCGCCAAGGGCGCCAAAGTTTCGAACGGCCGTTACCTTTACACGGCGCCGGCTTTCAAGGAAAAAAAGCTGGTGGACCGGACCGGCGCCGGCGACGCCTTCGGCTCGGGTTTCGTGGCCGGGCTCATGATTAAGCACGACATTAACTTCGCTTTGCGGCTGGCCTCGGCCAACGCCACTTCGGTCGTGGAATCGGTGGGCGCCCAGGAGGGGATCTTAACGAGAAAAGAGTTGAATCAAAATCGTTTTAAATACCTGGACTTGGGCGTTGACCCGCTTTAATCCCTCACCCTTCGAAGATAAGAAGCTTAATTAGGTCAATAAAAAATGTTTTCAAAAAATAAATATTTAAAGAAAAGGACGTTAAATTTCAGGGACCGCTTCATAAGAAGCGTAATCTTTGAAGGGTGAGGGATGGTTGGTTTGGATTCTTTGGCGAAAATTCTGGGGGTGGACGAGGGCTTTCTCGAAGGGTTGGGCCGGGAAATGGCGAAGCGTGGCGGGAAGACGGGCGTCATGGAAAAAGTGGCGGCCATGAACGCCGAAACCGTGAGCCGAACCCTGGATATTTTGAACAGCGCCAATCGGTCGGCGCCGCACATCCGGAGCATTTTGCGGCAGACGATCCTGGGGCACGAAAAGCATTTGATGACTTTCGTGGAGGAGATGCCAGGCAAGACCGAATTCGATAAAGCGTCTAAGCTGGCCAAAAAAATAGCCAAGTGCGGCCCGGGTTTTTTTCTAAAGAAAGAATTGGCGGCGGAAATATTGGAAAAAGGGAAACCGGAAGAACTTTTGAAATACCTGAAAGTAGGAACGGTCGGCGAGGCTTTGAAGCGCCACGACGTAACCGAGCTCATGAGCGCTTTGCGGTTCACGGAATCCGACGAGTGGATGCACCAGACCTTCGAAGCCGCTTACAGCGGTTTTACGGCTAAGGATTTCGAAGATCGGGAAATCGAGATAAAAGTGCTGGGGCCGGAATGGAAAACTGTTTCGGAAAAATTCGTCGCCAAGAAGCATCATAACGTGAGCCATCTCAAGGAATTCGGCGTGATTTTCCTGAATCCGATCCGCGAGAACATTCCCGGGAAATTCCTGCGGGATTTCGCCCTGCTGCTGCATTATTTCCACGAAATCGAATTTTATTCGAAATTATTCCGGCATTATTCAGCGGCGCCGGATTTCGCCGAAAAACTGAAGATGTTCTTGCGCGGCGACGTGCCAGAAATCTACAAGTCTGAACCGGGCGAGTGGCTGATCGTTCAGCAGTATCTTTGGAAGGTGAATCCCAATGACCCGCGCTTGTTCATGCCGCGGGTGAATCCCGAATCAATGCATTGGGCGAGGGGCGAGCACGACCTCACGACTTTTGAAGCGCCCGAAGCGCATTTGGACCTGAAGCTTTGGCATGGCCTTGATTGGGTCGGTTGCGTTTGCGCCGAGAACAACGAGCAGGTAGTGAGCTTTGATTTGGAGGACAACGCCATGTCCCTGGTTTCTTTCATGGAAGGCAAGGAAGAGTCTTTCAATTACCACCAGCGGGAGAGCATGTGGACGGAGATTTTCAAAGAATATGTGGGAGGCGAGGAAGCAATGGAGAAACTTTTGATCGAGAATTTCGATAAAGGCGTGATTAGATTTTGAGATCGGAAACTTCTTTCCTTTCCTCAAAAGCCGAAATCTCCGGTCTAGATAAATTATCCTCGCTCGTTTCGGGCAGCCTTCCGGAATTCCCAGCGGGTCAGTTCCGGCTTTCCTCTCGTTCGTTTCGGTAATTTATAGCTATCCCTCCGAACAGGCTTTCTCGGAAAGGAAAGAAGTTTTTATGAAAAAGTTAAATATATTTTTGAGCGAATATTGCCGGAACGAGCGTAAAAATTACTGAGCAATGACGGAAAGCGTAGGAATTCAGCATTGTTTGAATCCCGAAGCGCCTTGAGGTTAAGCTTGCTGAATTCCGTGACGCTTGAGGAAGAGCGAAGTTCATTTTAGCGAGTGGAAGCGCATGAGCGAAGGAATATATTTGGCTTTGTTGTGATAAAATATAGATATGAATTTGTTGGAAGTTATCAAAGCTGCCGAGAAAAAAGGTGTGGCGGTGGGGCATTTTAATATTTCCAATCTGGAGCAACTGAAAGCGATTTCCCACGCGGCCGCGAAACTCGACGTGCCGGTCGTCATCGGCACCTCCGAGGGCGAACGCGATTATTTGGGGGTTCATCACGCCGTCGATCTCATAGCGAGTTACAACAAAGAACACGCAAAAGGCGGTTATCGCTTGTTCTTGAACGCCGACCACACCCATTCCTTGGCGAGCGTGAAAATTGCGGCGGAGGCGGGATATGACGCCATTCTTTTTGACGGCGGAAAAGAAGCGTTGGAAGAAAATATAAAACTGACAAGGGAAGCGGTGAGAATCGCGAAAGGGATAAACCCGGAGATTTTGGTGGAGGGAGAATTAGGATATATTGGCAGTTCTTCGGAAGTGAGGCGTGAAATTCCCAAAGGCGTGGCCATAAACCCGGAAGATTTGACCAAGCCGGAAGAGGCGACGCGCTTCGTCGAGGAAACCGGCGTGGACATGCTCGCGCCGGCTGTCGGGAACATCCACGGGATGTTCGCGAACGCTCCGGAACCGAGATTGGACATCGGGAGGATCCGCGAGATAAAACGGGCGGTCAAGATCCCGCTCGTACTCCACGGCGGCTCCGGCAACACGGATGAGGATTTTTTGGCGGCGATTAAAGCAGGCATTTCACTGATTCACATTTCCACGGAATTAAGAGTGGCCTGGCGCCAGGGTTTGGAAGAATCGTTGAGAGACAATCCCGAAGAAGTCGCGCCCTACAAACTAATGCCCGAGGATTTGAAAGTAATGGAAAGAGTGGTGGAGGAGAAATTAAGGTTGTTCAATAAAACCCATTCTTTATAAAAATGGGAGAGACTTGACTTTTTCCATAAAAAGTTGGTAAAATTAGAAAAATATGAATTTCGAGAAAGGTGAAAATAATCCTCAAGAAATTCTGGAATCCTTGAAAAGGGAGGCGGCGAATCTTGACGCGGAGAAAGCGCGGCGGGAAAGAGAAGAAGCAGAGCAAGAGAAAGAACGCCAAAAACAGAGGAAAACTAAAGCCGGAGAACGCGTGCTGGACTTTGAGGATTTGCGGCGGGAACAATTGAGAAGAAAAGAAGCAATCAGGTTTCTCGAGGAAACACGGTCCAGTCTCGAGGCGCAAATCAAAGAAGCGGAAAAAATAATTCAGGCCCATCCGGAAATGGCGCAGTCTGTTGGGGTCGCTGTTACGAAACTTCAAGAAGAAATAGAAAAATTGGCCGGATTAAAAATAACCCATTTCGAAGAAATAGAAGCATTGCAGCAGAAAGCTTTAAGCATTATCGAAGACCCCGCGGTTAACCCGGAATTAGCCGAAGATTTATACGAGACCGCCCTTTTGGATAGAGCGATGGGTTTGATTCACGAACAGGATGGGATTGAGGATCTTCGCAAAGAAGTGAAAGTAGTCTACGAAACCGCCATTTTCGCTAGAAAGCCGGAAGACATCAAGGATCTACCCTCGTTATCCCAAGAAGCGAACGGCCTTCTAGGATATTTTAAAAATCCTTTTACAAACCGCCCAACTACTCCCTCAATGATGGCGGATAATTTTATAAGTAACCAAAGCAAATTAATGAAGCTTCTTTTTGAACTTGAGGCGCCGGACATTTCTGAAGCAAAAAGAAAGGAGACAATGGAAAAAATGCGAGATGTTTATATCAATCTTGCTATAGGTAACTATGTGCCCGACGTGGAAGCGTTGCCGTTGCCTTATCCAGAAAAGAAAGAAGAACTATTGCCGCGGGAGAGAAGAATCGCCGAGGAATTAGGAGAATTAGCTGAACATTTTGGTCTCGATAAAGATAAATATGGTTCTAAGACGCGTTTTGATTTTTATGAAGTTAGTAAGAAATTTAAAGCGTTAAAACGGACCGAAGATCGTTTTGCGACTAGGCATTATGAAGAAGCACTTATGGACACGGAGTATGTTGCGAAAATTCAAGAGGAGGCAAGGGAAGGATATATTAAAGACGCGGAATCAAAAGTTCGGAAAAGCGAAGAAACCCTCGATAGCGGGAGAAAATACAGTATACAATCTCTTCAACGCGAGCTTGAGGAGTTGCCTAAAAAAATTGAAAAGTTAAGGAGAGAAACAGAAATAAGAATAAGGGCTATTCGTAATATTGTCTTTGGTCCGGAGGCCGAGGAATGGAAGAGGATTGATGAAGAGCAAAAGAAATTATGGCAAGAGATAGCCGCTAAGGAAAAAACCATTAGGCAGCTTGAGGTAGACGTTGAATCAAAAAAGCGGGAGTGGCGGCAAACAGGCTTTTGGGCTTCCTTGAGGGGCAGAAAAGCTAAACTTCAGACGGAGATAGACGTTTTAGAAGATCAGTTGGAAGGAGCCAGACAGGAATTTAAAGAGATGCGGCGAAAGGACGAAGAGTTTTGGGATAAAAAACATAAATTAGGGGGTAAGCTTAGGCAAGCGGGCGCCAGAGACATTTCTTATTTTGACGGTTCGGAGGATTCTAGAAAGAAAATCGAAGAAACCTTGGCGGCAATGGCAAAGTATCCCGATGAGCAGGAAATATTGGAGCGAAGAAACATTGAATCAAATATAGAGTCTAGAAAAGGCTACGATCTTTCTCGCGCCGAGCAGGAATTAAAGAGGAGAAAAAGCCAGTTTGGCAAAGAATAAGCGTAACCGCTAATCGGTGTAGTATTTTTTGTGATGCCCGAGGATTTGAAAGTAATGGAAAATGTGGTGGAGGAGAAATTAAGGTTGTTCGGAAAGTTATAAAGATTGCGTTTGCGCCAATTTTGGGATTAAATACTTGGCATGGAACAAGGCATCAATAAAATTATCTTGGAAATCAGGGCCGGGACAGGCGGGGATGAGGCCTCGCTTTTCGCGGGCGACCTCGCGCGGATGTACCAGAAATATTCGTCCCGGCGCGGCTGGAAATTTTTTATTTTGGACGCGAGCGAATCCGGCGCCCGCGGCTATAAAACCCTAATTGCCGAAGTGTCGGGACCGGAAGTTTATGATGCTTTAAAACAAGAATCGGGCGTGCACCGGGTCCAGAGAGTGCCAGTGACCGAAAGGCAAGGCCGGGTGCATACTTCGACCGCATCGGTGGCGGTTCTGCCGGTCGTCGAGGCCAGACAGGTGGAAATTAGGGACAGCGATTTGGAAGTGACTTTTTCCCGGGCCGGCGGCCCGGGTGGCCAGAACGTGAACAAGGTGGAAACCGCGGTGAGGGTTCTCCATAAGCCGACGGGCATCGTCGTTTCTTCGCGCACGGAACGGTTCCAGCACGCCAACCGCGAGAAGGCTATGGAAATCCTGCGGGCCAAGCTTTTCGAGATCCAGAAAGAGCAGGCCGTGGGCTCGGTCGGCGACATCCGAAAAGCCCAGATCGGCACGGGCGAGCGGTCGGAAAAAATCCGAACCTACAATTTCCCGGAAGATCGGATTACCGACCACCGGCTCGGCAAAAAGTTTCATAACATAGAAAAAATTCTTGAGGGCACTCTAGACCCTATCGTGCAGGCATTTGCAAAAAGCGAAGCGAGCTAAAGCGAGCGGAGTCCCGCACTAAAGCGGAGTTTTAGTGCAGGGGTTTCACAATATCGAAAAGGTCTTAGAAGGCAATCTGGAATCGATAGTAAAGGCCTTCTTTGAGAATAACTTTTAAGAGTTCGCGCCAGTTAAGACGGCGATATCCTGTTCGAACTGATTGGCCTTATCAACGACCGGCTGACCATACCAGAGACGGTAAGTGTACCAGTTGCCGCCGGCGTAGTACTTGGCCGCGGCGCAGCGTTCGAGGAGGCTTTGATAGGGCAGGACATTCTGATTGGCGGCGGCATAGCTTTTGCAGCTTTGGGAGCCAAGCAAGTCCTGGATATAGAGGCCGGTCGCCACAAAAGCGTCGGAATTGTTCCAGGGGTTAGCCGGTTTGTTGCCGGTGACTTTTGAAATTTCGTCGGCGTAAAGCTTCCAGGTGGAAGGGATGAATTGGGCGGGCCCCATGGCGCCGCCGTAGGCGCCATGGGCATTGGCGCAGGAAACATAAGCCAGTTGGGAAGAGGGATCAATGTTCAAGCTGGCGAGGAGAGCCAGGAAGATCGGGGTATCGCGCGTCGGGTTCATTGCCGTTTTATAGGAACAGCGGCCGACGTTTTTTCCCAGGAGCGATTCCCGGCTCAAAATCGACAGGAGGAAAGCCGGCCGGACGCCGGTCGCGCCCGAAGCAAGTTTGGCGTAATCGTAAGCCTTGGCGAAGGTCAGTTCGCCGCCGCCGATGAGCTCGAAGATGCGCGTGCGGATTTGGGCGGCCGTCGCCTTATTTTGGGCCAGAATTTTCTGATAATTCGATTCTTTCCCTTTTGTTTCTTTAAGGAGGCTGGATTTTTGGTTTTGGGTCGCTTTGAGATTTTGCTGCTGGGCGACCTGGATCGCTTTCAGGTTTTCGGTATCGGTTTTTTCCTGCGATAATTCCTGTTTTTGACTTAAGAGATCCTGCCGCAGTTTTACGATCTCATCCAGGGTCTGCCTTAGATTTGTCTGGGCAAGAGTGAGATTGTTCACGCTGCTGAAAAAATCGGAGAGGTTTTTGTTGGCGAGGACGATGGAAACCATGTTTTGCTGGTCGCTTTCGTAGAGCGCCTGCAAAAGACGGGTAATGGCGTCTTTGTGCGTGTCGATGTTATTTTCCGTCTTGTTGATTTGGGCCTGGGTGTTCGAGATATTCTGATTGAGTTCGGTCAGGCTCAAGTTAACGGCCTTGATCTGAAGATTGGCTTTGGTGATTTGGGCGTTCAAGGCATTGATTTGGCCCTGGAGGGTTTTGCCCTGTTTTTGGTAATCATTGATGGTTTTCTGGTTTTCGTCGATCTGCTTTTCAAGATCCGCCAATTGGGCCTCGAGAGCCGCCCGCTGGGCGTCGGCCGAGGAAATTGTGGTGCTCGAGGCGTTTTCGGCCGTGGAAGAAGCGGTTTCGGCCAAACCCAAAGCCGCCGTGCCGAAAAAGCCAAGGGCCAAAAAGGCAACAAGAAAAAATTTCGAAAGTTTTTCTTTCATAAACACCCTTCTTAGATTATAACGTAAAGAAAGCGATTTTCGTTAATCAAAACCCCGCGATAAAAGCAGGGAAGTCGTTTTATTTCTTTTCGGGGCCGGCTGTTTCGGGCTTGGGCTCGGCCGGCGCTTCGCTCGGGGCCGTCGTTTCGCCGGGAGCGGCTTCGGCCGCGGCTTTCGGCGCTTCCACTTCTTCTTTGGTCTTTTCCGTAACGGTCACGACGACCATGCCCGCCGGCGAGAGTATTTTTACGCCCACCGGTACCTTGAGATCGTTCACGTGAATGCTTTGGCCGATTTCCGCCATCTTGTCCAGGGCAATTTCGAGGTGGGAGGGGATTTTTCCGGGCAGGGATTCGACTTCGACTTCCTCAATGACCTTGACGATGACGAGGCCGCTCTTGACGGCCGGCGCTTCGCCTATGAAGCGGATCGGGATCTTTGTTTGGATTTTTTCGTCCATTCGGATCTGGTGGAAGTCGATCGAGAGGAATTTTCCCGTGAAGTGGTCGCGGTTGATCGCGGAGACCAAAACCGGGATTTTTTCGCCCTTATCGGTCACGGCCGTGATGACGGTGTGTTCGCCAGCCGTTTTGTAAAGTTTCGTGAAGTCTTTTTCCGAAACTTCGACGTGGCGGTTTTCAAGGCCGCGGCCGAAGATTTCGGCCGGAATGATGCCGGCGGCGCGGAGGGCGCGGACCTTTTTGCCCAAGACGGTTCTGGCTTTGACCTGCAGTTCCATTTTATTTTGATTTTTTAACCCTAACTTTTTTCGTTTTGCGGGGCGTAGCCGAAGCCTTGGCTCGACGGGCTTTGAATTTCTCGACCCGGCCGGCCGTGTCGATCAGATCCTTGGCGCCGGTATAAAAAGGATGGCAGTTGGAGCAGATGTCCACTTTGATTTCGGGGCTCGTCGCGCCAACCGTGAAATGATTGCCGCAGGCGCACTCCACTTTAGCTTTTGGATAGTATTGAGGGTGTATATCTTTCTTCATATTTTTAGGATGAATGCCTGCCCCGTACCAACGCGTAGCTTTGGTGTGGGGTCTTGTTTCATAACCTGATTATTGTAAATAAAAGGCCAGATTTAGGCAAGTTTTTTCGGGTTGCCCCTGCAAAATAAGAATTCGCGTGGGGATTGACAAACCTCAGGGGTTTTATATACTGACAATATCATGATAGGCGGGTATGAGACTTAAAAATTAAACATCCTGAGTTTTCGATTAAAACATCCGTCGTGAGTTTCCGAAGAAAAGGAGATTCACGAGGGATGTTTTGTTCTTAGGCGATGGCTCCGAACGCAATTTAAAAAACAGTGCTTAGAAAGCACTTATATTCCACCCAAATTAAGTGAAGTAAACAATTAAAAACTTTTTTAGTTGTCCCAAATCATTTGAGCTCCTCAATGGTTTCGATAAACTCACCACGGTGAGCGTTGTCGAATCCGTTGAGAGCTTGAATGCTATTTTTAGAGGATTTGATCCTGGTCCAGGATGAACGCTGGCGGCGTGGATAAGGCATGCAAGTCGAACGGTGCAATTGCGATTACATCAAGATTGCATAGTGGCGAACGAGTTAGTAACACCCTAGTACGTACCCCAGAGACGGGCATAACTAGCCGAAAGGTTGGCTAATTCCCGATGGTCTCTTACGAGTAAATCCCGCAAGGGGCTCTGGGAGCGGCTTAGGTCTGATCAGCTTGTTGGTGAGGTAATGGCCCACCAAGGCTATGACCAGTAGGGGAGGTGAGAGCCTGTTCCCCAACGACGCAACTGAGACACGGTGCGTACTCCTACGGGAGGCAGCAGTCGAGAATATTCCACAATGGGCGAAAGCCTGATGGAGCGACGCCGCGTGCAGGATGAACCCCTTCGGGGCGTAAACTGCTTTTCTGCCGGAGAAAGTCGCAAGATTGATAGTACGGCAGGAATAAGTGGCTGCAAACTTCGTGCCAGCAGCCGCGGTAATACGAAGGCCACAAGCGTTATCCGGATTTATTGGGCGTAAAGGGCGCGTAGGGGGTTTCGCAAGTTTTTGGTCAAATGTCAGGGCTTAACCCTGGCTTCGCCAAAAAAACTGCGAGACTAGAAGGAGTTAGGGGCAGATGGAACGCACGGTGTAGGGGTGAAATCCGTTGATATCGTGCGGAACACCAAAGGCGAAGGCATTCTGCTGGGACTCTCTTGACCCTGAGGCGCGAAAGCGTGGGGAGCAAAAAGGATTAGATACCCTTGTAGTCCACGCCCTAAACGATGCAAACTAGCTGTTTCGAGTATCGACCCTCGGAGTGGCGTAGCTAACGCGTTAAGTTTGCCGCCTGGGAAGTACGGTCGCAAGACTAAAACTCAAAGGAATAGACGGGGACTCGCACAAGCGGTGGAGTATGTGGTTTAATTCGACGGTAAACGAGAAACCTTACCAGGGCTTGAAATTCTGACGACGGTTTTCCGAAAGGAGAACTTTCTCACAAGGACGTCAGGACAGGTGCTGCATGGTTGCCGTCAGCATGTGCCGTGAGGCGCTCCCTTAAATGGGGTAACATGCGCAACCCTTGTCTTCTGTTACAAGTGTCAGAAGAGACTGCTGTCGTATAGACAGAGGAAGGTGAGGATGACGTCAAATCCGCATGGCCCTTTGATGCCCTGGGCTACACACATACTACAATGGTTGATACAAAGGGTTGCCAAGCCGTAAGGCGGAGCTAATCCCAGAAAATCGACCTCAGTTCAGATTGACGGCTGCAACTTGCCGTCATGAAGTCGGAATCGCTAGTAATCGCGGATCAGCAGGCCGCGGTGAATACGTTCTCGAGTCCTGTACTCACCGCCCGTCAAACCAAGGGAGCCGGGAGTGGATGAAGTCTGCTTTTAGCGGATCAGTTCAAGCTCGGTGACACGGGTTAAGTCGTAACAAGGCACGGGTAGCGGAAGCTGCTCGTGGATCTATTAAATTAAAACTCTGAATATAATCTAACAGCCGTTAGTTTGTCCCTTCAGAAGTTCGCGTCGATCCGCCCTAAAGGCGGAAGGTATTGGCCGAGAAGCCTCAAGTTTCGGCTGGTGAAGCGCAAGCTTCGTCTTGGGACAACTAAAAAAGTTTTTAAGCAAAATACTCTCCTAAATTTTTTCGGAACCGACCGAAAAATTATGAGAGTATTTTGTTTTTCGGAGAGACGATAGGACGGTTTTGTGTGATATAATTATTCCAATGGCCGATATTCCTAAAAAAATTCTTTTAGTCGAGGACGAGCCGCTTTTGGCGAATCTCTTGAAGCAAAGACTGGAAAAGGAGAATTTCGAGGTCAGTCCGGTCCATGACGGCGAGGAAGCGCTGAATTTTTTGAAAACCAATAAGCCGGACCTCATCCTTTTGGACATCATTTTGCCGAAGATTTCCGGCTTCGAGCTCATGGAAAAACTCAAGGACGACCCCTCGGTGCAGTCGGCGCCGATCGTGATCGTTTCCAATTTAGGCCAGGAAAGCGACATCGAGAAAGGGCAGGTGCTCGGGGCGATCGGCTATTTCGTGAAGGCGAAGCTTTCAATCGAAGAATTGGTCGGGCAAATAAAAGATTTTTTGTCCAAAGCCTGATTACCGCCGGCTGCAATTGTGCTATAATTACCGTATAAATAATGACCAAAGGTTTTACTCTGATTGAACTCCTGGTTGTGATAGCGATTCTCGCGGTTTTGGCGACCGCCGTGGTTTTAGTCCTGAATCCGGCCGAGCTTTTGAAACAGGGCCGGGACTCGACAAGAATTTCCGACCTGGCGGCCTTAAACAGCGCCCTGGCTTTGTATGTTGCCGACGGCAATACGACTTGGACCGCGACTACAACCTGCTCTTACATTGCGAGCTACGGCACCCCCCACACGACCGATACTGCCACTACCACTTGTTCTCTTATTTCTTCCACCTCGGTGACCAGCACCGGCTGGGTGAACGTGAATTTTTCTTCCATCTCGAGCGGTTCGCCCTTGCCGAGATTGCCGCTCGATCCCAATAACGGTTCTACGAACTGCGCGAGCACGGCCGCTAACACAAGCTATTGCCAGTATGTTTTCAAGGCCTCATCGACCACCGGCGTTTATAAGTTGATGGCCAATATGGAAAGCACGAAGTATACGACGAGTGGCGGCGGCGACGTCGAATCGAATACCAAAGACGGCGGCATTTTGAGCACCTGGTACGAGATCGGCAGCAATCTGTCGCTCTGATTTTCGGGAATGTTATAATTAAATGAATGAAGAGAGGGTTCACCCCGTTACCAAAACAAGGATTGCGAAGCTTGGGCATTCCTTGGTTTTAATTCCGTAATATGACTTTTTGGAAAATAAAAGATTTCTCAATAAAAAGCCGGCTTCGAAAGAATGCTAATTCTTGTTTTGGTACGGGGTTCACGCTCATTGAGCTTTTGATCGTGATTGCGATTTTGGCGGTGTTGGCCACCGCCGTTATTTTAGTCCTAAATCCCGCGGAACTCATAAAGCAGAGCCGCGACGCCAACAGAATTTCCGACCTGGCGGCCTTAAACAGCGCTCTTGCGCTTTATTTGGCTGACGTCACATCGCCGTCATTGGGCGTTTGTTCGGCAACGGTCGCGAGGTGTACAGCGAACAACAGCGGCGCCAGCCCCTTTACGACGCGCGCGACCTGTTCGGTCGCGACATCAACCGCCGTTTCGGGGACGGGCTGGGTCGACGTGGACTTAACCGACATCTCGAATGGTTCGCCCTTGGCTAGGGAACCGATTGATCCTGTGAACAACGACACTTATTACTATGCTTATGCCTGCGTGAACACCGGTTCTTCGCCGAATTACATCTACGAACTCGATACGAACATGGAAAGCGTTAAGTTCTCGTCTAACGGCGGCAGCGACGTTGAGAGCAAGGATGGCGGTGATAAAAACGCCAGTTCTACCGCTTGGTTTGAAACAGGCAACGCGCCCGCTCTCAATCTTTAAAGAGTGCTACAATTAGTAGTATCAATGCAGCGGGGTTTTACTCTGATTGAGCTTCTGGTCGTGATAGCGATTCTCGCGGTTTTGGCGACCGCCGTGGTTTTGGTCCTGAACCCGGCCCAGTTATTGAAACAGGGCCGGGACTCGACAAGAATTTCCGACCTGGCGGCCTTAAACAGCGCTCTTGCGCTATATCTGGCCGACGTTTCCACGCCGAACCTGGGAACCATTACGGCCTGCCCTTCTACTGGAAATCCGAGATGCACGGCTACGACCACCAGTCCTTTTACCAATCATTCGAGCGGTTGCAACACGACAAGCACGGGGGCCGTGACCGGCGGCGGCTGGGTGGACGTGAATTTCGGTTTGATCTCGAGCGGTTCGCCTTTGCCTAGAGAGCCCATTGATCCGGCGAACGACACGACAGCCTGCGGCTCGGCCGGCAATATCGTTTGTGCTTATTCTTACGCCTGCGGCAACGGCGGCTCCACCTATTACGAAATTGACGCTTATATGGAAAGCACGAAATACAACACGAGCAGCTCGAGTGTGACCAATGCCGACGGCGGCGACAACACCAACGTTTACGAAGTTGGAAACAGCCTAACCCAATAAAAGGAAGCGATACTGCTTTTTAGCCGGTAAAAACCTCCCAATGTAGCGAGGGATTTTCTGTTATAATTATCTCAGATGATAACGCTCCCGCCAGCCAAGCTTAAGGAAATCCTCGTCACCTCGGGCATTATTTCGCCGGAAATTTTCGATTCGGTCGTGGTTGAGGCCCAGCGTAAAAAACAAAGCCCGATCGACATCCTGATTTCCGAGGGCTTGATCAACAAGGATTATTTCCTGATTTTGGTCGCCCGAAACATCGGCTCGGAAAGGATAAATCTGGGCGTCATCAATATCGACGAAACCGCTTTGAAGCTTTTACCCGAAGACATCGCCCGCAAGAGGCGATCCATTGTTTTCGGCAAGGAACCGGATGGCCGTTTCAGGGTGGCGATGGAAGACCCGACCGATTTGGAGACCATTGATTTTCTGGCTTTGCGTTTGGGCGGCCCGATCAAGCCGTATCTCGCGACCGACGATGATTTGAACCGCGGCTTCATGCTTTATCAGAAGCAGGCGACCCAGGATTTCAAAAAAATCATTGAAGACAGCATCCGGGAATCGCTGCGTTCCAAGGCCAAGGGCCTTGAGGAATCGGCGGCCGAACTGCCGATCGTGGCAATCGTTGATAACCTTCTTTCTTACGCCGTTTCTTCCCGGGCCTCCGACATCCACTTTGAGGTTTTGGACGACGGCATTTTGGTGCGTTTCCGAGTGGACGGCATTTTGCACGAAATCATCCGCATGCCCAAAGAAATCCACCCGGCGATCGTCGCGAGAATAAAAATCCTTTCGAATTTGAGGGTTGATGAGCATACCCATCCCCAAGACGGCCGCTTCCGCTACAAGATCGGCGACAACATGATCGATATCCGCGTTTCCGTTATTCCGACTTTTTACGGCGAAAAGATTGAGATGCGTCTTCTTTCGGCCGCCCAAAAACCCCTTTCTTTCCAGGAATTGGGTATGTTCGATGAAACCATAAAGATGATTCAGGAAGCGGTGGCCAAGGCTTACGGCATGATTCTTGTTTGCGGGCCGACTGGCGCCGGCAAAACCACGACGCTTTATTCCGTGATGAACATTTTGAACCGGCCGGAGGTGAACATCGTTTCCGTAGAAGACCCGATTGAATACGACATGCGTTACGCGAACCAAATGCAGGTGAATGTGGCGGCCGGCATCACTTTTGCGGCCGGGCTGCGCTCGATCCTGCGGCAGGATCCGAACGTGATTATGGTCGGCGAAATTCGCGACGCCGAGACCGCCAACATCTCCGTTCAAGCGGCCCTGACTGGCCATCTGGTCCTCTCCTCGCTTCACACAACCGACGCGCCGACCGCCGTGCCGAGGCTGATCGATATGGCCATTCCGCCTTTTTTGGTGGCCGCCGTCGTGAACGTCGTCTCTGCCCAACGTTTGGCGAGAAGGATCCATTTGGACTGCATCGAATCTTACGTGCCGGAAAAAGGCGTGATCGAAAGCATTTATAAGCAGCTTCAGGAGGCGAATCCGGGCGTGAATCCCGCCAATTTGAAAGTACCCAAGACTTTTTATCGCGGCCGGGGTTGCGCCGCCTGCAATCATACCGGGTATTTCGACCGCATCGGCATTTTTGAGGTTTTGAACATCACCGAGGAGGTGAGAAAGTTAATTATTAGTCCCGATTTCAATCTGGATAATTTGGTGAAATTAGGACGTTCGCAGGGCATGACAATGATGTTCGAAGACGGGTTGAAGAAAGTCGAACGGGGCCTTACGACCATTGAGGAGTTATTCAGGGTTATTCGGGAGTAATCCCTCACCCTTCGAAGATAGGAAGCTTAGTCAAATCAATAAAAATCATGTTTAGCAATAAGATAAAACAATTCAATAAACGGTCGTTAGTCTTGGAAGACCGCTTCATAAGAAGCGTAATCTTCGAAGGGTGAGGGATGCAGTATCATTTCATCGCTTCACAGGCCGACGGCAAATTGGCGGAAGGAGACATAGACGCCAAAGACATTGCCGAGGTTTTGCAATTTTTGACGGCCCATGCCCTAAGGCCGGTTTCCGTAAAACCGATCCAGAAGAACCGTCTCGAATTGCGCATTTTCAAGGGCCGGATCAATTTGACCGATCAGATTTTCCTTTCCAAATATCTGGCGTTGATGCTCAAGATCGGCACGGGGCTTCTCCAAGCGATCAATATTTTGATCGAGGATTTCGCCAAGCCGGCGATGAAATCGTTGCTTCTCGAAATACGTTCCAATTTGGAAAAAGGCCAGCCCTTTTACGCCACCTTCGCGAAATATCCGAGAATCTTCAGCCAAGTTTACGTTAATTTGATCAAGGCCGGCGAGGCCTCAGGCGATCTGGAGGCGGTTTTTGAAAACCTAACCACTTCTTTAAGCAAGGAGAAGGCTTTGCGGGACCAGACGCGAGGCGCCCTCATTTATCCGATTTTACTTTTGGCGATGTCAATTTTAATCCTGATATTTTTGGTGACTTTCGCACTGCCCAAGATCGCCAAGGTATTTTTGGAATCCGGTTTCCAGCCGCCCACTTTTTCCCGGGTCGTTTTCAGCGTCGGCTTATTTTTCGGCCAGATCGGCTTTTATTTGCTGGGGCTATTTATATTGGCCCTGATCGGTTTTTTATTCGCTTATCGCCAGTCCGTCATTTTCAGAAAGCTCGTTTCGAGTTTGGTCGGCGAAATTCCAATCATTAAAGACGTAATCAGAAAGATCGCCCTGCAGAGATTCGCCGCCACCCTTTCGTCCTTGATCAAGGCCGGCATGCCGATCACGACCGGACTCGAAATTACGGCCCAGGCCGTCGGCAATCCGGAATTGCAGGAAGCGCTCATGAGGATTTCCCAGGAAGGATTGGCCAAGGGGCTTACGATCGGCGAGGCTTTCAAAAAAGAGCCGTTTTTCCCCAAGACCGTCGTGAACCTGATGGCGATTTCTGAAAAAGCCGGCCATATCGAAGAAGTACTTGCCACCCTCGCGGATTTTTATACGAGCGAAATAGACAGTTCCTTGAAGACTTTGGTTTCTTTTCTGGAACCGGTGATGCTGCTTTTCATCGGCGCGATTATCGGTCTCATTGCTTTGGCCATCATCATCCCCATTTACCAGTTAACGACGCAATTTTAAAGGCTTGGCTCAAAAATTTGAGCCGCAGAAAAAAGGTTTTTGACTGCCAAACTTTAACCGAGCACATAATCAACAAAAAGAATACGAAATTAAATTTTATATTTGTTTTTTATGAAAGATAAAAACAGTAGGCCAAAATTTCTCATTTATGTGCTCGGTGCTCGATTTTTCAAACAGTCGCTTCGCTCTTGGGAAAAATCGGCAGGCTTTACTCTCATCGAATTACTGGTCGTGGTCGCTATCGTGGTGATCGTTTCGGTGGCCGGCTTTATAAATGTTACTAATTACCGAAACAAGCAAATTCTCGTCAATTCGGCGAATCAGGTCGCAGCCGTTCTTCATGACGTTCAGAACCGTTCTGTTTCTCAGCAAAGCGGCTTGCGGTGGGGGATCCGCCTCACGAACGCGACGAGCAGCAGTGCGGATACCTATCAGACCTTCAGCGGCACGAGCTATGCGACAAGCTCCGTTGACAGAACGTTTTATTTGAGCAACGGCACCCAGTTCGGCGAGCCGGGGAACGGTTTCAGCGTTGACGAGATTTTCAGCCCGATTACTGGTCAGTTAGGGGTCAATAAAATAATTTCGCTCGTGACGGGCAAAGAGGACGGTTTGGTCGGCGACATTATTTTGCGCTCCCAGGGCACTATTACCACGCGGCAGGAAAACGGCTTGATCGGCTACTGGCATTTGGACGAAGGCGTAGCGACAACTACCTATGACGCTTCGGGTATGGGAAATTTTGGCAGTGCGTCTGGCACTGTTTGGATTTCCGGCTCGAACTGTAAAGCCGGTAGTTGTCTGAGTTTCAATACCCCGTCTTTTCAGAGGGTTTTAATTTCAACCTCGACCAGTCTTAGTTCAAGAGCCACCCTTACTCTTTCTGCTTGGGTCTATCCTACCGGGAATGGCGGTTCGGATACGATGAGCACGATAATTCAAGGGCTTTCCTCACCGGCCTATTATTTGAGTTTTAATGATTCGGTTAATGCTTTGAGTTGCTATTGGTATGGTACAACTCCCGCTGGTTATCACACAACCTCTAATAATTCTGTTCCTTTAAATCAATGGTCGCATCTTGTTTGTGTTTGGGACGGGTCTAATATCAATCAGTACATAAATGGTTTGTTGGCAAGCACCACTTCTGTAACTGGCGTTGGAATTTCACCGACCTTGGTTGTTATTGGCGCGGAAACAACCGCACGTCAATTTCAGGGCACAATAGATGAGGTTCGTATATATAACCGTGCTTTAACCTCTACGGAGATTTTAAATTTGTATAATGACCTCAAGTAACAATTAACCATTAATATTTGACACATAACAATTAAATTAATAAATGCCAAAACAGAAAAAAAATAATTGTCAATTATCAGTTGTCAATTGTCGCTCTGGTCAGTCGCTTGTGGAAATCATGATTGGTTTGGGGCTTGGCGCGGTTTTGATTGGCGCCGCTTCTTTAGGCATCACCTTTATGCTTCGTTCCTCGGCCTCGAGCCAGAATTACCAGAAAGGCGGCCAATTGGCCGGGGGTTTGTTCGATAAGGTCAGTTCTTGGTCAAGCGGCAATTGGCAGAATATTTACGGGCTTATCAAGGGCACGTCCACCCAGTATTTTTTGAACGCTTCGGGCACCGCCCTTTTCTCGGTTCAAGGCCAGGAGGGGATGCTTGATAACGACGTGACGAGCGGTCTCGTTGGTGAGTGGAAGTTTGACGAGGCGACCAGCACCACAGCTTACGACTCGACGGGTGATAACAAAACCGGCACGCTTACGAACGGGCCGGTCAGGACTACTTCCGGCTGTCAGATCGGTTATTGTTTGCTTTTTGACGGTACCAGCACTTATGTCAATGCGCCGGCCACGAGTAGTTATAGTAACGACGTCACTGCATCCGTCTGGTTCAAGGGGGGCGGTCAGACCGCGAGCGATTGGAATTATTGGATGAATAGCACCATCAACTGGCTTGAATTCGGGACTTTCAGCAATGGCGCTATTTTCAAGGATAATAACGCCTCAGGGACGCCGTCTGTCAGCGCGGGCACAACCTTCGTCGACAATAATTGGCATCATGCAGTGGGGATTATCCGTTCCAATGTCATGGAAATTTGGATTGACGGCCAGCTTTTAGGCAGTAGATCGGACTACCCGACCGGCCAATCCCATTCGAATGTCGGTATTCGCATCGGCGGCAATGGCGTTGCTCGGGGCTGGGCCGGCTACATTGATGACGCTCGAATTTACAACAGCGCTCTTTCTGCGGCCGAAGTCGGCAATTTATACCGAAGCACCGCTTTCATCCGTTACTTTACCGTGGAAAACGTTTGCCGAACCAATAATTCTTCGAGTTCCATCAGCGGCGTTGCGCCTTGCGGCGGCGGCTCCATTAACGATCCCTCGACTCAAAAAATAAGCGTTTACACGAGCTGGCTGCCGAATAATACCGGTTCGCCCCAGTTAAAATTGTCCAATTACATAACCCGCTGGCAAAACCAGGTTTTTAATCAGTCTGATTGGACCGGCGGGGCCGGCCAGGACGGGCCTTTTACGTCGCCCGGGAGGGGCTATTCGACCGGTACGAACATCGACGGACAATCGAATCCCGGCTCAATTCAGATTTTGGACCTGACGCCCTAGTTTATTAGCCAATGAGGCGGGGGATAACCGCGGCTGATTGGGTGCGGCAATTCCTAAAATTACCAGAAAAACAAGAATTGCTTTTTCGCATTTAAAGCCTTTTGTTTTATAATGAGGACAAATGGTGCGCATCAAAAATTTCCAGGAATCTTTGGAAAAAGACCTGGCTCGCCTTACAGCGGAAATCAAGGAGCAAAGAGAACGGATGGCGGTTGATGACTTGCCGGAAAGAGATTTGGTGAAGCAATCAATTCGATCCTTCGCCGCCGCCCAGACGCCGGCGAGACCGCCGGTAACGGAAGATACTGTTTCAAACCCGGCCCTGCCCAGTTATTTGCAGGTGAGTGATCCCAAGGTGAAGCTGGAAGTCGAGAAGTTGGTGGATTTGGTTTTCCGGGAAAATCTCGAAAAAGCCGTCCGGGAAGCAAAGAAGCAGTCGCCTTTCATCGAAGACGCTTTTCATGACGCCCTCGTGGACAAGCTCCTGCCTGAACTCAAGAAACGAGGCGTTTTAAAATAATTCATGACCGCCCTTTTTCTTATAATCCTCATTGTTGCGGCCGTCGGGGCTTTTTATTTTTTTTGGCGGCAGGCGAGAAGAAAAAGGTTTTTGAGCGAGCTTCAATTAAAACTTTTTCTGATCCGTTTGCCGCGCGGCAAACGGGAGGGCCGGGAAATCAAGCAGGAAATCAACGTTTCGGAACAGCTCTTCAGCACTCTCGCGGCCTTCAAAAAACCCTTCGTTCTCGAAGCGGCCGTTCCCTACGTCGGCGAAGAAATCCATTTTTATGCGGCTGTGCCGGACTATTTGGGGGAAGCCCTTAGCCGCCAGATTCAGTCTTTGTGGCCTGACGGGCAAGTCGAACCGGCCGAAGATTACAATGTTTTTAATTCTTCCGGCCGGGCCGGCGGCGCTTTCGTGGGGCAAAGGGACCGTTTTGTTTTACCCGTTCGGACTTATGAAGAAGTGAATGCCGATACTTTTTTGCCGATCTTGGGCGGCTTGGCCAAGATCAACGAAGTCGGCGAAGGCGGCGCCTTGCAGGTTGTAGCCCGGCCGGCAAAACCACGCGTCAAAAAAGAGATTCGCTCGGCTCTACAGAATTTAAAAAAGGGTTGGAAGCTGAAAGACGTTTTAAATACAAATTTTTCGGTTTCCGTGTCGGACATAACGGAAGCGTTTCAAACCAAGGACAAGAAAGACGGGGAAACCGAAAAGGTCTTGGACGAAGAAGCGATCAAGGCGGTCGGCAATAAACTCAGCAAGCCTCTCTTTGAAGTGAATGTAAGAATAGTCACTTCGGGACCCAGCCAGTATCAGGCCGATTCGATCCTGGAAGGGATTTTGGCGGGTTTTTCCCAATTTGCGGCGCCGAACCGCAACGAATTTAAGGTCGTCAGGCCGAAAAATTTGCAGAATTTGGTCCATAATTTTTCTTTCCGCCGTTTCGTTGACGAAGAAGCGATGGTCTTGACGAGCGGCGAGTTGGCAAGTCTTTTCCATTTGCCGACTGTTTTCACGGAAATGCCGAAAATTAAAGCCCCGAAAGCGAAAGAAGCGCCGCCGCCAGCGGATTTGGCGGGCGACGGCGTTTTGATCGGAGAGAGCGTCTATCGGGGGCAAATCAAGGAGATAAGGATTACCGACGACGACCGGCGGCGTCACGCTTATATGATCGGTCAAACCGGCACCGGCAAATCCAATCTTTTGACCAATATGGCTTTGGACGACATCAAGCGAGGCAAGGGCGTCGCGGTTCTGGATCCGCACGGTGATTTTATCGAAGATATTTTGGGGCTGATACCGGAGCGCAGGGTGGGCGACGTGATCATTTTCGATCCGTCGGATCTGAATCGTCCACTGGGCCTGAACATGATCGAATACGATCCGAACCGGCCCGAGGAAAAGACTTTCATCGTGAACGAGATGCAGAGCATTTTTAACAAGCTTTTTGCCCAGGAGACGATGGGCCCGATGTTCGAGCAATACATGAGGAACGCCCTTTTGCTCCTGATGGAAGACGCGGCGAATGAACCGGCGACCTTAATGGAGGTGGCGCGGGTTTTCACGGATCCGGCTTTTCGGGCGAGGAAATTGGCAAGAGTCAGGAATCCGGCGGTGGTC